>NZ_BAAGRA010000009.1:0-1453 GCF_054783195.1 Hymenobacter coalescens | reverse complement strand
GTCCAGGGCCAGGGCCGTCACGGTGCTGTTGCCGTTGCCGGCGGGGGCGGCGCCCACCACCTGCGCGCGGTCGAACACCGGGGCCTGGGCCAGCGCTCCAGTAGAGGCCAGCGCCACCAGCAGTAAGCAGACAATCAAGCGGAAGACGTGTGCCATCGGGATGAATACAGAATGGAAGGATAGCGGCGTTTACTCCACCAGCAGGCGCTGGCTTTGTGCCCCGCTGCGCACCAGGTAGAAACCGGCGGGCAGCGCCGGCGGCAAAGCCAGGCGCAGCGCACCTTGCGCGGGCATCAGGCCTGTAGTAACACGCCGGCCCAGCGCGTCGAGCACTGCCACCGGCATCTGGGCAGGCAGGCCGCTGACGTCCACGTAGGCGCGGGCCGGGTTGGGGTACACGGCCCAGGCGGGGGCAGCTTTGGGCGAAGCAGCGGCCAGCGGGCCGGCGCTGAGCCGGGCCAGAAAGCCGGTGCCGAGCACGGTGGTGGAGGGCACCAACGGGTTGGGCGCCAGTGTGAACGGGCCGAAGCCGGCCGGCGTCGGGCCGAACGTGCCGGCGAGGTGGAAGTACCCGGCTCCGTTGTCCACCAGCTTGCCGCTGCGTCCGTCGCTTTGCCGTACCCAGCTCCAGGCGCCGGCGGGGCCGAGGCGCACCAGGGCCAGGTTGGTGCCGCCGCTGCTGCTGAGCTGGGTGGGGCCGAAGGCAGTCGTGCTGCGGAAGGCCACGGCGGCGGTGACGTTGCCCAGGCCGTCGACGGCCACGGCGCCGGCCCCGTCGCTGCCCGGGCCGCTGGTCTGCACGGCCCAGCGCCAGACGCCGGCCGAGTCGAGCTGGGCCACGAAGGCGTCGCTGGGCAGGTAGCCGTCGTTGTCGGCCGGGCCGGTGGCGTAGAGCGTGGCCGCGCCCAAGCGCAGGCTGGGAGCGTTGAAGCCGCCGGCTATAGTGGCATTACCCTGCCCGTCCACGGCCAGGGCCGAGCCGTTGCCCCCACCGCGGGTGCTGGTGCCGATGTCGCCCGCCACGGCCCAGCGCCAGCCGCGCACGGGGTGAAACTTGGCCACGAAAGGCTTATCCGACCGCGTGGCGGAGCTCAGCGTCACCGGCCCAAATGCCGAGGAGGTGCCGGTATAGTTGCCGGTCAGGTAAAGGTTGCCCGCCGCGTCGGCCGCGAGGGCGTAGGCATCATCGTTTTCCAAGCCGCCGGCGCGCCAGGCGTTTGTCCATAGGCCACTGGTAGCATCAAGTTGCGCCACAAAAATGTCGGACAGGCCGCCTTGGCGGGTATAGGCGTTGGTCAGGGTGGTCGGGCCGAAATCGGCGGTGACGCTTTCGAAGGAGCCGCAGGCATACAAAGTGTTGCCCACCAGCGTCAGGCCCATCAGGTAGTCCTCGCTAGTGCCGCCAGCGCGGCGGGCCCACAGCCAGTTGCCACCAGCGTCGAGCTTAGCCACG
>NZ_BAAGRA010000008.1:0-21361 GCF_054783195.1 Hymenobacter coalescens | reverse complement strand
ATCGGTAAAGCAGAAGCGCCGACCTACCGGCCGGCGCTTCTCAAGTTTTGGGTAAGGACAAGCGCACAACGTGCAGCGGGCTTTTACGAAAAGCAGTGGGGCTTAGAGCGTGTCTTCGCCGTCTTCCGGACCGCTCATGTCCACCGGAATGGCGGCGGCTACGGCTTCGGGCTCACCCTTGGCCATCTGTCGCACCTTGGCTTCGATTTCGTCGGCCAGCTCGGGGTTGTCCTGCAGGATGGTTTTCACGCCTTCGCGGCCTTGGCCCAGGCGGTTGCCGTTGTACGAGAACCACGAGCCCGATTTGGCGATAATGCCCATATCGGTAGCCAGGTCGAGGATTTCGCCGACTTTCGAGATGCCCTCGCCGTAGATGATGTCAAACTCGACCACCTTGAAAGGCGGCGCGACTTTGTTCTTCACCACCTTCACCTTGGTGCGGTTGCCGGTCACGTTGTCCTTGTCCTCCTTGATCTGGCCGATGCGGCGGATGTCGAGGCGAACCGAGGCATAGAACTTCAGGGCGTTACCACCGGTGGTGGTTTCGGGCGAGCCGAACATCACGCCGATTTTCTCGCGCAGCTGGTTGATGAAAATGCACAAGCAGCCGGTTTTGTTGATGGTGCCGGTGAGCTTGCGCAGCGCCTGCGACATCAAGCGGGCGTGCAGGCCCACTTTCGAGTCGCCCATGTCGCCTTCCAGTTCGCCTTTCGGCACCAGCGCGGCCACGGAGTCGATAACAATGATGTCGATGGCACCCGAGGAAATCAGCTGATCGGCGATTTCCAGGGCCTGCTCACCGTTGTCGGGCTGCGAAATGATGAGGTTTTCGGTGTCGATGCCGAGCTTCTGGGCATAGATCGGGTCAAAGGCGTGCTCGGCGTCGATGAAGGCCGCGATGCCACCCTTCTTCTGAGCTTCGGCAATGGCATGCATCGTGAGCGTAGTCTTACCCGACGATTCCGGGCCGTAGATTTCCACGACGCGGCCGCGGGGCAGGCCACCGATGCCCAGGGCAATGTCCAGCCCGAGCGAACCGGTGCTGATAGCGGGGATGTCCCCCACTTTGTTGTCGCTCAGCTTCATGACGGTGCCCTTGCCGTAGGCCTTGTCGAGCTTGTCCATCGTGAGCTGGAGCGCCTTCAGTTTCTCGGCGTTCTGGTTCACCGTTTTGTCAGTGGTAGCAGCCATGTGTGCTGGGGTTGGGGAGATATGATGTAGGTTTGAAAGTCGCTTTGGACGATGCGGCCGGTGCCGGAAGCCAAGAACGGAAAAACCGCGCTGGCGTCCGTTACAGACAGCTTTTTTTAACGCAGCCGACCTCGTTTTTGTGCCAGTTGGGCAATAAATATATGAGAAAATCTTTGCTAAAACTATTAGCTATTGGGCTTCTGGGTTTTACAAGTCAGTTAGCATGGGCGCAGCTCGACAACCGGGCGTTTCAGTACCGCACGCCGGTGCGGCCCGAGTACGACAACCAGTTGCGGCTGGCCGTGCAGGCCTTCCTCTTCACGAAGGATAACGAATATTTCAACAAGATTTTTGAGGGCCGCACCTACTACGGCACCCAACTGGCTACGCGGCTGGCGTACTTCCCCAGCCCCAAGCTACGGCTGGAGGGAGGCATCTTTCTCTACAAGGACTACGGCAACCCGCGCCTGCGACAAGTGCAGCCCCTGTTCACGGCCATCTACCAGACGGGCCCGCACCGCATCCTGTTTGGCAACATTGAAGGACACCTGAACCACAACTACATCGAGCCGCTGTTCGATTTTGAGCGGGTGATGCTTCACCGGCTCGAGGAGGGCATGCAATACCAGTACACCACGCGCCGCTGGGCCGTGGATGCCTGGGTGGACTGGCAACGGCAGCAATACCGCTTCAGCGATTTTCAGGAGCGCATAGCCGGCGGGCTGGTGGCCGACGCGGCCGTGGTGTGCGACTCCAGTGGCTGGCTGGTGCGGGTGCCCTTCCAGTTTCTGGCCACCCACCGCGGCGGACAGCTCGACACCATCGAAACACCGCTGCAGACGCTCTTCAACGTGGCCAGCGGATTGCGCGTCCGCAAGGAAGTGGGCCGCTCTTTTCTGCACAGCTGGTACGCCGATGCCTACGGCACCTTTTTCCACGACTACTCCTTCACGCGGGAACTGCCTTACAAGAACGGCACCGGCCTATACCTGAACCTGGGCGCCGACACGCGCTTCACGAAGATCCAACTCAGCTACTGGCAGGGCAACGGTTTCGTGGCACCGCAGGGCGGGCCGCTGTACCAGTCGGTGTCGGCCACCGTGCGCAACCCCAACTACACGGAGCGCAACCGCCATTTGCTTATCCTGCGCCTGTTCAGCGACTACCGCCTCACCGACGGGCTCACGCTCAGCACCCGTTTTGAGCCGTTCTACGACTTCACCAACCGGCAGATCGAATTTTCCTTCGGCACCTACATCAACTTCAACCGCGAGTTTCGGCTGACCACCCTCACGCGCGACTGATGGCCCCACTAAGGGACACAGCGGATTAACATAGCTCGTTGCGGGCCGCCGCAGCTATAACTCTTGGCCTCCAATCCTGGCCTCAGAAAAAATCGGTGCGCTGCAGCGCGTAGTGCCAGATGCCCGGTTCTTCGGGGCCGGTGCGCTGAAAGCCCAGCGCGACGGCTGTGGCCTGGCTGCGCACATTTTCGGGGCGGCAGCGCAGGGTGAGCAGGCGGGTGCCGAGGTGCGCGAATGCGAAGTCGACAACGGCTCCCAGGGCTTCGCGGGCATAGCCCTGGCCCTCGGCGCCGGCGCCGAGGTAGTAGCCGATTTCGCCGCCGCGGATGCGGGGCGTGTCGGGCTGCAGGCTGATGTCGCCGAGGTAATGGCCGCTGGCGCGGTGCCAGATGCCCCAGACCAGCAGGCGGCGCTGGCCCCACTGTCCGGCAAAGGTTTGGAGGGTGCGCTCGGCGTCGGCGAGGGTGCGCACGGCAGCCACGCGGCGCGGAAAAGCCGGTTCCAGGCGCGGCCCCTCAGCGGCGAGCAGCGCGTAGAAGTCCGGCGCGTCGGCGGGGGCGTAAGGGCGGAGCAGCAGGCGGGCCGTGCGGAGCGGCGCCGGCGGAAGCATGGGCAACAGGGACATAAGCAGCTCTTTCGGACACGCAAGCCGGGGCCATACGGTTGCGCGCCGTCGCGCCGAAATGATAAAAAAGGCGGTGCGGGCGGGAGCAGGGCAGTAACCCCGCCGCGCGGGACGCGTTGCAGAGTGCACTGTGCCACAGCGCGTGGCCGGAGTTACCAACCCCAAACACCTTACACCCCATGAATCGATTAGCAGGCAAAGTAGCCATTGTGACCGGCGGCGGCGCGGGCATCGGCGAGGCCATCAGCAAGAAATTTGCCCGGGAAGGCGCCGCCGTGGTCGTGTGCGGCTTTCCCGAAGACCCGGTGGAGGAGGTCGTGGCGGAAATTCAGCAAGCCGGTGGCCGGGCCTTGGCGTATACCGGCGACATTTCGAAGCAGGAAGACGCCGAAGCCTGCGTGCGCTTTGCCGTCAAGGAGTTCGGCCAGCTCGACATCCTGATCAACAACGCGGGCGTGTTTCCGGCTACTTCCACCATCGACAAGTACCCCGTGGATGCGTTTCAGTACATGATCAAAAACAACGTCTATTCCTGCTTTATGATGACCCGCGCGGCTATTCCGGAGCTGCAGAAGACGCGTGGCAACATCGTGTCGGCCGGGTCGGAGGCGGGGTGGATGGGCATTCCGGAAAATACGCCCTACGGCGGCACCAAGGCCTTCATCCACGCTTTCATGAAGGGCGTGTCGACGGAGCAGGCCAAAGAGGGCGTGCGCGCCAACTGCGTGTGCCCCGGCCCCGTGGACACGGCCTGGACGCACAAGGAAACCGGCCCGATGTCGGCCAAGATGGAAAAACAAACGGTGGAAGGCACACCGATGGGCCGCCGCGGCACGCCCGAGGAAATTGCCAACGTGTACCTGTTCCTGGCCTCCGAAGAAGCCAGTTTCGTGACGGGCGCGCTGTTCTTCGTCGACGGCGGTGTGACCAACTCGAAAGGACCGCACGGCGCCGAGGTACCCAGCAGCCTAAAAAAGGAGCCGGAAGGGGAGCTGAAGCTGGAGCACGCCATGGACGGCCACGCCGAAATCCGCAAGCAGGACGAGTGGAAGCACCTGGGCTAAAACGATAGTGGTGCCACGGCTCCAAGCCGTGGCACCACTATTTTTAAGCTACACGTAGCCCGGGCTTCCCAAACGAAGCGACTTAAATGAAGTGGTGCCCCGACTCTCAGAGTCGGGGCACCACTTGTGCTTTAGCGCTGCGCGGGCAGCGTCGATATCAGCGCGGCTTCCGGCAGGTGGGGGTGCCGGTACTGCGCCGGGCTGCCCAAGGACTGCTGGGTACGCATCACGTTCATCTGGCGGGCGGCTTCGTTGAAGAATTCCAGGCGGCGGATGAGCATTTCCTTAGTCAGCACGCGCCCTTCCGGGGTTTTCATGTAGTCCTTCGCGTCGTCGAGCTGGCGGCGCATGATGGCGTTGGCCGCGTCGAAGCTGGCTTCGTATTGCTGCTTGAACTCGGCTACGCGGGCCAGGCCGTCGGTGGTGAGCTGGAAGCTGGCGCCGCCGTGGTTCAGCACTTCGCTGAGCACGTAGATTTCCAGCGGCAACGAAGTATTCAGCGCCGTGGTGCGCAGGTCGAGGCCGGCGCGCAACGCGTCGTCCACTAGGTGCAGGTTGCGGGGAAAGCTGTCGTAGTAGCCTGGGACTTCCATGAGGGTCAAAAAGGGAGAAGTTAGTACTGGGGTTGGCGCCGGAGGTCGGTAGCCGAGCTCGCTGCTGCCTGCTCAGATCTACAAAAGTTCGGTTACAATCTGGTCCACCGTCACGCCTTCAGCTTCGGCCTTGAAATTGCGCACGATGCGGTGACGCAGGATGGCCGGAGCCACGGCCCGCACGTCCTCAATGTCGGGCGAATACTTGCCGTTGATCAGGGCGTTGCACTTAGCCCCCACGATGAGGTGCTGCGAGGCGCGCGGGCCGGCACCCCATTCCAGCAGCTGCGTAGCGCGGGCTGCGGCGCGCGGGCCGCCCGGGCGGGTCTTGTGCACCAGGCTCACCGCGTACTCAATCACGTTATCGGTTACGGGCACGCGGCGCACCAAGTGCTGAAAGGCTTCGATGTCGTCGGCGTGCAGGATTTTCTGCACCCGCTGCTTGATGTCGGCCGTGGTGTTCTTCACGATCTGCAGCTCCGCCTCGTAGCTGGGGTAATCCAGCGTGATGTTGAACATGAAGCGGTCCAGCTGGGCCTCGGGCAGCGGGTAGGTGCCCTCCTGCTCGATGGGATTCTGGGTGGCTAGTACGAAGAACGGGCGCTGCAAGGGGTAACGCTGCCCAGCCACCGTCACGGCGTATTCCTGCATCGACTCGAGCAGGGCCGCTTGCGTCTTGGGCGGCGTGCGGTTGATTTCGTCGGCGAGGATGATGTTGGCGAAAATCGGCCCCTTCACGAAGTGAAATTCCCGCTGCTGGTTCAGCGTCTCCGAGCCGACGATGTCCGAGGGCATCAGGTCGGGCGTGAACTGAATGCGGTTGAAGGAGAGGTCCAGCGCGTCGCTGATGGTTTGCACCAGCAGCGTTTTGGCCAGGCCCGGCACGCCCACCAGCAGGGCGTGGCCCTGCGAGAAAACGGCGGTGAGCAGCAGCCGCACCACCTCGTCCTGTCCGACGATGACCTTGCCGATTTCCTGCCGCAGCGTGCGGTACGACTGCGCCAGGGCGTCAGCCGCTTCTTTATCCGAGGTGTATGTGCGCATTAAGGGGAGTTGTGCGTGGTCCGTTGCGAGTTGTCAGTTTGATATGGTCGGGCTGCGCGCGGCGGGGCTGCGCGACCTGACAACTAAAAGCTGACAGCTGCCAACCGCTTATTGTTCGACGTCCAGGACTTTGCAGCCGGCAAATTCCGGATCGACTTCGATGAAGACGGTACCACGGTTGCGCAGAAACCACTCGTCGAGGGCTTTGTTCTTTTTCTGGTTGAGCGCCGCCGTGGAAATCTTCTGGTAGTCGTCCTTCAGGTTGGCCTGGTGCGGCGGCGTGTTCGACTTCAGCCAGATGATGCGCACCGCGTCCTTGCCGTCGTCGGTGCGGTAGGGCAGGGGCTTGCTGATGCTGCCCACCTTCATCGTGTCGATGGTGAAGAAGATGGCCGGGTCGAGTTGGTCGAGCGGGAGGTAAGAACTACCGTCGCGACGGTTCTGCAGCAGGCCGCCGTTGCCGCTGCTTTCCTTGTCCTCGGAGTTGTCCTTCGCCGCCTTGGCGAAGGTGAGGCTATCGGCCAGGATGCGGGTGCGCAGTCGGTTCAGCTCGTTGGTCGCCAGGTCTACGTCGGCCCCGCCTGCGGCCGGCTTCATCAGGATGTGGCGGGTGTTATATGAGTCGCCCTTCTTCTCGATCAGCTGGATGAGGTGGTAGCCAAACTGCGATTTGACGATGGGCGAGAGGCCGCCGGGCTGCAGGCGCAACGCGGCAGCCTCGTACTCGGGCACCAGCTCCTTGCGCTTGAAGAAGCCCAGGTTGCCGCCGTCCTTGGCCGATACGGGGTCTTCAGAGTTCTGACGGGCCAGCTCCGCAAAGTCGGCCCCGGCCAGGATCTGGGCGCGCAAATCGTTCATCTTTGCCACCACGGCCTGCTCGGCCTTGGGGTCGGGCTTGGCCAGCTTTACGATTTGCCCCACCTCCACTTCGGTGGAGTAGTACGGCAGCGAGTCTTTGGGAATCTTGCTGAAAAACTGGCGCACCTCACGGGGCGTCACGGTCACCTTGCCGGAAATCTGGTCCTGCATCTTCTGCTGGAGCAGCTGTTCCTTTACCTGCCCGCGCAGCTCCTCTTTGATCTGGCGCAGCGGCTTGTTGTAATACTCCTCCAAGCGCTTTTCCGAGCCGATCTGCTGGATGAAATAGTTCATGCGGCGGTTCAACTCGCCGGTCACCTGCTCGTCGGTCACCACCACCGAGTCGGTTTCAGCCTTGGCCAGCAGCAGCTTGTTGAGCGTGAGCGACTGCAGAATCTTGCACTGCAGGTCGGGCGGCAGGGGCTTGCCCTCGGCCTGCTGCACCTGCTGCTGGTAGATGGCATCCAGATCGGAGCGGAGCACAATCTGATTGTCCACCTTCACGATGATGCCGTCGACCACCTGCTTGGAGTTGGTGGGGCGGCCGAGGCCGGCCAGCACTTGGGCCTGGGCGCTGCCGAAGGCAGTGAGGGCCAGCAGCAACAGGGCCGCCAAACGAAATACTTGGGTCATGTCAGAAGAAAAAGCATCGGCGGCGGGCCCGGCCGCGCAGCTTACGCTGCGGCGCGCCCCCCGCTCCGTATTGGCCAACGCCAAAAGCGGCCGGTAAATTTCAACATAAATAGCTGCGCGGGCAAAAACCTGCGCCTCCGTGCCGGAAAGAGTCGGCCGCCGGGGGCGGGGTTGCAAGGGCCGGTGCCGCGTCCTGCAGTATCCAGCGTCCGAAAACACGGATGCCACGACCGGGAAGTCGTGGCATCCGTGTTTTCGGGCCGGTGGCGAGCTTATTTGGTCACCAGCTTGCTGACCTCGGCCTCATTGACGGTTACCGGGTACTTGGCGCGTAGCTCCTGCACCCACTGCTGCTCCAGGTAGTTCTGGTAGTCGGACGTAGCCTGGCCACGGGCCTCGGCGAGGGTTTTGGGGCCCGCCGGCAGCACCTTTTCCACGATGACGGCGTGGTAGCGGCCATCCTGCTGCGTGGTGTGAGTGCCCGGCTGCTGCGGTACGGCGTCCACGGCTTTGTTGTCGCCCTTCGGGAAGGCCCGCTGCTGCACCTGCACGGCCAGCGGGTTCTGCACGTTCATCATTTCTTCCAGGCCGCTGAGTTGAGTAGTCGTTAGCTCCACGCGGGTGACGGCGGCGCCGGCGCGGGGCGCGGCCGCCACGCTGATGCGGCTGGCGTCAATCTTCTGGCGCTTGAGGTAATCGGCCAGGTGCTGGGCGCGGCGCAGGGCCAGGTTGGCGCCTTTCTCGCCGGCTTTGATCTGCCCCACGAGGCGTACGTTAAGCGTCGGATCATTGGTTAGGCGCTCGGTCAGCGAGGTGCGGGCCAGCAGCGAAAGTTTGGTCAGCTCCGTGGTGCCGGGGCGGAACTCAAACGGACCGGGAACTTCGCGGGTGACGGTGTAGCGGCCCACGGCCAGCTGCTGCTGGGTTTTCTTGAGCAGCTCCGGCGTGGCCGCGCTGATGACGGTGGCCTGCACGCGGGGCTCCCACTGGTACTTGGCCTGGTTCTCGGCGAAGTACTTCTGCAGGCCCACGGTGTCCTCGATGGCCTTTGACCACACCTTCTCGTCCATGAGCTGGAACAACAGGATGCCGTCGCGGTACTCCTTCACGAGCATGCGGTAGTCTTCGTGCTTAGTTTCGAGGTTGTTACGCTCGAAGTCCATCAGGCTTTGCTCCACAAACTGGTCGTACAGCAGTTGCATGGCGTAGGTGGGCGTGGTACCCGGCCGGGGCTGCTGGCGCTGCTCCACGAAAGCCGCAAAATCCTTGACCGTGTACGGCTGGGCCTTGATGGTGAACAGGGGCGTGGTGGCGGCCACGGTGCTTTTCTTGGCTTTGGCCGCCGGCGTGACGTTGGCCACTTTGGTCAAGTAAGCCTCGCTTTTAAAGCGGCCGGCGGTAAGCGAGGTGTCGGCCTGGGCCAGCAGCAGGTCGCGCAGGGGCACGATTTCCGTGAACTGGTTTTCGGTGCGGATGCGCTTGATGAAGGCGGCGCGGTTCAGCTCCGAGCGGGAGTCCTTGGCCACTTTCTGCTTGAGGCCGGGCTCCATCTGTTCGAAGGAAGGTACCGGCTGCTTCTCGATCAGCTTGATGATGTGCCAGCCGTAGGGCGTCTGCACGGGCGCGGCCAACTGACCGGGCGTCTGCAGCTTAAAGGCGGCTTCCTCGAAGGACGGAATCATGCGGCCCGTGCCGAAGGGCGGCAACTCGCCCCCGCTGGCCGCCGAGCCGGCGTCCTCGGAGAACTGGGCTACCAGCTTTTCCCAATTCTCGCCCTTCTGCAGCCGGCTGTAGAGCTCGTCTACCTTCTTTTTAGCCGTTACCGAGTCAGCCTTGGGCATGCCCGGCGTGGCGCGCACCATCAAGTGGGCCACCTTGATTTCGCCCTGAGCCGGGCGCATGTCGTTGACTTTAATGATGTGGTAGCCGAAACGGGTACGAATCGGCTGCGACACCTGGCCCACCGGGGTCTTGTAGGCGGCGGCTTCAAACGGGTATACCATCTGCAGCGCCGTGAAGTAGCCCAGGCGGCCGCCGTTTTCGCGGGCCGACGGGTCTTCCGATGTTTCGCGGGCTACCTTCTCGAAATCTTCGCCGCCGGTCACGCGCTGGCGCAGGGCCATTACCTTCTGGTAAGCCGTAAGCGTGTCCTTGGGGTCGGCTTCGGGCGTGATGCGCACCAGGATGTGCGAGGCGTTGACCTCCTTCTGGGAGTGGTCGTAAGCTTCGCGCACCAGCTGGTCCGTGACGCTTTTCTCCGTCAGGTAGGGCTGGGCCAATTGCTGCTTGTAGCCGTCCAGCTCGCGCTTGAAGGCCTGGGTGGTGTCGAGGCCCTTGGTCTCGGCTTCCAGCACCTTCAGCTTGAAGTTGGTGTACAGGTTCAGGTATTCCTGCACGCTGGCGCGGGTACCGGCATCCGGGGCGGAGCTGTTGTTCTTGCGGTACACGTAGGCGAATTCCGAGGCCGGTACGCTGTGCGTACCCAGCGTCATCAGAACCGGCTGGGAGGTGGAGGCGGTAGTGGGTTTAGAGGCCTGGCACGCGGCCAGCACTGTCGCCGCTACGGCGGCGCCCGAAAACAGAATGCGGTTGCTACGCATAGAAACTAATTGGCACAAAAAAGCCGTCCGCAACGCTGGTCACGCCAGTCACGGACGGCTGCTTGTCGCAATGTTACGCAAAAATCGGCGGCTGCCGAAGCGCTGACGCTCAGGGCAGGTGCTTGCTCAGGCGGCAAAAATTGCGCGTGCCGACGGTGGTAAACTCCACCCGGTCCATGATACGGTTGACGAGGGCAATGCCCACGCCGCCCTTTTTGCCGATGCGGATGTGTTCCTCCAGATCCGGGTCGCGGTACTCGGCGGGCGAAAACGACTCGCCATCGTCCTCCGCCTCGAAGCGAAACTCGTGGTCTTCCACTGCCACCCGGATGTCGAGGTGCTTGCTCGCGTCTTCCTGGTTGGAGTGGATGATCAGGTTGGCCACGATTTCATCCACGGCCAGAATAATCTGGTTCTGAAGGATGTCGGATAGGCGGTGCTCCTGCAGAATGCCGGCCACAAAATCGCGCACCGTCTTCAGATTGCTGCGGCTGCAACTGATGCGGATGGCGTGCTTCATGGCGGAGGTAGACACAGGGCAGCGGGCTAGACGGCAGTGGCTTCCTGCTCGGTGGGCACGATGGTCATCAGCGAGTCGAGCCCGAGGATTTCAAACACGTTGTGGACTTTGTCCTGCATGTTGAAGAACACCAGTTTCACGCCCGCGTCCTGAAAGCGCTGCAGGTGCGAGATGAACACGCCTAGGCCGGCCGATGAGATGTAATTCAGGCGCTGGCAGTCGATCATGACCTTGCGGTAGGAGAGAACTTCGGGCTTGGTCAGCTCCGAATCGAGCGATACGGAAGAACTGGCGTCCAGCTCGCCGTCGAGGCTGAGCGTGAGGGTATCGTTGGCGGCTTGCTGTGCAATTTTCATAGCAGAAGTCTACGCGGCGGCTAGACCATGGGTTGGGCGTTCTTGAACTTAATGATGAGCAGCGTCTGGTCGTCGAAGGGCGGCAGGCCGCGGCTGAACTGCTCCAGGTCGCGGATGATGCTTTGCTTGATTTCCTCGGCTTCCAGGTAATGGCTGCGCTCCAGCAGCGCGCGCAGGCGGTCTTCGCCATATTCTTCGCCGGCGGCGTTACGCGCTTCCACAATGCCGTCCGTGTACATCACCATCACGTCGCCGGGGTTGTAGTCGTAGTACATATTCTTGATGCGCTTCTCGTAGGACGCGTCGCGAATGATGCCCAAGCCCAGGCCCTCGGTCTGGAAGTAGAAAGTTTCCTCGGTAATGGCGTTGTAATAGAGCGTGTGGCAGTGGCCGGCGCGGGCGAAGGCGAATCCCCGCTCTTTGTAGTCGACGATGTAGAAAGAGGCAGTGATGAACGAGCTGCGCTCCAGGCAGTGGCTCAGTGCCTGGTTGGCCATGCTCATGAACTTGCTGGGCTGCAATGGCTGGCCCTTTTCGGGCTTGTCGAGCAGCATCAACGAGTGAAAAATGCCCTTCATCTGCGCCACGTGGAAGGCCGCCGTGGTGCCCTTGCCCGATACGTCGCCGATGATGATGGCAATGCGCGAGGCGCTCAGCTGCAGAAAGTCGTAGAAGTCGCCGCCCACTTCGCGGGCCGGCAGGCTGTGCCAGCGAATCTCAAACCAGCTGTCGGCCGGCAGGGTTTTCGGAATCAGGCTTTCCTGCACCAGACTGGCAATCTTGAGCTCCTCTTTTACCCGTTCCGTCTGCAGCGACTCCTCCAGCAGGCGCAGGTTCTCGATGCTGAGTACCGTCTGGCTGGTGAAGATGTGCAGCAGGCTCATGTTTTCGCGGTCGAAGCCTTGGCGCACTTCCTTGAGCAGGTAGAGCGTGCCGTAGTGGTGCTTGGCCGAGCGTAGGGGCATGACGATGAGCGAGCCGTAGGGCAGGTCCAGCGCGCGGAAACCGGCGCTGTTGGGCAAGTCGTTATTGAGGTACTCGATGTGACCGATGTTGTAGTCGGCCAGCAGGCGGGTGATGCCCGCGCGGGCCCCCGTGTCTATTTGGTACTCCAAATCGGGGGCGGTGCTGTCGGCCGCCAACTCCAGCCAAGCCGCATCGGCCTCCACGGTCTGCACCGTCGAGTCGAAGAGCAGGGCGTACACTTCCCGCTCGCTCTGGCCTTTCTGAATCAACTGCGAGAGGCGCTGCATGCTCAGGATTTCCTCGCGCTTTTGCTCGAACACGCCCGCCGTGGGCAGGTTGAACAGGGTCACCAAGAAACCCATCACGGCGTAGAAGCCGGCGAAAAAGCTCGTCAGCACCAGGAAGGCGTGTTGGGCCAGCGGACCGGCCAGCGCAGGGTCTTGCTGCAGGCTGAGGAAGTACACCAGAAACACCGCCATCATGCCCATGACGGCCAGTTGCAGAAAGACGACCTCCCATTTCTGGCGCTTGTTCAGGTAAGCTACCCACTGCTGGTGCGCGCTCAGGTACACGCCCAGGCCCGCCAGCACGGCCAGCACCGGCAACAGGTACCACGGGGTTTCGTCGCCCTCCAGCAGGCGAAACATGAGCGTAGCCCCGAGCAGCAGCTCGAACCATTTCCACTCCCGGCGGAGGCGGGGCTGGGCCCGGAAAAAAACCAGCGTCCGCCACGTGTAACACGTGCGGGCCAGGAAATACACGAAGAGGCCGAGGTTGATGACGTAGAAGGCGTTCAGCAACACCGGGCCGCGGTCGGGCAGGTACGCGGCCAGTTGGCGCTCGGCCAGGTGTAGCACCACGCACACGCCGGCCAGCACGCCGGGCCAGTACAGCAACTGCCGGAGCAGGGGCACGAAGTCGGTGCCGCGCAGGCGGTCGGGGCGGCTGCGCTCCTGCACGAACACGCAGCCGGCAAACACAGCCTGCGTGGTCAGGATGAGCCAGTCGGGCGGCGTGCCCCAGCGGGCCGCGGCCGCCGGGCTGGCGCGCAGCAGCATGCAAACCAGCAAAGCCAACCAGCTAAAAACTGCCAGGGGCAGCGCGGCCGGAAGAAGCTTGCGGAGAAATGCAATCATGCGGAGAAGTAAGGGCCAGAACGCGTCCGCTGGGGGCGCGGCAAACCGAATCAGATGCCCAAGATACGAACCGCTCGCAAAATGGATCAGGTGCTTCGCGGCGTTGCAACGGCAGCGGGCTGCAAACAAAACCGCCGCCCGGTTTCGGGCGGCGGCTTGCCGGTTGCTTAGCGAAAAGCCAACGCGCTTAGCGTGAGCTGTAATTGGGGGCTTCGCGGGTAATTTGCACATCGTGGGGGTGCGACTCGCGCAGGCCGGCACCGGTGATGCGCACCAGTTGCGCCTGCTGCAGGGTGGGCACGTCGGCGGCACCTACGTAGCCCATGCCGGCGCGCAGGCCGCCCACCAGCTGGTAGAGCACCTCGGCGGCGCTGCCCTTGAAGGCCACGCGCCCCACGATGCCCTCGGGCACCAGCTTTTTCACGTCGTCCTCGGCGTCCTGGAAGTAGCGGTCCTTCGAGCCTTCCTCCATAGCTTCCACCGAGCCCATGCCGCGGTAGGTCTTGAACTTACGGCCTTCGTAAATGATGACCTCGCCGGGTGCCTCCTCGGTACCGGCCAGCAAGGAGCCGATCATGATGCTCGACGCGCCGCCGGCCAGGGCTTTCACCGCGTCGCCCGAGAACTTGATGCCCCCGTCGGCAATGACCGGCACGTCGGTGCCTTCGAGGCCGCGGACGGCTTCCATCACGGCCGAGAGCTGCGGCACGCCGATGCCGGCGATGATGCGGGTGGTACAGATGGAGCCGGGCCCGACGCCCACCTTCACGGCGTCGGCGCCGGCGTCGGCCAGGGCGCGGGCGCCCGCGCCGGTGGCCACGTTGCCGGCAATCAGCTCCAGATTCGGGAATTCCTGCTTCACGCGGCGCACCATGTCGAGCACGCCTTTGGAGTGCCCGTGGGCCGTGTCGATGCTGATAACGTCGACGCCTGCTTCCACCAGGGCCTTCACGCGGTCCAGGGTGTCGGGCGTGACGCCCACGGCGGCCCCCACGCGCAGGCGGCCGAACTCGTCTTTGCAGGCGCGGGGCCGGCTACGACGCTTGCGGATGTCGCGGTAGGTAATGAGGCCCTGCAGGCGCCCCTCGGCGTCCACGACCGGCAGCTTTTCCACGCGGTTGTCCTGCAGCACCACTTCGGCCTGGGCCAGGTCGGTGCCCACGGGCGTAGTCACGAGCCGGGCGCCGGGCGTCATCACCTCCGTCACGGAGCGCGTCAGGTCCTTCTCGAAGCGCATGTCGCGGGAGGTGAGCAGGCCCAGCAGGCGCCGCTCCCCGTCGACGATGGGAATGCCGCCGATTTTGTTGTCGCGCATCAGCTTCTGGGCGTCGGCCAGGGTGGCCGCGTCGCTCAGGGTGATGGGGTCGAGCACCATGCCACTCTCGCTGCGCTTCACCCGGCGCACCTGGTTGGCCTGCTGCTTGATGCTCATGTTTTTGTGGATGAAGCCGATGCCGCCCTCCTGCGCCATGGCTATGGCCATGTCGTACTCGGTCACCGTGTCCATGGCGGCCGAGATGAACGGAATGTTCAGGGTGATGCGGCGGGTGAGCCGGGTGCCGGCGTCGGCGTCGCGGGGCAGAACCTCGGAGTAAGCTGGCAGCAGCAGTACGTCGTCGTAGGTCAGGGCCTCGAAGGCAATCTTGGCGGCGGGTTCGGCGGCCATAGGCAAAAGGCTTTAGCGTAGTTGACTCCTCTTGCCACGCAAAGCTACGGCGAATTCCGGACTCCCGACGAATCAGGGGCTTACTTAATGGAAAGCTAATCCGTGAGCGGGGCCGGGCCGGGGCTCGGCGTCTGGTCGGCGCGCAGGTCCAGGTTGAGCAGCACGCTGAGCTGCAGGGTGTGGTTGTGTTCGAATACGCGGCCGTTGCGCTGCTGCACCAACTGGTTGAGGTAGCCGGCTTCCAGATTCAAATACTTGGTAGCGGCGTAGCCGAACCCGGCGTACAGGCGGTTCTGGTCGAAGACGTTGTGGCGTATCTGCCGGCCAAAGTTGATGAACAGCTCGTCGGAGGCCACCACGTATGGCATGCGCGGCTCGATGCGGGGGCCGAACAACGGCAGTTGCAGGCGGACCTGGTAACGGGCTCGGTTCTGGTAAGTAAAATCCTGCTCCTGCGGGTACCGAATCCAGCGCTGCTCCACGCGGTAGCGGTGCTGCAGCTGCACGGGGCCGGCCTCGTCGCGTAGCACCACCTGCTCGTACAGGCGGTTCTCGGGCGAGTTGCTGGCGGCCGGGTAGCTGCCGTAGGGAAAGGACTTCTGGTAGGCAAAGCCCCCGGTGAACATGAGGTTTTTACCGGCGTGGTAGTCGATGGCGGCCCGGAAGAGGTTTTGTTGCGGGGCCTGGCCGAGGCGGGCACGGCGCACCTGCGCTTCGGTGTACAGGCCCCAGTGTTCGTGGAAACGGACGCTGCCGTTGTAAACCAGCCAGAGGTGACGGTTTGGGTCGGCCACGCGGCTCTCGGGCATCTGGGCCTGGGCAAGTGGGGCGGAAAGCAACAGCAGCAACCCGGCTAAGCGAAAACGTGTGGTCATGCGGAGGGCGCGGGTAACGGTGTGTTAAGGCGATGTTACCGAATATCGTCTAATGTTACCGGAATGTTACGGTGGAGCATGTTAAGTTTTGCCCTCACTTTCGCATAATCCCCGGCGGGCGGTTACCGGCTTCGGCCAACTTTACGTACTTGCAGGGCCGCTCGACCCCTAAGTCTGTCGTCCGTGTCCACTTCATTGAACGAATTCGAAGTCAGCTCCTGGGAGGAACTGCAGCACATGCTCTTCCGCGACACCTGGGACGGCCGCATCGGCCGGTTTCGCTCGCCCTTCGTGTACCGCGGCGTCCGCTCGCGCGTCTACACGCTGAGCACCAGCTTGCAGCGCCTCGGCGGCCCCTACCACGAGCTGGAAAACCACCTGCTGCGCAACTTCCGCAAGTACGCCCACGATACGTCCATTCCCGATCAGGCCTCGGTGTGGGACTGGCTGGCCGTCGCGCAGCACCACGGCCTGCCCACCCGTCTGCTCGACTGGACGTACTCGCCCTACGTGGCCCTGCACTTCGCCACCGACGACCTGGAAGCCTACGACCAGGACGGCGTCATTTGGGCGCTGAACTACGTGAAGGCCGCCGAGTACATGCCCGAGCGGTTGCGCGAGGCCCTGCGCGCCGAAGGCTCCAACGTATTCACGCCCGAGCTGCTGCAGCCGGTGTGCCGCAACCTGCGCGAGCTGGGCGACATGCAGCCGGAGCAGCCGTTTCTGCTGTTTCTGGAGCCGCCCTCCCTCGACGCGCGCATCGTGCACCAATACGCCCTGTTCGCCTTGCTCTCCACCCCGCAGGCCAACCTCGATACCTGGCTGGAGCAGCATCCGGAGCTGTTCTTTCGCATCATCATCCCGGCCCGGCTGAAGTGGGAAACCCGCGACAAGCTCGACCAGGCCAACATCACCGAGCGCGTGCTGTTTCCGGGGCTGGGCGGGCTGAGCCGCTGGCTGCACCGGCACTACAGCCAGGCGTACGCGGCCGGGGCGAGCCCCGATCTGCACGCGGGCATCGTCGGCTCCCCGGGGTTGCGCATGTAAGCTCCAGCCCGCTTGTGCCTGCCGAGAACCTGGGGCGTGCCCAGCGCCCCGGCCTTTTCTCCTTCTTTCGGTGCTTGTGTCATGATCATCGCTCAGCTTAGCGACACCCACATCAAGGACGGCTACGAAGAGCCGGCGGAGCGGCTGCAGGCTGCCGTGGCGCACCTGCTGCACCTTCCCGCCGTGCCCGACCTCGTGCTGATAACCGGTGACTGCGCCGAACACGGCACCAGTACGGAATACGCGCGGTTTCAGGAGTTGCTGCGGCCGTTGCCCATGCCGGTGTACGTGGTGCCCGGCAACCACGACCAACGCGCTGGTTTGCAGGCTTTGGTGGGGGTACAGGGTACGCAGGCGCTGCCCGGGTTCATGCAGTACGTGGTGGAGGCCGGCCCCCTGCGCCTGCTCGGGCTGGATACCCACGTGCCGGGACAGGACGGCGGTACACTGTGTGCCGAGCGGCTGCGCTGGCTGGACGAGCGGCTGACCGAAGCGCCCGACCGGCCCACGCTCATCTTCATGCACCACCCGCCGTTCCGCACCGGCCTGGCACCTTTCGACAACATGGGCCTGGATACGGCGGCCGAGTTCGGAGCCGTGGTGTCCAGGCATCCGCAGGTGGAGCGCATCGTGGCCGGGCACGTGCACGCGGCCATGCAGCGGCCCTTTCACAGCGCGCTGGCCGTGACGTGCCCCTCCACCATGCACCAGCTGCTGGCCGATTTCCGGCAGCCCGACCGCCTGCAGGTGGTGGCCGATGCGCCCGCCTGCCTGCTGCACACCTGGCATCCCGTGGCTGGGCTGCTCACCCATACCAGCCCCATCACCGGGCCGCGCCCCATCGTGGAAACCCACGACGGGACGCAGTGGCTGGCCGAACCCCGGCTGGTGCGCCCCTGACGCCCGGCCCGCGGCGAGCCGCTCACAGATGAGCCGCCCACGGGTGAGCCAAGGGGCGGCTTTACTGGCCTTCCAGGCGCTTCTTGGTGAGCTTGGTGGGCACGTGGGTCATCGGGTCGTCGGGCCAGGGGTGCTTGGGGTAGCGGCTGCGCAGGTCCTTGCGCACCTCGAAATAGCCCGTTTGCCAGAAGCTGCGCAGGTCGCGGGTGACCTGCGCCGGCTTGCCGCCCGGCGACAACAGGTGCAGCAGCAGCGGCACGCGCCCCCCGGCCACCGCCGGGGTTTCCACCAGCCCGAACAACTCCTGCAGCTTCACGGCCAGCACCGGCGCCGCCGCGTCGCGGTAATCGATGCGGACGTGCGAGCCGCTGGGCACCGCCAGGTGGGTGGGGGCGAGGCGGTCCAGCTCCTGCCGCTGCGCCCAGCCGCCGGGCAGGCGCTGCAGCAGCAACTCGGCCACGTCGAGGCGGGCTGCGTCGGCGAGGCTGCGCAGGCCGGGCAGGTGCGGGGCCAGCCACGCGTCGCTGTCGGCCAGCAGGGCCTCATCCGTGACGGCGGGCCACTCCGCGGGCCACAGCTGGTGCAGAAAGGCCAGCCGCTCGCGCAGCTGCTGGGCGTGGTCGGTCCAGTGGAGCACGCGCAGGCCGGCGGCCCGAATGCCCTCCAGCAGCGCCGCTGCCACGGCGTCCGCGTCCGGCTTGGCCACCGCCGACTCAGACAATATCAGGGCACCGAGGCGCCGCAGGCGGCGGGCCAGCACGCGGCCGCTGCCGGCATCAAACTGTACCTCCTGCTGCTCGATGATTTGTTCGGCAAATAGCTCGTCCACTTCGGCGCGCGACAGCGGCGCGGCCAGCGCTGCCCGCGGGGCGGCGGCCGGACCATCGAGGTGCGCGGCGGCAAAAAACACGTCGGTGGCGGCGAAAAACTCGCCCGGCAGCTGCACGCGCTGGCCCGTGACGAGGCGCAGCCGCTCGGTGCCTTCGCGCTGCCCCAGGCGGTCGGGGTAGGCCAGCGCCGCCAGCAGGCCGGCCACGTCGGGCTCCAAGCCGGCGGCCGGCACCCCGGCGCGGCTGCGCAGGGCCTGGGCGGCTTCGCGTACGCGGCGCAGCCCGCCGGCGTCGGGCACGAGGCCGGGCAGGGGGGCACGGCCGCTTTGCAGGGCTTCGAGACGCAGGCGCAAGTCGGGCGGGGCGGGGCGGCCGTCGGTGGCACGCAGAATGTCGCGCTCGGCCAGCAGCGCCGCCAGCGCGCAGGCCGTGGGGCCGTGGCCCAGCTCGCGGCCACGCACCACCAGGTGCCCCAGGCGCGGCGGCAGTCCCAGGCGGGCCAGCTCGCGGCCGTGGGCCGTGGGGCGCAGGGGGGGATGAGCAGATGAGTGGATGAGCGGATCAGCGGCTGGTTCCAGCGCGCCGAGACGCACCAGCAGCTCCCGCGCCTGCGCCAGCCCGGCCGCCGGGGGCGCGTCGAGCCAGAGCAGGGCCGACGCGTCGGTGGCGCCCCACAGGGCCAGCTCCAGGGCCAGGCTGCTCAGGTCGGCCGTGAGGATTTCGGGGGGCAGGTGGGCGGGCAGGCCGGCGTGGTCGGCCTCGGGCCAGAGGCGGTAGCACACGCCCGGGCCGAGGCGGCCGGCGCGGCCCCGGCGCTGGTCGGCGGCGGCCTGGCTGACGGGCACGGTTTCCAGGGTGGTGAGGCCGGTGCGGGCCACGAAGCGCGGTACGCGGGCGTAGCCGCCGTCGACCACCACGCGCACGCCTTCGATGGTGAGGCTGGTTTCGGCAATGCTGGTGGCCAGCACCACCTTGCGGCGGCCGGCGGGGGCGGGACGCAGGGCCGCATCCTGCTGGTCCAGGGGCAAGTCGCCGTGGAGCATGTGCAGGTCCACGTCGGCGGGCAGGCCGGCTTCGAGCTTTTCGCCCACGCGGCGCTGGTCGGCCAGGCCGGGCAGAAACACCAGCACGTCGCCGGCGTGCTGCTGCAGGGCCTCGCGCACCGTGGCGGGCGTCAGCTCGGCCAGCCGCTCGCTGGGGCGGGGCGGGAGGCCGGCGGCGCGGCGCGGGCTCAGGTACTGCGTGTCGACGGGGTGCAGGCGGCCCTCGCTCGTCACCACGGGGGCCTGCAGCCACGCGCCCATGCGCGCCGCATCGAGCGTGGCCGACATGACGAGCAGGCGCAGATCGGGGCGCAGCACCTGCTGGGCGTCGAGGGTGAGGGCCAGGCCGAGGTCGGCCTGCAGGCTGCGCTCATGAAATTCGTCGAAGAGCACGGCGGCCACGCCTTCCAGGGCCGGGTCGTCCTGCACCAGCCGCGTCAGGATGCCCTCGGTCACCACCTCAATGCGCGTGCGGGCCGAAACTTTGTTTTCGAGGCGCACGCGGTAGCCGACGGTCTGGCCCACCGGCTCGCCCAGCAGCTGCGCCATGCGCGTGGCGGCGGCGCGGGCCGCCAGCCGGCGCGGCTCCAGCATCAGGATTTTGCCGTCGGCGGGCCGCCAGGGCGCCTCCAGCAGCGCCAGCGGCACCAGCGTGGTCTTGCCCGCGCCGGGCGGGGCCTGCAGCACCACGCGGTTGGCGGCGGCGAGGGCCGCCAGCAGCTCGGGCAGCGCGGCCTGAATAGGCAGATTAGGGAAGTAAGCGGGCAGAAGCATAGCGGCCGCAAAAGTAAGGCCCGGCTTTCCCGCAGGAAAACCGGGCCGGCGGCGCCGCTGGGAGAGAATCGTACAAGCTTACTCGACCCGCAGGCGCCGGGCTTGGCCACCGCTACGTACAGTATACAGGCCAATGGGCAGCGCCGGCGGCAGCTGGAGCCGCAAGGAGCCCTGAGCCGGTGTGCTGCCCCCGGCTACGCGCCGGCCCAGGGCGTCCAGCACTTCCACGGCGGCGCGGGGCGGCAGTCCGTTGATACCGACGTAGGCGCGGGCCGGGTTAGGATACACGGTCCAATCGGTGGCTTGTTTGGGACCGGCAGCGGCCAGCGGGCCGGCGCTGAGCCGGGCCAGGAAGCCTGTGCCCCAATAAGCCGAAGGGGCAGGAGCCGGATTGGCCGGGAGGGTAAACGGACCGAATCCGGCCGCTGTCAGACCGAAGGTGCCGGCTAGGTAAAGCTGTCCGGCGCCATTGTCCAGCACTTGGGCGCTACTGCCGCCGCTGGGCATAATCCAGCTCCAAGAGCCGGCAGGGCTGAGTCGGGCCAAGGCAATACTGGAACTACTGCTGGAACTGGGAAGCTGCGCAGGGCCGAACGCAATGCCGCGGTCAAAGCTGACGGCTACGGTGGTATTGCCCCAACCATCCACCGCCACCGACATAGAGCCTTCGTTGCCCTGCCCGATGGGCTGCACGGCCCACTGCCACGTGCCGGCCGAATCCAACCGGGCAACAAAGGCGTCGTCTAACGGACGAGGGACGCCGTTGACCACAACCGAGCCGCTGGACCTTAGAATAGTGGCGTTAAAGTGCAACCAGCCGTAAAAACCACCGGCAACGGTGACCTTGGCTTGGTCATCTACAGCTATAGCCTGGCCCACGGCGCCGCCGCTGTGAACAGGCGCCACGGCCCAGCGCCAGCCCCGCCCCGGCTCCAGCTTGGCTACGAAAGCCTTGGATGAATTCGAAGAGCCGGTCAACACTGTTGAGCCAAATGCCGCGTTGGTGCCGCCGTAGGCGCCAGTCACATACACATTGCTTTGGGCATCGGTGGCTAGAGCAGTGGCGTAGTCCGTACTGACGCCACCGGCCCGGTATGCGCCCGTCCAGGTACCGCTGGTTACGTCGAGCTGCGCTAAGAAGATATCAGACCGGCCATCCCGTACGGTGTAGATGTTGGTAAGCGTGAGAGAACCGAAATCAGCCAATACGCTTGCAAAGGACCCGCATGCGTACACGGTATTACCAGCCAGCGCCAGCCCAGTAACGTAGTCGTCGCTAGTGCCGCCAGCGCGGCGGGCCCACAGCCAGTTGCCACCAGCGTCGAGCTTAGCCACG
>NZ_BAAGRA010000007.1:76280-477632 GCF_054783195.1 Hymenobacter coalescens | reverse complement strand
AGGACGCCAAAGCTTGGTTCAACCATTGTGGCTATCATGTACACCGTTCATGAATCCGCTATATATTCCAGAATCTGCGCGGTTATTTTCAGTTCGCTACAGAAACAGCGCAAACCGGTAGGCGCCGACTACCGGCCCCGCTCCTACTCGAACAGCACGCTCACCTGCGGCTTGATGGCCAGCAGCATGGTGCGCCCAATCAGGTTGGGGCTGAACGCGGCCTCCAACTGCTCTTCGGAGTGCACCACGCGGCCGACCAGCACGCAGTCGGCAAACTCCAGGTACTGTCCGCGCTTGTCGTTGTTGTAGCGGATACGCCCGCGCACGGCCACGGTCAGGTCGAGCAGCACGGTTTCGGTGCCGGTGCGCGCCAGGGTGACGTCCACCATGCCGGAGTCGGGCCAGAGCGACACGAGCAGCAACAGGTCGTCGCACTGCACCCGGTAGTGCCAGTTGCCACCCAGTCCCTCCGTCGGGATGACCTCCAGGCCCTGCAGCAGATCCAGCTCCTCCCACTGCAGCCCGCGTAGCAGCGCCACGGGGCTAAAAGCGGGTTTTGTTGATGAGCACCTGCGCCGGCTGCAGCTCCGCCTTGGGGGCCAGCGGCCGAATGCGCAGCATGGCCCGCTCGGCGTCGAGGCGCGTGGGGTAGTCGCCGATGAGGAGGCGGTAAATCGGCTGCTTGAACACGAGGTAATCCGTTTCCTCGGGGTAGCGGCTGATGACGGCGCGGCGGATGCCCATGGCCTGCTCGCGCTCCAGCCCCACGTAGGCCTGAATGCGGTAGCCGCTGGTGTATTTGACGTTCTGGTTGGTATAGGCCTGGTCACGCAGGCGCTGGTCAATCAGGTTGTTGACGTGGGCCGTGGGCGGCACGGCCGTTTTGGCGGGCAGCGGCTTGGGCGCAGCGGGCAGGGTAAACTTCGGCCGGTACCGGCTCAGGTCCTCGGCCGGCGCGGCGGTTTTGGCCGTGGCGGCGGGGCGCGTCGTGTCGGGGGCAGAAGTGGTGGGCTTGGCCGGCCCCGTAGCGGCGCAGCCGGCCAGGGTAAGCGAAACGAAGAGCAACGGCACGTTAGTAAGCAGTCGATTCATGAGCGGCGTCATCGGCGGGGGGCGTGAGCAGGGCAATTCCGGCGGAGGCGCCGAGGCGGTCGGCCCCGGCCTGCACCAGCGCCACGGCCTGGGCGTGCGTGCGAATGCCCCCGGAGGCCTTGATACGGATGTGCGCCGGCAACTGGTCGCGCATCAGGCGGATATCCTCCACCGTGGCCCCGCGGCTGGCAAAGCCGGTGGACGTTTTCACGAAGTCGGCCCCGGCGGCGGCGCACAGGTCGCAGGCCTGGCGGATTTCGGCCGGCGAGAGCAGCGCCGTTTCGATGATAACCTTCAGCAGCCCGCCGCGGAAGTGGCACAGCTCGGCCAGTTGCCCCAGCTCGTCCTCCACCTCCGCGTGGTTTCCCGACTTAAAGGCCGCCACGTTCATCACCACGTCGATTTCGGTAGCGCCCTCGCTCAGGGCCTGGTGCGCCTCGAAGAACTTCACCTTGGTGAGCTGGTAGCCCAGCGGAAAGCCGACCACGGTGCACACGGCCACGCCCGAAGCATATAGCTCGTTGGCGGCCACGGCCACGTAGCAGGGCGGCACGCACACGCTGGCAAACTGCGCCTGCCGCGCTTCGGCGCACAGCTGCTGGATCTGGGCCCGGGTCGCGTCGGGCTTAAGCAACGTATGATCGATGCGCGCGGCGAGGTTGTCGGTGGAAAGCATGAGGCAAAGGTAGCTAATCGGCGGGCCGCTAGTCGAAGCGGTTGTACTCCTCGTGCCAGGCCTGATAGCGGCGGTAAATCCAACCGCCCAGTCGTAAAGCCAGTAAGCCGGTAAACACAAATGCCAGCAGCCAGCCCAATAGCCACGCACCCACCAAGAGCAGAAGCTGTCCAAAATCCTGTAAGTGCCCGCCGATATCCTCTTTAGCGCGGGGCACAAACTCCGAGTCATGGGGTAACAAGTAAAACAGCGTAAAAAGCACGGCCGCGCCCACTCCGCTAATGAGCAGCTGTTTATCCCGCCGGCCTATTTCTCGCTTGTTTTCCATCGCTCCAATAATAAAGAAACGCTGCCCGGCTTAGTGCCAGGCAGCGTTCCAATTAGCGACGCACAAGCCGTGGGGCTTACCCCAAGCGGTACTTAGTCGATGATGACGGCACGGTTGTTCAGTACGTCCTCTTCCACGCTCTTGAACTTCACGTCGCGCACGATGCGGCCGTCCATGTACTGCACACTCACCTTGTCGTTGCGGTTGGCTACTTTCTGCGAGCGAACGGGCGACTGTTTTTCCACCACCAGCTCGGCGTTGTCGTCCTCGGCCGTGAAGCCCGACTCCAACTGCGAGTGCACCTGCTCCTTCTCGGCCTTCACGCGGGGCTGCGGAATGCGCGGCGCCGGGGCGGCTTCCTCGAAAAAGATTTCGGGCTCCTGGCCCGAGCCCTGCGTCGTGGCCGGAATGTCGGCGTGGAACAGGAACGAGACGGTGTCCTCGTTCACCTTGCTGATCATGCGCTTGAACAGCTCGAACGACTCGAACTTGTACACCAGCAGCGGGTCTTTCTGCTCGTACACGGCGTTTTGCACCACCTGCTTCAGGTCGTCCATGGAGCGCAGGTGCTGCGTCCAGGCTTCGTCGATCAGCGAAAGCACCACCACCTTCTCCATGGCGCGGATCAGCTCCTGGCCGTTGGATTGCTGGGCTTTGCGCAGGTTGGCCACGGCCGTCACCTGCTTGCGCTGGTCGGAGAACGGCACGGCAATGTTCTCGAACGGGGCGTTCTGGGCAATCAGGTCGTTGACGAGCGGCAACGCCGATTCGCCAATGACCTCGTTCTTCGAGTGGTAGTAGCCCAGGGCTTCGTCGTAGAGCTTCTGCGTGAGCTGCGGCACCTGCTGGGCACCAAACTCGGCAGCCGTGATGTGCGTGTCGTAGCCGAACACGCGGATGATGGCCAGCTGGAAGTCGGCGTAGTCGCCGCTGATCTTGTGGCCGGTCACGATGTCCTCCGACACCTCGTAGATCATGTTCCACACGTCCAGCTCCAGCCGCTCCCCGAAGAGGGCGTTGCGGCGGCGGCGGTACACCACCTCGCGCTGGGCGTTCATCACGTCGTCGTACTCCAGCAGGCGCTTGCGCATGCCGAAGTTGTTTTCCTCCACCTTCTTCTGGGCGCGCTCAATCGACGAGGTAATCATCGAGTGCTGAATCACTTCGCCTTCCTCCAGGCCCATGCGATCCATGAGGCGGGCAATGCGGTCGGAGCCGAACAGGCGCATCAGGTTGTCTTCGAGCGAGACGAAGAACTGCGAGGTGCCCGGGTCGCCCTGACGGCCGGCCCGGCCGCGCAACTGCCGGTCCACGCGGCGGGACTCGTGGCGCTCCGTGCCGATGATGGCCAGACCGCCCGCCTCCTTCGAGGTTTCGCGCAGCTTGATGTCGGTACCGCGGCCGGCCATGTTGGTGGCGATGGTCACGGTGCCGGGGTAGCCGGCGCCGGCCACGATTTCGGCTTCGCGCTGGTTCTGCTTGGCGTTCAGCACCTGGTGCGGAATCTTGCGCAGCTGCAGCAGGCGGCTGATGATTTCGGAGTTTTCTACCGACGTGGTACCCACGAGCACCGGGCGGCCGGCTTTCACCAGCTCCTGGATTTCCTCGGCCACCGCGTTGTATTTCTCGCGCGTCGTCTTGTAGACTTTGTCGTGCTGGTCTTTACGAGCAATGCCGCGGTTGGTGGGCACCACCACCACATCCAGCTTGTAGATCTGCCAGAATTCGCCCGCTTCCGTTTCGGCCGTACCGGTCATACCGGCCAGCTTGTGGTACATGCGGAAGTAGTTCTGCAGGGTCACCGTGGCGTAGGTCTGCGTGGCGTCTTCGATGCGCACGTTTTCCTTGGCCTCGATGGCCTGGTGCAGGCCATCGGAGTAGCGGCGGCCTTCCATCACGCGGCCGGTCTGCTCGTCCACGATCTTCACCTTGTGGTCTTCGCTGACGATGTACTGGTCGTCGCGCTCGAACAGGGTGTAGGCTTTCAGCAGCTGGTTCACGGTGTGGATACGCTCGGATTTCTCCTGGTAATCCTGCATCACGTGCTCCTTGGTGTGCAGCTTCTCGTCGGCCGAGAGGGTTTTGTTGTTCTCAATAGCCGCCAGCTCCGAGCCGATGTCGGGCATGATGAAGAAGCTTGGGTCTTCGCCCTGGCCGGTAATCAGGTCAATGCCTTTCTCGGTCAGCTCGATCTGGTTGTTCTTCTCGTCGATGGTGAAGAACAGCGGCTGATCGGCCTGCGGCATCATGCGCGAGTTGTCCTGCAGGTAGTAATTCTCGGCCTTCTGCAGAATGGCGCGGTTGCCGGTTTCCGAGAGAAACTTGATGAGCGGCTTGCTCTTGGGCAGGCCGCGGTAAGCGCGGAACAGCGCCAGGCCGCCTTCGCCTTCCTTCGCGCCGTCCTTGCCTTCCTTGATCAGGCGCTTGGCGTCGAGCAGGTTTTGCTGCACCAGCTTTTTCTGCTCTTCTACCAGACGCTGAATGCGCGGCTTGAGCAGGTGAAACTCATGCACGTCGCCGCGCGGCACCGGGCCCGAAATGATGAGCGGAGTCCGGGCGTCGTCGATGAGCACGGAGTCCACTTCGTCGACCATGGCGTAGTGGTGCTTGCGTTGCACCAGCTCCTCCGGGTCGCGCGCCATGTTGTCGCGCAGGTAGTCGAAGCCAAACTCGTTGTTGGTGCCGTAGGTGATGTCGGCCAGATAGGCCTGCCGGCGGGCGTCCGTGTTGGGCTGGTGCTTGTCGATGCAGTCACAACGCATGTTGTGAAACTCGAACAGCGGGCCCATCCACTCGGAGTCGCGCTTGGCCAGGTAGTCGTTGACGGTTACCACGTGCACGCCGCGGCGGGCCAGCGCGTTCAGGAAGGCGGGCAGTGTGGCCACCAGCGTCTTGCCCTCACCGGTAGCCATTTCGGCGATTTTGCCCTGGTGCAGCACGATGCCGCCGATGAGCTGCACGTCGTAGTGCGCCATTTCCCAGGTCAGTTCGGCGCCGCCGGCCATCCACTTGTTCGGCCAGATGGCCTTATCGCCCTCGAAGCGAATGTGCGGACGGGTACGCGAAAGGCTGCGGTCGTGCTCGGTGGCGGTTACCACCAGCTGGCCGTTTTCCTTGTAGCGGCGCGCCGTTTCCTTCACGATGGCGAAGGCGCGCGGCAGCACTTCCATCAACACTTCCTCCAACTGCACATTGCGCTGCTTTTCCAGCGCGTCGATCTGGTCGAAGACGCGTTCCTTCTCCTGAATGTCGAGGTTGGGCTCGTCGTTGATACGCTGGTGCAGGCCGGCAATCTGCGCGTCCACGGCTTGCAGCCGCTGGTCGATGATGCCGCGCAGCTCGTCGGACTGGCCGCGCAACTCGTCATCGGAGATGGCTGCCAGTTTGGCGTATTCGGCGTTGATGGTCGCCACGTAAGGAATGATGCCTTTCAAGTCCCGCTCCGACTTGGTGCCGAAGACTTTCGTGACGGCCTTCCCGATAAAATCGAACATGCTGTGTAGGAAAATGTACTGAATGCGCTGGGGCGCACCTCAAAAATACGTTGTTTGGCCGAAAAGCCCCAGACGCGTTCGAAGTTGTCCCAGAAATGACAAACCCCGCATCCTCAAAAAGAGTGCGGGGTTCGCCTGGAAAGAACTATTGGCAGATTTGCCGGAACTTTCAGGGGGTGCTTATGCCAATGTTGCCGAAGCCGCTACGATGCTTCCTGCAGGGCTGCGCCGCGTAGCGTACACTCCGCGCCCCCTCCCTCGGCGAGGTAGCGCACCAGCCCGTCTTCCACGGTGGGCAGCACCATGCCCCGACTGCTGCTCAGGGCGCTGAAAGCTGGGCGCGGCGCGGGCCAGCGGAACTCGGCGGCGGGGCGGGGCCGCACCAATGCGGTATTAAGGCCGGCGGCTTCGGAAGCCAACTGCGCCAGGCGGGCCCAGGTGTAGGTGCCGCGGTTGGCCACGTGCCATATGCCGGCTTCCTCGTCGATGAGCAGGTCGAGCGAAGTGTTTACCAGATCGGGCACGTACGTGGGGGAAATCTGCAGGTCGTCGGCTGCTTCAAAAACCCGCCCGCCGCGCATGGCCTGCAAGGCGTAGTGCACGAAATTATATTCGTCCCAGGGACCAAAAAAGGCGCTGGTACGCACCACCAGAGCGGCGGGCATGGCCGTCAGCACATCGCGCTCGGCCAGGCTCTTGCTGCGCCCGTACACGTTCAGGGGGCGCTTGGTATCGTCCTCCATGTAGGGTACCAACTGCTGCCCATCGAACACGAGGTCGGAAGAAAAGGTCAGCAACTGGATGCCGTGGTGGGCGCAGGCCTCAGCCAGCACCTTCGGACCGGTGGTATTCACGCGGTAGCACAGCGCAGCGTCGTTCTCGGCTTCGTCCACGCGCACGTAGCCAGCCGCGTTGACGATGGCCCAGGGGTTGTAACGCTGCAGGGCCAGTTCCAAGGCCACGGGGTCCGCAATGTCCAGCTCGTGGCGGCTAAGGCACACCGTGGTGAGGTTGCGCACCTCGCAGATGCGCTGAAAGGCCTGGCCCAGGGTGCCCTGCGCGCCCGTAATCAGCAACGGCTGAGCAGCAGTCGTAGTTGACTGAAATACATTCATGGCTAGGTGATTTAGGCGGGTTGGAAGTGGCGATAGGCAAAACGGTTGGGGCGTTGCCACCAGCCGGCGCCCTCCAGGACGGGGTGGTGGTAGGATTGATTTTTGGCCAGGTGCTGCACCATTTTGAACAGGGCCGTGCGGCGGGGCTGCCCGCTGCGCACATCGAATACCCCAGTTTCGTATGTTCCGTCGCGGGTAAGCAGCGTGTCCCAGTTGTGAGCTCCAAACAGGGCCCAGACGGTCACAGCCCGCACATCGGCCCCGGCTTTCCGGGCTTCGCCGGCCGCATTCCAGGCCTGCTGCAGCCAGCGCATCTGTTCCTCGCGGGTGCAGGCCAGCTGCACTTCCGTAATGGCCACGGGCAGGTGGTAACGCGCCCAAGCTTCACCCAGCAGCGTGCGCAGGCCAGCCAGTTCCAAAGGTTCCACGCGCACGGCTTCCACGTCGGCGTATTGCTCCTGGTGATTGTGCCCGACGCTGTGCGAGGGGTAGTGCTCCAGGCGCTCGTCCAGAAACCGCTCGCTCGTGACGTAGTAGTTGATGCCCAGCACATCGGGCGGCAGCGGGGCCTGCACCAGCTCGTCCAGCTCTTGCGGCGTGGCGCCGTGGTCGAGCAGGTAGCGGTACAGCGCGTGCTCGGGCGTCACGCGGCCGCAGAGCAGGTCGTAGCTCAGCCAGCGCCGGTGGTTTTCGAATTCGGCCTGGTACGCCAGCCGCGGGGTGCTGTGGATTTTGCCCAGGTCTTCGGTTTGCACCAGCCGGGCCTGGGGATTGACCTCACGGATGGCCAGTATGGCGGCTTTCGTGGCCTGCACCTGATGCAGCAACATCCGCACAAAGGCAAAATCGTCGTGGCGGTGCGGGTACCACAAGCCGTAAAGCCCGCTGAAGCGGGCCGTGGTCAGGGGTTCGTTGACGGGTGTGTAGTGCGTCACCCAGGGGTAGCGCTCCGCGACCATCCCGGCAAAGCGGCCCAGGCCCGTCACGAAACTGGGCTGGTCCATAGCGGTATAGCGCGGCCCGCTGCCGTGGTGCACCAATCCCACGATGGGGTCGATGCCCAGCTCCCGCAGGCGGTTCATGCGCTCATCGGTCCACGCCCAGTCCGGCTCGTCGAGGCTGTCGGGCGCCACGTTTTCCCACAGCACCGGGTAGCGCAGCTTGCGCACCCCTAGCTCGGCTATTTGGTCCAGATCCTCCAAGCGGTGGCGGTGGCCACTGAGCCGGGTTTGATCCGAAAAATCATCCTGCACGCGTCGAATGCTGCATTCGACACCGCCCCACATTTCCATATCTGCCATGCGCGAACAATACCGCGGGGTGTAGCAAAGCACGGCCCCCTGCTACACCCCGCGGATGAAACCTTACGCTTTCTTCTTGTCCGGGTCGCGGGGCAGCAGCTTTTCCATTAAGCTGACCGAACCCGTAATAGCCGGCTTTTTGCTTTTCTGCGCTTCTTCGTTTTTCTCGGTGAGCTTCTTGTACAGCGTCAGCGCCTGGGCCACCACCTGGTCCATGTTGTAGTACTTGTACGTTGCCAGGCGGCCTACGAAGTGCACGTTGGGCGTTTCGTCGGCCAGCTTCTTGTACTTGTTGTACAGCTCGGCGTTTTCGAGGCGCGGAATCGGGTAGTACGGGTCGCCCTCGGCTTTCGGAAACTCGTACACGATGCTCGTTTTGGGGTGCGTCTGGCCCGTCAGCGCCTTAAATTCCGTGATGCGGGTGTACAGGTGCTCGTTCGGGTAATTCACTACCGGCGCCTCCAGGTGCTGCTCCTTGTTCAGGGTCTCGTGCTTGAACTCCAGGGAGCGGTACGGCAGCTTGCCAAACTTGAAATCAAAGTACTCGTCCACCGGGCCGGTGAAAATCATTTCCTTGAACGGAATGACGTTCACGATTTCGTGGTAATCGGTGTTGAGCATTACCTTGATGTTCGGGTGGTCGAGCATCTTCTCGAACATCTTGGTGTAGCCGTGCAGGGGCATGGCCTGGTACGTGTCGGTGAAGTAGCGCCGGTCGCGGTTGGTGCGGGTGGGCACGCGCGAGGTCACCGATTTATCCAGCTCCGAGGGGTCGAGGCCCCACTGCTTGCGGGTGTAGTTGCGGAAGAACTTCTCGTACAATTCGCGCCCTACTTTGCTTACCACCACATCCTCCGACGTTTTGATAACCGGCACTTCCTCGGCTTGCGACTCGAAGAAGGCGTCGACCTCGAAAGAGGTCATGTTGGTACCGTACAGCTTGTTGATGGTGTCCAAGTTGATCGGAATCGGCACGTGCTGGCCGTCTACCGAGGCCAACACCCAGTGTTCGTAGGGACGCCACTCGGTGAAGTTGGAGAGGTATTCGAACACCTCTTTGGAATTCGTGTGAAAAATGTGCGGACCGTATTTATGCACGAGGATACCCTCCTCGTTGTAGTGGTCGAAAGCGTTGCCAGCAATGTGGTTACGCTTGTCGATGATCAGCACTTTCTTGTTGGAACGCGTGGCCAGCCGCTCAGCTAGTACGCTGCCGGCGAATCCGGCTCCGACGATCAGATAGTCAAACATAGCTCCGGGGGCAGGTGGTGAATTGGATGTGTGAAGTGGGGGTGTGGACGCGGCGGTTGCGTATGTAGTTGGCTTAGGCGCGGGCTTTGTGCAGTTCGGCCTGCATCAGATCGACCATGCCTTGCCAGGTCTGGTCCCAGGAAATCGTGGCCAGGTATTCGTCCACCCGGCCGAGCCAGTTGGGGTTGGCGCCATCGGCCAGCGCCCGCTCAATGGCCTGGCTGAACTCCGGAGCCGCGGCGGCAATGTGCACCAGGCCCAGGTCGCCGTAAGGGCGCACCACGTCGCGGATGGGCGTGCTCACCACGGGCCGGCCGGCGGCCAGGTACTCGGGCGTTTTGGTGGGCGAGATGAACTTCGTGCTTTCGTTGTCGGCGAAGAGCAGCGTGGCCACGTCCCAGCCGCGCAGGTAGTCGGGCAGCTCCTTGTAGTCCTTGCCGCCGAGGTAGTGGATGTTTTTGGACTGGGGCAGCGTGGCCGGGTCGATTTTTACTACCGGGCCGATGATGACGAACTGCCACTCGGGCCGGGCTTCGGCCAGCTGACCCAGCAACTCGATGTCGAGGCGCTCGTCCACCACGCCGAAGAAGCCGACCCGCGGGTGCGGAATCGACGCTTGGTCGGTGGGCTCCGGCGCCTGCTGGCGGGCCTGCCCGAAGTGCGCCTTGTCGATGCTGCTCGGGAAAGCGTGGGCGCTGTGGTGCTGCTTGGTTTTGGCCTCGTACAGGCTCTGGCCGCCGGTAAATACCAGCTGCGCTTGCTGGAACAGTTCCTGCTCGCGGCTGCGCAGCTCGGGGTGGGCACCCTTGAAGTTGGCCAGTTCGTCCATGCAGTCGTAGATGGTCAAGGCGGGCTTAAACTGCCGCGACTTGGCCAGGAACATCGGCGAGTAGTACCAAGCAATGAAATCCGTGATGTTTTCCTGCTCGAAGTAGCCGTTCAGCAGTTCCGCCTGTACCTGATCGGCGGCTTGCTCGCTCAGGCCACCGGGCAGGTGCACCACTACTATTTTCAGACGCCCGGCTTCGCGGTCCTTGATTTCGAGCCAGGGCTGCATGGCCTTATCGTCGAAGTGCGTGCACGGCTCCTCCACGTAGAATACCCGCGTGTGTTTGGCAAAGCGCGACAGCAGATGCTGCGGGCGCTGCCACACAAAATCCCAGTGCAAGTGCGCGAAACACACCAGATCCGGCAGCGTGCCTTGGTGGGTCGTAGCAGTCGTCTGCGGCGCAAAAGCATCGGCAGCGGCGGTCGGCTCGGCAGCGGAAGAAGGTGTCGCCGGCACGAAGGTCGGGGCATCGAGTAAGGACATGCGTTAGAGCGTCAAAATGTTTGGCGATAGGTGCGGTAGTAAGAAATGGTCGGCTCGGTGGCACAGTACCTCTCAACCAAGCGCGGCAGATTAGCATACGCAGGGCTCGGGCAAAAGGATACTATAGCTCCATCCTACCAGCCCAGGCATCTGGTAGAACACAAAAAAAGCGGGCCTACTGGCCCGCTAACACGCACTGCATTTCCACGGCGTCTTCCCACCCGGCATCGGTACTAAACCACTGCTGCCGAACGCCTACGCGCCGAAACCCGCACGCGCGAAAGAGCCGCAGGCTGGCTTTGTTGCGCACCGCAATGGTGCAATACACCTGGTGCAGATGCAGGGTCTTGCGCGCATACAGCAGCAGCAGCCGCAAGGCCGCGGCCGCGTAGCCGCGCCGCCGCTGCTCGCCGAGCACCATGATGCCGACGGCTGCCCGGCGGTGGTGCGGCTCAAAATTGAACAGGTCGAGCGTGCCCACGGCTGCATCGTCGGCCGTGGTGCAAATCACCAGCCGCAGCTGCCGCACCTCGTAAAAATCGGCGGCCGCGTTATCGAGGTAGCGTTGCAGCGCGTAGTGCGACACGGGCATGAGCGTGTCGCTGGCCAGGCCCCACACGCTCGCGTCGTTTTCGATGGCATAGAGAAACGCCAGATCGTTGGCTTCGAGGGCGCGCAGGTAGATGTCGTCGCCGCGCAGCATGGGCTACAGCTGAATGTCGCCTTCGAACACGAACTGCGCCGGGCCATTCAGGTACACGTCGGTAAACGAGCCGTCGGCGTGTTGCTGGAAGGACACGGACAGGTCGCCGCCCATGGTGCGCAACGGCACCGGGCTGTTGGCGCCGCGGCGTGAGGCAGCCAGCGCCACGGCCGTCACGCCGGTGCCGCAGGAGTAGGTTTCGTCTTCTACGCCGCGCTCGTAGGTGCGCACCTGCCAGGGCTGATCGGCAGCGGCGGGCGCTTCCACGAAGTTCACGTTGGTGCCGCCCCGCTCGCCGAAAAACTCCCCAAAACGCACCGCACGGCCCTCCGCGTACACGTTGTGCTCGGCCAGCGAGCTAGCCGGCAGGAAGCGGACGATGTGCGGCGAACCGGTGTTGAGAAAGATGCCGTCGGGCATTTCCTGCTGCCCCGCCACGTCGATCATGCGCAGGCGCACCAGCCCGTCGGCGTCGACGCTGGCTTCGTGCTTGCCATCGGCCGCCATGAAATGAGCCTGCTGCTGAATCACGCCGAGCTGCTTGGCAAAGGCCACGGTACAGCGGCCGCCGTTGCCGCACATCGAGCCCACGTAGCCGTCGGCGTTGTAGTACACCATCTCGAAGTCGTAGCCGGGTAAGGTGCGCAGCAAGATGAGGCCATCGGCCCCGATGCCGCGGCGCCGGTCGCAGAGGCGGCGCACCAGCTGGTAGTCGTCGGCGGGAAAGGTGCGGCTCCGGTCGTCAATCATGACGAAGTCGTTGCCGGTGCCCTGGTACTTGAAGAAATGCATGGGATGCGAAAGAAAAGCCATCAGACCAGTTTGCGTAGCAGCGCCACCTGGCCGGCGTGGTAGAGGTAATGCTGCGCCAAACCGTGCAACAATACATAAATCGAAACGCCCGCGCCCTCGGGCCGGTCGCGCGCCGCGCCGAGCACTTGCTCCAGGTCACGGTCGGTTAGCTGGCTGGCTGCGGCCAGTAACTGCCGATACGCCCGGTTAAGTTCGGCCTGCGCCTGCTGCCAAGCCGCTTCGTCGGCCGCGGCCGGTACGGCGGGCCAGTCTTCCCCCACCACGGGCGTTGCGGCGCGCTGCTCCAGGCGGACGCGCACGGTGTCGGTCCAGGTGCGCAGGTGCAGCACCAACTCCCAGATGCTGTGCGCGGCGGGCAGCGGCTGGGCAGCCGCCTGCCGCGCCGAAATGCCGTCCAGCGTCGCCTGCAGCGACGGGCCCGACCACGCGTCGCCGTCGAAGGCGCGTTCGAGCTGGTCGAGGATGCGTTGAATCTCGCTCATGTCAGCAGAGGGGTTACTTGCCCATGGAAGAAAGCAGCAGATAGTTCAACGTACCAAACGACAACACGATGTAGGCCAGCACATAGGGCATCAGGGCCGTGGCCCGCGGCTGCCGGTAAAGCACGTAAAAGTCGGCCTCGGTATCGCGCCGCCAGTACACCAGCAAGTAGTTCAGCACCGGCGCGGCAAAGACGCCCAGCAGCGCAAAGCCGTTCCAGGAAGCGTCGTAGTAACCAGTGACCCATTGCCGCAGCAGCGGCGGCGCCAACGCGTGCAGCATGAGCACCCACGACACGGCTTGGAAGGTTTTGTGTTTGGCTTTGCGGGCGTCCTTCCACATCACATCCATCACCCGGAAAATAACGGCGTTCAACAACACCAACGGCATGCGCATGCTTCTTCGTCTTCGGGGCGGCGCGCTGTTTTTGCCGGGGCGCGTACCTTTGCCGGCCCGCCTGGCGGGTATACCAAAGGTAGCGCATGTACTCATTCCTGACCACCAGCCCCTGGCCCGACTACGAACTACTCGACAGCGGCAACTTTCAAAAGCTGGAGCGCTTCGGGCGCTACGTGCTCAGCCGCCCCGAACCCCAGGCCGTGTGGGACCCGCACCTGCCCCGCAGCGAGTGGGACCGGGCGCACGCCACCTTCACCCGCGAAAAAGGCGCCAACGCGGCCACCGAAAAGGGTCAGTGGCGCCTGAAGCCGGGCATGGCCGAGCAGTGGGTTATCAGCTACGAGCGGCCCGACGGGCTGAAGCTGCGCTTCCGCCTGGGGCTTTCGTCGTTTAAGCACGTGGGGCTGTTTCCGGAGCAGGACCCGAACTGGCAGTTCATCTACGAGCAGACGCAGAAGCGCCGCGCCGAGAAGCCGCGGGTACTGAACCTGTTTGCCTACACCGGCGCGGCCACGCTGGCCGCCCGTGCCGCCGGCGCCGACGTGACGCACCTGGATTCGGTGAAGCAGGTGAACTTCTGGGCCCGCGACAACATGGAGGCCTCCGGCCTCGACGGGGTGCGCTGGCTGGTGGAAGACGCTTTCAAGTACGTGCAGCGCGAGGTGAAGCGCGGCAACAAGTACCAGGGCCTCATCCTCGATCCGCCCGCCTACGGCCGCGGCCCCACCGGCGAGAAGTGGCAGCTCGAAGATCAGCTCAACGAGATGCTCAAGCTGTGCCGCGAGCTGCTCGATCCGCAGGACCACTTCTACGTCATCAACCTGTACTCTATCGGCTACTCGGCGCTGATTCTGGACAACCTGATCGACACCATCTACGCGCCCTACGGCCGGCAGCGCGAAATCGGGGAAATCTACCTGCACGACAAGGGCCAGCGCAAGCTGCCGCTGGGCACGTTCTGCCGCTTCGCGACGTAGCGCCCGGCGCCCTTACTCCTCCCCCGCTCGGCGCCAGCCCGTATCTTACCCGCACCGTTTCCGTCTGCCCGCCCGATAGCTGCTCACCAGTCACTTGTCCCCAGTTCACGTGTCACTGCATCATCCTCATCACCAGCGTCTGGCCCTCATCGACATGGGCACCAATACGTTTCACCTGCTGATCGTGGAGCTGCCCCCGCGCCCCGGCGATGAGCCGACGGTGCTGCTGCGCACCAAAGTGGGCGTGAAGCTCGGCGAAGGCGGCATCAGCCAGGGCGAAATCGCGCCGGCGGCCTACGGGCGGGCCTTGCACACTCTGCAGGCGTTTCAGGAAGAAATCGAGCTGCACCAGGTGACGCAGGTGCGCGCCACGGCCACCAGCGCCGTGCGCGTGGCCCGCAACGGACTCGACCTCGTGCAGGACATCTTCGAGCAGACCGGCATTCGGGTGGAAGTCATTGCCGGCGCCCGCGAGGCCGAGCTGATCTGCCAGGGCATCCGGCAGGCCGTGCGCCTCGGCCCCGAGCCACACCTGCTGATGGACATCGGCGGCGGCTCGGTGGAGTTCATCATTGCCAACGCCGACACGATTTTCTGGAAGCACAGCTTCGAAATCGGCGCGCAACGGCTGCTGGACCGCTTTTTCCGCCACGACCCGATGCACCCCGACGACGTGCGCGCCGAGCACGAGTTTCTGCGGGCGGCCCTGGCGCCCATGCTGGCGGCCGCCGAGCACTTCCAGCCCGTCAGCCTCGTGGGGGCCTCCGGCTCCTTCGATACGCTCGGCGACATGCAGGCCGCGCGCCAGGGCGAGGACTACACGCGCCAGCCGCCGGCCCGCAGCATCTCGCTCGATAGCTTCTACCTAAGCTACGACCAGCTGCTGTCGATGACGCACGCCGAGCGCATGGCCCTGCCCGGCATGACCCCGTTGCGCGCCGACATGATTGTGGTAGCCTGCGTGCTCATCGACTTCGTGCTCAAGTCCTGCCGGCTCACGCGCATCACGGCCTCGGCTTACGCCCTGAAGGAGGGCCTGCTGGCGGAGATGCTGGGCCGGTGATTAGGTGATTAGGTGATTAGGTGATTAGGTGATTAGGTGATTAGGTGATTAGGTGATTAGGTGATTAGGTGATTAGGTGTAAGCTATTTGCGGCTTATCGGTTACGTTTCTCACCCGTTTTTCCACTCCTGCTGACTAGCGGATCGATGAGCCATTCTGGCCCCGCCTGCTGCCAGCGGTGCAACTTGCCTTTGTAGTGACATTCGAGTACCAGCGCCTGTTTGATTTTGCCGAGGGCGTATTCCGCGCCATGGGCTGCCCCGAAGCGGACGCCCGCCAGGCCACCGAAACCCTGCTGTCCGCCGACCTACGCGGCGTCGACTCGCACGGGGTGGCCCGCCTGAGCGGCTACGTGCGCCTCTGGGAAGCCCAGCGCATCAACGCCGCGCCCCGCATCGGCGTGGTGCACGAAACGCCGAGCACGGCCGTCGTCGACGGCGACGCGGGCCTGGGGCTGGTGGTGGCGCCGCACGCCGTGCGGCTGGCCATCGAAAAGGCCCGGGTGGCGGGCACCGGCTGGGTGGCAGTGCGCAACTCCAACCACTTCGGCATTGCCGGCTACCACGCCATGCTGGCCCTGCCGCACGACATGATTGGCATTGCCTTAACCAATGCCTCGCCGCTGGTGGCCCCCACGTATTCACTGGAGCGCCTGCTAGGCACCAATCCCATTTCGGTGGCCATTCCGGCCGGCGAGCAGCCGCCCTTCGTGCTCGACATGGCCACCACCACGGCCGCGCAGGGCAAAATGGAAATTCTGGAGCGCAAGGGCCTGCCCGCCCCCGCCGGCTGGATTCAGGACCGGGACGGACAACCGAGCAGCAACCCCACCGAAACCCGTAGCGGCGGCGCCCTCATTCCTCTCGGCGGCGAAACCGGCTCCCACAAGGGCTACGGACTCGGCGCGACGGTCGACATCCTGTCCGCCGTGCTGTCGGGCGCCAACTACGGGCCCTGGGTGCCGCCCTTCGTGGCGTTTCTGCAGCCCCCGGCCGACCCGGTGGGCCAGGGCATCGGGCACTTTTTTGGAGTGATGCGCGTGGATGCTTTCCGCCCCGCCGCCGAGTTCAAGGCCCACATGGACAAGTGGATCGAGACGTTCCGGGGGGCCCGCGCCGTGCCCGGCCAGCAGGTGCTCATCCCCGGCGACCCGGAGCGCCGCATGACAGAAGAGCGGCTGCTGGGTGGCATTCCGCTGCTGCAAAAAGTCGTCGATGACCTGCAGGCCGTGGGGCAGAAGTTCGGGGTGACGCTGTAAGCGGCCGGACTGTGGCAGGCCTGCTTTATGCAGCCCCGGCTCCGAAAAACGGTTATTCCCCTAAAGCAAAAGCGCCGCCGGCTGAGCCGGCGGCGCTTTTGCTTTGAAAGTCAAGGTGCTTTCTGGTCGCCCCGCGGTTAGGCAGACTGGGCCGTCCCGTCGGCAATGAACTCCTGCAAGGCCACGTTCTGGTTCAGGAAGCGCGACTGGTAGCCCGGGTCGTTGCCGTTCAGGAACAAGCAAGTGCCGCCGCCCACGGCGTCAATGATTTCGGCGTACTGGTCCATGGGCAGGGCCGGGCAGCCGAGGCTGCGGCCCAGGCGGCCGTACTGCTTGATGAAGTCTTCGCTCACGTAATCGGCCCCGTGCATCACCACGGCCCGCTCGCGGGCGTTGTCGTTGTAGCCCACGTCGAGCCCATCCAGCTTCAGCGAGCGGCCATGCTTACCGGTGTACTCGGTGGCCGTCACGTAAAAGCCCAGGCTGCTCATATTCGACTCATTCTGGTTAGAGAAGGTGGTGGCCACGTTCTCACCCGAGTTGTGGCCGTGGGCCACCAAGGTGTGAAACAGCACCTTTTTCTCGTCCAGATCGAGCACCCAGAGGCGCTTTTCGGTGGAGGGCAGATTGAAGTCGGCTACGCTCAGCAGTTGGCGGTTGGGGTCGAGTTTGCCCTTGGCGCGCAGGTTCAGGTAACCGGTGTACGCTTTCTCAAACACTTCGTAATCCAGGCCCTGCCCGGCCAGGTTCAGCTCGTCGTAAAGCTGCCGCGTGCCCTGGGCAAACAGCGCCGACTGCGTAGCGGCATTCACGGGAATGCGCCACACCGGCGACTCGTTGCCGAAGGCATTGGCCGTCGTCTTGTGCCCGTGGGCCTGCGTGGAGCGCACCGGGCCTGCCAGCGGCGTGGCCAGAAACAGCGAGGCCACAAAGGGCAGCGCCCGGCGGGCAATGCGGCGGGCGTGGACTTTGAGGCGAAGGCGGTGTACTACGTTGCTATGCTTTTCCATCGGAGGGGTTCGTTTCGGCCCTAGCGGGCCTGGCGGACAACTTCGGTTGTATACGGTGAAGTGCTGATATAGGCTGCAGCTGATATTTAAACAGCCCCTACCTCCAGATGATTCCCGGCAAGGGACAATTACGCTTTCATGATTGACAACCATAAATAAATTACGCAACTTACCCGCCCGGCACGGCTTCCACGTTCCCGGTTTTGTCCTTTTTTTCCTTACCGCATTCCCCAACCTTTACTCATGCTGAAAATCTGGCGCGCGGCCTCCCGTCTGGGGGCGCTGCTATCCGTCGGCGTGGCCCTGCTGCTCGGGCAACCCGCACACGCACAATCTAAAGTTGTGCTCCAAGGATTCTGGTGGGACTACTGGAACACCAACTACCCCAACGGCTGGGCCAATTACCTAGCCGAACTCGCGCCGCGCCTCAAAACCATGGGCGTGGACGCCGTATGGATTCCGCCGAGCATCAAAAACGGCAACCAGGGCAACGGCTACTCCCCCTTCGACCATTACGACCTGGGCGACAAGTACCAGAAAGGTTTCACAGCCACACGTCTGGGCACCAAGGACGAGTTGCTGCGCATGGTGGCCGTGCTCCACGCCAACGGCATCGAGGTGGTGCAGGACGTGGTGCTGAACCACGTGGACGGCGCGGGCTCCGCCTCCGGGGCGGGCGGGCAGGACCCGGCTGCTTGGGAAGACTACACCACGAGCAAGTACAAAAACTTTCGCTACGTATCCTACAATTCACCGGCCTCTGCCGAGGACGCTGCCAACTACCTGGCGCGCTCGGGCCGCTGGTCCAAAAACTGGCAGAACTTCAACCCCAATCCGGGCAACAACTCCACCTCCGGCGACCTGAACGCCGTGTACTTCGGGCCCGACGTGAGCTTCTACAACGGCTCCTACGGCCAAAGCTCCAACGCCACTTTCAACCCCGCCCAGGGCGCCGACTACATGCGTGCCCAGGCCCGCAGCTGGATGATCTGGTACAAGAAGCAGGTGGGCTTCGATGGCGTGCGGCTGGATGCGGTGAAGCACTTCCCGGCCTTTGCCACCGAGGACTTCCTCTACAACCTGCAGAGCAACGCCGGCTGGGCCAACGGCGGCGCGGGCATGTACGCCGTGGGCGAATGGGTGGGCGGCGCCTCGCAGCTCGACCAGTGGTGCACCGATGTGCAGAACCGCTCCGGCACCTTCGATTTCGGGTTGCGCAACGGCCTCTACAACATCGTGAGCGGGGGCGGCAACTTCGACTTAGGCTCGTTGCCGGGCTACCAGCAGGGCCGGCGCGTGGTACTCATCAACGGTCAGTACGTGCACCGCACCGTGCCCTTCGTGAACAACCACGACACCTTCCGGCCGCAGCTGAGCAGCACGGGCACTTACACCGGCTGGAACACCGGCTCGGAGCTGGCCCCGCACATCGACCCGTTCGACCCGCGCCTGTCGGCCACCTACGCCGCCGCGCTGGCCCTGGACGGCTCCCCGCAGATCTTCTTCGAGGACCTCTTCAACGTGGGCGGCACGGGCAAGCGCTTCAGCCACCGACCCACTTCCACCGCCGACCTGCCCACCCGCTCCGACCTTGAAAACCTGATCTGGTGCCACCAGAACCTGCGCTTCAAGGACGGCGCCTACAAAGTGCGCTGGCAGGCGGCCGACCACCTGGTCATCGAACGCAGCACCAAGGCCATCATCGGCATCAACGACAACTACTCGGCCTGGCAGAACAGCACCGTTTCCTGCGACTTCGCCCCCGGCACCGTGCTCAAGGACTACTCCGGCGCCAACGGCACGGCGACCGTGACGGTGAGCGGCTCGCAGACCGTGGCCATCAACACGCCGCCCTGCAACGGCACCGCCACCAGCGGCCGCCGCGGCTACTCGGTGTGGGCCCCGGTGAACATCGGCACCAACTACGTGCGCGCCGCCATGAGCACCACCCAGGAATGGGAGCTGGCCGATGACCTCGGCGACCGGGACAGCCGCTCCCTGGGCCAGGGCGGGCAGCTGCCGGCCGGCTCCACGGCCCTGCGCACGGCGGGCCGCATCTACGTCGGAGCCAACAAAACCGTCACCTACACCCTGTTCCCCTCGAACGGCGCGTACTCGCTGGTGGTGGGCCTTTACAATGCGGCCGGCACGCTGGTGAGCAGCCGTACCGGCACGGGCACGCTCACGGGCACTTACACGCCCACGGCCGACGGTTGGCTGACCATCCGGGCCCGCCAAAACGCGACGACCAACCCCGCGCAGAAAGCCTTCGTGAAGGCGACCTACACGGCCCCGACGACCATCAACACGGCCACGGCCGGCCGCACCGTCACGGCGGCGGCCACGGCCCAGCCGGCGCTGGCCGCCGACCTGCAGCTCTACCCCAACCCCACGGCAGCCGACCGCATCGAGCTGACGCTGGTGTCGCCGGCCGAGCAGCTGGTCACGCTGCGCCTGCACGATCTGACGGGCCGCGTGGTGCACCAGGAAGCACTGAAGCTCTACCCCGGCTCCACGCCGAAGCGCCTGCAGCCGGCCGGTGCCCTGCCCGCGGGTGTGTACACGCTGAGCGTGCCCGAGCTACGGCTCACGCGCAAGCTGGTGGTAAAGTAACCGCCGCTAACCAACGATAAAAAAGCCGCTCCCGGAGGTTGGGGGCGGCTTTTTTGATTGCGGCGTGGGCGGCGCTTTCAGCTTAAAAAAACAAACTGGCGTTGAGCTTGGCGAAAAACGGAGTTCCGGGCGTGAAGTGCAGCTCCGACACCGGGGCAGTCTCGCCCCGCAGCCGGCTGGTGGTGTCGAACTGGGCTTCGTTCCACTCGGCGTTGAGCAGGTTTTCGATGGTGGCGCCCACCTGGTACCGGCGCTGGGTGTAGCTGGCCACGGCATCGAGCAGGAAGTACCCCCGGGCCCGCACGGAATTGGTCTCGTTGGCCGGGCGGCTGTCGAGGTGGCGGTAGCGCAGGCTGGCGCTGAAGCCGTTCGGTCGTTTGTACGTCAGCCCACCACTGCTGGTGCGCGAGGGCGCCAGCGGAATGTAGTTTCCCCCCCTGGCCTCCCCCACCAGCCGGCCGCGGTTCAGGTTGAAGTCGGCATCGGCAAAGATGGTCGGGCTGAGCTGGTAGCGCAGGGCCAGGTCGAGGCCCAGCCGCCGCGTCGGGCCGGCACTTTCCACCACGCCTTCGTCGCCGACATACACCAATTCATCCTGCAGGTGCAAGGCCCACACGGCCGCGTTGACAATCAGCTCGGGCACCGGCTTGAAGCTGGAGCCCACTTCGTAGCCGATGGCCCGCGGCAGGGCGTTGTCGTGCGCCGCGGCGCGGATGACGCCGCGGGAATCGTTGGAGTGAAACCCGAACCCGGAACGGGCGAACAGCTGCACGGCGGGCGTGAGCTGGTAGTAGGCATTGAGCTTGGGCGAGACGCGGGCGCGCACGGCGCGGCCGTTCAGCGGCTGCAGCGGGTCCGTCACGGTGTCGCGGCGCTGCCCGCGAAACCCGAATACGAACACGTCGGCGCGCAGGGCCGCGTTGAGCGTCAGCCGCTCGGTCAGCGGGAGCGTTTCGTCGAGGTAGGCGTGCAGGTTCTGCTCGTGGAGGCGGCCGGCAGTCAGCGTATCCGTGCCGCGGCGCTGTACGGCGTTGCGCAGCAGCAGGCCCGCGTCGTCGAGGCGGGTACCCAGGCCGGCCGTGGTGCGCAGCGTGCGGCCGCCCACTTCGTCGGAGCGGCTGTAGGTGCCGGTGTAGCCGAAAAGGTTACGCCCGGTGTCGCGCTGGTTAATAGCGTCGCCGTTGACGGAGTCGCGGTAAAAGAAGGTGAAGTTGGAGTACAGGTCGAAGGCGTAGCGCGAGTAGTACAGCTGCTGGGTGAGCACCGCGTCGCCGGGCAGGTCCAGGGTAAGCTGCGCGTTGAGGCTGCTACGAGCCGTGCGGCCACCCTCCGTCGGGTCGATGCTGCCGAAGCGGGTGATTTGGCCTTCGCGGATGGCCCGCTCCGGAATCTGGCCCGAGGCGTCCCAGCGCGAGGCAAAGTGCCAGCCGCTGACGGCCAGCGTGGCGCGGTCCGAGAGCTGTCCGGTGTACTTGAGCAGGCCGTTGAAGCGGTTCAGGTGCTGCGGTTGCTCGAAATACGAATTGGTGAAGTAGTACTCGCCGGCCAGGTAAGCGCTTTCGCGGCCCCGGCGGCTGAAGAGGTGGCCGCTTGGGCCGAGCAGATCAAGCAACAGCAGGGCCCGGCGCGTGTCGTATCGGCCCACTTCCAGCTTGGCCTGGCTTTGTTCCAGGCTGGCCTTGGTGGTGAATTCGCCGGCGCCGGCGGTGGCGAAATTGCCGAAGCGTGCCGAGTACGGCCCCTTGTATACGCGCAATTGTTCCACCGTCTCCGGTATCACGAAGTGGAAGTCGGCGTAGCCCTGCCCGTGCGCGTGCGACACCATGTTGACCGGCAACCCGTCGATGCTCACGGCGAAGTCGGTGCCGTGGTCCACGTCGAAGCCGCGCAGGAAAATCTGCTCGGCCTTGCCGCCGCCCGCGTGCTGGGCAATGAAGAGTCCCGGCACCAGGCGCAGCAGGTCCTGGGCCGAGTTTAGGGGCCGCAGCTGCCGGTCGATGCCGGCCAGGGCGGCCACGCTCTGATTCAGGTCGCGGGGCTGGGCCACGGTGACTTCGGCCAGCTGCAGGGCGGTGGGCACCAGCGCCACCGTCAGCGGCTCGGGCCCGCCCGCGCCGAGGTTCAGCGTCTGCACCTGGCTGCGGTAGCCCAGCGCCGTCACCTGCACCTGGTAGGCCCCGGCGGGAAGCCCGCCCACCCGAAAGCGGCCAAGCGCATCGGTGATAGCGCCGTCCTGGGGCCGGCTCTCCAGCCGCACGGTCACGCCCGGCAAGGGCCGGTGACTGGCTGAATCGAGCACGGTACCGCGCAGTACTGCGGTGGTTTGGGCCTGGGCGGCGGGAGCCGGCAGCAGCCCAAGAACAAGCAATAAGCAAGCCTGACCAGCCCGCAAAAGCAGGCGGTCCATGCGTAGAAGTGTAGGCATAGCCAACAAAGCGGTGACGCTTGGGCGCCCGGGAACGAGGCAGCCAGTCGTCGGAAAACGGATAAGACTACGCCGCCGTGGCGCGGCTTACGCCAGCGGGGGCAGCGGAAGGGGGGGAACAGGGGCCGGCGGTCAGCAGCCTGTTCGTGGGTCTTATCCGCGGCGGGGCGGCGCGTCGGGCTCAGCCAGCAGGCCTTGGGCCAGCGCGGGGGTCCACCTCGGAAAGGCGGGCCGGGCTGGGAGCAAAGCCGGGCGCGGCGGCAGCAGTGCTGTTTCCGCCAGCAGGTGCGCGTCCGTGCCGTTTATTTGAGCCGTGAGGTGGTGCCAGATGTCTTCCCCGGGCAGGCGCGGCGACCAGTGCTGCTGGTCGCCGTTGCAGCGGTCGAAGCAGTCGAGGCGCAGCGCATAGTCGCGCTGGCAGGTGAGGCTGTGCACGTAAGCCCGCTTGGGGCGGTACTGCTCCCAGTGGTCCTCCCGGCCCACGCAGCCGCTCGCCACCACCAGCAGGTAGTTGAGCAAGAGCAGCAGTACGGTGAGGCGACGACGCATGTGGGAGAAAGGGAGTGACTGAGTGGATTGATAATTACCTGGCGCTAAGCGGCTGGCCTTAACTCGCCGCTCAGACGAAGAACACGCGCTCCACCGTCCACCAGGCGGCCACCGCGGCGATGAGTACGGACATGGGCACGAGCACCCGCTGCTTGTACCAGGGCTTGGGCCCGAACCACCAGCCGATGGCCAGCCAGGCCAGCAGAATGATGGTCACCTGCCCCAGCTCCACGCCGACGTTGAAGCTGAGCAGCGCCTCGAAAAAGAGGTGGCGGGGCAGGCCGATATCGGCCAGGATGCCCGCAAAGCCCAAGCCGTGCAGCAGGCCGAAGCCAAACACGACGGCCAGGCGCCAGGGCCGTAGTCGATCGGTAATCAGGTTTTCGAGGGCCACGAAAAGGATGGATAGCGCAATCAACGGCTCCACCACGTCGGCCGGGGCCGAGATGAGGCCGGCGGCGGCCAGGCCCAGCGTGATGGAGTGCGCCACCGTAAATGCGGTGGCCTGCAGCAGCACAGGCTTCAGCCGCGGCTCCAGCACGAACAGGCTGATGATGAACAGAATGTGGTCGAGCCCCCAGGCCATGTCCTGGGCCAGCGGAATGATGTGCTGGAAACCCAGCTGCAGGTAGCCCCATACGGCCTGCGGCCGCGAGAGGCGGCTGATGTCGACGTTGCTGAAGGGGTGGGCAACGGTCAGCAGCGGCAGCAGCACCAGCACGGGCAAGAGCCAGCCGGCGAGGCGCAGCGAGCGGGACAGCAGAAATGGTTTCATAGCATCTCAGAGCAGCAGCGGTTACCGACGGGCCAGCAGCAGCGGCGAATCCTTGTCGGTGGGGTCGAGAGCCAAGTGGGGGTTCAGGTCGCGGGCCTGGCGCAGCAGGGCCTGGCCTTTGGCTATTTCCCCGTTGCGCAGGGCGATGCAGCCGGCCCGGTACAGCAGTTGCGGCTGCTGGCAGTTGGTACGCCGGGCCTGGGCCATGTACTTGCGCGCGGCAGCAAATTCGCCGCGTTTGTAGTGCACCCAGGCCATGGTTTCGCACACCTCGATGTTGGCCGGGCGTCGCTCGTACTCGGTTTTGGCGTGCTCCAGGGCACGGTCCAGGTTGCCGGCTTTCAAATAGGCGTAGGCCAGCTCCCGGTCGGTGTAGTGGCCCTCGGCGTCGTTTTCGTCGTCGGTGTTGGCGTGGGCTTTCAGCTGCTCAATTACGGACCGGGCCGATGCGTCGGCCTGGGTGGCCTGCCCGCTGAGGCGGTACAGATCGGTCAGCTCGTCATCGAAGGCAAAGTCGCGCACCTGGGCCTTGGCCATTTTCAGCAGCCGGATGGCCGTGGCGTAGTCGCCCTGCGCCCGGGCCACGCGGGCCAGGCCGGCCTGGGCATAGGCGTAGCCGGGCCGCGTCGCCAGGGCCGCGTTGTAGGCAGCGGTGGCGCGGGGCAGGTCGCCGGCGTTTTCGTAGAGGCGGCCGAGCATCACCCGGCACCATTCCGTCTGCTCCATGCCCGCCACCCCGGCGCGCACGGCCATGTCCATGGCCTCTTTGGCGCCGGGCACGTCGCCGTGGATTTCGCGCAGGTACGACACGCGGGAGTAGGCGCGCAGGTCGGGACGCAGCTCGTTCATGCGGTCAGCCGCTCTCACAGCCTCCGGGTAGTGCCCCAGCTCCACGTGGGCGTCGCAGAGCAGGCCCTGCACGAAGCCGTTGTACGGGTTGAGCTCGGCGGCGCGTTCGGCCAGCATCAGCCCCTGCCCGAAGTGGTGCTGCGAAAGGCTGATAACGGCCTTGGTGCACAAGGCCTCAAAATGGTCGCGCTCATCGGCCAGCACCTCGTCCACGAGGCGTAAAGCAGCCGCGTCGTAGTAGGTATGGTCGCCGGTGATGCGGCTTTCCTGCACGTAGGCCTGGGCCAGCTGCAGACGGGCTTCGTGGTCGTCGGGGTTGCGGCGCAGGCGCTCCTGCAAGCCGCCCACGGCCTGACGGGTGTTCAGCCATTCGCCGCCCAGGGCCAGCGACCCGTGCCGCTCCTTCAGGGGTGGGATGGGCGCCGGCTTGCGGGCCAGCAGCACGGCAGCCACCGATACGCCGAAGCCCAACACCAGCAGCAAGTAAAGTAGGCGTCGTCCGATAGACATACGGAAAAAATGTGGGGTGAAAACCGCCGGCTTTGGGCCTGGCGGGCTTGCCGAGCCCGGCCACGAGAGTGGTCCTGCATCCGCTTGGGATGCAGGACCACTTCGTACCGGCAGTGCTTACTCCTTGTGCAGGATGTGCACCGATTGCAGCGTGGTGCTGCCCGTCTGGATGGCGGCAACGTATTCGCCGGCGGCCAGCTTGCCGGGCTCCCAGCGGAACTCGTGCACGCCCGCGGCCATCATCTTGTTGCGCACCGGCGTGGCCACTACGCGGCCTACCATGTCCACAATGGTGATGGTAATGGGCATTTTCGCCGCCGTCTCGTAGCGAATGGTGGTGCTGTTTACGAACGGATTCGGGTACACCTGAGCGGTCATCACCTGCGGCTGCAGGTTCAGGCCGGAGCTGCGCTGGGCCAGGGCGATGCGCTGGGCCGTGGTACCGCTCCAGGGCGTCTGGGCGTACGGGAAGGCTGCTTTCAGCGTGGTGTCGTTGGCCGTGATGCCAGCGTTGAAGCCGACCACGCCCAGCAGTTGCGGCGTCAGCGGGCTCGTCGAGGTGGCGGTGTAATCGTCGTAGAACAGGCCGATGGCAGCCAGTACGGCTCCGCCCACGGCTTGCAGCTCGATACGCGTCACGTCGTCCTCCAGGCGGCGTCCGTTCGGGAAGCCGTCCATGTTCGGAATGATCTGCAGCGCGGGGCTGGTATTAAAGCGCGCGTCGGTCAGGCCGAGCACGGCAGCGGCCAGCAGCCCTTCGGAGCTGAAGTCGGGCGAGTTGCGCGGCGTGGGCGGCACGGCCATGTTCAGGCGCAGCATGTCGCCGCCGGGGTTGGCCGCGGTGGCGTTGGCCAGCAGGAAGTTGTTGATGAACGGTTTGCCGGCAGCCAGCGGGTTGCGGGCGGGTTTACCGGTGGCCAGCTGGTACGGGGGCAGGTTGGGCACACCGGTGTGGAAAATCGGCAGGATGTCCACCGAGCGGGGCTTGCCAGCGCGCAACAGGTAAGGCCCAAAGGCGTTGGCGGCCAGGGCTGTGCCGTTCAGCGCAGCGTTGCCGGCCAGGCCCGAGAGGCCGGCGGCACCGTTGCGGAAGTCGAAGCCGGCGGCGGGCAGTCCCGGGCTACCGGCCAGCGAGGCTGTCTGAATGCGCAGCGGCGCCAGGCCGGGCACGGCAGCCCCGAAATAGGTCTGGCCGTTGGCGGCTCCGGTGGCCATGTACAGGCCCAGCTCGGGGTTGGAGAGGTTGTCGTCAGTCGTGGCCGACTCGTTGTAGGGCGTGCGCGCGTTCCACGCGTCTTTGCCGCCAATGGGCACAATCACCTCGTTGGTGAGCGGCATGCCCAGGCGCGACACCTGCACCCAGGCGCCCGAATGCGACTGGGTTCCGTCTACGTTCAGGGTACGGATGGCCTGCCGGCTGGCCGAAGCCCACACGCCGATGACGAAATCCGGATCGAGGATGTTGACGGCCTGCGCGGCCGTTTTGCCATCTTTCTGCAACGCCGTAATGGGAATCTGCAGCGCAATGGCGTGGGTATTCTTGCGGGCTACCCCGTCGCGGGCTTGGCCGGGAGGACGTACGCCGCCCAGGTCAAAAATGCCGCCTAGGTCCACGAAGAACGGGTCGTCAGTAGGGCCGCAGAAGATTTTGGTGCCGTTGCCCAGCGTCTGAATCGCGCTGGTCATCAAGGCATTGTACGACGCGGCGCCCAGCCCGGCGGGGCTGGAGATGGAGCGCGGCCCTACGTTGGGCGGCGGCACGATGCCGTTGGTTACCAGCGTGGTCGTGCCGGAAGCACTGATCAGCTCGCAGGTGTAGGTGGTCTTGAGGTTTTGCTGGCCGAGGCGGATGTTGAAGAACGTGGTCGGGTCCTGGTTGGTCCGCGTGAAAGTGAAGCGGTACGTCAGGTCGTCGCCGGTTGTGGCCGGGTTGTTCTTGATGTGAATTTCGTAGCGGACGTTTTCGCCGAAGGTGTTGTAGTTCGGCCCGCCCTGCGGCAGTTCTAGCGGAATGTAGTTGGCAATGATGGTCACCTTCGTGTCGTCGTCCGGCGAGCGGAAGGCGTAGAGGTCGGTGTTGTCGGCCAACGGGTCGTCGGCAATGAGCGGGGCTTCGCGGTGGCTGGAGGCTTCCAGCGGCGCTTGTTGCGCGCTGTAAGCCACAACGCCGAGCGCCGTGGCTGCCGACAAGCCCAGGAAGAGTAACGGGCGGAAACCGTTCTTCATAGGAATGGGGATTAGGGTTGGTTGGGTATGAAAATGACGGCGGGCTACTGCCAGCCGAAGCAAAAGCGCATAGGGTAACTGCCCGGACCCCTCCCCGGCTAAGCATAACCTTTCAGCCCCCGCTGAGCGGCAGCATCCCAGTCCTCAGAAAATTGTCGTCGCAGGTAGCCTTCGGGTGCTCGTACAGCCCGCTCCTGAGCCCAACCAGTAATTATATATTCCGCTTTAAGAGAGCGAATCACCTCAGAAAAAGCACGCAGCTACCTACTTACGGCTACGTATTTTTACCGATTCACCAGCACATACGAGGCTGGTCCAAGGATGGATTTAAGAAAGTTCATTTATTGTAATTATTTGCCATATTTTTTTTACCCCAGTGGCCAAGGGCTACACTTTTAATAAGGATAAGTTCTTATTTCTCCTTCCGCTTAGGAGTTCAGGGGCGAGGCCTCAGGCTCGTCCGCCGGCAGATACGCAGAGCTGTAACCGGCCGTCGCACCGTGGATAAAGAGGCAGCTCCCGGCTTCCAGGGTGCCGATGATGCCCCGGTACTGCGCGGGAGGCAGGGCGGGGCAGCCGCGGCTGTTGCCCAGCTGCCCGTGCTGCCGCAGGTACTCGGCGCTGACGTAATCGGCGGCGTGCAGCACCACGTAGCGGTCCATGGCGTTGCCGTTCTGCCCCTTGTCAAGGCCGTGCAGGCGCCGCGAAAGGCCGTGCTTGCCTTGGTAAGTGCCGCCCGTGCGGTAGAAGCCCAGCGCCGTGCAGGCCGACTTGAGGCGGTCGGAGAAGCGGCGGGCGCGCAGGCCGCCCGAGCCGCGGCCGTGCGCCACGTGGCTGTGGTGCAGCAGGCGCCCACGCCGCAGGTCGATAACCCAGAGGCGCGGCGCAGACGAGGGCAGCTCCATATCGGCGACGGCTAACACCCGGGGGCCGCGCAGGCGCCCGGCCCGGCGCAGGTTGTGGTAACCGACGTAAGCGCGCTCCAGCACGGCGGGGCGCAGCGTACCGGCCTCGGGGCCCAGGGCCGCGTGCAGCGCCTGCACCGCGCGCCGCACAGAATCGGGCAGGCCGGGCAGCGGCGGCAGCGGCCGGGGCTGCAGCGAATCGGGCAAGCCCGGCAATAGCTTCGGGGCCGCGGGTTGCGTAGTAGTCAGGGCCGTGGAGCGCGCCGGTGCCGCGGCGGGCAGCGCGGTTTCCGCCGTTACCGACGGCTGGCAGGCCCAAACCGCCAGCAGCAGGGATAACCCAAGCCCAATTGTTCCTGTTGTGCTGCGCATACGCGGTGATGATTCGACGGCCCCGACCCGGCGGCCGATTCCGTTGTACTTTTGCGCCCCGGCGCGGCAGCCCGCGTGGCGGGCTGCGTTCTGAGCATTCAATATGGCCAAAGTTTCCATCAACCTATCGACCGGCGCCCTCCAGCAGGAGGAAATCATCGTCGGCATCGACCTGGGTACCACCAATAGCCTCGTCGCCTACATTCACCCGGAGTCGCGGCAGCCCATTGCCATCAACGACCAGGGCCGCGGCACCATCGTGCCCTCGGTGGTGCACTTTCCGGCCGACGACTCGGCGCCCATCGTGGGCACGGAGGCCAAGGATTACCTCGAAACCGCCCCAGAGCGCACCATCTACTCGGTGAAGCGCCTGCTCGGCAAATCGTACCGCGACTTGGGCAACCACGCCGGCGACCTGGGCTACAAGGTCATCGACGACGATTCCGAAGGCCTGGTCAAAATCCGGGTACAGGACCGCTTCCACTCCCCCATCGAGCTGTCGGCCGAAATCCTGAAGGAGCTGCGCGCCCGCGCCGAGCACGCCCTCAAGACACCCGTCAACAAGGCCGTCATCACCGTGCCGGCCTACTTCAACGACTCGCAGCGCCAGGCCACCCGCGACGCCGGTCGCCTGGCCGGGCTGGAGGTGCTGCGCATCGTGAACGAGCCGACGGCCGCCGCGCTGGCCTACGGCATCGGGCTGAACCCCGACGAGGAGAAGACTGTGGCCGTGTACGACCTCGGCGGCGGCACCTTCGACATCAGCATCCTGAGTTTGCACCAGGGCATCTTCGAGGTGCTCTCGACCAACGGCGACACTTACCTCGGCGGCGACGACTTCGACCGGGCCATCGCCAATCACTGGATTCACCGCCACGAGCTGCAGCAAGCCGTGGCCGACAGCCCGCAGCTCAAGCAGCGCCTGCGCCTGCTGGCCGAGCAGGCCAAGCGCTACCTTTCCGACCAGGACCTGTTCGGCGCCCAGCTCGACGCAGCCAACAACCTCACGCTGAACCGCCAGGAGCTCGACGAGCTGATTCGCCCGCTGGTGCAGCGCACCATCGACGCCTGCCGCCGCGCCCTGAGCGACGCCAAGCTCACAGCCGACCAGCTCGACGCGGTGCTGCTGGTGGGCGGCTCCACCCGCGTGCCGCTGGTCTACGACTCGGTGTCGGAGTTCTTTGGGCAGCCGGCCAACGCCTCGCTCAACCCCGACGAGGTGGTGGCCCTGGGCGCCGCCATCCAGGCCGACATCCTGGCCGGCAACCGCCGCGACATCCTGCTGCTCGACGTGACGCCGCTCACCTTGGGCATCGAGACGATGGGCGGGCTGATGGACCCCATCATTCCGCGCAACTCCAAGATTCCGACCAAGGCCGGCCGCCAGTACACCACCTCGGTGGACGGACAGGTGAACATGAAGATTTCAGTGTTTCAGGGCGAGCGGGACCTGGTGAAGGAAAACCGCAAGCTGGCCGAGTTCGACCTGCGCGGCATCCCGGCCATGCCCGCCGGTTTGCCCAAAATCGACGTCAACTTCATTCTGAACGCCGACGGCATTCTGAAAGTGGAGGCCATTGAGCTGCGCTCGGGCACCCAGCAGAGCGTGGAAATCAAGCCCCAGTACGGCCTCACCGACGAGCAGGTGGAGCAGATGCTGATGGACTCCCTGACCCACGCCAAGGACGACGTGGCCGCCCGCATGGTCATTGAGGCGCGCACCGCCGCCGAGCAGATGCTTTATCAGGTGGACCGCTTTGTGCAGAACAATGGGCAGCACCTGACGGAGGAGGAAATTACGCAGACGCGCCAGAAGGCCGACGTGCTGCGCCAGACGCTTACCTCGGGCGACAAGGACCTGATCTACCGCGCCGTCGACGACCTGGAGGAGCTGACGCGGCCCTTCGCCGAGCGCGTGATGCAGATCAGCATCAAGCAGGCCATGTCGGGCAAGAAGATCATTTAAGCCCGGCTTGGCGTCGTACGAAAACGGCCCCGCAACATCGCGTTGCGGGGCCGTTGCGTTACAGGCAGTGACCGAATCCCAAGGCAGTAGAACTGGGCCACTTTTTTGTCAACTATTCTCCGAAAACCTCATTATTGTTGATACATTTTGCAAACAATAATGGAGTTGTCGAAAAATTGTTGACAAATGCGCACTGTCAGTCAGGCCTAGCCCAGCTGATCCAGTGCGGCCAAGTCCTCGGCGGTCAGCTGCAGGTCGGCGGCTTTCACGTTTTCTTCCAGGTGCTTCACCTTGGAGGTGCCGGGGATGAGCAGGATGTTGGGGGCGCGGTGCAGCAGCCAAGCCAGGGCCACCTGCTGCGGGCTGGCGCCGAGGCGCTGGCCAATGCCGGTGAGCTTGTTGAGCGCGTCCTGGTTGCCGCCGGACAGCGGGTACCACGGAATGAAAGCAATGTTGTGCTGCTCGCAGTAGTCTAGCTCGGCTTCCCACTTGCGGTTGTCCACGCTATACATGTTCTGCACCGACACCACGGGGAAAAACTCCTGGGCCATCTTGATTTGCTCCACGGTGACTTCCGAGAGGCCAATGTGGCGAATCAGGCCCTTCTGCTGGTTGCGCTGCAGCCACGCGAAGCTTTCCTCGGCGGGCACGTTCGGGTCGATGCGGTGCAGCTGGTACAGGTCGATGCGCTCCTGGCGCAGGCGCTTGAGACTGCCGTGCAGGGCCTCTTCCAAGTGCTTGGGGCTCGCGTCGATGGGCCACTCGTTGGGGCCGGTGCGCAGCAGCGCGCCCTTGGTGCCGATGACCAGGTCCTGGGGGTACGGGTGCAGGGCTTCGGCAATCAGCTCCTCCGACACGTTCGGGCCGTAGCTGTCGGCCGTGTCGATGAAGTTGATGCCCAGCTCCACGGCCCGGCGCAACACGCGGATGGCTTCGTCGTGGTCCTGGGGCGGCCCCCAGATGCCTTCGCCGGTGATGCGCATGGCGCCGTAGCCCATGCGGTTGATGGTCAGGTCGCCGCCGAGGGCGAAGGTTTGCGCGGGGGTGGTGGCGGTGTTGGTCGTGTCGGCCATGGTGTAGTAGTAGAAGGATGGTTGGAAGCTAATCGGCAAGTGCCGTAGGGTGTATAACCGCGCTGCGGCCAAAAAGCTTAAACCCGACCGCGACCCGCCCTACTTCGCCGCCGCGTCGGTGGCCGCCGGGCCGCCCTTCCGCGTCTTGGGCGGCGTCTGCCGCGCCTGCTGCATGATGTCGGCAATGCGGCGGGCGCGGGTTTCGGGGCGCTTCACGGCCAGCAGCCCCTGCAGGTACATCTTGCGGCGCGAAGGGCTGAGGGCCGCGAAGTGGCGCGCGGCCGTTTCGTCGGCGGCCAGGGCTGCGGCCAAGTCGGCGGGCACCTCCAGGTTTTCCGCCGAGTCGATGGCCGACCACGAGCCGTTCTGCTGGGCTACTTCTACCGCGCGCAGTCCGGCGGGCAGCATCCGGCCCGCGGCCTGCAGCCGTTCGAGGGTCGCCTTATTGATCTTCGACCACACGCTGCGGGGCTTGCGCGGCGTAAATACTTGCTTGTAGCGCTGCGCGTCGAGGCTCACGGTCTTCGAGTCGATCCAGCCCACGCACAGCGCCTCCTCCACGGCTTCGGCCCAACTGATGCTGGGCCGCCCGCTCCCTTTCTTGTGGTATACCAGCCAGACGCCGGCGGCGGTGGCGTGGTGCTCCAGCAGCCACTGGCGCCACTCGTCGCGGTTGGCGGCCGCAACCAGGGGCAAGTCGGCGAGAGGTGTTTTAGGAGGCATAGCGGCAGACAATTAACAGGAACGAATATACTTGGCCCGCCCCAACGCACTACCTTCACCGACATGAATCCGCACCTGGCCCGCCTGCTCCACATCGCCCAGCAACCCAGCCGCCGCCTCATCGGCCTGATGTCCGGCACCTCGCTCGACGGCCTCGACGTGGCCCTGTGCCGCCTGGAGGGCAGCGGCGCGGCCACGCGGCTGACGCTGGAGCAGTTCACCACCGTCCCCTACCCCGACGACGTGCGCCTGCGCATCCGCCGGGTGTTTGCCCGGGCGGAGGTGTCGCTGGAGGAACTCACGCTGCTGAACGCGTGGATCGGCACCCTGCACGGGCAGCTGGTGCTCGACAGCCTGCAGGCCTGGGGCATCGCGCCGACCGAGGTCGACGCAGTGGCCAGCCACGGGCAGACGGTGTACCATGCCCCGCAGCACCAGCACCAGCGGCCGGAGTATCCGCTGAACGCCACCCTGCAGCTCGGCGACGGGGACCACGTGGCCGTGCGCACCGGCCTCATCACGCTCAGCGACTTTCGGCAGAAGCACATTGCTGCCGGCGGCGAAGGCGCCCCGCTGGCGGTGTACGGCGACTACCTGCTTTTTTCCAGCCCCGACGAGGACCGGCTGCTGCTCAACCTCGGCGGCATTGCCAACTTCACCTACCTGCCCGCTTCCCTCGACGCGGCGCGGGTGTTCAGCACCGACGTAGGCCCCGGCAACACCCTGCTCGACGCCTTCGTGCGCGAGTTGTACCCCGCGCATAGCTTCGACCCGGACGGGCAGTTCGCCGCCGCCGGCACCCCCGACGCGGGCCTGCTCGCGGCACTGCTGGACCATCCATTTTTCGCGGCCGAATTGCCCAAGACCACCGGCCCCGAGCTGTTTAGCCCGGACTACGTGCGCGCCGCGCAGCAGCGCAGCGGCACCACCGACCTTGCGCCCAACGACCTGCTGGCTACGCTGGCCGAGTTCAGTGCTGAGGGCATTGTACGGGCCGTGCAGCGGGCGTTCGGACCGCGGCCGCAGGCGGCGGTGTACAGCAGCGGCGGCGGTATGCACAACCCCACGCTGATGCAGGCCATCCGGCGGCGGCTGCCCGCGTGCCGGTTCGCCGACACGCAGGCGCTCGGCGTGGCGCCCGATGCCAAGGAGGCGGTGCTGTTTGCGGTGCTGGCCAACGAGGCCTTGGCCGGCTCGGCCGTGGCCATCGGGGCCGGGCGGCAGCGGGTGCCGGCGGTGCACATGGGTAAAATCTCGCTGCCCGGCTAAAGCCGGCAAGCACAAAGGCGTCTTTATTTTGCTATATTTTCCTCATCAGCCCGGCTGATGAAGCGGGCTGGTGTTTCCCACACCCAAACAACCATGCCCTATGCTCAACCTATACTCTCCCGCCAGGTGGGGGCGAACATTCCGTGCGGCCCTGCTGGGCCTGCTGCTGTGGCTGCTGCCAGCCGCTGGCCTGCTGGCCCAAGGCCAGACGCGCTACACCATTCGCGGCCGCGTGGTGGATGCGACCCGCAACGACGCGCTGCCCGGCGCCACCGTGCGCCTGCTCAACACCGTGCTCGGCGCCTCCACCAACGCCGACGGCAACTACGAACTGGTGGCTTCGCTGGCTCCGGGCACCTACCAGCTGGAGGTGAGCGTGGTGGGCTACCGCCCGCTGCGCCGCGCCGTGACGCTGGCCGCCGAAACCACCGTGCAGGCCGACGTGGCGCTGAGCGAAGACCTGGTGCGCCTGAACGACGTGGTGGTTACCGGCACGTCGGTGGCCACGAGCAAGCGGCAGCTCAGCAACACCATTGCCACCGTCAGCGGGGCGGAGCTGCGCACCTCCGTGCCCACGCAGATCGACCAGGCCCTGCAGGGTAAGTTTGCCGGCGTGCAGATAACCCAGAACTCGGGCAACCCTGCCGGCGGCATCTCCGTGCGCCTGCGCGGCCCGAGCACTGTGGCGGGCTCCTCCGACCCGCTGTACATCATCGACGGGGTCATCGTGAACAACGACTCCCCGCAGCTGCTGGACCTGGGCGGCTACGCCCAGAACCGCCTCGTCGACATCAGCCCCAACGACATCGAGCGGGTGGAGGTGATTAAGGGCGCGGCGGCGGCGGCCATCTACGGCTCGCGGGCCTCCAACGGCGTGGTGCAGATTTTCACCAAGCGCGGGCAGGAAGGCAAGCCGCAGGTGACCGTGTCGTCGCAGTTTCTGACCTCGCAGATCCGCAAGACGCTCGACTACAACGAGTATCCGTTCCGGTTCGTCAACACCAACAACGCCGACCTGACGCAGGTACCGGTGCAGCGCTACGACTACCAGAAGGACATTTTCCGCACGGCTATCGGTACCGACAACTACGTTTCGGTGACGGGCGGGGCCTCGGGCACGAAGTACTTTGCCTCCGGCAACTACTTCCGCAACCAGGGCATCGTGGAGAACACCGACTTCAACCGCGGCGGCGGGCGCCTTCGCCTGCAGCAGACGCTGGGCAGCAAGGCCAGCGTGAGCCTGGGGGCCAACTACTCCATCAGCCAGAGCCGCGAGGTGCCCAACGGCGGCATCAACGAGGCCTACGGCGCGCTGACGGGCTTCATCTTCGCCAACAACTACATCGACCCGCAGCGCGACCCGGTGACCGGCCGCTACCCCAGCACGGCCGCCAACATCGCCCGCACCAACCCGCTGGAGGCCGTGGACCGCTTCGACTTCCGGCAGCGCACCTCCCGCTTCATTGGCGACGCGCAGCTGAACCTGACGCCGTTTGCCGGCTTCACAGTGGATTACGTGCTCGGCTACGATGCCAGCACGCAGGTGGCCACAGGCTTTATCCCGACGAACAGCACCGCGCCGACCTACAGCACCGGCCTGGCCCGCCGCGCCGACCGCACGGCGTTTCTGGTCAACAACGACCTGACGCTGAGCTACCGCCGCGAGGTGGGCGAGTGGCTGGCCAGCACCACCACCGTGGGCGGCACGCTGCAGTTTGAGCAAGGCTTCCAGACGGGCCAGCAAACCATTACCCTTTCACCCGTTATCCAAACCACCGCCAGCGGCACGCCCCAGGTGCCGGTGCCCCGCTCCCTGGGCGATTTGCGCACCGAGCGCACCATCCGCGGGGCCTTCGTGCAGCAAACGGTCGGGCTCTACAACCGCGTGTTCCTGACCGGGGCCCTGCGCGTGGATGCGGCCTCGGTGTACGGGGCCGACAGCCGCACGCAGTACTATCCCAAGCTCAGCGCCTCCTATGTATTGTCGGACCAGAGCTTCTGGCAAAACGGGCCGCTGGCCACCGCTATACCGCAGCTCAAGTTGCGCGCTTCCTACGGCGAGGCCGGCAACCTCACCGCCATCGGACCCTACGACCGGTTTACCAACTTCGACCCGGTGGTGGTGGGGACCCTGCCGGGGCTGGTCACTTCCACCCTGCAGGGCAACAACGAGCTGAAGCCCGAGCGGCAAAAGGAGTTTGAAGCCGGCGTCGACGTGAGTTTTCTGGGTGACCGGCTCGGCCTCGAGTTTTCGTACTACGACAAGCGCGTGCAGGACCTGCTGCTGCAGCGCGACCTGAACTTTAGCTCAGGCTTCAGCACCCGCTTCGACAACGTGGGCAACATGCGCAACCGCGGCCTGGAGCTGCTGGTGCGGGCCGCCCCAGTGCAGGGCGAGAAAGTGCGCTGGAACATTACCGGCACCTTCACGCGCAACCGCAACCGCATTACCAACATTCCGAACGGGCTGGTAACCTTCCCGAACGGTTTCGGCTTGGTGGCAGCCGTGGAGGGCTACCCCCTGGGCACCTACTACGGCACGTATTCGGCCCGCAACCCCGACGGCACCCTGCTGCTGACGCGGCCCACGGCCGCCGCGCCCGTGCCGCTGCCGCAGCGCGAGCGGGGCATTCAGGGCACCTTTGGCGCCCCCAATACGCCGCAGCGCGGTGCCGACGGGCAACCCTCGGGCAACTTGGTCAACGGCGTGCTCGGCGACCCGAACCCGGCTTACGTGGCCTCGCTCATCAACGAGGTGGGCCTGTGGCAAAACCGCCTCACGCTGCGGGTGCAGTTCGATACCCAGCAGGATTTCGACGTGTTCAACTTCACGCAGCGCGTGGGCTCACGCGACATTTTCGGTGGCCTGGCCCGCTACGAGCGGGAGCTGCGCGGCGAGGTGCCCAAAGGCAGCAGCACGGCTACTTACAACACCTTCGACGTGTGGATTGAGGATGGCTCCTTCATCAAGCTGCGCGAAGCCTCGGTAAGCTACCTGCTGCGCCCGCAGTTCCTGGGCATGCGGGAGCTGCGCTTCTCCCTGACAGGGCGCAACCTGTGGGTCATCACCGACTACTCGGGCTACGACCCGGAAGTCAACGCCGCCGGCCAGAGCAACGCCGTGCGCGGCTTCGATTTCGTGGAGGTGCCCATCCCGCGCACCGTCACGGTGGGCTTCAACGCGTCGTTTTAACTAGTCTCCGGCTTTTCTTCCCTCACGATATGACTTCCATTCGACCCCGGCTGCGCTGGCTGGCAGCCCCCCTGCTGAGCGCGCTGCTCGGCCTCGGTGCCTGCAAGCTGGACCTGCCGAACCCCAACGCCGCCGCCGACCAGCAAACCCTGAGCACCCGCGAAGGGGTGTTTGCCCTGAGCGTGGGCCTGCGGCAGCTGTACTCCACTTCGGCGCTGGAGCCCATCATCCTGACCACCGGCACCACCAGCCGCGAGCTGAAGGGCATCACTACGTTCTTCAACATCACCGAGCTGGAGCAGGGTGGCGCACAGCTTTCGCCCAGCAACGCCAACACCTCAGCCCTGTTTGCCCGCAACTACCGCGTGGTGGCCGTGGCCGACCGTCTGATCGGGGCCGCGCCCACGGTGCTGGCTACCGATGCGGCCGCCCGCAGCGGCGTGTTGGCGCACGCGTACCTGTTTAAAGCCGCCGCGCTGGCCGGCGTGGCCCTGGGCTTCGAGCAGGGGCCGCTGACTACGGGCGAGGCGCCCGCCTTCGTGTCGCGGCAGGAGCTACTGCAGCAGGCCATCAGCCTGCTCGATCAAGCTGCGCAGGAGCTGGCGGCCAATCCGCCGTCGGCCGAGTTCAACACGCAAGTGCTCGGCCCAGATTTTAACCTGCCCAATACCGTGCAGGCGTACCGGGCCCGCTTCAACCTGATGGCCGGCAACTACGCCGCCGCTCTGGCTGCTGCCAACCAAGTGAACCTGACGGTGCGCTCGGGCTTTACCTACTCAGCCCAGAATCCGAATCCGGTGTACCAGTTCACAGCCCTGCCCGGCACCAACTTCCGGCCCCGCGACCGGTTCGGGCTGCCAGCCAGCCTGGTGGAGCCCAACGACGGCCGGCTGGCGTTTTACCTCGCGGGCCCCGTGGTAGTCGATGCCAACAACGGCAGCACCGACAACATCCGCACGCTGGCGGGCTTCTTCGGGGCCATTGGCAGTTCCATTCCGGCCTACCTGCCCGATGAGATGCGGCTGATCCGGGCCGAGGCCAACCTGCGGGCTGCCACGCCTAACCTCGCCGCGGCGCTGACCGACATCAACGCCGTGCGCACCCAGGCCACCGGCGACCCGTGGGGCGTGCACGCAAACCTGCCGGCCTACAGCGGCCCGGTCACCGCCGCCGACCTGCTGCTGGAGGTGTACAAGCAGCGCAGCGCCGAGCTCTACCTTTCCGGCCTGCGGCTGGATGACAGCCGCCGCTTTGGCCGCCCGGCGCCGCCCGGCAGCCTCACCGAGCGCAACCGCAACTTCTACCCTTACCCCCAGCAGGAACGCGTGAACAACGCAAACACGCCCGCCGACCCGGCCATTTAGCGACGTCCTTGAACAGCTAAGGGCCCGGTACCGACTGCCATATCTGGCTGCCGGTGCCGGGCCCTCGTGGTCTAGCCCTTGCTTAGCGCACCTTGCCGGGCACCACCCGAAATTCCAGCACCCGCGTGGCGGTGGAATCCCGAAAAGTCACGTCGAGCTGCACGGGCGCCGTGGCCGCCGAGTCGCTTTTGAAGGTGAAGGCGTAGAACCAGCGGTTATCGTCGTTTTCGCCGAGCCGCAGGCCCAAGCGGTACAGCTCGATGGCCGCTCCCGCCCGTTGCCCGCGCTGGTAGAGCGGCTGGGCGACTTGCTCAAACTGCGCCGGGCTCACGCCCGCCCGCGCTTCCGGGGCCAGCAGCTGGTAAGCCGAGGCAAAACGGCCCTGCAGCACAGCCAGCAGAAACTGGCGGGCAATGTACGCCTGCGCGGGCGGCGTGGCCTGCGCGGCCAGCGGCAATGCTGCCAGTACAGCCAGTAGCAGCGCGCAGCCCAACTGCCGTCCTCGTTGTAGTCGAAAGCTCATACGTAACCTAAACGCACGCATCGGGCCAAAGTGCCGGGACTTCCCCCAAACCAAGCGGCCCCGGCCTCCGAAACGCAGGGTTTCGGGCCGGGGCCGCAGCGAATCAGGCGGAGTCGCTTATTCCACTACCACGCGGCGGGTCACGTTTAGGTTTTTGCCCGTGATGCGCAGCGTGTACACGCCGTGGCTGAGCTGTTGGGTGCTGAACACCGCCCGTGCCGAAGCTCCGCGCAAGGAGAGCGACTGACGGCGCACTTCCTGGCCGAGGCTGTTGAGCAGCGTCAGCTCCACCGGCGCCGTTACGCCCATGCCGTCGAAGCGCACTTCAAATGCTCCGGTAGCCGTGGGGTTGGGCAGCAGGTTGACGGCATAGCCCCCGGCCTGCTCCCGCACAGCCAAGGCCGGATCTACCCGTAGCGCCCGGCTGGCCACGTTGTTTTGTTCGTTGGCCTCCGTAACGGCATTCTGCGGGTCGGCCACAAACAGCACGAAGTAGTTGCCCGGCGTGGTGCCCAGCGGAATCTGAACCCCGGTTAGCACGCGCGTCATCCCAAAGCTGGGAGCCATGGCGGCTGCGGAGCTCGTGGCCAGCACCACATCGTTGGCCGAGAATACGTTGTCGGCCGACAGGTACACGCCCACGCTGTGGGCAGCGGCCGAGGCCGTGCCGGCGTTTTCGTGGAAGCACGTCACCGCGATGCTGCCGCCTGCCACCGCCGGCGAGGGCAGTACCGTTAGGTTCGACACAGCCAAATCAGTGCCGGCCGCCGTTACGGTGATGGAGCTGGCGTACACCAACACGTTGTTCTGCTCGTCGCTTTCCGCCACCGCATTCTGCGGATCGGCTACCACCAAGAGGCGGTACACCCCTGCAGGCGTAGCCGCCGGCACCGCAAACGAGCCCGTACGGGTAGCACTGGCACCAGCGGCCAGCATACCGCCGGAGCTGGTTCCGATCTGCACATCGCCAGCATCCAGCGTGGTGTTCGTCGAGAGGAAGTACCCCACGTTGCTGTTGGCGGCATCGGCCGTACCCTGGTTGCGGATGGTTGCGCCCACGCCCATGGGCGAGCCGGCGCTGACGGTAAGCGGCGAAGCGCTGGGCTGCTGCACCAGCAGATCGGCGGCCCCGGTGCCTCCGCCCCCGCCTACGCAGGATACTGTGGCTTCAAAGCCACTCGACACCACGCTGCCGTCGCTGGTGAACTGAATGGTGAGCACCCCGGCGGCGTTGGTTGCCGTGTGGCTGGTACCCGTGGCTGCGTAGCCCGTGTAGGAACCGAGCAGGGGGCTGCTGGTGCTCGGGCCGTCGTATATGCGCAGGTAATCGTAGCCCGACTCCGTGCTGAACGCGGTCAGGGTGATGCGCACCCGGGCGCCGGCCGTGCCCGGCGTGATGGTCAGCGAGCCGTTGGCGTAGTCGGCGTAGTCGCTGGTGCCGCCGTGGTCGTACACCGTGGTGCCGCAGCTGGTGAGCGAGGCTGTGCTGTTGAAAGGCACCACCGTGCCGTTGAAAGGTCCGGTCACGGTCAGCGGGGAGTTGCCCACGTTGTTGTTTTCGTTGGTTTCTGCCACAGCGTTCTGCGGATCGGCCACGAACAACACAAAGTATGCGCCGGGCGTGGTGCCCACCGGCACGGTGAAAGTGGTAGACCGCAGGCTCGACTGGCCGGCGCCCAGGCTTCCGCCCGTCGCGTTGGTCAGCAGTACGTCGGCCGCATCCAGCGTCGCGTTGGTCGACAGGTAGAACCCGACCGGGCTGCTAGCAGCCGTGGTGGTGCCCAAGTTCACGATGTAGGTGCCGCCGCTCAAGGCGCCGCCGGCCGGCACCGAGGTGCGGGCCAACCCCCACTGCTGCACCACTAGGTCAATACCCGGGGCCACCAGCTGCAGCGGCTGCCAAGCCACGTTGTTGCTTTCGTTGGTTTCACTGACCTGGTTGTTGCCGTCGGCCACAAACAGCACGAAGTACGCCCCGGCAGGCGTGCCAGCCGGAATCTGCACCGTGCTGGTGGCGTAGTGGTAATAGTTGGCCGAAATGCCCGGCACGCTTAGCTGCCCCAGCGCCACGTCACCGGCATCCAGCGTGGTGTTGGTGGAAAGAAAGTACCCCAGCGAAGAAGCCGGGCTGGGCGTGTTGCCTTGGTTGAGCACATAGGCGTACACATTCAAGGTGTTGCCCGCCGCCGAGGTGTTAGTGCTCAGGCCGGGCTGCGAAATGGCCAGGTCCACCGAGGGCGTCACCACCGTCACGTAGTACCACCCGACGTTGTTCTGCTCGTTTGATTCACTTACGGCGTTCTGGTTGTCCGCCGCGAAGAGCATGTAGTAGGCTCCTGGAGCGGTGCCCGTCGGAATGGTTACCTGCGCGTTTGTCATCCAGTAACCGCTGCCGTTCAGCGCCTGCACGCTGGCTTGCCCCACCGGCACGTCGCTCGCGTCGAGCGTGGTGTTGCGCGAGAGGTAGTATCCCAGCTGCGAGGCACCGGCCGGCGCATTGCCCTGGTTGTACACGTAGGCCTGCGCCGATACCGTGCCGCCGGCTACCGTGGTGGAGGGCGTCACGTAAGGTTGCGAGATAGTCAAGTCCACGGTCGGCGTTACCACCGTCACGTAATACCAGCCCACGTTGTTCTGCTCGTTTGATTCGCTGATCTGGTTGGCGTGGTCGGCCGCGAAGAGCATGTAATAAGCGCCCGGCGCGGTACCCGTCGGAATGACGGCCTGACCGCTGGCCAGCCAGTAGTTGCCGGCCGTCAGCGAGCCGATATTCGTCTGACCCACCAGCACGTCATTGGCATCGAGCGTGGTGTTGGCAGACAAGTAGTAGCCCAGCTGCGACGGTGTAGCAGCGGCGTTGCCCTGGTTGTACACGTAAGCCTGCACCGATACCGTGCCGCCGGCCGTGGTCGTGGAGGGGCTCACGTACAGTTGCGACACAGTCAGGTCCACGGCCGGCGTCACCACCGCGATGGTGCGCGTCTGCACGTTGTTGGTTTCGTTGGTTTCGACCACCAGGTTCTGCGGGTCGGCCACAAACAGCAGATAGTACGTGCCCGGCGCGAGGCCCGTGGGCACGGTGCCCACGCCGCTGCGGTACTGGCTGAAGCCCGGGCTCATGGAGCCGCCGGGGCTCACAAACAGCAACTGGTCGGCCGCATCCAGGGTCGAGTTCGTGGAGAAATACACGCCTAGGGAGCTGTTGGCGGCGATGGTGTTGCCTTGGTTCAGCACGTAAGCGTTGGCGCTGAGGCTGGCGCCAGCCGTCGTCGTCGTTGGGGCGCTGCTGGTTTGCACCACCAGGTCCACGCTCGGGCTGGTCACCGTCAGCAGCTGCGAGGCCACGTTATTCTGCTCGTTTACCTCCGCCACTTGGTTTTGGTAGTCCGCCACGAACAGTACGTAATAGGTGCCCACGGCCGTGCCCGCCGGCACAGTAGCCGTGGCATAGCGCGATTGGCCGAAGGGCGGCATCAGCTGCCCGCCCAAGGTGGTGGTCAGCAGCACGTCGCTGGCGTCGAGCGTGGTGTTGGTAGAGAGGTAATAGCCAATATTGCTGCTGCTGGCCAAGGTCGTGCCCTGGTTAGTAATCTGGCTCGACAGGTTGATCAGGCCGCCGGCCGTGGTGGTGCCCGGATTCACCGAAGGAAACTGGATGACCAAGTCGGCGCCGGGAGGCACCACCGTCAGGGGCACCGCAGCCACGTTGTTCTGCTCGTTGGCCTCGTTTACCAATGCTTGGTAATCAGCCACGAACAGCAGAAAGTAATTGCCGTTGGCCGTACCGCCCGGAATCGTCACGTTGCTGAAGCGGGTGCTGCCTCCCCCGCCGCCCAGCGGGCCGCCGCCTAGGCTGTTCAGCAGCACGTCGCTGGCGTCGAGCGTATTGTTGGTGGAGAGGTAATAACCGATGTCGCTGCTGTTGACCGGCGATACGGAGGAGTTCAGGATGGTCACGTTGGTCGATACCGCGTTGCCGGCCGCCACGGACTGCGGGTTGGCCGAGGCCCCCTGCAGCGCCAGGTCTGGCAGCGGGGCCATGGGCACGCAGCTGATGGTGGCGGCGAAACCGGCGTAGTTGCCGATGCCGTCACTCACGAAGCGCAACGTCAGTGCACCGCTGCTGTTGGTGGCCAGCACGGTGCCGGGCCCCGAAACGCCGTCGTACACGCCCAGGATGGGGGCTGAAGCATCTACCCCGTCGTAAATCGTAAGCCGGTCATAGTAGCTCTCCGTGTCAAAGGCCGTAAACACCAACCGTACCCGGTTCCCCGTCGTGGCGGGCCGCAGCACCGTCATGCCGTCGGCGTTGGCCGCATAATTGCCCGCCGCGCCACCATCGTCGTAGATGGTGCCGGCGCACGTGGCCACGCTGGCCGTGCCGGAGGTGGGCACCTGATAATTTTGAGCCTGACTGTGCCCGGCCCAGAGCCATGCCAGCAGCAGCACCAATCCCGACCACGCCCACGATGTAAAACGCGAGTATCCGTGTTTCATGACAAAGAAATCAAGGGTTAAGAAATAGCAACTCGGAGCGGCTAAGGCGCCCCGGAAAAGCACAAAAAAGCGTGAATGACAATTCACGCTCTAAATTACCTCCAAAATATTAGCGACAAAGCGCTAAAGGCTTTATTCTTCTTCCGCGGGGACCAGCAAGAATACATCTTCCCCAGGGCGTTTCATCACATACTTCTCCCGGGCAAACTTTTCCAGCATTTCCGGACTGCTGAGCAGCTCCGCGCGGTCCTTTTTAACCTCATCTATTTTGCCGGTATAGTACTCTTTCTGCTCTTTCAGCTCCTGATATTTGTCGTACATCTCATACTGTTTAAGCAGGTCGTTGGCGTCGAACAGCAGCATCCACATCAGGAAGGCCATGCCGGTCAGGAAGTAGAAGCTGCGCAGCAAACGCGGAACGCGCGCGAGGACATCGGAGAAACGCATAACTCAAAGTTAACCGTAGTTGCGACTGCATGCACAGGCCGCGCTTATTATTTGCGTGCTCCGGATAGCTCACTTTACCTCCCTCGCATAACCAACAATAGAAAAGGCCGCAGCTGCTAGCAGCTGCGGCCCTCAGCCTACGCCCCCAATGGGGCACACCGGCAATTACATGTTACGGCCCGGGAAGTAGGCAATTTCGCCCAACTCTTCCTCGATGCGCAGCAGTTGGTTGTATTTGGCCATGCGGTCGGAGCGCGACATGGAGCCGGTTTTGATCTGACCGGTGTTCAGCGCTACGGCCAGGTCGGCGATGGTGCTGTCCTCCGTTTCACCCGAACGGTGCGACATCACACTCTTGTACTTGGCGCGGCGGCCCAGGTTGATGGCGTCGATGGTTTCCGTCAACGAGCCGATCTGGTTCACCTTGATCAGAATGGCGTTGGCCACGCCCTTGTCGATGCCTTCCTGCAGGCGCTTCACGTTGGTCACGAACAGGTCGTCACCCACCAGCTGGATTTTGTCGCCCACGGCGTCGGTCAGCTGCTTCCAGCCGCTCCAGTCGTCCTCGTCCAGGCCGTCCTCGATGCTGATGATGGGGTACTTGCGGGTCCACTCAGCCCAGTAGTTTGCCATTTCCGACGACGTCAGCTTGTCGCCGGAGCTCTTCTTGAAGTGATAATGCCCATCCGAGTAAAACTCCGAAGCGGCCGCGTCCAGCGCAATCATCACGTCGTCGCCGGGCTTATAGCCGGCTGCCTCAATGGCCTGCAGCACCACCTCGATAGCGGCTTCGTTCGACTCGATGTTCGGCGCGAAGCCACCTTCGTCGCCGACGTTTGTGCTCAGGCCTTTCTTCTTGAGCACGTTCTTCAGGTTGTGGAAAATTTCCGAACCCCAGCGCATGGCTTCGGTGAAGGACTTGGCCCCCACCGGCATGATCATGAATTCCTGGAAGTCGATGCTGTTGTCGGCGTGCGAGCCGCCGTTCAGGATGTTCATCATCGGCACCGGCAGCGTCGAAGCATTTACCCCGCCCACGTAGCGGTACAGCGGCATGCCGGCTTCCTGCGCGGCGGCGCGGGCTACGGCCAGCGACACGCCCAAGATGGCGTTGGCACCCAGGTTGGCTTTGTTCGGCGTCCCGTCCAGCTCCAGCATGATCTTGTCGATCAGGCTCTGCTCGTAGATGGAGAAGCCTACCAGTTCCTCAGCAATTTTGCTGTTGACGTTGTCCACGGCCGTCAGCACGCCCTTGCCCATGTACTTCGACTTATCGTCGTCGCGCAGCTCCACGGCTTCGTGCTTACCGGTCGAGGCGCCCGAAGGCACGGCGGCGCGGCCCACCACGCCGTTGTCGGTGGTCACGTCTACTTCCACGGTCGGGTTACCGCGCGAGTCAAAGATTTGCCGGGCGTTGATGGCGGCGATAATGCTCATAATCGGGAGAATGAAAAGGTGAAAAGTCGGGCCTGACCTGCCCACGGGGAATCAGCCAGCAAGGCCCGTCCCACACGGGCCCGGTGGCAAAGAAACACAAGTACCCGGGATTGGCCTAAAAGACAACGGGACGAACCCTTGCGGATCCGTCCCGTTGTGCTATTTAAGCGCCGAGGCGCCGCAATTACGAAGCCGATTCCTCGGTTTTGTCTTCGCGGGTCTCGCCTTCTTTCAGCGTGTCGGTGGCCGTGTCAGCCGGAGCCGACGTCTCTACCTGCGTGGTCGAAGCAGCGGGAGCAGCCGTAGCGGAAGCACCTTCCTTCTTACCACCGCGGCGCGAACGACGGGTCGTAGCCTTAGCTTCGCCAGCCGACTTAGCCGACAGCAGAGCTTCGTTGTAATCCACCAACTCGATTACGCACATGTCAGCGTTGTCACCGGCACGGCCGGCGCTCAACTTGATGATGCGGGTGTAACCGCCCGGACGGCCAGCAATTTTGCCAGCTACTTCGCCGTACAGCTCCTTGATGGCTTCTTTGTTTTGCAGCTCAGCAAATACGATACGGCGCGAGTGCGTCGTGTCCTCCTTCGAGCGGGTCAGAATAGGCTCTACGTACTTGCGCAGTTCCTTCGCCTTCGCCGTCGTCGTCGTGATGCGCTTGTGCAGGATCAGCGAGATGGCCAGGTTCGACAGCATGGCGCTGCGGTGGGCGGTAGTCCGGCCCAGGTGGTTGTCTTTTTTACCGTGACGCATTGGTCAAGAAAAGTTAGTGGTGTGCTTGCGGGCGACGACCACGGCGGGCCGTAACCTCATTAGAACCGCCGCCCCGGGGGCACACCGAGGAGTGTGAAAAAGAAAAAAAGAATGAATGAGCCGAGAATTTCAGCTCATCCATTCTTCAAAGATACTAGTCTTCTTCCAGACGGAACTTAGCCACGTCCATGCCGAAGTGCAAGCCTTTTTCCTCAACGAGGTTTTCCAGCTCGGTCAGCGACTTCTTGCCGAAGTTGCGGAACTTCATCATGTCGGCCAAGTCCAGCTGCACCAGGTCGCCGAGGGTCTTGATATCGGCAGCCTTGAGGCAATTGTAGGCGCGAACCGACAGGTCCATGTCCTGCAGCGGGGTCTTGAGGACCTTGCGCATGTGCAGCGTCTCTTCGTCCACGCTGGTCTCCTCTTCGGCCTTGGCCGTTTCGAAGGTCATCGTGTTGTCCGAGAACAACATGAAGTGTTGGATCAGGATGTTGGCGGCGCCTTTCAGCGCATCCTCGGGGTGAATCGAGCCGTCCGTATGGATTTCCAGCAACAACCGTTCGTAGTCGGTTTTCTGCTCCACGCGGGTGTTCTCGATGCTGTACTTCACGTTCTTAATGGGCGTGAAGATGGCGTCGATGGCAATCTGACCGAAAACCTGATCAGTCGGCTTGTTTTCCTCAGCAGGAACGTAGCCGCGGCCCTTCTGAACCGTAAACTCGAATTCCAGCGAGGTGTTGGTGTCGATGTTGCAAATCACCAAGTCCGGGTTCAGCACCTGGAAACCGTTGGTGAATTTGTTGATGTCACCCGCGGTGAAGGATTCTTGGCCGCTGATGCGCACCGTGATTTTGTCTTCGATGACGTCGTTGATCTTCTTGAACCGAACTTGCTTCAGGTTCAGGATAATCTCCGACATATCCTCGATAACGCCTTCGATGGTCTGGAACTCGTGCAGCACGTTGCTCGTGCGGACCGAGGTAATTGCGTACCCCTCGAGCGACGAGAGCAGGATGCGCCGCAGCGCGTTGCCGATCGTCACGCCGTAACCCTTCTCCAGCGGTTTAAACTCAAACGTTCCGTAGAAGTCGTCGGATTTCTCCATCACGACCTTCTCCGGCATTTGAAAAGCGAGAATTGACATAGATGCGGATGTAAGGGATGTTGAAGGAAGGAAGAAACCAATGCAGGAGCCGGCCGCTGCCGGAATGGGTATTCCAGGCAGCGGCCGGCTCTGCTATCAGGCTTACTTCGAATACAGTTCGACGATCAGCTGCTCCTCGATTTTCTCGGGGATCTGGTCGCGCTGCGGCGTTGAGATAACCTTACCGGCCAGCTCTTTGCCGTCCCACTCGAGCCAGCCGAACTGACGTGCGTTGCGCACGGCCAGGCTGTTCACGATGGCTTCCAGCGACTTCGACTTCTCACGCACGGCCACAATGGCGCCGGGCTTCACGTGGTACGAAGGGATGTTCACCACTTCGCCGTCCACCGTGATGTGCTTGTGCGACACCAGCTGACGGGCAGCGCGGCGCGTCGGGGCGATGCCCAGACGGTACACCACGTTGTCCAGACGCGTCTCGAGGAAAGCCAGCAGGTTTTCGCCGGTGATACCGGGTACGCGAGCGGCTTTGTCGAAGAGGTTAGCGAACTGCTTTTCCAGTACCCCGTAGAGGTACTTTACTTTCTGCTTCTCCATCAGCTGCACGGCGTATTCCGACTGCTTCTTGCGGCGGCCGCGGCCGTGCTGGCCCGGAGGATATGCTTTCTTGGTGAGTGCCTTGCTCGGGCCGAAAATGGCTTCCCCGAAGCGACGGGCAATCTTGGTTTTAGGGCCGGTATAACGTGCCATTCTTGGGAGGTGATTTTTCTGGAAAGAAAAGAAAACTGCCTGGTGCCACTGGCTCCCTCACGGGGCGGTAGCAGCCACGCGTCTGCCGTTACTCAGACGCGGCGACGTTTGGGGGGACGGCAGCCGTTGTGCGGCAGCGGCGTCACGTCGCGGATGGTTTGCACCTCAATGCCCATGTTCTGGAACGCGCGGATAGCCGACTCGCGGCCAGCGCCCGGACCTTTCACGAACACTTCGCACTTGCGCATGCCCAGGTCGTAGGCCACTTTGCCGCAATCTTGGGCAGCAGTTTGGGCGGCGTAGGGCGTGTTCTTCTTCGAACCCCGGAAACCCATTTTGCCGGCCGAAGCCCACGAAATCACCTGGCCGTTGTTGTTCGTGACCGAGATGATGATGTTGTTGAACGAAGCCTTGATGTGCACCTGACCGGTTGCTTCAACCTGGACGACGCGCTTCTTGGCTTTGTCTTTTCTCTTTTGTGCCATTTGGTTATCGCAAAAAAGGCGAGAGGTGTTGGCGGCAGTTGGAAAGTCATGAAGGCCCGCCGCCGATTCCCGCTATGATTTATTTCGTAGCCTTCTTTTTGCCGGCAACGGTTTTCCGTTTGCCCTTGCGGGTGCGCGAGTTGTTCTTGGTGCGCTGACCCCGAACCGGCAGCCCCTTGCGGTGACGGAGGCCCCGGTACGAACCGATGTCCATCAGACGCTTGATGTTGAGCTGAACTTCCGAGCGCAGTACACCCTCAGTCTTGTACTCCGAAGCAATGATGCTACGAACTTCACCCGACTCGGCTTCCGTCCACTCGCTCACCTTCTTATTCAGGTCAACGCCTGCTTTGGTGAGGATGGCCTGGGCCGACGAGCGACCGATACCGAAGATGTAGGTGAGGGCGATTTCGCCGCGCTTTTTGTCCGGGATGTCTACCCCTGCAATACGTGCCATGTTCTTCCTATTGCTTGATTTTAGCCCTGACGCTGCTTGTAGCGGGGGTTCTTCTTGTTGATCACGTAAAGCTTCCCTTTACGGCGGATCACTTTGCAGTCGGCGCTGCGCTTCTTGACCGAGGCTTTGACTTTCATGTCCGGGGGGTTATTTGTAACGGTAAACGATTCGCCCCTTCGAGAGGTCGTAGGGCGACATTTCGAGCTTCACCTTATCGCCGGGCAGAATCTTGATGTAGTGCATGCGCATCTTTCCGGAGATGTGCGCAATCAGCTGGTGCCCGTTTTCCAGTTCCACCCGGAACATGGCATTTGACAAGGCTTCCAGGATGGTTCCGTCCTGCTCAATCGATGACTGTTTGGCCATAAGGCTGCGAGGTCTGCTGTAACGCTTTTTCTATGTGGGCGAAAGAGGTTAATATCTCCGCTTTATTTTGGCGAACCACCACGGTGTGCTCGAAGTGCGCCGAGGGTTGCCGGTCTTTGGTCCGGATCGTCCAGCCGTCCTGTTCCTGCACCACAGCCTTGGTTCCTAGATTAACCATCGGTTCGATGGCCATGACCAAGCCGCTCTGCAATTTCAGGCCCGACCCACGCTTACCGTAGTTCGGTACCTCGGGCTTCTCGTGCAGGCTCTTACCGATGCCGTGCCCGACAAGTTCCCGAACCACCGAAAACCCACGTTTTTCCACGTAGTTCTGGATGGCATAGCCGACATCACCCATACGGTTGCCAGCTACTGCCTGCTCGATGCCCTCGTACAAGGACTGCTTGGTGGCTTCGAGCAGGGCCGTTACTTCCGGTTTTACCTCCCCTACCGGGTAGGTATAGGCGCTGTCACTATGGTAGCCATTGAGCTTGACGCCGCAGTCTACTGAAATGATGTCGCCGCTTTTCAATACATGGTTGCCGGGAAACCCGTGCACTACCACCGCATTCGGTGAAATGCACAGGCTGTATTTGAACCCGTTGTAGCCTTTGAAGGACGGTACACCGCCGTGGTCCCGGATAAACTCCTCGGCTCGCTTATCTAGCTCACCGGTGGTAATTCCTTCCCGGATCATGCCGGCTACTTCCCCATGGGCACGAGCCAGCACATCAGCGCTGGCTCGGATCAATTCGATTTCTTCTTCGGTCTTATATAGGATCATGGCTTAGGAGGCCAGCGCAATGTTTTGCGTCCGACCTTTCAGCTTGCCCGTTTTCATCATCCCATCATAGTGGCGCATGAGCAGATAGCTTTCGATCTGATTCATGGTATCAAGTACCACGCCCACCATGATGATGAGCGACGTGCCACCGTAAAAGGCAGAGAACGGGCGAGTGACCCCAAACAACAACGCAATGGCCGGAAAGATTGCAATCAAGGCCAACGCAACGGCGCCCGGGAGCGTGATGTGCGTCAACACCTGGTCGATATGCTCTGAGGTAGCATCCCCCGGCTTAACACCCGGTACGAAACCACCGCTACGCTTCAGGTCGTCGGCAATCTGTTTGGGGTTTACACTGATGGCCGTGTAGAAGTACGTGAACAGGATGATCAGTACTGCAAACACCAAATTGTATTGCCACGAAGTGTAATCCGAAAACTTCTGACCAATGAAGTTGGCCGTGTCGCTGTCCTGCCACGCCGAGGCAGCAATAGCGGGCACGAACATCAACGACTGGGCGAAGATGATCGGCATTACACCGGCCGCATTGACCTTCAGCGGAATGAACTGGCGCTGGGCATTCAGTTGGCTCACGCCCCCAACCTGCTTGGCGTACTGTACCGGAATGCGGCGCACAGCCTGCGTCAGGATGATAACACCCATTACCACGAAGAAGAGCACCGCCAACTCAATCAGAAAGATCAGCGAACCGCGCATCCCCTTCGCCGCAGCTTCCCCGATGATAGCGCCGGGAAAGCGCGAAACAATACCGATCATGATGATCATCGAGATACCGTTGCCGATACCCTTATCGGTGATTTTCTCGCCCAGCCACATGCAGAACAGCGTGCCGGCCGTGAGAATAATCATCGTCGAGACCGTGAAGAACACGCTCGTCGAAACGATAGCGTCCTGATTGATCGTGGCAATAAAGCCTACCGACTGCGCCATCACAATGGGGATGGTGAGCAGACGAGTATACTGGTTGATTTTCTTCCGGCCCGATTCCCCTTCTTTCTGCAGCTTCTGGAAGTACGGCACTGCAATGGTCAGCAGTTGCAGCACGATAGAAGCCGAGATGTAGGGCATGATGCCCAACGCGAAAATGGAAGCGTTGCTAAACGCGCCGCCGAGCAAGGTATCGAGGATGCCGAAAATCCCGCCCGACTGCGTGTCGAGACGGGATGGATCGACGCCCGGCAGCACAACGAAAGAACCCAGCCGGTAAATGGCGATGAAAAAAAGCGTATTGAGAATCCGCGTACGCAGATCCTCAATCGCAAAAATGTTCTTAATCGTCGTGATAAACTTGTTCATCGCCGGCGTGCTTTGACTACAGGGTCACTGCTTTGCCACCCGCCTTCTCGATGGCCTCCACAGCCGATTGCGAGAAAGCGTGGGCGTGTACTTCCACTGCGGCGGTCAGTTCGCCACGACCGAGCACTTTGATCTTGGCGTTTTTCGACACCAGACCATTCGAAATGAAGTAGGCAGCATCCATCGTGGTGGCCGGCGACTTTTCAGTCAGGGCCTGAAGCACGTCAAGGTTGATACCCTTGTACTCCACACGATTGATGTTTTTGAAGCCGAACTTCGGCACGCGGCGCTGCAGCGGCATCTGGCCACCTTCAAAGCCGATTTTCTTCGAGTAGCCCGAACGCGACTTCTGGCCTTTGTGGCCGCGCGTCGACGTACCGCCGCGGGTCGAGCCTTCACCACGACCCAGACGCTTGTTGTTGCGTACCGAGCCTTCAGCGGGCTTAAGATTGCTGAGATTCATGATCGGGTGATTCTACAGTTCGGTTACTTCTACCAGGTGGCCAACTTTGGCTACCATGCCAGCAATGGCCGCAGTGTTTTCCACTTCGCGGACCGAGCCGATTTTGGACAGGCCGAGGGCCTTCATCGTGCGCTTCTGACGCTCAGGGCGGTCAATGATGCTGCGCACTTGCTTGATTTGGATCCGAGCCATCGTCGCTTAGCCGTTAAATACTTTGGCGAGGGAGATGCCGCGCTGCTGAGCAACTTGCATCGGGTCGCGCATCTTGTTCAGGGCGTCGAAAGTTGCCTTCACCACGTTGTGGGGGTTAGACGAGCCTTTCGACTTAGCCAGTACGTCCTTGATGCCGGCGCTTTCGAACACGGCACGCATAGCACCACCAGCAATTACGCCGGTACCGGCAGCGGCCGGCTGTACCAGCACGAAGCCACCCGAGTACTTGCCTTCCATCACGTGGGGAACGGTGTGCTTGTACAGCGGCACCTTCACCAAGTTCTTCTTGGCATCGTCAATGGCTTTGGCAATGGCATCGGTTACTTCGTTGGCTTTGCCCAGGCCGTAGCCTACGGTGCCAGCGCCGTCACCTACTACCACGATGGCCGAGAAGCTGAAGCGACGACCACCTTTTACCACCTTCGCTACGCGGTTGATGGCAACTACTTTTTCCTTCAGGTCCGACTCCGTGGTCTTCGCCGTGGGTTTATTCTGCTCGCGCATAGCTTAGAAATTCAGGCCGCCTTCGCGGGCACCTTCTGCCAATGATTTTACACGACCGTGGTAGAGGTAACCCGAACGGTCGAATACTACCGTCGTGATACCAGCCGCCGTCGCACGCGAGGCCAGCTCCTTACCCACAGCAGCAGCCGTGGCTACCGGCGTCTCGCCGGCCGTTACGTTCTTCGACGAAGCCGACACGAGGGTGCGGCCAGCGGTGTCGTCGATGATCTGGGCGTAAATGCCCTTGTTGCTGCGGAACACCGACAGGCGGGGGCGCTCAGTGGTACCCGATACTTTCGTACGGATGTGGCGCTTGATCCGGAGTCTTCTCTCTGTTTTATTGAAAGCCATGATGCTCGGTTATTTCGAGGCAGTCTTACCAGCCTTACGACGAATCTGCTCACCAACGAAGCGCACACCTTTGCCTTTGTAAGGCTCGACTTTGCGCAGCGAACGGATTTTAGCGGCCACCTGACCGATCAGCTCTTTGTCGATGCTGGTCAAGGTGATGATCGGGTTCTTACCTTTTTCAGTAACGGCCGTAGCGGTTACTTCTTTCGGCAGCGCCAGGAAGATGTTGTGCGAGTAGCCCAGAGCCAGCTCCAGCAACGAGCCGGTAGCGGTAGCTTTGAAACCTACGCCCACCAGCTCCAGCTGATGCGTGTACCCGGTGCTGACGCCCGTTACCATGTTGTTGAGCAGCGAACGGTAAAGGCCGTGCATGGCCTTATGACGCTTTTGCTCGGTAGGACGCTCTACGACTACGGTGTTGTCTTCGGTGCGTACCGTAATGTCGCGGTCGACAGCGGTTTTCAGTTCCCCTTTGGGGCCCTTAACCGTGATAGTGTTGTCGTTATCAACCGATACCTGCACGCCCGAGGGCAGGCTGATCGGGAGTTTACCAATGCGGGACATATTGTCGGGGTTTTCTGCTTATTGCTCGCTTAGTACACGTAGCACAGCACCTCGCCGCCTACGTTCTGAGTGCGGGCTTCCTTCTCCGTCATTACCCCTTTCGAGGTCGACAGGATAGCAATACCCAGACCGCTCAACACGCGCGGCAGGTTTTCTACGTGGGCGTACGTACGCAAGCCCGGGGTGCTGATCCGCTCCAGTTTAACGATAGCGGGCTTCTTGGTCACCGGGTGGTACTTCAGCGCGATTTTGATCGTGCCCTGTACTGCCGAGTCATCAAAACGGTAGCTCTGAATGTACCCTTTCTCGTAGAGTACTTTCGTGATTTCCTTTTTGATTTTGTTAGCCGGGATTTCTACTACCCGGTGGTTAGCCTTGATGGCGTTGCGCACCCGGGTCAGGTAGTCGGCAATCGGATCTGTGTTCATTTGGATGATTTGAAGGGCTTCCCGTTTTAGGGGAACCGCAAAGGTAGGAAAATTTCGCAGCCATAGTCTTCCTATGACGGCGAAATCCTCGGTTAAGACTACTTGGCATCCACAGCATCACTGCCGCAGCCAATGGTTTCTTGTGGCAACCTGCCAAATGGTGTGGAGCGTCCTCCACGGCCCTAGAGCATTATGGGGTGCAAAGATACGCAAGTGCTTAACACAAAAGCAATAGACACAGCAGCTTAATAAGTAGAATATCCTGTCTAGGTCAATTAGCACTCTATATAATCTGTGTACTCCTTGCCTTGGTAATCTGGGAAGCTCCTAACCCTTGCAATAGAAGCATCATTCGCATCGAGTAACCGGATATGCTGGATGTTCGCTCCAAAGGTCAGTTAGCAGTTCGACCGAATGTGTACCAACAATGCGAAGCTTGTATACCCAACTGACTTTTGCTTATCAATAAGGGTTTCGCTTACGTCCTTCTGCCTCATTGTTACATCTTCGCCAGCTATGACTTCCCAGCTATTATTCAGGGAAATATAACTACATCCAGGGTCACCATCCCCCCTTGCCATAGTTGGTGATTGAATCTCTTTCGAAATAAAAAGTATCCTTAATACTGTAGCATGAGACAAGCTCAGGTGTTTCGGCTAAAACATGCAGATCGGAATAATGATCAGGCATCTAGGTCCTTTATAACTCAATCTCCACCAAGACCAGAAAAGAAAACTGCTCAGCCAAAACTCCCGAGAGAGTTTCAGTTGAGCAGTTTTGCTTAGCGTTGCGGTGGTAGCGGACTACCAGCTAGCTTTCGTTACGCCGGGGATTTTACCGGCCGAAGCCATTTCCCGGAACGTTACGCGGCTGATGCCAAACTTGCGCATGTAGCCACGCGGGCGGCCGGTCAGTTTGCAGCGGTTGTGCAGACGTACGGGCGAAGCGTTGCGGGGCAGCTTGTCCAGACCTTCGAAGTCGCCAGCCTCTTTCAGAGCCTTGCGCTTTTCAGCGTAGCGAGCTACCAGCGCCTCGCGCTTCCGCTCTCTTGCTTTGATTGATTCCTTAGCCATGATTAGCTTTTCTTGGCGTTAGCGAACGGCATCCCGAAGGCGCGCAGCAGCTCGTAGCTCTGCTCGTCGTTTTCGGCCGTCGTCACGAAGGTAATGTCCATGCCGCCAATCTCCTTGATCTTATCAATCGAGATTTCCGGGAAGATGATTTGTTCTTTGATGCCGAGCGTGTAGTTGCCCCGGCCGTCGAAGCCCTTATCGCTGATGCCCTTAAAGTCGCGTACGCGGGGCAGAGCAACGGTCAGGAGGCGGTCGAGGAATTCGTACATCTGCTCACCGCGCAGGGTTACGCGGGCGCCGATCGGCATGCCTTCGCGCAGCTTGAAGTTCGAAACCGAACGCTTGGCGATGGTCGGAACGGCTTTCTGACCGGTGATGGTCGTCAGCTCATCCACGCCGTTGTCAACGAGCTTTTTGTCGGCTACAGCCTTACCAATACCGCGGTTGATGCAGATCTTGGTAATGCGCGGCACTTGCATGCTGCTCTTGAACTGGAATTTCTCCTGCAGTTGCTGGCGAATCTCCTTATTATAAATGTCTTTCAGTCGAGCCATTGTCGGGTACTTGATTAGGCGTTAGCCGTGCTAACAAGTTTGACATTGCTGACGTGAATCGGAGCTTCGATCTTCGAAATGCCGCCCTGCGGGTTCTTAGCGCTCGGCTTGGAGTGCTTCGTAACCAGGTTCAGACCTTCGATGATAACACGCTGGGTCTGGCGGTTCACCGATTTGATGACGCCAGTCTTGCCGCGCTCGTCACCGGCGATTACCTGGACGGTATCACCGGTTTTCACGTGCAGCTTCGCGGGCTTTGCTTCTTTGGTTTTCAGTGCCATTGTGACTTAGAGAACTTCAGGAGCCAGCGAAACGATCTTCATGAACTGCTTTTCGCGCAGTTCGCGGGCCACCGGGCCGAAGATACGCGTGCCGCGAGGCTCGTCGTTGTTGTTGAGCAGCACGGCGGCGTTGTCGTCGAAGCGGATGTACGAGCCGTCTTTGCGGCGTACTTCCTTCTTCGTGCGAACCACCACAGCTTTCGATACGGCACCCTTCTTGGCGTTGCCCGAGGGGATGGCCGACTTGATAGCTACGACAATTTTGTCGCCTACCGAAGCGTACTTTTTGCCGGTGCCCCCGAGGACACGGATGCAGAGCACTTCTTTGGCGCCGCTGTTGTCGGCTACCGTCAGACGGGATTCTTGCTGGATCATCTTACTTGGCTCGCTCTACGATTTCTACCAAACGCCACCGCTTGCGCTTGCTCAGCGGGCGGGTTTCCATGATGCGCACCGTATCGCCTTCGCCGCACTCGTTGTTCTCGTCGTGTGCGGTGAACTTGGTCGATTTCGTCACAAACTTGCCGTAAATCGGGTGCTTCATTTTGCTCTCGACCACAACCACGATGGTTTTATCCATCTTGCTGCTGGTTACGCGGCCGATTCGCTCTTTGCGCAGGTTACGCTCTTCCGTAGCGACGCCCTGCTGTTCTGCGTTGTTTTCCATTACTGTTCAGCGGGGACTACGAGTTTTGCTCCTGCTCGCGACGCTTCAGCTCGGTGAGCAGGCGGGCGATGTTGCGACGGCCCGTTTTGATGCGGGTCGGGTTTTCGAGCGGCGAAATTGCGTGGGCGAAACGCAGGGTCTGCGCGCCCGTCTGCTCCTTGTTGATTTGCTCTTTCAGATCCTCGATCGAAAGGGCGCGGATTTCAGCGTTTTTCATGGTGCTTATGCCTCAACGAAGTCACGACGAACTACAAACTTGGTGCGAACCGGCAACTTCTGAGCCGCCAAACGCAGCGACTCTTGTGCGAGTTCCAGCGAAACCCCATCCGATTCGAAGAGGATGGTGCCGGGTTTCACAACGGCTACCCAGTACTCGGGCGAGCCTTTGCCCTTACCCATACGTACCTCAGCGGGCTTTTTCGTGATGGGCTTATCCGGGAAGATGCGGATCCAAACCTGACCTTCACGCTTCATAGCGCGGGTCATGGCGATACGGGCTGCTTCAATTTGACGCGCTGTGATCCATGCGGTTTCCAGCGACTTGATGCCAAACGAACCGAAGTCCAGCGAGCTGCCACGATAGGCCAGGCCGTGTACGCGGCCCTTCTGCATCTTCCGATACTTGGTTCTTTTCGGTTGTAACATGTCTTAGTTCTCGAAAAAGAAGTGGAAGGAAGAAGGACTAGCGACGCGGGCCACGGCTTGCGCCGCCGCCTTGACCGCCACGATTACCGCCGCCACCTTGGCCGCCACGGTTGCCACCGCCGCCTTGGCCACCGCCAAAGCCACCACGGTTGTCACCGCCGCCGCGCGGGCCACGGTCGTTGCCACCACGGCCACCACGGTCGCCGCCACGGCCACCACGGTCGCCACGGTCGCCACGCTCACCGCGGGGACCACGGTCGTTGCGGTCGTTGCCACCCTGGCCCTGCTGCTGGCTCAGCAGCTGGTTGGGCGAGAGGTCGGGCTTGCCGTAAACTTCACCGCGCATGATCCACACCTTGATGCCGATTTTGCCATATACCGTCTGGGCTTCAGACAGAGCGTAGTCGATATCGGCGCGGAGGGTGTGCAGCGGGGTGCGGCCTTCCTTGTATTGTTCCGAACGGGCAATTTCAGCACCGCCGAGGCGGCCGCCGCACTGCACCTTGATGCCTTCAGCGCCCACACGGAGTGCACCCTGAATGGCTTGCTTCATCGCACGGCGGAACGAGATACGAGCCTGCAGCTGCTGGGCGATGCTTTCGCCTACCAGCTTGGCGTCGAGTTCCGGACGCTTGATTTCGAAGATGTTGATCTGAACGTCTTTGTTGGTCAGACGCTTCAGCTCATCTTTAATCTTATCAACTTCCTGGCCGCCTTTGCCGATTACCACACCCGGACGAGCCGTATTGATGGTGATGGTAATGCGCTTCAGGGTGCGCTCGATGATGATCTTCGAGATGCCGCCCTTCGGGATGCGTGCCAGAATGTATTTGCGGATCTTTTCGTCCTCTACCAGCTTGTCGGCGAAATCTTTGCCGCCGTACCAGTTAGAGTCCCAGCCTTTAACGATACCCAGGCGGAGGCCAACCGGATTAACTTTCTGTCCCATGGTTATTATTCGGTGGCGTCAGCCGCGGTTTGGGTGTCAGCTTTCTTGGTCGAACGACGGGCTTTCTTCGGCGCTGCTTCAGCGGCCGGAGCGGCAGCTGGAGCAGTTTCCTGCTTAGCAGCGGCATCCTTCAGACCCTGGCGGCTGCCGATGGCTTCCACTTTCGAGTCGATGATGATCGTCACGTGGTTGCTGCGCTTGCGGATGCGGTGGCCACGACCCTGGGGGGCGGGGCGCAGGCGCTTCAGCTGACGGCCTTCATCCACGAAAATCTCTTTGATGTAGAGGTTGGCGTCTTCGATGCGCTCGTCCTCGTTCTTCTGCTGCCAGTTGGCCAGGGCCGACAGGAGCAGTTTTTCGATACGCTCAGCGCCCGAATTAGCCTCGAACTTCAACAAGCCCAAGGCACGGGTAACGCTCTTGCCGCGTACTAGGCCGGCCACGAGGCGCATCTTGCGCGGCGAGGTCGGTACGTTACGGAGTTTGGCTACTGCTTCCATGTCTTAGCGCTTGCCTTTATCTTTCTTGGCGACGTGGCCGCGGAAGTTGCGCGTGGGCGCAAATTCCCCAAGCTTGTGACCAACCATATTTTCGGTCACGTACACCGGGATGAACTTATTGCCGTTGTGCACGGCGAAGGTATGCCCTACAAAGTCCGGCGAAATCATCGAGCGGCGCGACCAGGTCTTCACCACCGATTTCTTGTTGGACTCCTCCATCACTTGCACCTTCCGCTCCAGGCGGAAGTCGATGTACGGGCCTTTTTTAAGCGAACGTGCCATTACTTCTTGCCTTTACGCGAAACGATGAGTTGCTCAGAGTACTTGTTCTTGTTGCGGGTCTTGGCACCTTTCGCGAGCAGGCCTTTGCGGCTGCGCGGGTGACCACCGCTCGAGCGGCCTTCACCACCACCCATCGGGTGGTCAACAGGGTTCATAGCCACACCACGTACACGCGGGCGGTAACCCAACCAACGGTGACGGCCGGCTTTGCCGAGACGTACGTTCATGTGGTCGCCGTTCGAAACCGTACCAACCGTAGCCATGCAGGTAACCAGGACCATGCGCATTTCGCCGGAAGGCAGTTTCAGCGTCGCGTACTTGTCTTCGCGAGCTACCAGCTGGGCGTAGGTGCCAGCCGAGCGAGCGAGAACTGCACCAGCACCGGGCATCAGCTCGATGTTGTGTACAATGGTACCGAGCGGGATTTCGCGCAGCGGCAGGGCGTTGCCCACTTCCGGAGCGGCGCCAGGACCGGCGACTACAGTAGCACCAACCTGCAGACCTGCAGGGGCGATGATGTAGGCCTTTTCGCCGTCAGCGTAGCTGAGCAGGGCGATGCGCGCCGTACGGTTCGGATCGTACTCGATCGACTTCACGGTAGCCGGCACGGTGTGCTTGCTGCGCTTGAAGTCCACGATACGATACTGCTGCTTGTGACCACCACCGATGTAACGGTTGGTCATCTTTCCGGAATCATTCCGGCCACCGGATTTTTTCTTGGGTGCCAACAGCGACTTCTCCGGCGTCGACGTGGTAATCTCGTCGAAAGCCGGGGCGATGCGGAAGCGCTGACCCGGTGATGTTGGTCTTAGTTTTTTGAGTGCCATTTTATAGCGAAAATGCTCTAGCGAGGGGCCTCGGTCAGAAATTCAGCCGGCTTAGATGCCGCTGTAGAAGTCGATTACTTCGCCTTCCTTCACGGTTACAATGGCCTTCTTGCTCGAAGCACGACGGCCGGTAACAGCACCGGTTTTGGTAAAGCGCGACTTGAGTTTGCCCTGGCTGCGGATGGTGCTGATGCCCACCACGGTCACGCCGTAGAGCTTCTCGATTTCTTTTTTGATTTCAACCTTGTTGGCGGTGCGCTCCACTTCGAAGGCGTATTGGCCTTTCTCGTTCAGCGACGTTGCCTTCTCGGTCACGATGGGCTTCTTGATGATGCTCATTACTCAGCGGCCGTGTAAAGTTGGGTGAGCGTCTCCAGGCCAGCCTCCGACAGCAGCAGCGTGTCGGTGTTCAGCAGGTCGTGGGTGTTCAAAGCCGTGGGGACAGCCACCTTCACCTTTTGGATGTTGCGGGCCGACAGTACCACGTTCTTGTCAACCGAACCGGTTACCAGCAGGGTCTTCTTGCCGGTATTCAGGTTCAGGCCGTTCAGAATGTTCAGGAAGTCTTTCGTCTTGGGGCCTTCCAGGGAGAAGTTCTCCACCAGGGCCAGACGGTTTTCGCGAGCAAGTACCGACAGGGCCGACAGACGGGCCAGCTGCTTGGTCTTCTTGTTCACTTTGAAGCCGTAGTCACGCGGCTTGGGGCCGAATACGCGGCCACCACCGATGAACACCGGCGACTTCATCGAACCAGCGCGGGCACCGCCGGTGCCTTTCTGCTTCTTCAGTTTCTTGGTCGTGCGGGCGATTTCAGCGCGCTCCTTCGACTTGTGCGTGCCCTGGCGCTGGTTAGCCAGGTACAGCTTCACGTCGAGGTACATGGCGTGCTCGTTCGGCTCCAGCCCGAAGATTGCGTCAGACAGCGTAACCTTGCGGCCGGTGTCCTCGCCTTTGATCGTCAATACAGAGAGTTCCATCGCGCCTATTTCTCCAGAATCACGTAACCGTTTTTAGCACCGGGTACCGAGCCGCTCACCAGGATGAGGTTGTGCTCGTTCATCACGCGCATCACCTTCAGGTTCTGGATTTTCACACGGTCACCGCCCATGCGGCCAGCCATGCGCATGCCCTTGAACACGCGGGAAGGCCAGGAGCACGCACCGATCGAACCAGGGTGACGGCCGCGGTTGTGCTGGCCGTGAGTCTGGCCGCCAACACCGGCGAAGTTGTGGCGCTTTACAACGCCCTGGAAGCCCTTGCCTTTCGAGGTACCAACCACGTCTACGAAGTCACCTTCGGCGAAGTAGTCAGCCTTTACTTCGGCGCCGAGCGAGTACGAAGCGACGTCGTCGGTGCGGAATTCCACGAGTTTTTTGCGGGGGGTAACTCCCGCCTTAGCGAAGTGGCCAGCCAACGGTTTGTTGGTGTTCTTGGCCTTCTTTTCGCCGTAGCCGAGCTGAACGGCCGTGTAGCCGTCAACTTCGAGCGTCTTCACCTGCGTCACTACGCACGGGCCGGCTTGGATGAGCGTGCAAGGCACGTTCCGACCGTCCGCAGTGAAGAGGCTTGTCATACCGATTTTTTTACCGATAATGCCAGGCATTCGAATGGGGTTTTAGAAAAGACACAGTGAAAACGCCCGAATGACGTTTTCGGAAAGGGAGTGCAAAGCTAGGGAATTGTTAAGACAAAATAGCAACCCCTTTCCAAATAAATTCAGAAGATACCAAGTACCCTTGCTACTCTAACTCAATCAGTTTAGCCTCGGGCATGTAAACACACGGCCCGGCTTAGCCCATCGGTTTGCGAAACTGGTCAGCAATTTGCTAAGCGCGGCGAAATCCAATTCGGCTATTGATTTTGCTGCTACGCAGGCCGCCATTCTTTCCCTTTGCGCACCCTCTCTTTCTGACAAGCAGCCACGCTGCTCAAGGGCAGCAAGAGAAAGAATAGGGAAAACGTAAGGCCCGTCTGTCCTTCCATGGTCGGCTCAACCATGAAAGAAAGGGTTACGATGAGGTACTGAGCCACCAGCATAGGAGCGTGCCGGCGGCGGGCCCACCAAAGGGGGTAGTAAAACGCAGCTACAAAGAATGCCAGCCCCAATGCCCCGAAAGCAACCAGGTAAAACAAGAACTGGTTGTGCGGTTGGATCTGGTGCTCCCCGTCAATCTGCGGGAAGAACTCACGGTACCGCGCCGACATTTCGTCGCGTAAGTCTGCTTTGCCAACACCGACTAGCGGATGGTCTTTCCAGACTTCTACAGCGGTCTGATAGGAATACACGCGGCCGACTAGGGAATAGTTGTTCGCCGAATGCGTCTGCTCGACTCGGCTGGCGTCGTCTTTCGTGTTGTGGTACTTGTTGTAAAACGTTGGCAGCGTGAAGTAGCTCACGACCGGCAACACCATCATCATTGCCGCCACCAAAGCAGCCTTGCGCCACTCGCTCTTCTTGAGCAGGTAGCCTATAGCTACCACTGCCAAGACATATAATGCAACCAAGCCGCTACGGACCGCCAGCAAGTGCAGGAAGCCCGCAAGGAATATGGTGGCTCCAAGTACTGCGGCACGGCGCCAGCCAGTTAATACTTTGCGGTTGAGCATGACTGCACCAACGGCAATAGACAGCACGACAAGCAAACTGAACCGGATGTGGTCCGGCACCGTGGGCATTATCTTGGAATGCGTGTACAGTTCGTTGATGTACTCCGCGTTCAGCAGGTAATAAATCGTGCTGCCAATGGCAGAAAACGTAGTTACGCCCAGCAGGAGCTTGTAGAGCCGTTTTAGGTCGCTGATTGGTAGCGGTGGCAGAATCCAGAAAGACAAGGGCAACAGCAGAAAGGGTAGCTGTAGCACCACGTCACGCCAGAATTCCTTGGTGTTAGCAACGCTGGTATTGATGCCGGCCACCAAGTGCATAAGAAAAATCAAGGCGAAACCCGCATATACGGGCCACTTGCTGCGCTGAGCGACCTCCCGAAACTGTAAGAAGTAGGCAAGGGCGCTCAGCAACAGGCAGCCTTGGCCGATGCTCGACAGCACGCGGAAGAACGGGAAGGTAAACAACCCGGTAATCACCATGCCACAGCTGATCGTGGCGGCAGCTTGAATGCGGCCCACCGTCAGCCAGGACGAATTACTTGAAGCGGCAGAAATACTCACGGACGTTGAACGCATACCCACAGCTGCACGCGTGGGCGAAACGCAAGTTACCGATTTCGTGCCAGCCTTTCCAGCGGCACGGTGTTGCCCACCTTTTACGCAGAGTTAAGCGTTTGGGAAAAGGTTGCAAACAAAAAGCCCCACCGGCCGAGGCCAGCGGGGCTTTTTGGTGCTGAGCGGTTAGGCTCAGACTTTAATTTCTACGTCAACGCCGCTCGGCAGTTCGAGCTTCATCAGGGCGTCTACCGTCTTCGACGAGGTCGAGAAGATATCCACCAGGCGCTTGTAGGTGCAGAGCTGGAATTGCTCACGCGACTTCTTGTTCACGTGGGGCGAACGGAGAACGGTGAACTTTTCTTTTTCCGTCGGCAAAGGAATCGGGCCGCTAACGATGGCACCCGTTGCTTTCACCGCCTTTACGATCTTCTCCGACGACTTGTCGACGAGGTTATGATCGTAAGACTTCAGTTTGATGCGAATTTTCTGGTTCATTGTGTCAGCTTGTGAAAGCAGGAATTACTTACCGCCTTTTACTTTGGCGATGATGCCCTCAGCGAGGTTTTGCGGCACCTGCTCGTAGTGCGAGAAGGTCAGCGAAGCCGAAGCGCGGCCCGAAGAGATGGTGCGCAGGTCGGTCACGTAGCCGAACAGTTCCGACAGCGGAACGTCAGCCTTGATAACCTGGGCGCCAGCCTTCGTGTCCATGCCCTTCATGATGCCTCGACGACGGTTCAGGTCACCCGTTACCGGGCCCGTGTACTCGTCCGGCGACACCACTTCTACGGCCATGATGGGCTCGAGCAGCTTCGGAGCGCAACGCGGGGCTGCTTCCTTGTAGCCGAGGCGAGCCGCCATTTCGAACGACAGGGCGTCCGAGTCCACATCGTGGTACGACCCGTGGTAGATGCGTACGCGCATCGAGTCCAGCGGGAAGCCGGCCAGTACGCCCGTCTTCATCGCTTCTTCGAAGCCCTTCTGGATCGGCGCGATGAATTCCTTCGGGATAACGCCACCGGTGATGCCGTTGACGAACTCCAGACCGGGTTTCTCCGGATCGGTTTCCTTCGGGCCCAGTTCGAACTCGATGTGAGCGAACTTACCACGACCACCCGTCTGCTTCTTGTAGACTTCGCGGTGCTCGATTTTCTTGGTAATCATCTCCTTGTAGGCCACCTGCGGAGCACCCTGGTTGATTTCAACCTTGAACTCGCGACGCATACGGTCGATGATGATTTCCAGGTGAAGCTCACCCATGCCGCGCAGTACCGTCTGGCCAGTTTCCTGGTCGGTGAATACCGTGAGGGTGGGGTCTTCTTCCACGAGCTTGGCAATGGCCATACCCATCTTGTCGACGTCGGCCTGAGTTTTGGGCTCGATGGCGTAGCCGATTACGGGCTCGGGGAACGACATGGACTCGAGCACGAGACGGTCTTTCTCTTCCGTCAGGGTGTCACCGGTCTTGATGTCTTTGAAACCTACGCCGGCGGCAATGTCACCAGCCTGGATTTTGTCGATGGGGTTCTGCTTGTTGGAGTGCATCTGCATCAGACGCGAGATGCGCTCCTTCTTGCCCGTACGGTTGTTGAACACGTACGAACCGGCGTCGAGCTGACCCGAGTAGCAGCGGAAGAAGCACAGACGGCCCACGAAGGGGTCGGTGGCAATCTTGAACGCCAGGGCGGTGAAAGGCTCCGAGTTGTCGGGGTGACGCTCTACTTCCTCACCGGTGTCGGGGTTGGTACCAACAACGGCGGGCATGTCCAGCGGCGAGGGCAGGTAGGCCATAACGGCGTCCAGCATAGCCTGTACACCCTTGTTCTTGAAGGCCGAGCCGCACATTACCGGCGAGAACTTCATGTCGATAACCGCCTGGCGGATTACCGTCATCATTTCCTCGCGGGTGATGCTGTCCGGATCGTCGAAGAACTTCTCCATCAGCGTGTCGTCGTACTCGGCCACGCTTTCCACGAGCTTCTCACGCCACTCGGCTACGGTGTCCACGAGGTCCTCGGGAACCGGCACTTCCTTGTAGGTTTTGCCTTGGGTAGCGTCGTCCCATACGATGGCCTTGCCGGTCAGCAGGTCCACTACGCCTTTGAAGGTGTCTTCAGCGCCAATCGGAATCTGCAGGGGCACGGGGTTAGCACCGAGCTTGTCTTTGATTTCCGAAACAGCCTTGAAGAAGTCAGCACCGGCGCGGTCCATCTTGTTGACGAAGCAGATGCGCGGCACTTTGTATTTGTCAGCCTGACGCCATACGGTTTCCGACTGCGGCTCCACGCCCGAAACGGCGCAGAACAGAGCAACGGCACCGTCGAGCACGCGCAGCGAACGTTCAACTTCAACGGTGAAGTCAACGTGGCCGGGGGTGTCAATCAGGTTGATTTTGTATTGCTTGGTCTCAGGAGTGGATTCGCCCTGCTCCGTGGGGTAGTTCCAGAACGTGGTGGTAGCGGCCGAGGTGATGGTGATACCACGCTCCTGCTCCTGCTCCATCCAGTCCATCGTGGCTGCACCTTCGTGCACTTCCCCGATTTTGTGGGTTTTACCCGTGTAGTAGAGAATGCGCTCCGAGGTCGTGGTCTTACCGGCGTCGATGTGCGCCATAATCCCAATGTTGCGGAGGTACTTCAGGTTTTCGTTAACAGCCATTTCTCTGTATCAATGAGTGAATGAGAGAATGAGTGAATGAGTGATTAGGTTCCGTAGCGGCAACATCACTCGTTCACTCATTCACGCATTCGCTGAATTAGAAGCGGAAGTGCGAGAAGGCCTTGTTGGCTTCAGCCATCCGGTGGGTATCGTCCTTTTTCTTGACGGCGGCACCTTCACCTTTGGCGGCGGCGATGATTTCGCCGGCCAGCTTGTCTTTCATCGTCTTCTCACCGCGGCGACGCGAGTACTGAATCAGCCACTTCGAGCCAACGGCAATACGACGGTCGGGGCGAACTTCCGTGGGCACCTGGAAGGTAGCACCGCCTACGCGGCGGCTCTTTACTTCCACGGTCGGCATCACGTTGTTCAGGGCTTTGCGCCACTGCTCGAGGCCGTTTTCCTTGGTGCGGGATTCTACCTGCTCCAGGGCATCGTAGAAGATGCCGTACGCCAGGCTTTTCTTGCCGTCGTACATCAGGTAGTTAACGAAACGGGTTACCAGCGTCTCGCCGAACTTGGGGTCCGGCAGGAGGATACGCTTCTTCGGTTTTGCTTTTCTCATGGTATATGAGGAGTCGTGGGGACTGGGGTAGTTCGTGACCTAGCTTCACACGCCCTGCGGCGCATTACTCAGACCCGTGGTCAACGTTCAGGCCCCAACTACCTGATTACTATTTCTTCTTGCCTGCGGGTTTGCCACCTTTGCCAGCGGCTGCGGCCGGCTGACCGGGCTTCGGACGCTTGGCACCGTACTTCGAACGACGCTGCAAACGGCCGTTTACGCCGGCGGTGTCCAGGGCGCCACGGATGATGTGGTAACGCACGCCGGGAAGGTCTTTCACGCGGCCACCGCGGATCAGCACGATGCTGTGCTCCTGCAGGTTGTGGCCTTCGCCCGGGATGTAGGCGTTAACTTCTTTGCCGTTGGTCAGGCGCACGCGAGCTACTTTACGCATGGCCGAGTTCGGCTTCTTGGGCGTGGTGGTGTACACGCGGGTGCACACACCACGGCGCTGCGGGCACGAATCGAGGGCGGGCGACTTGGATTTCGTCGTCAGCTTCTCGCGGCCTTTGCGCACTAATTGGTTGATGGTTGGCATCTATTGAGCGTTTTGTCCGGGAGGGTCTTCTCCCAAAAAATTAGGCTTGCAAAGGTAGAGAGTCTGATTTACAATAGCAAACGGGTAATGTAACTTAACACGGAGGAGGCGGAAAGCTCATTATCAGCGGGTTTGCTAACAGCTGAGTTGTACGTCCCCAAGAATGATGAAAGCCCGCCCGGTGTCGGGTAGGCTTTTCCTTGGCGGTTTGAGTCAAACTGGGTTAATCAGCGGCCTGTAGCATCACTGGCCCGAGGTCGGCGCAACGGCTGAGCACGTAGCCCAGCACCTCCAGGCTGGTGCGGCTACGGCTGTAATCGCAGAAGTAAAGGCCATACTCGGCGCGCAGCAGCTCGGCGTCGGGTATGCTAGTCAGGGCGCCGGCACTGCGGTACTCATGCCGTCCCAACTCGTCGCAGTGGTCCAGGTGTGGGGCTTTGGCAAGAATGCTACTGGCCTGCTCGATGGTCAAGGTGCAGATGATGCGGTACTCAAAACCCATTTCTACCAAACACATTGCCCCATTCCGTATGCAGGTTTACCAATTACGGCCTTATGTAAAAGCGTTTACTACTAGCTGATTTTGCCGGTTCTCAGGAAGATTGGGAAGCAGACTTCGCGCTTTCCTTCGCCCCACAATTCGCGTAACGCTTGCTCGATCTGCCGCAGCGGCTCCTCCCCTAACGCTTGCTGGTAGCGTTGCACGCTGCTCCACGTTTGCAAGTAACGTAGAAACCGCTCAGCATCCCAGTGCTGTCGCTCTTCAAAGCGTTGGTGCTGCCGCTCGGCAAAGGGAAACGGGATGCGGGCAAACTCATCGTCGATGTGCCGGCGGTTCTCGTCCCAGTAGGGTCCAACAATGTCAGTATAGAAGTGCCGAATCAGCGGATCAATCTGCGCGTTGATTACTAGCAACCCGTACCTCCACTCGGCAACGGTAGCTCCCGGTTTGGCTACCCGCGCCGCTTCTTGGTGGAAAGCTTCTGCGTCAAACCAATGCAGCGCTTGCGCCACCGTGATGAGGTCAAATGTAGCATTAGGGAAAGCCGTGTGTTCGGCACTGCTGACGCTGTAGCGAATATTGGGCTGCTGCACCGCTTGCGCCAGCTGCTTTTCGCTGATGTCAGTAGCCTCTACTTGCTCAAAATGCGGTGCGAGGTCGACAGCTACCTGCCCGTTGCCGGTACCGCAGTCCCAAGCGACTGCCCGGCCGGGCGTGATGGAGAGCAGGAACTCGTACAGGGCCGAGGGGTAAGTGATGCGGAACTGGGCGTACTGCGCAGCGTGATTGGAGAAGCGGTCGAGACTGGCCATGAACTGAAAATAACAAGAGCCGCGGGTTATGCCGCGGCTCTTGGTGCGTGGTAGCAGGTCCGGCTTACGCCTCGCCCATGGTTCCACTGAAGTTCATGGGAAAGGTTTTCATATCGGTCTGTGTCTTCACCGGTCCAAAGCTGCGCTCGTAACGGTCCAGGTTGTCCTGCAGCGCCGCTAGCAGCCGCTTGGCGTGCTCCGGCGTGATGACCACGCGGGCTTTTACCTTAGCCTTGGGCAGACCGGGCATCAGCCGGATGAAGTCGATGACGAATTCGCTGCTGGAGTGCGCAATCATCGCCAGGTTGGCGTATTCGCCCTCGGCAATTTCCTCCGACAGCTCGATGTTGATTTGTTGCTCTTCGGACGCGGGAGTAGGTGGTTGTTGGGCCATCATGTAGCGCGAAGCTAAGCTTCGCGTATGAGTGAACGAAATAGTTGAAATGGCGCGGACAAGACGCGGAACAGAGGTTCGCGCTACATGCCATCAGCCTAAAAGTAGGCAGAAAAAGAAAAGCCCGCCGGAATTGCTTCCGACGGGCTTCCTTATTTAATTAACCGATTACTCGGCCGATACTTCGCGCTTGCTGCGGCTGGCGCGGGCCGGACGGGCGTCCGTGGCGGCCGGAGCGGCGGGTGCCGGTTCCGGATCCTCCGTCGAGCCGACCTGAATGCGCGTGTACTCGCGCAGACCGGTACCGGCCGGAATGAGGTGACCCACGATAACGTTTTCCTTCAGGCCGAGCAGTTCGTCAGCTTTGCCACGGATGGCAGCCTCCGACAGCACCTTCGTCGTCTCCTGGAACGAAGCAGCCGAGATGAACGACTGCGTACCCAGCGAGGCCTGCGTGATGCCCTGCAGCGTCGGACGGGACACGGCCGGCGAAGCGTCGCGCACTTCCACCAGCTTCAGGTCGCGGCGGCGCAGCGAGGAGTTCTCGTCGCGCAGCTTGCGGGCCGTTACGATCTGACCGCGCTTGAGCACCGTCGAGTCGCCTTCGTCCGTTACCACCTTCATATCGATGATGGCGTCGTTCTCTTCCATGAACGTCACCTTATCGACCGATTGGTGCTCCAGGAACGAGGTATCGCCCGGGTCCATGATAATCACCTTCTGCATCATCTGGCGAACGACCACCTCGATGTGCTTGTCGTTGATTTTCACACCCTGCAAGCGGTACACTTCCTGAATCTCGTTCACGAGGTACTCCTGCACGGCGCCGGGGCCCTGAATGCTCAGGATGTCGTTCGGCGTGATGGCACCATCCGACAGCGGCGAGCCGGCGCGGATGAAGTCGTTGTCCTGCACCAGGATGTGCTTGGACAGCGGCACCATGTACTTCTTCTTCACGCCGTCTTTCGACTCGACGAAGATTTCACGGTTACCACGCTTCACGGTGCCGTAGGTTACCACGCCGTCGATTTCCGATACTACCGCCGGATTCGACGGGTTACGTGCTTCGAACAGTTCGGTAACGCGGGGCAGACCACCCGTGATGTCGCGGGTCTTGCCCACGGCGCGCGGAATCTTAGCCAGGATGTGACCGGCCTTGATCTTCTCGCCGTTCTCCACGTTGATGTGCGAGCCTACGGGGATGTTGTACGCCTTCTGGTTTTCGTCGCCACCCGAACGTCCGGCTTTCACCATAATGGCCGGAGCCATGGTCTTGTCCTTCGATTCGATAACCACCTTCTCGCGGTAGCCGGTCTGTTCGTCCGACTCCTCGCGGTAGGTGATGCCTTCTTTGATACCCTCGTACACGATGGTACCGTCGAATTCGGCGAGAATAACGGCGTTGTAGGGGTCCCAGTTGTTGAGCTCCTGGCCCTTTTCAACTTCCTGACCTTCCTCCACGAGCAGGAACGAGCCGTAGGGAACGTGGTTCGAGATAAACACCTTGCCAGTGCCCTTCTCCACGATCTTCACTTCGCCCGAACGGCCCATGACCACCTTCACCGGTTCGCCTTCGGCATTCACCGAATCCACGGTGCGCACGTCTTCGAACTCGACTACACCGGCAAACTTGGCGCGGATGCTGGCTTCTACGGCGATGTTCGAGGCCGTACCACCTACGTGGAAGGTACGCAGCGTGAGCTGGGTACCGGGCTCACCGATCGACTGGGCAGCAATTACGCCGACAGCCTCACCTTTCTGCACCATGCGGCCCGACGAGAGGTTGCGGCCGTAGCAGCGGGCGCAGATGCCACGCTTCGATTCGCAGGTCAGTACCGAGCGGATTTCCACCGACTCGATGCTGGTCTGGTCGATGCGACGGGTCACTTCCTCCGTGATTTCGTCGCCGGCGGTGAGGATAACCTCGTCCGTCAGCGGGTCCACGATGTCGTGCACGGCTACGCGGCCCAGAATACGCTCGGCCAACGGCTCCACGATGTCCTCGTTGTCCTTCAGGGCGAAGGTCTCGATGCCGCGCAGGGTACCGCAGTCGTTTTCGTTCACGATTACGTCCTGCGACACGTCCACCAGACGGCGGGTCAGGTAGCCGGCATCAGCCGTCTTCAGAGCTGTGTCGGCCAGACCCTTACGGGCACCGTGCGTCGAAATGAAGTACTCGATTACGTCCAGGCCCTCTTTGAAGTTGGACAGGATCGGGTTTTCGATGATTTCGCCCACCGAACCCTGCAGCGACTTCTGCGGCTTGGCCATCAGACCACGCATACCGCCGAGCTGACGAATCTGCTCGCGCGAACCACGGGCGCCGGAGTGCATCATCATGTAAATGGAGTTGAAGCCTTGCTTCTCCTTCTCCAAGCGGGACATGAGGGTCTCCGTAATCTGGTTGTTGATGCGCGTCCAGATGTCGATGACCTGGTTGTAACGCTCGTTGTCGGTAATCAGACCCATCTGGTAGTTCTGGGTTACCGCCTTCACGTCGTTCTGCGCTTGGGCAATCAGCTCGTCCTTCTCCTTCGGAATCTGGATGTCGCCCAGACCCATCGACAGACCACCTTTGTAAGCCGACTGGAAGCCCAGCGTCTTGATGTCGTCGAGGAACTGCGCCGTGCGGGCCATGCCCGTACGCTTGAACACCAGCGAAATGATCTGCTGCAGCTTCTTCTTGGTCAGCAGCTCGTCCACGAAGCCTACTTCCTCCGGCACGTGCAGGTTGAAGAGCACGCGGCCAGCCACGGTCTCAATCACCTTCGTGACGAGGTTGTCTTCTTCGTCGCGGATTTTCGTGCGCACCTTGATGTAGGCGTGCTTGGAGAGCTGGCCTTCGTTGATGGCAATAACCACTTCCTCCGCTGAGTAGAACGTGCGGCCTTCGCCCTGCACGACTTCCTCTTCGGTGGTGCGCTTGCCCTTGGTCACGTAGTACAGGCCCAGAACCATGTCCTGCGACGGTACCGCAATCGGAGCGCCGTTGGCCGGGTTCAGGATGTTGTGCGAGGCCAGCATGAGCATGGAGGCTTCCAGCACGGCGGCCGGCCCGAGGGGCACGTGCACAGCCATCTGGTCACCGTCAAAGTCAGCGTTGAAGGCGGTACACACCAGCGGGTGGAGCTGAATGGCCTTGCCTTCGATCAGGCGGGGCTGGAACGCTTGGATGCCCAAGCGGTGCAGCGTAGGCGCGCGGTTCAGCAGTACCGGGTGACCCTTGAGCACGTTCTCGAGGATGTCCCATACCACAGCGTCCTTGCGGTCCACGATTTTCTTGGCCGACTTCACCGTCTTCACGATGCCGCGCTCGATGAGCTTGCGGATGATGAACGGCTTGAACAGCTCGGCCGCCATGTTCTTGGGCAGACCGCACTCGTGCAGCTTCAGCTCCGGACCCACCACGATAACCGAACGGCCCGAGTAGTCGACGCGCTTACCGAGCAGGTTCTGACGGAAGCGGCCCTGCTTGCCTTTCAGCATGTCGGACAGCGACTTCAGGGCGCGGTTGCCTTCGGCACGCACGGCATTCACCTTGCGCGAGTTGTCGAACAGCGAGTCCACGGCTTCCTGCAGCATGCGCTTCTCGTTACGCAGAATCACCTCGGGCGCCTTGATTTCGATCAGGCGCTTGAGGCGGTTGTTGCGGATGATAACGCGACGGTACAGGTCGTTCAAGTCGGAGGTAGCGAAACGGCCACCGTCCAGGGGCACGAGGGGGCGCAGTTCCGGCGGAATTACCGGCACCATGCGGATTACCATCCACTCGGGGCGGTTTTCCACGCGGCCGTTGGCTTCGCGGAAGGCCTCCACCACGCGCAGACGCTTCAAGGCTTCCGCCTTACGCTGCTGCGAGGTTTCGTGGGCGGCGGAGTCGCGCAGGGAATAGCTCAGTTCGTCCAGGTTCAGGCGCTCCAGCAGCATGTACAGCGCTTCGGCGCCCATCTTGGCGATGAACTTCTGCGGGTCTTCGTTGGGCAGCATCTGGTTCTCGCGGGGGAGCTTGTCGATGATGTCCAGGTATTCGTCTTCCGTCAGGAAGTCGAGCTGCTGCACGCCGTCCGTTTCCAGCAAGCCCGGCTGCACTACCACGTAACGCTCGTAGTAGATGATCTGGTCGAGCTTCTTGGTGGGCAGGCCCAGCAAGTAACCAATCTTGTTGGGCAGCGACTTGAAGTACCAGATGTGCGCGACGGGTACCACCAGTTCGATGTGGCCCATTCGCTCGCGGCGCACCTTCTTTTCGGTCACCTCCACGCCGCAACGGTCGCAGATGATGCCCTTATAGCGAATACGCTTGTATTTGCCGCAGTGGCACTCCCAGTCTTTTACCGGTCCGAAGATCCGCTCGCAGAACAAGCCGCCCATTTCGGGCTTGTACGTGCGGTAGTTGATCGTCTCGGGCTTCACCACTTCCCCGTTCGAGCGCTCCAGAATGGCTTCCGGAGAGGCGAGCGAGATGGTGACTTTCGAGAAGTCTTGAACCAGCTTTTTCGTTTTTGCAAACGCCATGTTGCTTGTGTTTAAGCTTTAGCTTGTTGCTGTGTACTGCTCTGACTCTTGCTTCTTACCCCAAGGAGTATCACCGCAGAAATTCACAACAGCTCGACTCCGGTAAAAGTGCTCTGCGGGTCGGATAGGTACGCCACGCAGTAGGTTTTATCGGGTCTGGGCGAAGCCTCGCCGGCTCCAATCGACCAGCTTGTTGATGACTTCTGGGCCCGTTGGTGTTGTCCTGACCATATCTCGGAACAACGGCCGAAAAGCATGTCGCAAAGCCGCTCGTACTATGCGTCTGGTCTGCTTGGCCTCTCCCCTATCCGCTGACGAGTCAGCCGAGGGCAGGATGCGCAAAATGGTTGCCGGCACCGAGGCACCGACAACCATTCTGTTAGCAGCTTTTAAACTAGTCCAGCGTGATTTCCAGGGCCAGACCGCGTAGCTCGTGAATGAGTACGTTGAACGACTCCGGGATATTCGGCTTGGGCAGCACATCGCCCTTCACGATGGCTTCGTAAGCTTTGGCGCGGCCAATCACGTCGTCGGACTTAACCGTCAGGATTTCCTGCAGGATGTTCGACGCACCGAAGGCTTCCAGGGCCCACACTTCCATCTCGCCGAAACGCTGACCACCGAACTGCGCCTTACCACCCAGCGGCTGCTGCGTGATGAGGGAGTACGGCCCGATCGAACGGGCGTGCATCTTGTCGTCGACAAGGTGACCCAGCTTCAGCATGTAAATCACCCCTACCGTTACGGGCTGGTCGAAACGGTCACCCGTCAGACCATCGTGCAGGTACGCGCGGCCCCAATCCGGCAGGCCGGCTTCGGTCAGTTCCTTGGCCACTTCGTCTTCGGTACCACCGTCGAAGATGGGCGTCGAGTACTTGCGACCCAGCTTGAGGCCGGCCCAGCCCAGTACCGTTTCGTAGATCTGACCGATGTTCATGCGGCTCGGTACGCCCAGCGGGTTGAGCACGATGTCCATCGGGGTGCCATCGGGCAGGAAGGGCATGTCCTCATCGCGCACGATGCGGGCTACTACCCCTTTGTTACCGTGACGACCGGCCATCTTGTCCCCCACCTTCAGCTTGCGCTTCTTGGCGATGTACACTTTAGCCAGCTGTACGATACCGGCGGGCAGTTCGTCGCCTACCTCCAGGGTAAACCGGTCGCGCTTGAAGCGGGCCGTCACGATGTTGCGACGCTTGGTGTAGTTCTTCACCAGCTCCGCCACCATCGCGTTGGTCTTCTCGTCGGCAGTCCAGTTTTCCAGGATGAGGTCCTTGAACAGGTTCACCTCTTCCGGCACGGCGTAGTTGCTCTCGTCCTTGTAGGGGTTCTTCTCGGGGAAGAGGGCATCGGTGATGTTCTTCTTGCCGAATTTGGCCCCTTTGGTCAGCAGCTCGTCGCCAAACTTGTGCTTGATGCCCTGCGAGGTTTTGCCCTCCAGCAGCTGCACCAGCTTGTCGACCATTACTGCCTTCACCCCACGCAGCTCCGCGGCGTAGCGGTCCTTGAGCTCTTCTACTTCGCGCTTGGATTTGGCGCGCAGGTTCTTGTCCTTCTTCGGGCGCGAGAACAGTTTGGTCTCGATAACCACGCCGTTCAGGGAGGGCGGCGCCTTGAGGGAGGCATCCTTCACGTCGCCGGCCTTGTCGCCGAAGATGGCGCGCAGCAGCTTCTCTTCCGGGGTCGGGTCCGTCTCGCCCTTGGGCGTGATCTTGCCGATCAGGATGTCGCCTTCGCGCACTTCCGCACCGATGCGGATGATGCCGTTTTCGTCGAGGTTACGGACGGCTTCTTCGCTCACGTTCGGAATTTCCGAGGTCAGCTCTTCTTCGCCGCGCTTGGTCTCGCGTACTTCCAGCTCAAACTCTTCGATGTGAATCGAGGTGAAGATGTCGTCGCGGACTACTTTCTCCGAAATGACGATGGCGTCCTCGAAGTTGTAGCCCTGCCACGGCATGAACGCCACCTGCATGTTGCGGCCCAGGGCCAGCTCACCGGCTTCGGTAGCGTAGCCTTCGCACAGCGGCTGCCCTTTGTATACCCGCTCGCCCTTCTTCACAATCGGAGTAAGGTTAAGGCAGGTGTCCTGGTTCGTGCGGCGGAACTTGATCAGCTCGTACGTCACGCGCTCCGCGTCGAAGCTCACGAGGATATCTTCGGCCGACAGATCATACTTTACGATGATCTTATTGGCGTCCACGTAATCGATAACGCCGTCGCCTTCGGCTACGACCAGAGCACGCGAGTCGATGGCCACGCGGCCTTCGAGCCCGGTACCCACGATGGGTGCCTGGGGCTTCAACAGCGGCACCGCCTGGCGCTGCATGTTGGAGCCCATCAGCGCACGGTTGGCGTCGTCGTGCTCCAGGAAGGGAATCATCGAAGCAGCCACCGATACAATCTGATTCGGGGCTACGTCCATGTAAGTGTACTCCGCCGGCTCTACCACCGGGAAGTCACCTTCGAAACGACCCTTCACGCGCTCCGACAGGAAGTTGCCGTTGTCATCGATGCGGGCGTTGGCCTGCGCGATGTGGTGGGTGTCTTCCTCCTCGGCCGTCAGGTACTTCACGTTCGAGCTGACGTCCACCTTGCCGCTCTCTACCGTGCGGTAGGGCGTCTCGATGAAGCCCATCGAGTTCACGCGGGCGTGCACGCACAGCGACGAAATCAGACCGATGTTCGGGCCTTCCGGCGTTTCGATAGTGCAGAGGCGGCCGTAGTGCGTGTAGTGTACGTCACGTACTTCGAAACCAGCCCGTTCGCGTGACAGACCGCCCGGCCCCAGGGCCGATACGCGACGCTTGTGCGTCACCTCAGCCAGCGGGTTGGTTTGGTCCATGAACTGCGACAACTGGTTCGTCCCGAAGAACGAGTTGATGACCGACGAGAGCGTACGGGCATTGATCAGGTCAACGGGTTTGAAGTCCTCGTTGTCGCGCACGTTCATGCGCTCCTTGATCGTGCGGGCCATACGAGCCAGGCCGACGCCGAACTGGGCGTACAGCTGCTCGCCCACGGTGCGCACGCGACGGTTCGACAAGTGGTCGATGTCGTCGACGATGGCCTTCGAGTTGATCAGGCCAATCAGGTACTTCACGATGAGCACGATGTCCTCGTTCGTAAGTACGCGGGCGTCCCAACCCGTGTCGATGCCCAGCTTCTTGTTGATACGGTAGCGGCCTACGTCGCCGAGGTCGTAACGCTTATCAGAGAAGAACAGCTTCTGGATGATGTCACGGGCGGTTTCTTCGTCCGGCGCTTCCGTGTTGCGGAGCTGGCGGTAAATCTGCTCTACAGCTTCCTTCTCCGAGTTGGAGTTGTCCTTCTGGAGGGTGTTGTAGATAATAGCGAAGTCGGCGATGTTGACATTCTCGCGGTGCAGGATGATGGACTTCACGCCCGAATCCACGATGGTGTCAATATCCAAGTCCTCTACCGTCGAGTCGCGCTCCAAGAGCACCTCGTTGCGGTCGATGGATACTACCTCCCCGGTGTCTTCGTCCACGAAGTCTTCCGTCCAGGTGCGCAGCACCCGGGCGGCCAGCTTGCGGCCAACTACCTTCTTGAGGGTTTTCTTGTCGGCTTTCACCTCTTCCGACAGCCCGAACAGGTCGAGAATGTCCTTATCGGTGCCGTAGCCGATGGCGCGCAGCAGCGTCGTCACCGGGAATTTCTTTTTCCGGTCGATGTACGCGTACATCACGTTGTTCACGTCCGTGGCGAATTCAATCCACGAGCCTTTGAACGGGATGATACGGGCCGAGTACAGCTTCGTGCCGTTGGTGTGCTTGCTCTGGGCAAAGAACACGCCCGGCGAACGGTGCAGCTGCGATACGATAACGCGCTCGGCGCCGTTGATGACGAACGAGCCCTTCTCCGTCATGTACGGGATGTTCCCCAGGAACACCTCTTGCTCGATGGTTTCGAAGTCCTCGTTGTCCTCGTCGTTGCAGAGCAGGCGCAGCTTGGCTTTCAGCGGAACCGAGTACGTCAGGCCGCGGTCGATGCACTCGTCCACGGAGTACTTCGGCGGATCAACGTGGTAGTCGATAAATTCCAGAACGAAGTTCTCGCGCGAGTCGGAGATGGGGAAGTTCTCGGCAAATACCTTAAACAGGCCCTCGTTCGAGCGGTTTTCGGCCGCCGTCTCCAACTGGAAGAAGTCCCGGAACGACTGCAGCTGCACGTCCAGGAAGTCCGGGTATTCGATTACCTTCTTAATCTTGGCGAAATTGATCCGCTCCTCGGCCTTAGCCGTTGCTTTGGGTGTAGCCAATGTGTTAAGAATTAAAATGACACTGGGAGGATGGAATCTTCAAACCATGCCAGTAGCGCGAGCCAACCACTCACGCATCGAAGAACAACCCCAGGGGCAACAAAAACGTTCTTGGATACCATTGAGCCGTGGTAGGTTCGCGCTACTGTTTCGCCGCAAAAACGCTCCCAGAGCGTCAGAACAGCTTTTAGCAAAGTTTGCAGGCTACAAACAGGAAAAGACCTGACTTAGTTGCCAGGTCTAATCCATGCTTTATCGGACTGGAAAAACAGGTGCGGCAAATGGAATCAACCGTATTCTGTTTCGGGATGGTCAGTCCAGTTAAAGCAGGTGAGGGAGAGAGGTAATTACTTAACCTCTACTTCAGCACCAGCTTCTTCCAGCTGCTTCTTCAGGCCTTCAGCCTCATCCTTAGCAACACCCTCTTTCAGGGGCTTCGGAGCGCCGTCAACCAGTTCTTTGGCTTCCTTCAGGCCCAGGCCGGTCAGGTCTTTCACCAGCTTCACTACAGCCAGTTTCTGAGCGCCAGCCGACTTCAGGATTACGTCGAACGAAGTCTTCTCTTCCGGAGCGTCAGCAGCAGCAGCGCCAGCGCCACCAGCCATCATTACCGGAGCAGCAGCAGCCGGCTCGATGCCGTACTCGTCCTTCAGAATCGTGGCCAGTTCGTTAACTTCTTTAACGGTCAGGCTAACAAGCTGCTCTGCAAATGCTTTCAGATCTGCCATTTTGCAAAAAATTTGGGGGTGTTGTTGAAAACGATTGAATGAATGAAAGAGAGCAGCGGTTAGCCTGCGGCCTCTTCTTTTTCCGAGAGAGTTTTGAGAATGCCAGCCAGTTTGTTGCCGCCGCTCTGCAGAGCACCGATAACGTTTTTGGCAGGCGACTGGAGCAGACCGATGATTTCACCGATGAGTTCCTGCTTGCCTTTGATAGTGGCCAGCGTTTCGAGTTGGTTGGAACCAACGTAGATGTCGCTGTCGAGGTAGGCACCTTTCAGTACCGGCTTCGGCTCTACGTTCTTGCCGTAGTTTTGCGACTTGTAGAAGTCCTTCAGCAGCTTGGCCGGTGCCGAACCAGACTCCTGCGAGAACAGGATGCCCGACTGGCCTTTCAGGGCCGCATCCATACCGGAAGTATCACCTTCCAGACGGTCCAGTGCCTTACGGATCAGCGTGTTTTTGTAGACCTTGTACTCCATGCCCCGGTTGTAGCAGAGGCGACGGAATTCGTTGATCTTAGCCACGGTCATGCCCGAAGCATCCGTGATGTAGAAGAAGCTGTATTCGCCGAATTTGCCGGCCAGCTCATCTACGAGGGCGTATTTTTCTTCCTTCGTCATGATCAGGCGTGTAATTACTTGGCGGAATTCACAGCGGTGTCAACCGGTACGCCGGGGCTCATCGTGCTCGAGAGCGTGATGCTCTTGATGTACGTACCCTTAGCCGACGAAGGCTTCAGACGCTGCAGGGTCTGGATCAGCTCCAGTGCGTTTTCGGCCAGCTTCTGCTCGTCGAACGACACTTTGCCAACCGAGGTGTGGATGATACCGGTTTTGTCAACTTTGAAGTCGATTTTACCAGCCTTCACTTCCTGCACGGCCTTGGCCACGTCCGTGGTTACGGTGCCCGACTTGGGGTTCGGCATCAGGCCACGCGGACCCAATACGCGGCCCAGACGGCCTACCTTAGCCATTACGGCCGGCATCGTGATGATAACGTCAATATCCGTCCAACCTTTCTCGATTTTCGAGATGTAGTCGTCCAGACCTACGAAGTCAGCACCAGCAGCGGTAGCTTCAGCTTCTTTGTCCGGGCTCACCAGAGCCAGCACACGTACGGTCTTACCCGTGCCGTGGGGCAGCGTCGCCACGCCGCGAACCATCTGGTCAGCTTTGCGCGGGTCAACACCCAGGCGTACGTCGATGTCTACCGACGCGTCAAACTTGGTGAAGGTGATTTCCTTTACCACTTTGGCGGCGTCCTGCAGCGACCGTACTTCCGTCAGATCGAATTTAGCAAGGGCTTCCTTGCGCTTTTTGCTCACTTTAGCCATGGTCTTAGCCGATTACTTGGTGAGGGGGCTTTCGCCCGTAATGGTGAGGCCCATGCTGCGAGCGGTACCGGCAACGAGTTTCATGGCTGACTCGATCTTGAAAGCGTTCAAGTCGGGCATCTTCGTCTCGGCAATTTGGCGGACTTGGTCCCAGGTCACCGAGCCAACCTTGTTACGGTTCGGCTCTTTCGACCCGCTCTGCACCTTCGCTGCTTCCATGAGCAGAATCGGCGCGGGCGGCGTCTTGATGACAAAGTCAAACGACTTGTCAGTGTACATGGTGATGAGAACAGGTAACACTTGGCCGGCTTTATCCTGGGTGCGAGCGTTGAACTGCTTGCAGAACTCCATGATGTTCAAGCCCTTCGAACCAAGCGCAGGTCCAATCGGCGGGGCAGGGTTAGCCGCGCCTCCCTTTACCTGAAGCTTCAGGTAACCTCTGATTTCCTTGGCCATTTAGGTTGTTAGACTTCGACGCTGGGTGGCAACCCAGTGCCGTTGTGAAAAATGCTCCTATGGAAGCGGCCACCAGTCCGGAGCGGACGACCAGTGGCCCAACTGTAACAGTTTCTAGACTTCTTTTTCGACCTGCGTGTAGCTCAGCTCTACCGGCTGCGCGCGCCCGAAAATCTTGACGATAACGTTCAGCTTCTTGCGTTCCTCGAACACCTCGTTCACGGTACCCGAGAAGCCATTGAACGGCCCGTCGATAACCTTCACCGTCTCGTTTACCACGAAAGGCACTTCCAGCGCTGCCGGCTGCTCCTCCGTCTCATCCACGATGCCGAGGATGCGGTTCACTTCGCTCATGCGCAACGGCACGGGCTTGGCGTTGGCGGTTTTGCCTTCCTTATCACTCAGAAAGCCCAATACCCCTGGCGTGGTAGTGATGATGTGGTCCACTTCACCGTGCGTCAGATCCGCGTGAATAAGGATATAGCCCGGAAAGAAGCTGCGCTCACGCACCCGCTTCTTTCCGTTACGCATCTCATACACCTTCTCGGCCGGAATCAGCACCTGCGGCACCAGTTCATCGAGCCCATGGCGGTGAATTTCCGTTTCGAGGTATTGTTTGGCTTTCTTTTCCTGGCCGCTCACGGAGCGCACCACGTACCACTTCAGTTCTCCCATTTTCCTAACTGGTTAGTGGTAAAGCTTAGCGGAACGAGTTGTAGAACGCCTTCAGCAGCGACTCAAACGTCACGTCCATCAGGCCCACTACGATGGCAAACACCAGCGAACCGATGAGCACCAGACCGGCGCTCTTCTGCAGCTCGTCAAAAGAAGGCCACGTTACTTTGTAGCGCATCTCCTCGACGGTATCGCGGAAGTATTTCGACAGCTTATCCATTGTTGAGGGCCGGTTGGCGGTAAGGCAAAAGCGGCCGCTTCAGCAGCGGCCGACTTTGGTATTAATCTGCACGGGCGGAGAGATTCGAACTCCCATCAAAGGTTTTGGAGACCTCTATTCTACCCTTGAACTACGCCCGTGTAAGCTCCTATTGAAGCGGATATGCTTCAATTCGGAGTGCAAATGTACCGAAGGTTATGGATAAAACAAATTTGCACGCAAAAATTTCGTCTGTGGATTCTCTTGACTCCCCGACAATTACGGCTGTTTCATCACGTTTACAGCCTCTATGCAGCGCCTGATTGATCTCAAATTAGTAAGGTCAGGGGTATTAAACTACCGTCCTACAACTCAGCTTTTTAAACAGCCTCTGGTTCATCGAGACGACCTGAAAGCATATCAAACCAGTGGATACATAGCCGACAACTTAGCTTACGGCACTGGTTAAAACACAACGGCCTCTACTGGTTTCCCAGTAGAGGCCGTGCGCCTGATACGACCTAAGCCGTAATTAGTCGAGAATTTCGGTTACCTGACCGGCACCTACCGTGCGGCCACCTTCGCGGATAGCGAAGCGCAGGCCTTTCTCCATGGCCACAGCGTTGATCAGCTCAACGGTGATGGTCACGTTGTCACCAGGCATAACCATTTCTACGCCTTCAGCCAGCGAAATGATACCGGTAACGTCGGTGGTGCGGAAGTAGAACTGCGGACGGTAGTTGTTGAAGAACGGCGTGTGACGGCCACCTTCTTCCTTCGACAGAACGTAAACTTCAGCCTTGAACTTTTTGTGGGGGGTTACCGAGCCGGGCTTGCAGATAACCATACCGCGACGGATGGCTTCTTTTTCAATGCCACGGAGCAGCAGACCTACGTTGTCACCGGCTTCGCCACGGTCGAGGATCTTGCGGAACATCTCAACGCCCGTTACGGTCGACTTGAGGTTTTCAGCACCCATACCGAGGATTTCAACCGGCTCACCCGAGTTGATGATGCCGCGCTCGATACGACCGGTAGCTACGGTGCCACGGCCGGTAATCGAGAATACATCTTCTACCGGCATCAGGAACGGCTGGTCCGTCAGACGGGGAGGAATCGGAATGAAGGAGTCAACAGCATCCATCAGCGCCTCGATGGTACCCACCCACTTGGCATCGCCGTTCAGACCGCCGAGGGCCGAACCTTGAATTACCGGGATGTTGTCACCGTCGAAGTCGTAGAACGACAGCAGCTCGCGGATTTCCATCTCAACGAGTTCGAGCAGCTCGGGGTCGTCCACCATGTCCACTTTGTTCATGAACACAACCAGCTGCGGTACACCTACCTGGCGAGCCAGCAGGATGTGCTCACGGGTCTGGGGCATCGGGCCGTCGGTAGCAGCTACCACCAGGATAGCGCCGTCCATCTGAGCAGCACCGGTTACCATGTTCTTCACGTAGTCAGCGTGACCCGGGCAGTCAACGTGAGCGTAGTGACGGTTGGCGGTGGCGTACTCTACGTGAGCGGTGTTGATGGTGATACCGCGCTCTTTTTCCTCCGGAGCGTTGTCGATCGAGGAGAAGTCACGCTTGGCAGCCAGACCTTTGTTAGCCAGCACCGTGGTGATGGCAGCGGTCAGGGTCGTTTTGCCGTGGTCCACGTGACCGATCGTGCCGATGTTTACGTGCGGCTTGGACCGGTCAAAACTTTCTTTAGCCATTGTAAGGAGATTGGGAAGAAATTTTGAGGAAAAAGAGGGTGCTTACGCGCTGCGGGTATACTGCAAGAAAGCGATACGCAGACTTCTCCTTAGGAAAAAACTGCACGTCGCTTGCTGCAGGCCAGACGGCGGCAGGCGCGCTGCCCCGTTAGGTTCACTCTGGAGCCGTTGCGGGGATTTGAACCCCGGACCTCTTCCTTACCAAGGAAGTGCTCTACCCCTGAGCTACAACGGCTGGTATTCTTGACTTATCAGACTCGGTCAGCGGAAAAAGAGCGGGAGACGAGGTTCGAACCCGCGACCTGCAGCTTGGAAGGCTGCCGCTCTACCAACTGAGCTACTCCCGCGTGTGAGCTGATAGCAAGAAGAAATAAAGTGGGGGGAGAAGGATTCGAACCTTCGAAGTCGTAAGACAACGGATTTACAGTCCGTCCCATTTGGCCGCTCTGGAATCCCCCCGCTTGATTCTCCGGCCGGACGCCGGAGTTGTGTTTGATTCAACCTAAAACCCGCTGCGGTGAGTAGGTCGCTGAATTGGATTGCAAAATTAGGGGCTTTCTGATGCAAGTCAAGCACCAGCGCAAAAACCTCAACTATTTTTTTTCGTTGTTTTTAGCAAAAAAGGCCTAAACAACGCTATTGCAGCAGGTTATAGATACCCACCAGGCGCTCATCTTTTTCTTTGCTGCGGATATCAGCCAAGGTCGTTTTCAGGTTTGGCATGTTTTCGGCCAGCGTACTGAGGCCTTTATAAGCCCCCAGACGAACTTCATAGTTGGGATTGGTTCGGGCCATCTGTTCCATCTTCTTTAATGCTTTGTCCCGTTCAACGGCGGGAATACGCAGCATATAGGAACCGAAGTCCTGCAACAGTTGATAAAGAGTGGCTGCGTCGGCATCGTCGAGCTGAGCTAGGTACCACTGGTAATGGTCCAAGCCACCATTCAACGTAAAATACGTGGACAGGGCACCCACAATGGCAGAGTTCTTTTCGCCTCGCAAGCCATCGATGCGGCTTTGGGCAGCTACTGTGGGGGATTTTGTCAGCGCGGTAATTGCAGCGCCTAGTACTAGGTAAGAGCTATCGTTTAGGGCCTGAGTATAGACTTTGCCGTAATCCTCATTCTGGAAGGCCGACAACGTGGCTATGGCTGTAGCCCGCACCCGGCTGTCCTTATCGGTGCCGGCAACGCGCTCCAGGTCTTTGCGCACAGCTCCCCCTTCCGGGCCGCGGTAGCGGCGCAAGCCTTCCAAAGCAGCGACGCGGACACCCCAAAACGGATCATTCAGGGCGTTGCGCATCATGCTGCTCACATTCAGATCCGCCACCTTGGTGCGCAGCTCCTCAATGGCCTGCTGTTTTGAACGGTAGTTGCGGGCGTGATAGAACTGGTACACTAGTTCATCCTGACTTTTTTCCTCCTTCAATTCCCCAAGCAGCAGTTTGTCCGAATCAAACTGGACCAATGCGGGCTTCTGATTAGCTGGCAACTGGAAGGTTTGGCGGGCCTTGGTTACCACGATGCGGTGGTCTGTCGGCTGGTTGTTAACCCAGGTCGTCACCGTCACCGGCAAGCGGTAGACGGGCTGGTAAAGGGTATCCTGCTTCTGCACGACGTTCAGGGTCACCTTACCATCGGTGTACGAGTGAGCTACGGCCACTTCGGGATGCCCCCGTTGCAAAAACCATTGGTCGAAAAACCACATGAGGTCTTCGCCAGTCACTTCTTCGAAAGCCAGTCGTAACTCAGCCAGCTCGACCGCAGACGATTTGTGCTGGGTGAGGTAACGATTCAGGGCCGTAAAAAATGCATCGTCGCCCACGTAATTGCGCAGCATGTGCAGCACCTGCCCCCCTTTCTGATAGGAGTGCCGGTCGAACATCTCGTCGCGCTCGGCGTAGCGGTAGCGTACGAGCGGCTCGCGTTTGCCTTGTGCTTCCTCCAGATACATAGCCAGTTGGCGTTGGCTCCAGAGGTCGGCCGCGTCTTTACCGTATTTAAATTCGTTCCAGAGGTACTCGCCATAGTTGGCGAAGGCTTCGTTAAGGGGCAGGTTTGCCCACGATTCGGCCGTTACGTAGTCGCCGAACCACTGGTGAAACAACTCGTGCGCAATGACGTCGTCGCTGTTACCGTCAATAAGCTGCCGCCGGGTTTTCAGCACCATCTCGCTGCCGTGCACCGTAGCGGACGTGTTTTCCATGGCACCGGACACGAAGTCACGCACTAATACCTGGCTGTACTTCTCCCAAGGATATTCCACTCCCAGTTTTTTGGAGAAGAACTCCAGCATTTGCGGGGTGCGGCCGAACAGCGGCTTGGCATCGGCAGCATTCTGCGGCTCCACGTAGTAATCCACCGCTTTGCCATGCCAGGAATCATTGATGACGGCGAAGTCTCCAACGGCCAGCATCGTCAGATACGGTGCGTGGGCTTGGCTTTGCTTCCAGGTGTCGGTGCGGGTTCCGTCGCTGTTCTTTTTGGATGCGATGAGCAGGCCGTTGGAAAGCGTCTTGTATTGCTGTTCCACCGTGAGGCTGATTTCCTGCGTCATGCGCTGGTTGGGCCGATCGATAGTGGGATACCAGCAAGAGCTGCCTTCCGTCTCCCCTTGCGTCCAGATTTGGCGCGGCTTGGTTTTGTCGGTGCCTAGGGGATTGATGAAGTACAGCCCTTTAGCCGCCCGAATGGCCGAGCCGCCCCCGGTAGGCAATTCATTGGGCTTGGCCACGTACTGCACCCGTACCTGATACGACTCGGTGCGGGCGTACGTGCGGTCGAGCGTAATGGCAAGCCGACGTTTGTCGTACTGGTAGTTCAGGTTTTTTTCCTTGTTGCCCGCAACGATTTTAACGCTCTTCACGTCGAACCCCTTGGCATCGAGCACCAACTGCGTTTGGGGGTAAAAATGAGGCCGCACGGTTACCGTAGCCGTGCCTAGCAGCCATTGCTTGGCCCAGTCGAAACGCACGTCGAGCTTAGTATCCAGCACATCATGCAGGATGGTGGCCGCCGGCTGTAGCGGGTTGATCGGCGGCAGCCAGTTGGGCACCACCATGATGGATTGCTTAGCCGGTGGGATGTTGCCAGGAGCTTCGGCGGGAGCGGTTTTGCGCGGCGTGTTCTTCTTGACCGTTCCGGGTTTCGAAGGTTGTCCCAGCAGGGTGAGAGGCAACACAATAGACAGCGCAAAAGCCCCGAGTGCCCGATATTTCATGGGGTGGTAATTGGGGTAATCTGAGGGTTGAAGTTCCGAAATAATTTCAGATTCCGCCTATCTTTAAGCCCTTTTCCGCCGCATTCTCCCCTATCTTACCCCCACCCGCATGCTACAGGTCAGCGCTGGCCCCGGACACTCATGGAGTGTCGACATCACCGCCCACGGTATTACCGTCGACGATCAAGCCTTTGATTGGGACCTGGTGTACCTGGGCGAGGGCCGCTACCACTTGCTGTGGCAGGGCCGTTCTTACTCGGCTGAGGTAATGGAGGTGGACACTCCGGCCAAAACCATACGGCTCAAACTCGACGGGCACCGCTTCGAGTTGCAGGCTAAGGACCGTTTTGATCTGCTACTTGACAAACTTGGCATGAGCCAAGCCGCCAGCAACAAAATCAACGAAGTGAAGGCGCCTATGCCGGGCCTTATCGTGGATATTCGGGTGGTACCCGGCCAAAATGTGGAGAAGGGCGAGCCGTTGCTCGTGCTGGAAGCCATGAAAATGGAGAACATCTTGAAGTCGCCCGGCGACGGAGTAGTCAGCGCCGTAAAAGTGGGCATGCGCGACAACGTCACCAAGGGACAGGTGCTGATTCAGTTTGCCTAAACCGGTTAACTCTGTCAACACCCGCGTTGCCGCGCCCCTAGCAAAGTCATCAACCTAATTCAAGACCGTTGAAATACAACCGAATCCTGCTGAAGCTGAGCGGCGAGGCCTTGATGGGCAAGCAGCAGTACGGCATCGACGCTGAGCGCCTGATGCAGTACGCCGAAGAAGTACGCGCCGTGGCGCAGCTGGGCGTGCAAGTCGCCGTCGTTATCGGCGGGGGTAACATCTTCCGCGGCGTGCAGGCCGAAGCCTTCGGGCTCGACCGCGTGCAGGGCGACTACATGGGCATGCTGGCTACGGTCATCAACTCAATGGCTCTGCAAAGTGCCCTGGAAAAGCTCGGCACCCCGACGCGCCTGCTTTCCGGCGTTACCATTCAGCGCGTGTGCGAGCCATACATCCGCCGCCGGGCGCTACGTCACTTGGAAAAAGGCCGCGTGGTCATCTTCGGGGCCGGCATCGGCTCGCCGTACTTTACCACCGACTCGGCCGCTTCGCTGCGCGCCATTGAAGTGGAAGCCGACGTGGTGCTCAAGGGTACCCGCGTGGATGGTATCTATACAGCCGATCCGGAAAAGGACCCCTCGGCCACGCGCTACCCGCAGATTACCTTCGACGAGGTAATGGAGAAAAATCTGAACGTGATGGACATGACGGCTTTCACGCTCTGCAAGGAAAACAACCTGCCCATCATCGTCTTCGACATGAACAAAGAGGGCAACCTGCTCAAGCTGGTCAACGGTGAAGAAATAGGGACGCTGGTGTCGATGAATGGCAGCGCCGAGCTCAACCCCGACCCGAAGCACAGCGCCCTGCAACCCGACGTCAAACGCTCTTCCACGGCCTCGGCCGAGCAGCAAGCGTAATTCTTACTTGTCAAATGGCTGCCTGGTTAAATGGGTGGCCGTTCTAGGTTTGTAGAACCGCTGCCCATTTGGCCATCCAACAATTTAACCATTCTCTTTCCACACATGGACGAAGAAATTCAGCTGTACCTGAGCGACGCCGAAGAATCGATGGCGAAGGCCCTACAGCACACCAACACGGAGCTGAGCCGCATCCGGGCCGGCAAAGCCACGCCGGCAATGCTTGATTCGCTGCGTGTCGATTACTATGGCACGCCGACGCCGGTGTCGCAGGTGGCCAACGTGGCGGCTCCCGACGCCCGTTCGTTGGTTATCCGCCCCTGGGAGAAAAACATGCTGGGCGAAATTTCGAAGGCCATCAAGAACAGCGACCTGGGCCTGAACCCGATCATGGATGCTGACTCGGTTCGCCTGAACCTGCCCCCGATGACCGAGGAGCGTCGCCGCGACTTGGTAAAGCAGGTGAAAAACGAGGCCGAAAGCGGAAAAGTCCGTATCCGTGGCATCCGCAAAGACGTGAACGAGTCGCTGCGCAAGCTGCAGAAGGAAGGCGCCGCCGAAGATGCCATCAAGGACGCAGAAGCCAAGGTGCAGAAGTATACCGACAGCTACATTGTGAAGATCGATGACGCGATGAGCAAGAAGGAAGCCGAGATTATGACCATATAATCTTCCAGCTACCGTTAAAACGCAAACCGCCCCGGCTGATTTACTAGCCGGGGCGGTTTGCGTTTATGCGTTGAGAAAATTTTCCCGCCAGTACCCTTGCGCGCGAATCTCAGCCTCGACGGCGTCCGGCACCAGGTAACGAATGGAGCATCCGTCGAGCACGCTCTGCCGGATGAAGGTGGCCGAAATGTCGAGCAGCGGCGCCTGCACGACGCGCACTTTGGCAGGCAATGGTTTCGGTAGGTCGATGCCGGGCCGGGGATACACGTACACCTCAAACTCCGAGAGCAACCGGTCGGCGGATTTCCAGCGCGGTAATCCGGGCAGGTTATCGCCACCCATCAGTAGCACGAATTGTGTGGCCGGGTGCTGTTGACGCAGCGCATCCAGCGTATCGATGGTATAGTTGGGCTTAGGTAGGCCGAATTCCACGTCGAGCACGCGCAGGCGGTCATTGCCGGCAATAGCCAGTTGGACCAAGCCTAGTCTTGCCTGCTCAGACAAGAGCTCCTCTCCTACTTTAAATGGGCTCTGCGGAGACACCACTAGCCACACCGTATCCAGGTCGGTGCGGGTAGCCATGTGGTTGGCCAGGATCAGATGCCCGATGTGAATAGGGTTGAACGAGCCAAACAGCAAGCCCACGCGCCGCGGGGCTTGCATCAGACGATGGCCGGCTCGGCCGTGATGAAGTCACGCACCAGCTTTTCTGCCTGTGCCGTTGCCACATCCAAGTCATCGTTGATAATGACCGCATCAAATCGGTCTTCAAAGGTGAGCTCGAAGTTGGCTTTGTAGAGGCGGGCCGAAATGCTCGACGCCGAATCTGTCGCTCGGGATTTCAACCGCTGCTCCAGAATCTCCAGGGAAGGTGGTTTTACAAAGAGGCAGAGGGCGCGTTCCTTGTAAAAATCTTTGATGCTGAGGCCACCTTTCACGTCAATATCCAAGATGGCGTGCTTGCCGCCCTCCCAGATACGTTCGATTTCGGATTTCAGGGTTCCGTAGTAGGAGCCTTCGTAGACTTCCTCCCATTCCACGAACTCATCGTGGCGGATTTTCTCCTGAAACTCCTGAACAGTAATGAAATAGTAGTCCTTGCCGTTCTGCTCGGCCCGGCCGCGCCGGTCGCGCGTGCAGGCCGAAATAGAAAAGCTCAGCTCCGGAATGCGCTCCATGAGCCGGTGGACGATGGTGGTTTTGCCGGCACCCGACGGTGCCGAAAAGGCAATGATTTTCCCCTGCATGGGGCAAAATTAGGCCTTTTCGGACTGCACGCGTGCCATAATGTTGGCAGAAAGACCAGCAGGTACCCCTTTACGGCCTACGTACTGGTTGACAAAGTCAACGAAAAGGCGCTGCTTATCAATGCTATCGAAGCACGGAGAGCAGTCTTCGGCATGGCTGACGAAGTATTCTTCGTCTTCAACGGTGGGCTCATTGCCCACGATGAGTTGATCGAGGATGGTGTTCACACGCTCACAGTCGGCGCCGACGGCAACAGCGGGGGTCACGGCCGGGCCTTGTTGGTTGGGTGTAGACTTCGATGCCATAGCTTGGGGGGTAAGTCGGTGGAGGAGAGGGTTAAAGGTACTTAGTCTTCATCTTCGTGGTACGCTTGGGCAACATCGTCTTCTTCAGAATCGTTGCCGTAGCCCATTTTTTTTGCGTAGCGCTCCAATTTATCCTTGAGGAAATTGCGGGCCCGGTGCAGACGCGAGCGGACCGTGCCGATGGGAATATCGAGCACCTTGGCCATTTCCTCGTAAGTAAATCCTTCCAGGTCGCAGAGAATGATGACGGTGCGGAAGTCGACAGGCAGAGAGTTCAAAGCGCTAGCTACTTCGTCGCCGATCAGGTCGCGGGTGGCCTGCTGGCGCAAGTCGGGCGAGGAAGCTCCCGTGTCGCCTTCGGCATCTACGTCCTCGGTATTGTAGTAGCCCTCGATTTCGCTGTAGTCGACCTTGGCGGGCTGCTTGCTTTTCTTTCGGAAATCGTTGATGAACGAATTTTTCAGGATGCGAAACAGCCAGGCTTTGGCGTTGGTTCCCTGCTCGAAGTACTCGAAAAAGCGGTATGCCTTCAGGTAAGTCTCCTGCACAAGGTCGTTGGCATCGTCCTCGTCGAGGGTCAGGCGAAAGGCAAAGTTGTAGAGGGAATCCAGCACGGGCAGCAGCTCGGCTTGGAAACGACGGTCTTTTTCCTCCTTGCTCAGTTTAGGAACCCGTTCGGGAGAGTCGCTCATAGAGGTGGGTGGTTCAGGCAGGTGAGTATTGCCTCGGCTAAATGTAACGAAAGGAAGGGTTCAACGGGTTACATCGTGGGCTTGCGGCCGGCGTTCGGCCGCTACCACCAGAAAGCCATACAGGAAGATGAACAGGTTGAAGCCAATCTGCATCTCCAGCAGCGAATCGGCTAGAGCCGCCGCGCCAAAAATGAGCAGGAAATGTCTGACGTACGGATTTCGGCGCGTTTGGGGTTGCACCAAGGGCGTAATCAGCACCCAAAGCCAAACCAGCAGCCCCACTAGGCCGGCTCCAACCAGGTAATGAATGTACTGATTGTGAATCATTACGCGGTTTTGCTGCTCCAGGCCGAATGTATGCCACGAAAACTGCTCGTCCATAGCTTGGCGCACATCCGCCGGGGCTACCCCGAGCCAGGGGTGCTCTTCGATCAGCACCCAGGCATTCTGTAAGGCGGCGAGGCGGCGGGCCAAGGAAAACTGGTTGATATCGTGGCTGTAGTAGAACTGCTGCACGTCGTAGACGGTGGCCGCCACACGCTGCTGCACAGAGCTGAGCCCAAAGTAAGCGCCCACAGCCAGCAATAAACCTACCGCCAGCAACCCCAAGGCCAGACGCGGCCGGCTGAATAACAACCCCACTCCCGAAGCAGCCAGCGTCAGGTAAAATACCATCAGGCCGGTGCGGTATGCCAGCACGTGCAGGCTGATGGCGGCCACGGCGGCTCCGCCCAGCAGCAGCCAGCGCCCGAGGCGACCCGCCCGAGCTTCCTGGCTGAGCAGCACGGCGAAAAACGCCGACAACGCCAGCAGAATCCCGAAGTGAATGTGGAAGATGCCCGTAACGGATGGTACGTTCTGACCCACCCGGATCAGCTCCTGCGCAGCGGCCGGATCGAGCAGGTAGCGCCCCAGCGTAGCCAGCCCCAGCAGCACCACGCTGCCGACAAACCCCACTCCTACCCACCAGCGCTGGCGGCTCGACAACGGAACAGCCAACGCAAATGCGAGTGGCACTCCCAGCAGCGGCAGTTGCCGGTACACCTCGTGGCGCCATACCGGCCAGTCCTGGGTATACCACCACGAAAGCGGGATGAGCAGGTAAAGCACGGCCGCGCGCCGCACGGCACCGTTGTGCAGCCAGCCGGCCACGGCGCGGCGCAGGTCGGGGTTGAGCCCGGCCGCTACTACGGCGGCCACCGGTGCCAGGGCCACCAACGCCCGGGCCGTAAATAAAAGCCCGATGCTACCGGCTACGCAGGCCAGCAGCAGCAGGTATTGTGACCAGCGCCCGGAGTGGTACCAGTCTATCAAGGAGCCAACTTGAAATTTCACGCGGAGAAAAGATCAGGGCAACGTCGGAAGGCTAAAGCTACGACGCAAGCGGCTGCCAGGTACCGATGCGGCTCAGCGCCTGCGTTGCGCTGATGGCGCGGATACAGGTACACGCCGCCGGGGCTTGGCGGCAATCCTGGCAGTCGGGCTTGTCGAACACTAAATAGTCGGCGTGGGGGCCCAGCGGCGCCCAGCGGCCCGGGTGAATGGGACGCATAGGCGGAAACAGCCCCAGGGCGTGGCGGCCCAGTGCCGCCGCCAGGTGCAGCGGGCCGGTGCCCGAGGCCACCAGACCATCGGCCGCGGCAATAAAGGCCAAAAACTGCGGCAAGGACAGTTGTCCCGTCAAATCGGTGAGCACGGCCGCGTGCTGCTCCAGCCAAGGCCGCATGGAGTCGCCTTCGGCCGTGGTACCGCTGACGAATACCCGGTGACCGGCCGCGTGCAACGCCCGCGCCAGTAGGCCAAAGTTTTCCAATCCCCATTCGCGGCCGTGGCCCCGCGAACGGGGATGCAGAATGATGTTCAGCTGCTGGGCCCCACGCGGTGCCAGCAGGGCTGCGTGGGCGGGCGCCAGTGGCTCTGTCGCCCGCAGCTGCCCAAGCGACGTCAGCTCAGCCAGCGCAGGAAAGCTCGTCAGTCCCAGCGGCCGCAGCAGCTCCAGGTTCAGCTGGGCTTCGTGCAGCGGTGAATGCCGCCGACTCAGGGCGACCAGCCGGTTGCAGGTCAGCCAATGAAACCAGCGGTTGCGCGTGCCGATGCGGACCGGAATGCGCGCCTGGCGGCAGAGACGGGCCAGGCGCGCACTGGGAAATACGTGCAGCACGGCTTCGGCCCCAACGGCGCGCAGCGTGGCTACCTGCTCGGCTGCAGGCAACTGTTGCAGGTCGTCGTCGCTTAGGAAGGCATCGACGGCGGGGCAGGCCGCGGCCACGGCGCGGGTATAATCACGGCCCAGCAGCACCACGCGGCAGCCGGGGTAGCGCTGCTTGAGCCAGCCGCACACCGGCAAGGTCAGCACCAAGTCGCCGATGGCGTCGGTACGGCTAACGAGGAAGGTCTTCATGCCCTGCCTTTTGGAGTGAGCACGCGCAGCTTGGCGTACTTCAGAAACACCCCCCAGGCCGACAACGCGGCAATGCTCAGACCAGCAAAACCATCGCGCCAGCCGCCGCGCAGCAGGTACAGGTGCCAGAATTTCCACGCGGGTTTCAGCCCCAGTTGCAGCCCGCTGGCACGCTTGCCGCGGGCTGCCAGCTCTTCGGCCCCGATGGTGGTGAATTTATTGAGTTGCTGCACGTGGCTTTCGATGGTGGGGTAGGAATAATGCAGCAAGTCGGCGGCAAGGTGCCCGACAGCCTGGCCTGGCTGCAACTCATAGCGTTCGTGCAGCAGCTGGCCCTGCCAGGCGCCGAGGCGCCGGTCGTACAGGCGCAGCTTACGGTCGGGGTACCAGCCGCCGTGGCGCACCCAGTGGCCGCAGTAGTTGGTGAGGCGCGGCAGGGTGTAGCCGGCGTGCTGCCAGTTGGCTTTAATCTGTTGCACCTCGACCCGCAGCTCGTCGGTCAGCACTTCGTCGGCGTCGAGTTGTAGCACGTGGTCGTGGCGGGCCTGGGCAGTGGCGAAGTTTTTCTGCTGCACGTAGCCCTTGAACGGGTGGTGCACCACGCGGGCGCCATGCTCTTGGCAGATAGCCACAGTGCGGTCGGTGGAACCGGAATCCACTACCACTACGTCGTCTGCCACGTCGCCCAGAGCTTGTAAGCAGCGGCCGATGTTGGCTTCTTCATTGAACGTGATGATGACGACCGAGAGCGAAACCGTGGGCATGGGGGCAAATATCCGGCTTTGCCGGGTTTTTGCTCTACAGCCTGATCTAAACGGCCCGCTGGCGCCTGATCATCTCGCCCACCAAACTCATCAGCACAGGCACCCTGAAACCAAGAAACTGGCGCTGGCAGATATTAAGGGCTTCCGCATCGACCAGAACTACACGCAGGTGTTGCCAAAACACCCGGATCAGTCCACTATTAAGTTCAGCTACGCCACGGCTTCTTACTCAGAGCTGCAGCAGTGGCTGGCAGACCAGTTTCCTGATCTTGATGCGCAGAAGTTGCAGGGGTCCGAAACGGCTTTGCTGGCCGACGAAGCGCTAGGACAGAACGAAGCCGAACGGCCCGACCGGTGCTGCTGATGCCCGGTAAGCTAAGCATCCCGTGGTTACACGGTAGCCGAATAAATGAAAAGCCCCGCCTGAAAGTCAGGCGGGGCTTTTCATTAAGGCCAGTGCGGCTCTTAGTAGCGGTACAGATCCGACTTGAACGGGCCTTCCACCGATACGCCGATGTACTTGGCCTGCTTATCATTCAGCTCATCCAGCTCCACGCCGATTTTGGCCAGGTGCAGGCGGGCCACCATTTCGTCGAGGTGCTTGGGCAGGGTGTACACCTTGTTCTCGTAGCTGCCGTGGTTCTGCCACAGCTCCAGCTGCGCCAGCGTCTGGTTCGTGAACGAATTCGACATCACGAACGAGGGGTGGCCGGTGGCGCAGCCCAGGTTCACCAGACGGCCTTCGGCCAGGATGATTACCTCTTTGCCGTCGATGGTGTAGAGGTCCACCTGCGGCTTGATGGTGTCCTTGGTGTGGCCGTAGTTCTTGTTCAGCCAAGCCATGTCGATTTCATCGTCGAAGTGACCGATGTTGCAGACGATGGCCTTGTCCTTCAGCGCGCGGAAGTGCTCTTCCGTTACGATGTCGCAGTTGCCGGTGGTGGTGATGACGATGTCAGCCTCCTTGATGGCGTTGCTCATCTTCTTCACTGCGAAGCCGTCCATGGCCGCTTGCAGGGCACAGATCGGGTCGATTTCCGTCACGATAACGCGGGCACCGGCGCCTTGCAGCGACGCTGCGGTGCCTTTTCCTACGTCGCCGTAGCCGGCCACCACGGCCACTTTGCCGGCCATCATGATGTCGGTAGCGCGGCGGATAGCGTCCACCGCCGACTCTTTGCAGCCGTACTTGTTGTCGAACTTCGACTTCGTTACCGAGTCATTGATGTTGATGGCGGGCAGCGGCAGCTTGCCGGCCTTCATGCGCTCCACGAGGCGCAGCACGCCGGTGGTCGTTTCTTCCGAGATGCCGCGGATGCCGGCTACCAGCTCGGGGAACTGATCCAGCACCATGTTGGTCAGGTCGCCACCGTCGTCGAGGATCATGTTCAGCGGCTGGCGCTCCTCGCCGAAAAACAGCGTTTGCTCGATGCACCAGTTGAACTCTTCCTCGTTCATGCCCTTCCAGGCATACACGGCCGTACCAGCGGCGGCAATAGCGGCCGCAGCGTGGTCCTGCGTAGAGAAGATGTTGCACGACGACCAGGTCACCTCGGCACCTAGCGCCTGCAGCGTCTCGATGAGGACGGCCGTTTGAATCGTCATGTGCAGACAGCCGGCGATGCGGGCACCTTGCAGGGGCTTGCTGGCGCCGTACTGTGCGCGCAGAGCCATCAGACCGGGCATTTCAGCTTCAGCCAGACGAATCTCCTTGCGGCCCCACTCGGCCAGCGAAATGTCTTTTACCTTGTAAGGTACGTAGGTCTTGGTCTCAACCATGGTCACGGGATTTTCGCAATGCAACTACAAAGGTATCCAATTTGTTCGGCGTAGACCAATATAGAAAAAGCCCGAACCAATGGTTCGGGCTTTTGATTTTACTTGCCGAAAAGGCTAGTTATTGGGAATAATAACGGCCCGGGCCTGCTGGCCAGCGGGTACGCCCGCGCCGGCGATGCCGCGTACCACAATGGTGTAGATTTTACCGGCCTCGTAATTCCGGGTACCGGTGCCGCTGCCGGATCCATCGCCCACAGCCAGTACCTGGGTGCGGGGCGTGCCCGCGGTGATGCTCAGGTTTAGCTGGCCGGCGTTGATCGGGAAGAAAGCAGAGGCGGCGCCGAAGGCGACGTCAGGACTAATATCGGTACCGGGGGTGCCGGGCAAGGCCGAGGGGACGGTCAGCCGGACCGGGGAGGGCGCATTTAGGGCCAGGTGCACGACGCGCACTTTGGCCTGCCCGGCTACCGGCGCGGTCAGGTCGTCGGTGACGGTCAGCAGCACAGGCGTGGCGCCGATGGTGGCAGAAGGCGAGTAAGCAAACGACGAATAGCTTTGGTCTTTTGCAATCGTCAGTCCCTGGGTGGTCAGCACCTGGTTGCCGGCGTTGATGCGCAGGGTAGGCGTGCCGGTATTGACGTTTAGGTAAGCACTGTTCTGCCCGTAGTTGAGCTGCCCTACTTGCTGGTCGCTGATGAAAGCAGTAACCTGTACGTCAGAAGCGGCGGCGGCGTGCACCAGCATCACCCGGCCTTGATCGGGTGCCGGCGCGGGCGGATCGTCGTCGTCGTTGCCTCCGCAGGCACTAGTGAGCAAAGCGGCCGGCAGCGCGGCCAGCAGCCATAGGCGGCCTAAGTGAAACGGGTGGTTCATGAGTCTAGGGATTTTAGCAACACCACGAAGTGTTGAGCCTGAGAACGTATCGTTCGTCGGTTTTGTTGGGGCGTTGGTCGGATATGTCCCATTATCCGGCTTTTGGAATATTAACTTTGTAGCATGACGTTTTCCGCCCTGCTGACGCCGCGCCGCGGCCGCCACGTTGCCGCATTCTTTTCACTGGCGTTGTTGGGTACCACCCCGGCCTTCGCGCAGCAGCCCGCCGCGTCCCCGGCACCCACCATCCGCCTAAGCCCCGAGGACTTCGACCGCGGGCTGAACGGCGTACAGAAGAATTTCTGGTTTACTACCGGCAGCGGCGAGGACTACCAGAACGCAGGGTTTTTCGGGCAGAAGCTGCGCCCCCACCTTACCGATGAGCAGGCTTTGGCCAGTCTTGACCGCTACCGCCGACAGCGCTGGCTGCACTTGGCCGAGCGGGCCGTCTTTGTGGGTGCTGCCGGCGTGTACGCGCAGCAGGTATTCAGCCGCGACGAGCCGCAATACTTCAACAACACCCAGAAAGTAGCCATCGGCGCGGCCGTGGTCAGCCTGCTCTCCAACACGCTGATTACGCGCCATACCAACCAGCATTTTATGCGCGCCGTGGAAGCCCAGAACGCTACTTTGCCGGCTGCACGCCGTATGGGACTTGAGCGGGCCAAGCCCGACCTACTAGGCGTAACGGCCCCGACGGGCCGTCCGCAGCTGCTAGTAGGCTGGACGCTGCGCTAATTCCCTAGTATTTTTGCGCCGTTTCAGGCGTTTTTTACCGTTGTAATGGACGTTTCCCTATCGGCGGCGGCCCGGCAATACGTGGCGAAGCACCTGCACGACGACCCAGCCAAGCTGGCGCTGCAGGCCCGCCGCTACCCCAACTTGCCCGTGCCCGAACTGGTGCGCCAGATTCAGGCCCGCCAGAAGGCCAAAGCCAAGCTGCCCACCTGGGCGGCCAATCCGGACTTGGTGTTTCCCCCCGCGCTGTCGGTCGAGCAAGCCTCGTCGGCGCGCACCGCCGCGTTCAAGGCGGGCCTGGTGAGCGGCACCCGTCTGGCCGACCTCACCGGCGGCTTTGGCGTCGACAGCAGCCACTTTGCCCGCGCGCTGGAGGAAGTGCACTACGTGGAGCGCAACCCGCAGCTCGTGAGCGTGGTGCGGCACAACTTGGAAGTACTTGGCGTCGACAACGTGCATTACCACGTGGGCGACGCCGCCGCGTGGCTGCGCGAGCAGCCCGACGGGCACTTCGACTGGATTTACCTCGACCCAGCCCGTCGCGACACGGCCGACAAGAAGATTTTCCGCTTGGCCGACTGCGAGCCGGACGTGCTGCGCCTGCTGCCGGTGCTGCTGCGCAAGGCCGAGCGCGTGCTGCTCAAAACCTCACCCATGCTCGACGTGGAGCAGGCCATTCAGGAACTGGCGCACGTGCGCCGCCTGTGGGTGGTGGCCGTCGACAACGAGTGCAAGGAAGTGCTCTACGAGCTGGGCCAGGAGCCCGCCGTGGACCCCGAGCGCCTGACGGTGAACCTGCTGCGCGACGGCCGCGAACAGACGTTTCGCTCGAACCGCACCCGCGAAGCCAAAGCCATTCCGCGCTATGCGGAGCCGCAGGATTACGTCTACGAGCCCAACGTGGCCGTGCTCAAGGCCGGTAGCTTCAAGAGCATCGGTACCAGCTTCAGCCTGCTGAAGCTGCACCAGCACAGCCACCTCTACACGTCCAATACCCTCCGCGAGGACTTTCCCGGCCGCATCTTCCGTTGCCGGGCCGTGTGCCGGTACGACAAGAAGGAGTTGCTGGCCTACCTAGGTCCGGAGCAGCGCGCCCACGTCACCACCCGCAACTTCCCTGATTCGGTGGCTGAGATTCGCCACCGCACCGGTATCCGGGAGGGCGGCACCACGTACCTAATGGCCACTACCGACCTGACCGGCCGCCTCATCGTGCTCGTCTGCGACCGGCTCGCGCCGTGAGCGGTGCAATAGAGAGGTGGTGAGTTGACTTTCTGGCAACATTTCGCCATGAAACCGGCCCCGGTAGCACTGACTACCGGGGCCGGTTTGCGTTCAGGCCCATCTGGACATTCACTCACCATTTCATCCGAGGTCACTTCGCCGGGCTGGTCCACTTGCTGTCTTTCAGGCGAAAACGCCAGGGCAGCGCCGCGTCGGCACCGGCGTAATCGATGCCGACGCGGGGGCTGGCCAGCAGCTGTTCGGGCGACACGGCCTCTTGCCGATCCTCCAGCCAGATCAGGTCGCCGGTGAGGTCGGTGCCGTAGTGCGGCACGCCAATGCCGAGGGCCTGGGTGAGCAGGCCGGGGCCGCCGGTGAGGTTGCGCGCGGTGGCTGGCACGCCGCGGCGCAGCGCCATTTCCGCTAGGCCCTCCGTCGGCTCCAGCCCGCGAATCAGCACGGCGTCGGCCTTGCCGGCCACGTTGGTGATGATGTTGAACAGGGCGTAGCGGCCGTAGATCAGGTATACATAGGCCACGCCGCCGGCCTCGTACATCACGCGGGTGCGCTTGGTAAAACGGCCCAGGTGCGAGTGGCAGGCCTGGTCATCGATATGCGCGTAGGCTTCGGTTTCGACGATGCGGCCGCCCGTCAGGATGCCATCAATGCGGCTGAAGAGGTATTTGCCGACCATATCGCGGGCAAGGGTTACCACGTCGGGCTGTTGGTAGTAGGCAAGCGGAAGTTTCATGCGAGACTGTACGTGCCGCAGGAACTTTGAGGGGAGCGGCAGCTCGGCCGGACGTTGGGCGGCTTTGAAATTGGTGGACGCCATCAAATTCAACTAATCCGTGATTATCTTTGCCGGTGCATGGGTGGCCAGACCCCGATTGGGGGGCGCGGCTGAAAAGGGAATGCCGTGAAATTCGGCGACTGTCCCCGCAACTGTGAGCTTCACAACACCATGCGTCGGGCCTCTCTTCGCCACTGTCCTGCTGAGGGCTGCCGCTGCGGCAGCCGGAGGGATGGGAAGGCCGCCCGGCGCGAAGCAAGTCAGGAGACCTGCCCCTGCACATCTTAGTGTTCGGCGCCTGCGGAGGACGGGCGGAGAATGAATCGTTTTTGGGCCCCAGCGCTATTCGGCGCCGGCTCGTGCTTCCTGATTCTGCCTCAGCCCCGCAAGCAGCTTTTTCAGCCGGCTGCAGGGTTCTGAACCGAATTTTTCGGCCCCGAAAACTTTGGTTCGGTTCTACGCTTTTCCTTGGCCCGCCGCGCTCCGCCGTGGGGTGCTGTCGTTGCTGCTTCTGCCGGGCGGCCTGGCTGCGGTGTGGGCGCAGTCGCCGGTACGGCCCGACTCGGCTCGCCACGTGCTGCCCGGCGTGCAGGTGCAGGCCCTGCGGCCCACGCGCTACGCCGCCGGCAGCCACTTCACCTCCCTCGACTCGGCGGCGCTGGCCCCCTACCAAGCCGGTACCGTCGCCGACGCGCTGTCGGCGCGCACCCCGCTGTACCTGAAGACCTACGGCCCCGGCCAGCTGGCTTCCATTGCCCTGCGCGGCACGGCGGCCCGCCACACGGCCGTGCTCTGGCACGGCTTCACACTGAACTTCCCTACCCTGGGCGAGGCTGATTTTGCCCTGCTGCCCGTGGCCGGGCTGGGCCGCATCGATGTGCAGCACGGGCCGGCGGCGGCGCTGTACGGCACGGGGGCGTTGGGCGGCGCCGTGGTACTGGGTGCCGCCACAGCGCCGGCCGGTACCCGCGTGGAGGGTTTGGTAGAAGCGGGCAGCTTCGGCGCCCGGGCCCTGAGCGTCAGCGGCAGCCAGCGCAACGAGCGGGTGAGCGTACGCACCAGCTACCTGGTGCGCGAGGCCCGCAACGACTTTCCCTATCTCGTCCGCGAAGTAATCGGCCAGGTGCGCCGGCATCAGGAAAACGCCGCCCTGCAGCAAGCTAGCTTTCAGCAGGACGTGACGGTGCTGGCCGGCCAGCGCGGCGAGGTAACGGCCTCAGCCTGGCTGACCGATGCCAACCGCCAGATTCAACCGTCCATCGGCTCGGCCAACAACCACGCCCGGGAGCGGGACCAGAGCGCCCGGGTGGTGCTGGGCTACCGCCACCGCGGTGCCCGCAGCGAAACGGCGGTGCGCACGGCGTGGTTTGGCGACCTGATCGACTACCAGAGCGACCAGCTGAGTACTAGTCATTCCCGCAGCAGCGTGCGGCAGGCGCAGCTAGAGCACACCCACAACTGGCGGCCCAACCTCAGCCTGCGCCTCGGCACCGAAGCGCAGTACTTCGTGGCCCACGTCGACGGCTACCGGGGGCGCGTGGACGAATCGCGCTTTGCCGGCTTTGCCCTGCTGCGCTACGACCCCACCGCCCGGCTGCGGCTCACGCTGAATGCCCGGCAGGCCGTGCTACCCGGCCGCCGGCCGCCGCTGGCCCCCACGGCGGGCCTGGAGTGGCAGGCCTGGGCCACCGCGCGCCAGCAGCTGTGGCTGAAGGCCAGTGCCGCCCGCAGCTACCGCGCCCCTACCCTGAACGAGCGGTACTGGCGGCCTGGCGGCCGCCCCGACCTGCGCCCCGAAACCAGCCTGGGCGGCGACCTGGGCCTGCATTACGAGGGCTTAAGCGCCAACGGGCGGCTGGGCCTGCAGGCCGACGTGACGGCCTTCCACCTGCGGGTGGACGACTGGGTGCAGTGGCTGCCCAACTCAGCGGGCACCTGGACGCCCCAGAACCTGCGGCAGGTACGCAGCCGGGGCGCCGAAGTCAGCATCCAGGCCCGGTACCAGGCCGGCGCTTATGTGCTGAGCCCCAAAGCCGGCTACGCCCTCACCCAGACGCAGAAGCTGCGCGGCTACCCTGCCGACGAAGACCCCGCCGGCGTGCAGCTGGCTTACGTACCCCTGCACGCGGGCAACCTCGCCCTCGACCAGCACTGGAAGGGCTGGAGCCTGTCGGGTACGCTGATGCTGACCAGCTACCGCTACACCACTGCTTCGGCCACCGACTTCCTGCCGGGCTACGCGCTGCTCCATGCCACGACTGGCCGCAGCTTCCGCCTCGCCGGCTGGCAGCTGACGGCGCTGGTGCAGGGCTTCAACCTCACCAATACCGCTTACCAGAACTACGCCTTCCGGGCCATGCCGCTGCGCTCCGGCGCTCTGAGCCTGCGCGCCAGCTGGCACTAACTCTCTGCCTCACTTATTCTCATTCCACATGAAAACGTCTCCCCTCTACCACGCGTCGCTGCTGACTGGATTGTGCCTGTCGGGTGTGCTGCTGGGCTGTGAGCCCGAAAAGAAGAAAGACCCGCAACCCACGCCGCCGGCCCCGCCGACTGCGGTCCGCAACGACTCGGTGTACGTGGTCAACGAAGGCCAGTTTAATACGCCCAACGGCTCGGTCAGCCTGTTCATCAAGTCCACCAAAGCCAGCGAGAAAGACCCTTTCCAGCGCGTCAATGGCCGTACCCTGGGCGACGTGGTGCAGTCCATGACCGTGGTGGGCAACCGGGGCTACGCCGTGGTCAACAACAGCAACAAGGTGGAGGTCATCCACCTGCCCGGATTTCATTCCGTGGCCACCATCGGCGGCCGTGCCCTGCCCCGCTACCTGGTGGCCGCTTCGGCCGATAAGGCCTACCTGACGGAGTGGGTAGCGTTTGGCCAGAACGGCCGGGTGGCGGTGCTGAACCTGCGCACCAACACGGTGACGGCCACCATTCCGGTGGGCAAGCTCCCCGAGCGGCCCTTGCTGGCGGGTGGCAAGCTGTACGTGCCGAATTCGGACGAGAATACCGTCACGGTCATCAACACCAGCACCGACCAAGTGGAAACGACGCTGACCGTTTCGGACGGGCCGAACTCACTGGTGGCCGATGCCGCCGGCAACGTCTGGGTGCTGTGCGGGGGCATCACGCGTTACGCGCCCACGCCGCCGTACCCAGTGCTGTCGAGCACGCCCGCCAAGCTGGTGCGCCTGAATCCGGCTGCTCCCACCACGGGCCGCCTGGAACTGGCCTTTAGCAGCGGCGGCGCCACGGGTCTGCAGCCGACCCCCAACCGCCAGCAGCTGTACTACCGCTACGGCGGGGCCGTGTACCGCCTGGACGCCACGGCCACGGCTCTACCCTCTACGCCGCTGATTCGTCGCCGCCTCAACGGACTCGGCGTCGACCCGACCGATGGTACGCTGTACGGCGCCATCGGCTCATTCAGCACCGACGGGCGGACGGTGCGCTTCACCACCAGCGGCGCGGCCATTGATTCCTTCAATGTCGGCATCGGGCCCAGCAGCTTCGCCTTCCGCTAAACCCGGTACACTTATCAGGTCAACCAAAAAGCCCCGGCAACTACTGTTGCCGGGGCTTTTTGATTAGTACGGGCGGCGCTAGTCGGCTTTGCCGTCGTTGTTCTTGTCTTTTCGTTCGCTGCCGCCCTCGTAGATACGCTCCTGCTGACTCTCGGCCGTATCGCGCTGCACGCGTTCCTGGTTGATGCCGTCGTTGGCGGTCTGGGCACCGGGGTTACGCGGGTATTTTTGGTTGCCGCGCTCTACGTTGGTGTCGCCCGATTCGGTACCGGTGCTGCAGGCCGTGAGGCCGGCGGTCAGCAGCAAGGCCGCGGCCAGGTAACGCAGGGTTCGCAGCGGGTGGAAGGAGGTGTTCATGGAAGTGAGGGAGTAAATATGGTCGGGGCAATATACGCAGCCGGACCAGCCGGCGGAAGCGTCGTTGTTAGCACAAACGCCAATGCCGCCGATTGGTTATCTAGCTGATCTGAAGGCATTTTTTGGCGCTGGTGGGCGGGCCCCCTGGCAACGGCGGCATTTTCCGCTAACGGCGGGCTGATATCTTTGCCGCATGGCTGCACCGCGTCGTCGTCCTTCCCAAGCTTCCCTGCTGGCTCACCCGCTGATCCGGCGGGCTGGCATCCTGCTGGTCATCAGCCTGGTGCTGTCGTTTGCCCTCATTGGCTACCTGTTCGGCTTCGACGCCACGTTTTTCGGCCGTTGGCTGGGGGCCACGTTCGTGTGGTTTGTGCTGCTGGGTGTCACTTTTTTGGCCGTGGTGCCGTTTGTTAACTGGGCGGCTGAGCACTGGTTTGGCCGTACCTGGGCCGAGGCGCCCACGCCGCAGCCCGTGCGCCGCCCCCGGGCCACCAACACGGCCAAGCCCGCCCGCTACGCCCCGCGCAACTCCGCTAAGAATCCTGCCCCGTGACCACCGAGCTGCACATCAAAAACATGGTCTGCCCGCGCTGCATCAGCACGGTGCGCACCATCCTGAAGGACGCCGGGCTGCAGCCGCTCGACGTGACGCTGGGTTACGCCCGGCTCGACGAGGCCACGCCGGCCGACCCGGCGCAGCTGCAGCCGCGGCTGGAAGCGGCCGGTTTTGAGCTGCTGCAAAGCCGCGACGAGCAGCTGGTGGAGCAGGTGAAAGCGGCGCTGGCCGACTACCTGGAGCACCTGCGCACGGCGCGTGTGCCGCTCACCACCTCGGCCTTCCTGTCGGAGCGCTTCGAGGCATCCTACCCCCACCTGAGCAAGCTGTTTTCGCGCGTGGTGGGCCTCACGCTGGAGAAATACCTTATTCGCCTGAAGATCGAGCGGGTCAAGGAACTGCTCAGCTACGGGCAGTTGACCCTGGCTGAAATAGCCGACGAGTTGCGCTACAGCTCCTCGCAGCACCTGAGCACGCAGTTTCGGCAGGTGACGGGCCAAACGGTGACCGAGTACAAGGCCCATCCGGAGCGCACGTCGCTGGATCAGATAGCGTGAGGACTAAGTACACTTCGATGCACTGCTTCGCCAAGCGGACGTTAGCTTAAGCAGCACGCTCTGAAAGTCTTTGCGGCTAAATTCGAGCATGCTTTAAGGCTCAACGGGAGTCTTTGCTCGATCTGCTGCGGCGGCTCCGCTTGCTGTAACGCTACGCCACCGTTCGACCTGGCTACCTTTGCGGGCACCTTTGCCGCCGCGTGGCGGTTGTTGCCCCGTGCCGACGTCGTCCTCCCTCCGCATCCTGCTCATTACTCCGCCGCTCACGCAGCTGAACACCCCGTACCCGGCCACGGCTTACCTGACGGGCTTCTTGCGCGGGCGCGGCTTTCACGCGGCCCAGGCCGACATCGGCATTGAGCTAGTGCTGCGGCTGTTTTCGGCCCAGGGGCTGCGCCGGGTGTTCGACGCCATCGAGCAGGGCAATTTTGAGTTGAGCGACAACGCCCGGCGGATGCTGCGCCTGCGCCGCCGCTACGAAAGCACGGTGGAGCCGGTCATCCGCTTTCTGCAGAACAAGGACCTGACGCTGGCCCCGCGCATCTGCCACGGCCGCTTTCTGCCCGAAGCCGCCCGCTTCGATAACGTGGCCGACCTGGAATCGGCCTTCGGCACCATGGGCCTTACCGACCAAGCCCGCCACCTGGCCACGCTCTACCTCGAAGACCTGGCCGACCTGCTCAAGGAAACCGTCGGCCCGCAGTTCGGCTTTTCGCGCTACGCCGAGCACCTGGGCCTCACGGCTACCTCCTTCGACGAGCTGCACCAAGCCCTGCAGCAGGCGCCGAACCTCGTGGACGAGGTGATGCTGGAGTGCTTCGCCGACGTGTTGCGCCGCGAGCAGCCCGACGTTATCGGCTTTACGGTGCCCTTCCCCGGCAACCTGTACGGCGCGCTGCGGCTGGCGCAGTTTGCCAAGCAGCAGAACCCCGCTGTCCGTACCCTGATGGGCGGCGGCTACCCCAACACGGAGCTGCGCGGCATCAAGGAGCCCCGGTTTTTCGATTACATCGACTACCTCACCCTCGACGACGGCGAAGGCCCTTGGCTGCAAATTTTGAAAGCCTTCGAGAAGGAAAAAGAACGTCATGCTGAGCCTGTCGAAGCATCTCTACCGTTTCGTCAGATAGTATCCAACGAAGCGGTAGAGATGCTTCGACAGGCTCAGCATGACGTTCTGAAACCGCCAGCAATTACTTTTCAGCGCACTTTTCTGCGCAACCCCGCTACCGGTCAGGTGGAGTATCACAACCAAGCCACTACGGCCGACATTCCGCACACCGAAGTCGGAACGCCTGACTACGACGGGCTGCCGATTCGCGACTACCTTTCCGTTATCGAGGTGCTGAACCCCATGCACCGGCTCTGGAGCGACGGACGCTGGAACAAGCTGACCGTGGCCCACGGCTGCTACTGGAAGCGCTGCAGCTTCTGCGACGTGACGCTGGACTACATCCGCCGCTACGACACGGCTCCGGCCGCGCTGCTGGTGGACCGCATCGAGCAGATCGTGCGGCAAACCGGGCAGACGGGCTTTCACTTCGTCGACGAAGCCGCTCCTCCCCTGGCCCTGCGCGACTTGGCCGTGGAGCTGCTCAAGCGACGCGTGAGCATCACTTGGTGGGGCAACATCCGCTTCGAGAAAACCTTCACGCCCGACCTCTGCCGCCTGCTGGCCGCTTCGGGCTGCATTGCCGTGTCGGGCGGGCTGGAAGTGGCCTCCGACCGCCTGCTCGCGCTGATGGAAAAGGGCGTCACCATCGCCCAGGTAGCGCGCGTGACGGAGGGCTTCACCCAGGCCGGCATCATGGTGCACGCCTACCTGATGTACGGCTTCCCCACCGAAACGGTGCAGGAAACCGTGGACTCGCTGGAAGTGGTGCGCCAGCTGTTTCAGGCCGGCATCGTGCAGTCGGGCTACTGGCACCGCTTTGCCATGACGGCCCATTCGCCGGTGGGCAAGAACCCCGCGAAGTACCAGGTGCAGCCCATCGGCCCCGAGCCCGGCGACTTTGCCTGGAACGACCTCTGGCACGACGACCCCACCGGCGCCGACCACGAGCAGTTCGGGCCGGGCCTGGCCAAGGCGCTGTACAACTACATGCACGGCGTGGCCCTGCACGAGCCCCTGCAGTTTTGGTTTGACTTCCGCGTGCCCCGCACCACCGTGCCGCGGCAGCTGGTGGAATCGGCCCTGGCCGAGCCCGGCAAAGCCGACGCCGCCAAGCAGAACCTGCGGCTGTTTTGGCTGGGCAACGCGCCGGAGCTGCGCCTCGAAACCCGGCAGAAGAAAGGCCGCCTCACCGAGCAGGCCGTGCTGACCTTCTACGAGCAGGCCGAAGACTTTGAGCTGAAGACCACACCTGCCGTCGGCCAGTGGCTGCACGCGCTGCTCACCAAGCTGTCGGCAGATTACGACACCAAACTGCTGCTCAAGGAAGCCGCCGCCTCGTTTCCTGCCGCCGAAGCGGGGCTGTCGTTTGAAGCCCTGCTGATTTCGCCGGCCTGGCTGCTGCTGCGCGAAAAGGGCCTGCTGCTGGTTTAGCCTGCGCGTACCTCGGCCGGGTTCAGCGCCGCATCCGCCCCAGCCACTCCTGCAGGCTCGAAGCCAGATCGGCCGGGAGTTGGGGCCAGCGCCGTACCGAATCGGCGGGTGCCGCTACGAGCAGGCTTTTGCTGGCTTGCTGGTAGACCTTCACACCGGAGCCGCGGCGTCCGCCCACCGCGTTACGCAACTGCTGGCTGCTTTCGCGTACGTTCACGGTGGTATCCAGCGCGCCGTACAGCCCCAGCACCGGCAGGCGCCGCCGGCCCAGCTGCCGCAGCCAAGACCGGTCGGCGGGCGTCAGGCCGGGTCCCTGCAGAATCAGAAAGGCTGGTTTGGCTGGCGAAACGCCTGTAACGGCCAGCGCGGCGGCCCGCCCACCGGCCCCAAAGCCCCAGACCCCTACCTGCGTCGAATCTACCCGGGCGCGCGTCTCGGACCGTAACCGCTGCAGCGCCGCCCGCAATTGCGGGGCCGCCACCGAATCGGACTGCGGCTCCGGGGCGGCCACGGCTACCACCATGCCCTGGCGCACGAGCCAGTCGGCCCAGCCAAACGCGGCCCCCACAGCCCCTGCCTCGGGCCACAGCAGCACAGCCGGCCGCCGCAGCACCGTGTCGAGCGGAGTAAACAGCAGCCCGTAGCCACCGTCAGCACCTGGTTGGCGCGCAGTAGTGTAGCTGGGCAAATCGGACGGCGCGCGGCGCACCGCGACCAGCTCTGCGCGCAGCGTGTCGTGCAGCCAGATGGACCCGGTCAGGAAGTTGGGCTCTTCGCGCAGCGCCAGGCGGCTGCCCCCCGGCAAGCGGCCCGCCAGCGTCGGGGCTTGGTAGGCTACGCTGTCGAAAAACCGGGAATACAACGGCGTATCGGCTACGCGCACCACCACTTGCACGCGGCGGCTGACGGAATCTTGGTACAGGTTGACCACTACCGGCATTTCGGCCCCCCGGTGGGTAAGCGTGCCCTCGTAGCGTCCCGTTGGGGCAGCGTGCTGCTTTTCAGTGGCCGGCGCGCAGCCGTGCAACCCGCCTAGCATCAGGGCCAGTAGCCCGCTCCACCTCAGCCGCCGCGCAGCGTGCTCCATGCTCACAGGCCTTTTCGGAGGATAAAGTCGTTTTGCACGTCGTGGCCCACGCGGTACTCCGTTTCGCCAATTTGCTTAAACCCTTTGCGCCGGTAAAATTCCAGCGCCTTTGCGTTTTTGTCCCACACGCTCAGCACGAGGGAGCGGCAGCCGCGCTGCCGGGCTTCGTCGAGGCAGCGCCGGAGCAGGGCAGCCCCCAGGCCGGTGCCCTGCCAGTCCTGCTGCACGTACAGCCGCTGTAGCTCGGCGCGGGTACGTGGGTCGGCGCCGGCCTCGGCCCCCAGGCCAGAGCCCACGGTCAGCTTGGCGTAGCCGACCAACTGCTGCTGCATGAGGGCCAGAAAAAAGACGGTGTTGGGGTCCTCCAACTCGGCCAGCTGCTGCGCCGGGCCGAAATGCTCGGCCAGGTACAGCTCCATGTCCGCGGGCGCATTCTGCGCTGCGTAGGTGTCGTGGAAGGTCTGCCGGCCGAAGTCGGCCAACTGGGCGGCGGCGGCGGCGGTGCGTTTGGCCGGAACAATGCGAAGCGGTGACGACATAGCGCGGCAAAGAAACAAAACCCGCAGCCGTCGGCTACGAAATACGTCCTTTACCCGGTTCGTCCGAGATGCGACCATCCTGCCGCAAGCGCCATCCGTAACGCACAATGAGCACGCCTACCACCAGCATCAGCACCGAAAGCACGAGGTAGGTGGACTCCACGGCGTCCCAGCCGCCGCGCTGCCACTCCGCCGCCGACACGCTAAAGCGCAGCAACTGCGCGGCAATCATCAGGCCGCCCGCTACGATCAGCATGAGGCCAACAATGCGCCGGGTAGCTGGAGAAAGTGAAAAAGCCATGGCCTAAATCAACGAAATATCTGCCAGGGCGTTGCATGCAGTCGTTTCAAGATTTGTGACCGGCGCAGTCGATACGCAATTGAATATTGGTTGCCACTCTGTATTTTTGCCTTACCAAACACATCAGCGGGAGTAGCTCAGTTGGTAGAGCATCAGCTTCCCAAGCTGAGGGTCGCGAGTTCGAGCCTCGTTTCCCGCTCATTTGGAATCAGCCACTTAGACACTAGTCTGGGTGGCTGATTTGCTTTTGGTGCCCACGGTGGTGCCTACACCCACTCCCCCACCGTCGCCGTGTTGAATGTGACTCGGGTTTCTGATTGCGGCTCGAAACCGTTGGAAACAGCCGTGGATCGGGCCAGGTCGAGCAAATTGAAGTGCCCGCGCTCCTGGACCCACTTGGTGAATTGACCGAGGCCGTACTGTCGGATCTTGCTTCTGCTATTTCCGGTCTCTCGGTGGTGCAGGTGTCCCCGTCAGCAGGACGCGTCCTTCGTTGATGCTCAACTCCCACAGCGTCCGAGTCCCTGTGTCGAGCCAGATATGATCATTGAAGGCCATCAACGTGCGATTGAGAAGCTCTTCCAGCTCAGCATACGATTGCCGGCGTGTGTCCGCGATGATGATTCCATCAACACGCCCGTTGGTCAGGAAGTAGTGCATAGTGCGCCCAGGGTGGTCAGCGAACTTCCACCAGATTTGCTCCCGGTCACCAGAGCCTTCCGGTTTCATCTTCTGCTGCGTCCACTCCTTGGCGCCCGGCATTTTCCGGTACACCTGCGAGAGTTGGAGCATGTTCATTCCCATTCGGCTACTCAGTTCCATCTGCGCTTGAGCTTGGCTGTGACGCGGGCTGATGACGAGTAGTAGGAGGGCCAATATGAGTAGCGTCTTGCGCATGTTTGTGGAGGATTGGTGGGTTGAATGACTTGGGCTAGCTCTCCTCAAAAGTAGGAAGCGCCCGCGCTTTTTGGACACATGTGTCCAAGTTCAGAAACTGGCAACATCGGAGCTTGCTGCCCGTGAAGAATCCGGGTGGAGTCAAGGCTTTTGGTGAGCATCTGCGTCGCCTGCGCGAACAGCGCGGGATGAGCCAGATGGAGCTAGCGGACTACGCCAACGTGTCGAACAAGACCGTCCACCGGATCGAAAAGGCACAGTTTGCGGCGACCATCGACGTATTGCTGTCGTTGGCAAAAGCACTGCGGATTCCCCTGCATGAGCTGGTGAAAGTGCCTGGCATGGAAGACGCTGACGCTACCTGAGAAGCCCGCCCCAACCACGAGTAGTCGGAGCGGGCCAGGTCGGTCGTCAGCTGAGGTACCAATTCGTGCCGCGGCCGTCGATGGCATCCTGCACCTGCAGCGCGAAATCCAGCGCGTTGACCGAACGGTCCAGGAACTGGTCGATGTAGGTGCTCTTATTGGCGCCGGTGAACAAGTTGTAGAGCCGCCACAGGTTGATGTCGCCGTTGTCGTCGCGGCAGAAACTCTCGTCACGGAAGTAGTCGCGGCAGACGGTGCCGAGCTGCTGATCGCCGAACAGGAGCGCCGGAATTTGCTGCCGGGCGGCCGTGGGCAGGTGCTGGTACATGCGGCAGCGGCCCATGAGCTGGGCGAACTGCTGCTCCGTCAGCGCGTACTCGGTCAGCGCCTGCAGTTGGCGTAGATGGCGGTGCTGCTCGTAGGCGCTGAGCAACTGGTAGACGGCGGCCCGGAGCTGGTCGAGGCTGCCCACACGCAGGTCGCCCATGTACCCATCGGTGCGCACGCAGAGGTTCGTGCACACCAGATTCTGAAAGCCGACGAAGAGCTTGAAGTGCTCGGCTGCCCCCTTGCGATTGTAGAGGTTGTCGAGGTTGTAGGCCTTCACCCCGCCCACGACGAGGGTGAGGTCGTTGCCGCCCACGGTGTTGCGAATGGTCGGCACCTCCAAGCAAAAGGCCAAGCGCTCATAGTAGATCGTCCGCTCGTGGTCCTGCAGTTGACTGGCCGGCTTGTCCTTGGCCTCGGGCGTGCGGCCCTTGATGGGGTGCGACACGCGAATCTGCGGGGCGAGGATCTGCTCGCCGCGGAACACGTCGTAGACGGCCTCTTCGGCCACCTGGATGAAGTCTGACTGGCTGATCAGCGGCTCGTTGTCGCGGACGTATACCGGGATGATGTGGTTGTGCCGGATTTCTGAGAAACTGGTCGCCACCGTGTTGGCCTCGATGAAGGCCCGCGACGTGGATACCAGAGCCGGGGCAGAAGCAGAAGAGCCAGGCGCTTGCGGGCCTGGCTCTCGGATGATCTGCAGTTGCGGAGTGGATGGAGCGGCGTTCAGCCGCATGATCGGAGTTTCCATGATGTGTGGAAGGATTTGGGTGAACAATGAGCACGCCAAGCGTGCGAAATGACGGGGAAAGGCGCTCAGGCGCCGACGTGGGTCGTCGGGCATGCGTGAGGGAATTTGGTTGTGCCGCGAAGGAGGTGGGCCGGGTTGCTGGGCCTGATCGGGCACCAGATTGGGAGACGAATCGGGAATGGTGCGTCGTAGCCATATCCTCTGCTCACCGCACCTCCCTTCTAGGCTTCGGCTAGGTGGCCGATCTTCCCAGACGGCGGGCGCGGCCATCAGCTACCGCATGCTCAGCGGCAGGCAGCGGCAAGCTCGCGGAGATACATCTCTGACGTGTACACTCGCCAGAGTTACACTCCATCGGCTGGGAAGTCGGTAGGTTGGCGCAGCGGTGAACCAAAGCGGCCTGGGTTCAGCAATCGGGCGTTGCAGGACGGTGCTCCGTAGCTGGGAAGCCGCGGGCATGTTCCTGGGCGAGGCTCTGCTCGCCCCGATTCGCTAGCTCGGCCTCGACCAGCAAGTAGTGGAGGGCCTTTTGCTCTTCCAGCTGCTCGATGTACCACTGCTCGCCGGCGTCGAGGGCCAGTTCGTCCATCCAATCGCCGTGAGTGGCGTAGTGAGCCAAAGGGCCTTCGTCGTCGGGACCCTGGGTGTGGGAATCGTGGCGGCGGAGAGTCAGCGGTAGTGCCTCGTGCGCTTCATTGGCGAGGATGAGGTCACGCTCGTCTGCTTGGCGCTGCTCATAGTCGGGAAGTTCGAGCAGCATCAAGCAGGTGACGGCCAGACGGTGCAGTTGTGCCGCAATGGAACACATCATGTTGTGGGGTTCAGGTGACGGGAAATGATCCAGTAGCACGCGGAAGTCGTGCTGCGTCACCCGGGGGGTGCTCCGTTGCGGCGAGGCCCGGGGGGGCAAAGCCAAGCCAGTCCTCGCTCTCACGGCTGCTTGGCTGAAAATTTTTCCAGAAATTTTTCTGGGGCACCGGGGCTCCGAATTGCTCTTGCGACTTGATGAAGTCAGGTCATCACGCAAAGCCCCACGTTGGAGGAGCCGAGGGCAAGGTAGATTGACTAGCTCTCAGACCTGCGTGGTAGCCATCTCTAGCTGTTGGTCAGAGCTTTGCCTCATGCCATCTGGCTGCAGACTGAGGAAGGCTGGGATTTGGCGTGAGCATTCCCTCTCGTGTACGCGCATTTGTGTCCATGCCAGCATGCCGGGGGGCGTCATCACCCGGCGAAACCGAAGGCCGGATCGGGCAACAGGGAGGCGGCTTTCGGGTTTCGAGAGGGCTTGGCTTGTGCTCGATCTGGCCCGGGCCTCTGCTGTCTGGATTTTTCGCAGACCTCCTACTAGGAGTGCTGGAAGATTCCAGTTGTCAGAGATGAGGTGCCGCTAGGAGGTGACGCCTCACCGTACCGACGCTACCACTGCTGGGTCCAGCTTGATGTGCAGCGTGTCGACTCCAAACAGGTTCTCCCGCCCGCGCTTGGACGGTTGTTTGTTGACCAGCCCGAGTTGCTGACGCACCAAAGCGACGGCAATCGACCAGTACTCGGCATCCTCACGCGGCTTGCTAGGCTGTGCGGGCTCTGACTTTCTGTTCGCAGCAGGCATCTTGGAGTCTCGCGGAAAGTAGAGCCAAGTGCTGCCAAGGTTGGGATCATGCGACTCCACGGCACGAAGCGCGCTGACCAAGTGGGCCAAAATCAACTGTGATTCCTGGGGAAGATGATCCTCGAAATTCGCGGGCAGATATAGGCTGGAACCCAGCTCTTTGGCAAGCTCCAGCACTTCGCGAACTGCGCTACCCAAGGCATGCTGCACTCTTGAGTAGTAGTCTTCGCGACTTTTGGGCGCTGACCAATCCCAATCCTTGGCCTCAGTGACATGCTGCCCAAACCTCAGACGTTTCTGCTGAATCCGCCCCGGATGCACCCAGTTCTCAGCCACTTCCGTGACCTTCTCGGCCACAGCTGGGAACCGCTCGAACAACTCTCCGATGGTCAGCCTTTCTGACTTGGACAGTAGAGGAGTGCGATACACGAAGAGCCGACCATTTCCACCGTCAGGCTTTTCGTCTAGCAGTTGCAACACCGCTTCGATGCCATCGAATAGCGTTGTTGGATGGTACTGGTCGCGCCGATGCTTGATTGCGTCTTCGATGAAAGCGCTCATCTTGTCGGCGGCTGGCAGCACAGTGGTGGGCGGTGTGTAGCGCTCAACGGTGATGGACTCCAAGGAGCAGTTGGAGAATTGCTCATGTAGCGCCATCCACAAGATGAGTGCGGGTAGCTCTTGCCCGCGAGCCTCCAACGCGGCGTCCTTGTGGCTAGGATACTCGGTCACTAGGAAGTCGTACAGCGTCTCAAAACCGATGTAGCGTTCGTACGAAGCCTGAGTTGTGGCATCGACTGATGGATCTGCCCGAAAACCCTCCAGCAATTTGAGTCGCTCCTCATGCAGCTCGGTGAAATCTTGAAGCAGCTCTCGTTCAGTCGCATACGTGTCGGCGTTTTGAGCTCCGCCGCCCACTAGGCGATTGAGCGTCATACTGCAGAGCAGGTTCAGGCCCGGATTTGCGTTGTCGATGTAGTGCTTGAAGGGTGGCATGAACACATGAATGTCCCCTCCATTGCGCAGACGCGCAAACGCTTGAACAACAGCCGAACGCATGTCGGTGAATGTGCCGAGCCTGGTTTCCATGGTCCCGTCCGTAGCCGCTCCAGGCAACACAATGATGAGCACACCATCCGTCCGGGTGATGTTGACGCCGGTTTTGAAGGTGGTCCCGATGGTATTTCTGGACTCGTGGAAGGCGGCACTGCTCTCTCCTGTCAGCAGCGTTGGAACTGGCAGCCGGCTCTTCAATGCGCTGGCAACTGGGCCACCTTGTCCCGAATGCAGCTTCTTCGCCATGCTTTTGTAGGCTGTCAGCACATGCACACGGCGCTCCGGGTAGCGACCAACTACCTCGGCCAAACCCGCCAGCGGTTCCAGTTCCTTCTCGCTGTACGGATGCGCGCAGAGGTGAAGATGCAGACGCGCTTGGGTAGCTCGCTTCTGTCGATCTGCCTGGTATACTGCGATTTTGCGGCCGGTCAGATGTGCAACGGCCTTGGCTACTGCTACAGAGTCATAGGAAAAGGTGGCGCTGGCAATGAACGCCTTGTGAACCAAGCCACGCCACGCAAGCAGGTGCGGCAGGTAGGCAGATGCGAATACCTGAGGCCGCTCGTGTACCTCATCAATGATGAGCACCACCCGACGATGCACAGCTCGCAGGTGCTTGAGCAGCTCCATTTTGTAGTCTGCCTTGCCGGTGGATTGCCGCGCTGATTTCTTGCCGCCGCTGCCGAGCAGAAAATCGGGCGTCATCAGTTGCACGCTCCGATTGAAGTTGTCAGGCGTCGCCGAACTGGCATCTTCGCCTCCCGTAATGCGGGTACAGTCGAAGTAGATGATGCCACGTCGTCTCAACTCGCCGGAAAGTTCGCCCAGCAGCCGCAGGAACGGAGCACAGTAGAAGATGGTGTATTCCTGCTCTGCATTCTGGTACTGCTCGATGTAGTCGAACAGCACCTTAGTCTTGCCGGTGCCTACCTGGAAGTTGAGGATGGTGGTGTCTTGGCGGAACGGGTCCACCCCGGCAAGGTTGGTGCTTGCGTCGAGGTACTCGTCGTCTCGCAGGTGGATTTCCTCAATAGTCAGGTCCGGAAACACAGGCATCGGGCCGGCCACCTGTTCCGCGAACATCGTCTCGTCCAGCTTGAAATAGCAGATGGGCTCTTGGCACTTGCTGGCGGCCAAGTCTGGAACAGGAATCGACTGACTGGTGCTACCCATAGGCTAGTATCTGCGGCTCTACACCGCCTCGGCGTACTGGTTCACGCGCTCAAGCAGGGAAACCACCTCCGTGGCCTGATCCTCGCTGAACACGCCGAGTAGACCGTGAGTGGATACCTCCGTGAACGGCGCCTCGAACAGCGTCTCGGTTTCCAGGTAGCCGTTGCTGCTCAGGTACTGCACGATGAGGTCCAGGAAGCGAATCTGCTGCGCGTTCATCGACGGGTTGTTGATGAAGGAGCTGAACGCCTCCTTGACTGAGTTGGCCTCTAGCCCGACGATGGAGCGCACGAACTTGCCCAGCGGCTGCTTGCCGTAGGCCTTCTCGAACTGCTCGCGGGTACCAACGGTGCCCTGGTCGAAGAGCATGGTTTCCAGCTGCTGCAGCTCTGGCAGGCCGATGGCCTGGTTGGTGCGCAGCTTGTGGATGACGGTGCTCGTCCGGTGTTCGATCAGGTACTGCGCCACGCGCTTGCGGTAGGCTTCGAGGTTGAGGCTGGCGAGCTTGACCATGGCTGGCTCGGCCACCAACGACGGCAACACCTGGTCGTCGAGGTTGGTGTAGACGGGCGGCCGCTTCTCCGTCTGGATGAAGCGCATCAGCGAGCGGAGGTCCTGGCGCAGGTGCTCCAGCTGCGGGAGCGTGGGCGCGGTCCAGTAGGTCTGGCCCTGCACCTGCTTGATGAGGTCCATCTTGGCCGCCACCTGATGGATGGAGCCGCGTTTGGAGAGCGAGTCGGCCAGGGCGCGGGCTTCCTCTACCAGATGCGCAGGGGTGGAGCCTTTCATGAGTACCTCCAGCTCCATCGAGTAGCAGAGCTGGTCGAACCGCTTGGCCAACTCATCGTCCTCCGGCTCGAACACGATGGGCGTGATGTGGTCCATAAGTTCCTTGATCTGCAACTCGTTGAGGGCGTTGAAGCAATGTACGTCGCGGTACTTCTCCACCACGCGCCAGTGCTGTCGGACGAGGAAGCTCTCGTCTTCCAGCTGCTCGACCTGCTGGTGCAGGTACTTCCGCAGCTCGTCGGCGTACTGCTGGTGCTCCGGCTCGGTACGTTTCTGCAGGTGGAAGATGAGCTTGAGGCGCTGCTCAAACAGCCGCTGCGTGAGCGACTTGCCCTGCCGCGTCTCGTTGCCCTGGGGTTTCTGGCCGAAGAACTCGAAGTTCTCGCAGAAGTCGAAGATGAGGAAGTGTTGCTTGTCCTGCTCGTCTCCGATAAGGCCCGGGCATAGGCGAGTACCGCGGCCGATCATCTGCCAGAATTTGGCGCTGGAACGGATCGGTTTGTAGAAGACCAAGTTGACCACCTCGGGCACGTCGATGCCGGTGTCAAGCATGTCCACCGACACGGCGATGTGAGGGGCGCTGTCCTTCTCGGAGAACTTCTTGAGCAGGTCGTAGGCGTAGGTCTCGTAGTTGTCGATGACCTTGCAGTACTCGCCCTTGTATTGCGGGTACTGGGCGTTGAAGCGCTCCTCGATGAATTTGGCGTGGGCGTGGCTGCGGGCGAAGATGATGGTCTTGCCGATCCGGTCGCCGCCGGCCACCTTGATGCCGTTCTGCATCAGGTAGGCCAGCACCTGGTTCACGGTACCCTCGTTGAAGAGCCAGGTGTTCAGGGCCCCGCCGTCTACCTCGTCGGGAAACTCGCCCGTCAGTGGGTTGGCGAACTTCTCCTCGTACTGCAGCTTCTCGGCCGGGGTGAGGTCGGCGTAGCGGATGCCGTCGCGGTGGAACTTCAGCGGCACTGACATGCTGAACGGCGGTACCAGATAGCCGTCCTTCACGGCCTGCTCCAACTCGTAGGCGAAGGTGGGCACGCCCGGCTCCAGGCCGAACAGATGGTAGGTGTCCCGGTCGCCCTCGCTCTTGGGCGTGGCGGTGAGGCCCACCCGGTAGCCGTCGAAGTACTCGAAGATGGCCTTGTACTTGTTGTAGACGGAGCGGTGAATCTCGTCGAAGATAATCAGATCGAAGTGTCCGATGCCAAAGGTGCGCTGATGGGCATCGTAGCTCTGGTCGATCTGGTTGATCATCGTCTGGTAGGTGCAGAACACCACCCGGGCCTGCGCGTGCTCCTTTTCCCGCGTGAGGTCCACGGCGGGCAGGTTGGGTAGCGTCTTGGTCAGCGCGTTCTTGGCCTGGTAGATCAGGGCGGTACGGTCGGCCAGGAACAGCACACGCTTCACCCAGCCGCACTTGCTCATCACGTCGATGAGGGCGGCGGCCGTGCGCGTCTTGCCGGTGCCAGTGGCCATCACCAGCAGCGACTCCCGGCCCTTACCTTCCAGCACGCGGGCTACACTGCGGATGGCCTCAATCTGGTAGTAACGGTCGGCAATGGCCGCATCCACCGGTGCGTCCGATAAGGCCTGCCGCGTCGTCCGGCGCTGAATCAGGCGCTCCAGCTCGTCTTTCTTGTAGAAGCCGTGGACGCGCCGGGGCGGGTAGGCCACATCGTCCCACAGCCAGGTCTCGAAACCGTTGGTGTAGAAGATGACCGGACGCTGCCCATGCGCCTGCTCCAGGCATTCGGCGTAGAGCTTGGCTTGGTGCTGGCCGGCTTTGGGCTCTTTGCTGGTGCGCTTGGCTTCCACCACGGCCAGCGGTTTGCCATCTTCGCCCCAGAGCACGTAATCCACGCGGCCGGGTCCATTGTTCTGCCCATCGGCGGTGGGCATGCCCAAGACCTTGTATTCGGCCACGTTCGGGCCGTTGGGGTCCCAGCCTGCTTCACTCAGCAGCAGGTCGATGTAGAGCTTGCGGGTGATGGCCTCGTTGGGGTCGAGCGGCGGCGGCAGCTTGGCGTGCGACTCCTTGGCGGCCTTCACGCGGTCTAGCTCAGCCTGCAGCTGGCGGTTCAGCTCCTGGGTCTGCAGGAACGCCGCCTCCATCTGCTGAATCCGCTCCTTGTACTTGACAGCCGGCGTGTCCTGGGGCAACAATGCCACATCGAAGACCGGCACGGCTACACGCTCGGCGCTATACATGTTCACCACCCAGGCCGTGAAGCCGTGCATGAGCTGCAGGACGTGCAGTGCCTGCTCCGGCCTCACGGTGATGGTGCTGTGGGCCGCGTCGTTACCCAGCTTGCGTACTAGGTTGACCTGCTTGAACAGGCCAGGGGCCAGTAGCTCGCGCATGGCCGGTTGGTGCAGCAGGGCGTTGAGCGAGGTGTCGTAGGGCTCCTCAAGGTCCGCGTCGTTCTCGTATATCCACCGCACCCACTCTTCCAGAGCCTTGCGGCACAGCACCGCCGCGTAGGGCGCGGCCGTGTAGACATGTTGTTCAGCTTGTTGCAGGGTGGGAGCTAGCGTGCTCCACTCGGCGGATAGAAACGAGAAGTTGGACATCACTCGAAGTAGCTAGATAGTAGGGAAGTGAACAGGTGCTCGGACTGTTCGGCGGCTTTCTGAGCGAGGCGCTTCTGCAGCAGAATTTGCCGAGTCTGATGCTCGAACTCGCGTTGCAGGTCAAGCGGGGGCATAATCACCGGCAACTCCTTGATCATGGACAAGTTCAGGTTCTTCTGACGCACGCCGCGCTGACCTCGCTTCAGGTGCTCCTTCGCGAATTGGATGTAGAAGTAGACATATGGCGTAGAACAGCGCCCGTCGTCCAATTTGGCGAAGGCAATGGCTTGGTTGCAAGTCAGGTTCTGCGTGGTGATTGAGGACTTCAGCGCAGCCGTATCATACATACCGAGCAGCAAACTTCCAGGCGAGACAATCTTGGCCGCCGAGTTTCTCACCGCCTCTTCGGTGATATGCTCTTTGCTGGTGCCAATGTACATCTGCTCCAATTCGCCTGAGGACAACCAGGGAATGGTTCCTTGAAAGTAGGTCGCATCTGCCCTCGATGGAGTCCCGCCGCTTCGCCAGCTGCCCAGTTCTCCCAGTGAAGTCACCTTCCAGTTCTTGTAGTTCTCAATTGGGTCACCGAACATCTCGTGAAAGATGCTCCGTGTCAGCTCGTTGTACTTCTGCAGTATTTCTTGATTCTTGCGACGGAGGGCGTCGGCCTTATCGAGAGTAGCTGCAATTCGCCGCTGGATGGGCAGTGAAGGAAGTGGTAGTGTCAGCTCCTTGAGTTTCGTGACGGCGAAGCTTGACTGGTTGACAGACTGGTTCGAAATCCTGTGGAGCTTGGCTTTGAAGGCCGACGAGGTGAAATAGTGCTTCGCGTATGTGGCATCAGTCTGGTCAGGACTTGCCCTCAGAAGCAACAGATTCATCCCGTGAATGATTGGCTCCGAAAGCTCACGCACGAGAGCAGTTTTGCCCAGATGCGCCCAGCTGTTGATGTGGGACATCAGAATATCACCTTCACGCAGGTAGTAACCCGCGTAGGCGTCAGAAGTCACGTCAGCGTAGCCAAGCTTCGTAGTATCGATGATTCCGCTCGCAATGGTCTCAATGCGGGTGATGGGAATACCGCCCTTGCCAGCCTCCTGCTTGATGCTCACGCCGTTGCGAATGAGCTCGAAAGCCTCCCCGATTTTCACTTGAGGGCAGCTCATGCAGTTTGCAATTCAAGTGCAACCATGGCCTTCAGTTCTTGCAGTAGCTGCTGACGCTCCTCATCTAGCGCTTCAATCTGGGCAATGATGGTTTCGGGGCTATCGTGCTGCTTCTGCTCATGCACCACCTCCTTATAGCGGTTGATGCTCAGGTCGTAGTTGTTGCGGCGGATTTCCTCCACCGGCACGAGGAAGCTCTTGTCGGTGCGGGTGCGGCCGGCTTCGGCGTCACGGGTGTGCCACCGAGCTACCACGTCCTGAATGTCGTTTTCCGCCACCGGGTTGCGCTTGTCATCGAGGCTGTAGCCGTCAGCCTGCATGTCGTAGAACCACACCTGATCGGTGCCACCGACGCCGGTCTTGGTGAAAAGCAGAATGGCGGTGCTCACCCCGGCGTAGGGCTTGAAAACACCGGATGGCATGGACACCACGCCGGTGAGCGTGTGCTCTTCAATGAGCGTCTTGCGGATGATCTGATGGGCCTTGCTGTTGCCGAACACCACGCCGTCAGGCACAATCACCGCGGCCCGGCCACCCAGCTGCAGGCCTTTCAGGATCAGGCCCAGGAACAGTAGCTCGGTCTTCTTGCTGTCCACAATGTTGAGCAGCTTGGGGTCTACCACCTCCCGGTCAAGCGAGCCTTTGAACGGGGGATTGGCGAGCATCGCCGTGGCTACGTTGGTGAAGCCGGCGTTGTCCTCGCTTAGCGCGTCCACCTGCCGCAGGTGCGGGTTGTCCATGCCGTGCAGCATCAGGTTCATGGCCCCAATGCGGATCATGGTCGGATCGAACTCGGTGCCCATCAGCGCTTTCTCCTGGAAGTGCTTCTGCACCTCGGGCTTGAGCAGTTCGGCGGCGTGGTTCTCGCGCAGGTACTCGCCGGCCGCCACCAGGAAGCCGCAGCTCCCCGCCGATGGGTCGCAAATGATGTCGTCCGGCCGGGGCTGCACCATCTCCACCATCATCTTGATGATGTGGCGCGGGGTGCGGAACTGTCCGTTCTGGCCGGCCGTGGCAATCTTGCTGAGCAGGTACTCGTACACGTCGCCCTTGGTGTCGCGGTCGTCCATGTTGATTTCGCTCAGCATGTCGACGACCTGGGCCAGCAGGCGCGGAGTCGGAATCATGAAGGTGGCGCCCTTCATGTAGGTGGCGAAGGTGCCCTCACGGGAGCCCATGTTCTTCAGGAAATCGAATACTCCACCGTTGCGGGTGAAGAGCCGGTACATCACGTCCGGGTCGGTGTTCTTGAAGTAGCTCCACCGCAGCTCGTTCTCAAGCGGCAGGAATACGGGATTCTCGATGGGCTTCTTGAGGAAGGCGGCCTTCTGCTCGCGCTGGGTGTGCAGGTCATCCAGCCGGCGGATGAACAGCAGGTAGGTCATCTGCTCGATGACGGTGATGGGGTTGGACAGGCCTCCCGTCCAGAAGGCCTCCCACACACGGTCAATCTTGCTACGTAGTTCTCCGGTAATCATGGGTCAGTGGGTGCGGAACGTGTTCCATTCCGTGGTTTCCAGCTCCATCGCAGCGTAGGCCTCGAAGATGTACAATTCGAGGGGATTGTCGATGCGGATGGCGCTGACAGAAAGGCCGCGAAGGTACAACTGCGCCTGCTCGAAAGCAGTACCGAAGTCGGGAGTTTCGTCGGCGTTCATCAACTGCTTGCGGGTGCCCTTTGGACTGCCGTGCCGCTTCCTGGCAACGGCGAAGGCCAGGCTGGCGCTGAAATGGTCCTTGCCAAGCATGTGCTGCCGTAGGCGGTTGAGCACGCCCCGGGAGATTCCTACGTAGATCGGCGTGGTTCCGTCGAGCAGCACGTAGCATCCGCTGAAGTCTGCCGGTACGCCCCACCGCTTCGCCAGTGTTGCCACACCCTGGCCGGGTTGTGAGAAGTCCGACGCCGGCCAAGGATGCTGGATGGCCTCGTTCAGCCGGGCCATGTGCGCCGGGAGGACGGTTTGGGCCAGATCGGAGAACGTGTGGGTGCAGCCGTCGATGGACATGTGCAATAGCGGGTAGCTGGATAGATGAGGCGGTGGCCGACAAGGCCCCAAGCGCAAGGTGCTGAAAGCCCGGAAGACTTCCAGCACCTGCGCCCAACTTTCACAGCAGCTGCTCAAACACTGAGTCCAGCGCGTCAGCGTCGAACGAGTCAAGGTAGATGGCCGTCACGGCTTCCGACTTGTGGCCCATCGCCTCGCTGATAAGGCTGGTCGCCACGCCGCCCTTCTTGAGGCTGGTCGCGAAGGAATGGCGGGCCACGTATGTCGTCAAGGATGTGGCAATTCCGGCCAGCTCCGCCAGCGTTTTCAGATCCTTGTTGACCTGGCTCAGCACCTTGTGCAGACGGTTCTTGATCTGGGTGGCGGTGCGGTGCTGCTCCGTGTGGAGGACGGGAAACACGTAGCTGTCGGGTGTGGCACCCGTGGCCGGGCGGTGGCGCTCCAGGATAGCCACGGCGGGCGCCACCAGCTTAAGCACGAACTTGCCGCCGGTCTTCTGCCGCTCGTAGCGCAGCCGCCAGCTGCCGTCCTCCCCCACCGTCAGGTTGCGCCAACGCAGTTGGGCCAAGTCCACGAAGTTGATGCCTCCGCCGTAGAACGAGAACAGGAACACGTCCTTGGCCCGCTGCAGCCGCGCCGTTGCCGGGTCGATGGCTTCAAGCCGCCGTAGCGCATCCCGGCTGACAGCCCGCTTGGTGGTGCTCACATCGAACTTGCCGACGCTGAACTTGTGGCGCTCGGCCGCGGTACGGGCGAACGGGTAGTGCTCCAGCTTGGCATCCTCGTTGGCAATGGCCTTATTGAGCACGGCTCGCAGCGTCCGGAAACGTAGTGAGAGGGTGATTTCCCGCATGCCCGTGGCCCGCAGCGCCTTCTCCCACCGGTTGCAGAAAGCCACCGTCACCCGCTCAAAGGGAATGTCGGCAACGTCGAACTCGGCTGCCAGAAACTTGGCGAGCTGGTTGCGGATGTCCCGATACACCGTGGCGTTTCCGACCTGGCCCGCAGCCATCATGCCGGCCACCAGCTCGTCGATGAAGGCCAGCAACTGAATGCGGCGGAGCTTCTGCCGCTCCTGGGCGGCCTGGGAAAACACGGCGGTGGCGTCGTGCTGCTCGTCGTTGCCGGCGAGCGAGCGGGCTGCATCCGTGTACTTCTGCTCCCAGCGCTGCAGCGCCTGGATCAACTCCGTGCGCTGGGGCTCGGGGTAGCTGCGGCGGATTTCCTGCTTCTCGGCGTTCCAGTACTTGGGGTGGAGTGAGAGGCCCGTGGCACGGAAGACCTGCTTCCGGTCCTTGGTGATGCGCACCATGAAAGGGTGCGAGCCATCGGCCAGCGTCTTGCCGACCTTGTAGATGATGCGGACAGTAGCCTGTCCTTCCTTGTGTTCCGTCGTCTTGCTCATCGGAATGAGCCGCTGCGGCGGTGCCTACAGCGGTGCCTACAAGTGAAGGCGGCGGTAGGAAATGGGTGCGACGGGCTGTGACCGAAACGGCCTTTCCGGCGCGTAGAGGCACTTTCTGAGAGCAGCCAACGGGCTTCCCAAGCTGAGGGTCGCGAGTTCGAGCCTCGTTTCCCGCTCACTTAGAATCAGCCACTTGGACGCAGGTCCGGGTGGCTGATTCTCTTTTGGGGCCTCCGGTGACACGCTTTTCTTCCGTCCGATAAGCGTACGCGTTGCACAAGCGCTTCTATCCATACGAAGCGGTCAGGCCGGGAACAGTGCTCCGTGGACAATCTTCTGCCGGCTTTGTTCTCGTACATGTAAACCCAACCCTACCGCTATGCGCCGAACCATCCTGACCGTACTGCTGGCAAGTGTCGTGGGCGCTGCTCTGGTCTCCTTCGTGGCCCCTACCCCCGGCCCGGAGCTGGCTACCGCTGCCGCTCCGGTCGACCACTCGGCCTACGACCGGCTCCTCAAAAAGTACGTCACCCCCAAAGGACTCGTGAACTACAAGGCGTGGCAGGGTGACCAGCAGGAGCTGAACCACTACCTGGAGCAGCTGAGCAAAAATCCGCCGGCCGCCAGCTGGAGCAAAGCCGAGCAGATGGCGTACTGGATCAATGCCTACAACGCCTACACCATTAAGCTGATCCTGAACCACTACCCGCTGGAGAGCATCAAGGACATCGGCTCCAAAATCCAGATACCCTTCGTGACCACGCCGTGGGCTGCGGAGTTTTTCAGCATTGGCGGCCAGAAGATGAGCCTGGACGACATCGAACACGGCACGCTGCGCAAGCAGTACAACGACCCGCGGATTCACTTCGCGCTGGTATGCGCTTCCATCAGCTGCCCGCGCCTGCGCAACGAAGCCTACACCGCCGTGAAGCTCAACCAACAGCTTGACGACCAGGGCCGCGACTTCCTCCGCAACCCGGCCAAGAACAAGGTGGGCAAGGAAAGTGCGCAGCTGTCCAAATACTTCGACTGGTACAAGGGCGACTGGAACCAGAACGGCCAATCAGTAGCGAAGTGGGTGAACCGGTACTCGACCACGCCGATGTTGCCCACGGCCAAGATTACTTACCTCGACTACAACTGGAAGTTAAACGAGCAGTAGGCCGGGACGCACGTTGGGCCTCATGCTGCAGCCCGGCCCTGCACCTTGGCTGCCAACGAGCCCGAAACCCGTACCTGAACCTATTTGGCGTTACGCCGTGGCGGTGTGCGGGTGGGTACGATGACGGCCACCCGCCAGCCGCTGAGTGGCACCGCCGCTTTTGAGCTTCACCGGAAACGCGCCGGCAATTGGTGTAAACCGGGCCAGGTCTTCAACAATCCTCTTTAAGTCAATCAGTTTGCGAATGTGGTTGTATCGGAACCTACCCCGATAGGTCTGATTACCGGTGCGGCGTTTTTTCTTGCGCATCCTTGCCACCATCTTTCCAAACCACGTGAACTTCTTTCCCGATTCCACTACGCGCCTGTTCGCCCTTGGCGGGGCGGTATTCCTGCTGCTGACCGGTGCCTGCCAGAGTAATTCAGGCCAGCAGGAAACAACTACGGCTACCGCGGCCCCTGATTCGACCAGCCAACAACCGGCCACAGCCGCCAAGCCGATCTTCCTATCGAAGCCGCTGGTCAGCGGCATGTACACGGCCGACCCCTCGGCCCACGTGTTCAACGGCCGCATCTACATCTACCCCTCGCACGACATCGACGTGGGCATCCCGGAGGACGACAACGGCGCCCACTTCGCCATGCGCGACTACCACGTACTGTCGATGGACAGCGTGGGCGGCAAGGTGACCGACCACGGCGTGGCCCTGGACATCAAGGACATTCCCTGGGCCGGCCGCCAGCTGTGGGCGCCCGACGCGGAGTTCAAGAACGGCACCTATTACCTGTACTTTCCGGTGAAGGACAAGCAGGACGTGTTCCGCCTCGGCGTGGCCACCAGCACTTCGCCCACCGGCCCGTTCAAGGCCGACCCCAAGCCGCTGGCCGGCTCGTACAGCATCGACCCGAACGTGTTTACCGATACCGACGGGCAGAGCTACCTGTACTTCGGCGGCATCTGGGGCGGGCAGCTGCAGCGCTGGCGCAGCGGGCAGTACGACGAGAAAGTATCCCCCAATCAACCGGCCGAGGAAGTGGCCTACGGGCCGCGGGTGGGCCGCCTGAGCAAGGACATGCGCTCCTTCGCCGGCCCGGTGCAGGAAGTAAAGATTCTGGACGAAAATGGCAAGCCCCTGCTGGCCGGCGACACCAAGCGCCGCTTCTTCGAGGGCGGCTGGCTGCACAAGTACAAGGGCAAATACTACTATTCATACTCCACCGGCGACACGCACCTGCTCGTGTACGCCACCGGCGACAAGCCCACCGGGCCGTTTACCTACCAGGGCGTCATTCTGAACCCGGTGCAGGGTTGGACCACGCACCACTCCATCGTGGAGCACAAGGGCAAGTGGTACCTCTTCTACCACGACACGGAGCTGTCGGGCAAGACGCACCTGCGCAACGTGAAGGTGACCGAGCTGAAGTATCGCCCCGACGGCAGCATCGAAACCATCGAGCCGATGAGCTAGGCGGCATATCCGTATTTCATTCGGCACAAGCGGCCCCGGCTTTCAGCAAGCCGGGGCCGCTTGTGCTTTGGGCGAAACCGCCGCGGAATGTCCGTGGAGGAGTTTGCCTAGAGAATGGAAAGCGCGGATTTGGGCCGCATGCGGTACTCGAACATGGTGGCAATGTTCAGCGCTTTCACCTTGGCCTCCTCGGCTTTAGGGCCGGCAAAGTGTTCCTGCACGGTGGCGTAGAACAGCTGCAGCCAGCGCTGAAAATGCGGTTTTTCGATGGGCAGCGCCATGTGCTTGGGGAACGGGCGCCCCTTGTAGCGGGCCGTGCCCAGCAGCACCGAGCTCCAGAAATCGTACATGACGGGCAGGTGCGCGGGCCAGTGCACCCGGGCTAAGGCGTTGAAGACGGGCCCGAGCAGTTCGTCGGCGTTGACCTTGTCGTAGAACCGGTCGACGAGTTGCTGAATATGGGCTTCGGTGGCAATATCGGGCAGGGTAGACATGAGGGCAGCGGATGAATTCAGGAATGGCTTGCGCGGGCGTGGTGCTTGAGGGCGTAGCGGTGCGACTCGCGGCGGCGGGCCATGCGCAGCGCCCAGCGGAAGCTCAGGCTGCCGGCCGTCAGCAGGCTCACGAGCTTCACCACTTCCAGCACGATGTAGGTCATGTGCTGGGAGTTGGGCGGATTGGGCAGGCCGGCCAGCAGCGCTTCGGCGCGCACGTCGAGGGCGGGCAGCAGCCAGAGCGTTTGGGCGGCCAGCACCAGCACGGCCGTGAGCAGCACCAGCCAGATGCGCGAAGGTACGCCCAGCACCCCGGCGCAGAGCAGCGCCACGACGCTCAGCACCAGCTCCGCCTTGTTCAGGGCGTGAAAAACGATGCGCCCGATGCCCACGCCCAGCACTACCGTGATGTGGGGCGCGGTAAACTTCAGCGGGGCTTCCATAAAGGAGATGCCCGCCACCATGCCGGCCCACAGAAACAGGGCCAGCACCAGCAGCAGCGAGAGAGTCGAGGCAGACGGACGCATAAGGAAAGGTAAGAAAGGCTCCGGGGCAAGGGCCGCACGGGCCGCGCCCGAGCAACACCTCAAAAGTCCGGCCTGGTTCACCCCGCACCGCTGACGAGGATCAGGCCCGGCGCCTGACGTTCGTCAGCTTTTCGCCGCGGCGCCGGAGGGAAATTTGCTTTTCACCTGACCCGACTCCGGCGTGCATCCGACGACTGCCCCTGCTCCCCCTCACCTGGCCTGCACCCACTGCGGCGACGACTGCCCCGAGCAGCCCATTCGGCTGGCGGCCCGGCCCGAGCTGTCTTTCTGCTGCCAGGGCTGCAAGGCCGTGTACGAGCTGCTCGACGCCAACCACCTCTGCCGCTACTACGCCCTGGACGAGCACCCCGGCCAGAAGGTGCAGGCCGTGGAGCTACCCGGCCGCTTCGACTACCTCGACACGGAAACGGTGCAAGCCCAGCTGCTGAGCTTCCGCTCCGACGCGCTGGCCCGTCTCACGCTGCACCTGCCGCAGATGCACTGCGCCTCGTGCATCTACCTGCTGGAGCACCTCTACCAGCTCAACCCCGGCGTGAGCGAGTCGCGGGTCAACTTTCTGCGCAAGGAAATCAGCATCAGCTACCAGCCCGGGCGCACCTCGCTCAAGGAAGTGGTACAGCTGCTCGCCTCGCTGGGCTACGAGCCGCAGATAACCTTGGCCGAGCTGGGCGCGCAGCCCCACCACAGCAGCCGCACGCTGTATTACCAGCTGGGCCTGGCCGCGTTCTGCTTCGGCAACGTGATGCTGCTGGCCTTCCCCGATTACTTGGCCGTGACCGGGCAGCTGGCGGCCCAGTTCGGGCGCTTTTTTGGCTACCTGAGCCTCGTGCTGGCCTTGCCGGTGCTGCTGTTCAGCGCCCGCGGCTTTTACCGCTCGGCCTGGTCCGGGCTGCGCCAGCGCACCATCAACCTCGACTTTCCCATCAGCCTGGGCCTGACGGCGCTGTTTCTGGTGAGCGTGTTCGACATTCTGCTGCAGCGCGGGCCGGGTTACCTTGACTCGTTTACGGGGCTGGTGTTCTTCATGCTGATCGGCAAGTGGGTGCAGCAGCGCACCTACGACGCGCTGCGCTTCGACCGCGACTTCACCTCCTACTTCCCGGTGGCCGTGACGCTGCTCACGGCCGAGGGCGAGAAATCCGTGTCGGCTAAGGATTTGAAGGTGGGCCACCGCATCCGGGTGCGCAACCAGGAAGTGGTGCCCGCCGACGCGATGCTGATGCGCGGCACCGGGCAGATCGACTACTCGTTCGTGTCGGGCGAGAGCGTGCCGGTGGGCAAGGTGGCCGGCGAAGTGGTGTACGCCGGCGGCCGGCAGCTGGGCGAGGCCGTGGAGCTGGAGGTGGTGCGCGAGGTGTCGCAGGGCTACCTCACCCAGCTCTGGAACAACCCCGCCTTCCAGAAAGCCGAAAAGCAGACGCTGGAAAGCTACGCCAACAAGGTGGGCCGCTACTTCGTGGCCGTCACGCTGCTGCTGGCCGCCGGCACCGTGCTCTACTGGCTCCCGCGCGACCAGCCTATGATGTGGCGGGCGTTTACCTCGGTGCTCGTCATTGCCTGCCCCTGCGCCCTCTCGCTGGCGACGCCCTTCGCCCTCGGCAGCGCCCTAACGGTGTTTGGACGGCGCAAATTCTACCTGAAAAACTCCGCCGTGGCCGAAGTGATGGGCCGCGCCACCACCATCGTGTTCGATAAAACCGGCACGCTCACCGACGTGAAGCGTTCGGCCGTGGAGTACCAGGGCTCCACGCTCACACCGCGCGAGCAGCAGGCCGTGGCCGCCGTGGTGGCCCAGAGCACACACCCGCTGAGCCAGCGCCTGGCCGCCGAGCTGCCCGCCGGCCCGCTGCCGGTCACGGACTTCCGCGAAGTACCCGGCCAGGGCCTGAGCGGTGTGGTCGATGGCCTGGAGGTGAAGGTAGGCGCCGCCGCATTTGTGGCTGCGGAAGGCCCGGCGGAGCTGCGGGCCGCCGGCTCCACCACCGACCACCTGCAGTCCAGAGTGTACGTGCGCCTGGGCGGAGGCGCGCGGCAGGGCTGCTACATCTTCCGCAACGTGTACCGGCCCGAGCTGCCCGCCGTGCTGAGCGAGCTGAGCCGCCGCTACCGCCTGGCCGTGCTTTCGGGCGACAACGACACCGAACAGGACCGCCTGCGCGAGCTGTTCGGGCCGCAGGCCGAGCTGCGCTTCCGCCAGTCGCCGCAGGATAAGCTCGACTACATCGCCGAGCTGAAGCGCCGCGGCGAAACGGTGGTCATGGTGGGCGACGGGCTCAACGACGCGGGCGCCCTGCAGCAGGCCGACGCTGGCATTGCCCTCACCGACACGCTCACCAACTTCTCCCCCGCCTGCGACGCCATCCTGGACGCGGGCAGCTTCGGGCAGCTCGGCACCTTCCTGCGCTTCACCCAGGACTGCCTGCAGGTGGTGCTGGCCACGTTCGTCATTTCCTTCGTGTACAACGGCGTGGGGCTGGGGCTGGCGGTGCAGGGCAAGTTCACGCCCATCGTTTCGGCCATTCTGATGCCCATCAGCTCCCTGAGCGTGATGGTGTTTGCCACCCTGCTGGTGCGCTACGCCGCGCACCGGCGCCAATTGTAATTCTTCTCATGGAAATCATCTTCGCCCTCATCACCATTTCGCTCTGCGTGGCCGTGCTGTTTCTGCTGGCCTTCGTGTGGGCCGTGCGCAGCCAGCAGTACGACGACACGTACACGCCCTCCGTGCGCATGCTCTTCGAAGACCAGGAAGAGCAGACCGCCCCCTGAACCCGGGACGGTGCCCAACGCCGCGCCACTCAAAGGCAGCGCGGGCCGTACCCAACGGTAGCGGGGCTACCTTCCCCGCCCGCCCACCATGCAACACCACGTCAAGACCACCGCACTGCAGAACGTAGCCCGCAGCATCCTGGGCACTTTTATGGTAGTGGCCGGCACCGGCCACCTCACGTTTCAGCGCCGCGAGTTTCAGGCCCAGGTGCCTGATTTCGTGCCGCTGAGCAAGGATACCACAGTGCTGCTCTCGGGCGTGGTGGAAATCGGGTTGGGTCTCTCGCTGCTGCTGTGGAAACGCGAGCGGGCGGCGGTCGGCCTGATGCTGGGCGCCTTTTATGTGGCGGTGTTTCCCGGCAACGTGCACCAGTATACCCACCACCTCGACGCCTTCGGCCTCGACACCGATCAAAAACGCCTAGCGCGGCTGTTCTTCCAGCCCGTGCTGGTGAACTGGGCCCTCTGGAGCACCGGCGCGCTAAAGGCGCTGCGGCAGAGCCGGAAGTAGCGGGCCTGAACCATAACCATCTGTCATCCTGAGCGGAACGCGAAGGAGCTTCTCTGGTTTGATAGTCATCTATCTGACGTGGGAAGGGCCTTCGTGTTCCGCTCAGGATGACAGCTTTTAAGCATCAGCTACTACCGCGCTGCCTGACATCTATCAGCCCACGCGGCTGACGTTCGTCATCTTTTGCCAAAGGCCTGATTCGGAGTTTTGTCCTACTTCAAAACAACCCGTTTCGCGCTATGGCTGTGCTGGTCCAAGCGAAACCGCCCGGGGCTCCTCAACCTTCCCCGAAGGCCGTTCTCGCATCCTTCTACGACAACAAAATCGTCCGAGACTTCGGCGTTGCCACCGTGTTCTGGGGCATTGCCGGCATGCTCATCGGCGTTATTGCGGCCTTTCAGCTGGCCCGCCCCGAGCTGAACATGGGCACGCCCTACACCACGTTCGGCCGCATCCGCCCGCTGCACACCAACGCGGTGATTTTTGCCTTCGTCGGCAACGGCATTTTCACCGGGGTGTACTACTCCTTGCAGCGCCTGTGCAAGACCCGGATGTTCTCGGACCTGCTCAGCAAAATCCACTTCTGGGGCTGGCAGCTCATCATCGTCGCGGCCGTGGCCACGCTGCCGCTGGGCTTCACCACCAGCAAGGAATACGCCGAGCTGGAGTGGCCCATCGACGTGGCCATCACGCTGATCTGGGTGGTGTTCGGCTGGAACATGTTCGGCACCATTGCCCGTCGCAAGGAAAAGCACCTGTACGTGGGCATCTGGTTCTACATCGCCACGTTCCTGACGGTGGCCGTGCTGCACATCGTCAACTCGATGGCCATTCCGGTGTCGCTGCTGAAAAGCTACTCGCTCTACGCCGGGGTGCAGGACGCGCTGGTGCAGTGGTGGTACGGCCACAACGCGGTGGCCTTCTTCCTGACCACGCCCTACCTGGGCCTGATGTACTACTTCTTGCCCAAAGCGGCGGAGCGCCCGGTGTACTCGTACCGCCTCTCCATCATCCACTTCTGGTCACTGATCTTTATCTACATCTGGGCCGGCCCGCACCACTTGCTCTACACCGCCCTGCCCGACTGGGCGCAGAGCCTGGGCGTGGTGTTCAGCATCATGCTGATTGCCCCCTCCTGGGGCGGCATGATCAACGGCCTGCTCACGCTGCGCGGCGCCTGGGACAAGGTGCGTGAGGAGCCCATCCTGAAGTTCATGGTGGTGGCCATCACGGCCTACGGAATGGCCACCTTCGAGGGCCCGATGCTCTCGCTGAAGAACGTCAACGCCATTGCCCACTTTACCGACTGGATCGTGGCCCACGTGCACGTGGGGGCCCTGGGCTGGAACGGCTTCCTGACCTTCGCCGTGCTCTACTGGCTGTGGCCGCGCCTCTACCAGACCCCGATTCACTCCCGGAAGCTGATGAACGTGCACTTCTGGCTGGGCACCCTGGGCATCCTGTTCTACGCCATTCCCATGTACTGGGCCGGCTTCACGCAGGGCCTGATGTGGAAGCAGTTCAACGAGGAAGGCCTGCTGCAGTACGCCAACTTCCTGGAGACGGTGATGCAGATTGTACCGATGTACTACCTGCGCGGCATCGGCGGGGTGCTCTACCTGAGCGGCGTGTTCCTGATGGTGTACAACCTCTACCAGACCGCCAAAGCCGGCTCCTTGCTGGCCAACGAGAAGTTCCACGCCCCGGCCGTCATCGACCACGAGCACAGCCACGAAGGCGGGCACTGGCACCGCTGGATTGAGCGCCGCCCCGTGCAGCTCAGCATCTGGGCCACGGTAGCCATCCTGATCGGCGGCGCGGTGGAGATGGTGCCCACGTTCCTGATCAAGTCGAACGTACCCACCATTGCCACGGTGCAGCCCTACACCTCCCTGGAGCTGGAAGGCCGCGACCTGTACATCAAGGAAGGCTGCGTGAACTGCCACACCCAGATGGTGCGCCCTTTCCGCTCCGAAACGGAGCGCTACGGCGAGTACAGCAAGGCAGGCGAGTTCGTGTACGACCGGCCCTTCCTGTGGGGCTCCAAGCGCACCGGCCCGGACCTGCACCGCGTGGGCCAGAAGTACCCCCACTCCTGGCACTACAACCACATGATGGACCCCACCAGCATGTCGCCCGGCTCCATCATGCCGCCCTACCCCTGGCTGTTCGAAAACGACATCGACTACTCCGACACGCCCGCCAAGATCAATGCCCTGCGCCAGCTCGGTACGCCGTACCCGGCCGGCTTCGAGAAAGAAGCCGTGGCCGCGGCCCGCAAGCAGGCCGCCGGCATTGTGGCGGAGCTGGCCAAGGAAGACATCCAGGTGAAGTCGGACAAGGAAATCGTGGCGCTGATTGCCTACCTGCAGCGCCTCGGTACCGACATCAAAGTGAAGGATGAGCAGGCCGCTGCCGTGGCCGCCGCTGCCGAGTAATCATCTAGGTCCCCGGGCGGGGTGCCGACCCCCAACGTGCTGGAAACACTTGCTTCCGGTGCCCCGCCCTTAACAGGCCTGCCAAGACTGAGCCGTCATGTACAAGAACGTTCTGCAACACATCACGGGTATCGAAATCTACCCGCTTATTTCCTTCGCCATCTTCTTTCTCTTTTTTCTCTCGTTGCTGGTGTACGTGGCGGTGGTGAGTCGCTCCCACATCCAGGCCATGAAGCAGATGCCCCTGCAGGACGACGACTTCGCCGCCGCGCAGGCCCAGACGGAAGGAGGTGCGCTGTGTTAACGCGTAAATTCTCCTTCGCCGCCCTGCTCAGCTTGAGCACGCTGCTCAGCGGGGCCACAGCCCTGGCCCAGGACGCCGCCGCCCCGGCCGCCGACGCGGCCAAGCAAGCCGCCGCTGGCTCCGAGCTGGGCGCCCTGCTCTGGATGATGGGCGGCCTGACGGCCCTGATCGTGTTCATCCTGCTGCTCATGTTCGGGCTGCTCTGGCAAATGCGCCCGCTGCTGCGCAAGGTCTACGAAATCGAGACCATCCGCGAGCAGTGGTACGGCCGGGCCCTGGGCCTCTTCCTCGGCGATACGGTGGGCCTGACCGGCGCCTACAAGGAGGACGTGATGGCCGGTCACGACTACGACGGCATCACGGAGTATGACAACGACCTGCCGCCGTGGTGGAAATACGGCTTCTACCTGACCATCGTGTTCGGCGTGGCCTATTTCATTCACTTCCACGTGACGGATACCGGCAGCCTGAGCCAGGCCGAGTACCAGCAGGAAATGGAGCAGGCCGCCGTGCTGGCCGCCCAGCTCGGCGCCAACGACGACCCCAACAAGCTCACCACCTACCAGCCCCTGACGGCCACGGCCGACATCGACGCGGGCAAGGCCGTGTTTGCCCAAAACTGCGCCGCCTGCCACGGCCAGGAGGGCGAAGGCAAGGTGGGCCCGAATCTGACAGACGAATACTGGCTGCACGGCGGCGAAATCAACCGCGTGTACAAGACGGTGAAGTTCGGCGTGCAGGGCAAGGGCATGGTGGCCTGGAAAGGCAAGCTCTCCAGCAAGCAGCTGCTGCAGGTGTCGTCCTACATCGTGAGCATTCAGGGCACGAAGCCGGCCAACCCGAAGGCGCCGCAGGGCGAGAAGGAAGCCCCCACGCGCAGCGTCGCCAAGCTGTAATACTCGTTGCGGGCCACCCGCTCGCAACACCCTAGCTGCCCGCGGCGGGCTCCACCTTCACCCTGCCGTTTGTCCGAACACTGCTTTCAGCACAGCTCACGTTCGGGCAGGCCGCCAGAAACTCCACCGCTGGCGGCGGGCACTTTGGGCTGGTAGCCTCATCGGATTCACCGCCCGGGGCGGTGGCCAGGCCGGCCTTAGCCGCCGGCCGCCGGAACGTGTAGTCGATTACAGCCGCCCCGGCGCCATTTTGCGCGGCAGGCGGCACCAGAACCAGATGAACCCCGTCGCCCACAAACCCGCCACCGACGAGTCCTACCGCGACTCTATCGCCACGATAGATGCCCAAGGCAAGCGCGTGTGGCTCTACCCCAAAAAGCCCAGCGGCCGGCTGTACTCGGCCCGCAAGTGGGTCAGCTACGGCCTGCTGGCGCTGCTCTTTGCCGGGCCCTGGCTGCGCCTCAACGAGCTGCCGGTGCTCATGCTCAACGTGGTGGAGCGGAAGTTCATCATCTTCGGGCAGATCTTCTGGCCCCAGGACTTCTTCATCCTGCTGCTGGGGTTCATGGCCTTTATCCTGTTCATCATCCTCTTCACGGTGGTGTACGGCCGGATTTTCTGCGGCTGGGTGTGCCCGCAGACCATCTTCCTCGAAATGGTGTTCCGCCGCATCGAGTACTGGCTGGAAGGCGACGCCCCGCAGCAAAAAGCCCTCGACAAAGCCGCTTGGACCTGGAACAAGATTTGGCGCAAGACGAGCAAACACGCGCTGTTTCTGCTCATCTCGTTCCTGATTGCCAACACCTTCCTGGCCTACATCATCGGCACCGAGGCGCTGGTGCGCATCATCAGCGACTCGCCGCTGGGGCACCTGGGCGGGCTCAGCTCGATGGTGATTTTCACGGGCCTGTTCTACGCCGTGTTTGCCCGCTTCCGTGAGCAGGTGTGCACCATCGCCTGCCCCTACGGCCGCCTGCAGGGCGTGATGCTCGACCAGAACACCATCACGGTGGCCTACGACTACGGCCGCGGGGAGCCGCGCGAGAAGCTGCGCAAAAACCAGGAGCGCACCGCCGGCGACTGCATCGACTGCAAGCAATGCGTGCAGGTGTGCCCCACGGGTATCGACATCCGCAACGGCGCCCAGCAGATGGAGTGCATCAACTGCACGGCCTGCATCGACGTGTGCAACTCCATCATGGACCTGATCAACAAGCCGCAGGGCCTGATCCGCTACGACTCGGAAGCGCACATCGAGGCCGGCACTAAGTTCCGGGTGACGGGCCGCATCAAGGCCTATACCGCCGTGCTGCTGCTGCTGGTGGGCGTCATGGCGGGCCTGCTGCTCACGCGCTCCAACGTGGAAGCCACCGTGCTGCGCACCCCCGGCCAGCTGTTTCAGAAAACCGAGCGAGGCAGCATCACGAACCTCTACAACATCTCCGTCATCAACAAAACCAACCGCGCCATGCCCCTGGAGCTGCGCGTGCTGGAGCCCGCCGACGGCTCGGTGAAGGTGGTGGGCCAGAGCGGCCTGAAGCTGCCCGCCCAGGGCATGACCGAGGCCGTGTTCTTCGCCGAGCTGCCCAAGAGCGCGCTGACCAAGACCAGCAGCAAGATTCGCATCGGCGTGTACAGCGGCGGCCAGCTGATTACGGAAGAGCAAACCAAGTTTCTGGCGCCGGCCCACTAGCCCGGCCCCGGCACCTCAGCCGGCTACTGGCTTGCTCGGCCGTCCGCAAATCGTTAAACGGCCATTGGCCGGCCCTACGCGGCCACTGCCCGCGCTACTTTCTTCCCCCCCATGTCTACCCTCACCGTGAATAAGCCCGCCCCGCAACGCAGCCTGTGGCCGTACGCCATCATTGCCGTGTTTGTCCTCTTCGGTACGTTTATCGGCTACATGGTCAAGCAGGCCATGAGCAGCAGCGTCGATCTGGTCAGCAAGGACTACTACGAGCAGGAGCTGCAGCACCAGCAGCGCATGGAAGCCGCGGCCCGCGCCGCGGCCCTGCCCGGGGCCATCCGCTACCAGGCCGCCGCCGACGAGCTGACGCTGCAACTGCCCGCCGCGCTGGCCGGGCAGCAGCCCACCGGAAAAGTGCGGTTTTTCCGTCCCTCCGATCAGCACCTCGATTTCACCGTGCCGCTGCAGCCCGATGCGGCCGGCACCCAGCGCCTGAGCACCGCCAAGCTGCAGCCCGGCTACTGGCGCGTGCGGCTGGACTTTGAAGCCGGCGGCCAGGCGTATTTCGTGGAGCAGAACGTCACCGTCGCCCACTGATTTTTGTCATGGCGGGCCGCGGATGCGCTGACGAACTTGCCCTTCGTCAGCGCATCCGCGCATTTCGGGCGCTGCTGCATTCTATTGCTTTCTCCTTCGCCAATGCTCTGGGCTGGTTTTATTTTCGGGTTGCTGGGCAGCTTCCACTGCGTGGGCATGTGCGGCGCCATTGCCCTGGCGCTGCCCGGCGCGGGGCAGCCGCGCCGCCGCTACGTCAGCGGGCGGGTACTCTACAACCTGGGCCGCGTGACCACCTACACCACGCTGGGCGCGCTGGCCGGCCTGCTGGGGCAGTCGCTGCGGCTGGCCGGCTGGCAGCAGGGGCTGTCGGTCACATCGGGCCTGCTGATTCTGCTGCTGGTGGCCGTGCCCGAGCGCTACACGGGCCGCGCCGCCGCCGCGGTGGGCCTCGACCGCGCGTTGTTTCGGCTGAAGCAGGCGCTGGCGTACTTTTTTCAGCGGCCCGCGCCCGGGGCGCTGTACATGAGCGGCGTGCTCAACGGCCTGCTGCCCTGCGGCCTGGTGTACCTGGCGCTGGCCGGGGCGCTGAGTGCCCCGGGCGTGGGCGGAGCCGCGGCCTACATGGCCCTGTTCGGCCTGGGCACCTTGCCGCTGATGCTGGCGCTTTCGCTGACCGGACAGTTGGTGCCGCTGCGCTGGCGCACCCGGCTGCGGCAGGCCGTGCCGGTGGTGGCCACGGCCATGGCCGTGCTGTTCATCGTGCGCGGGCTGGGCCTCGGCATACCGTACCTGAGCCCCCAGCTGCAGGCGGCTGCCGGCCCGGCCACTCGCGCCGTTACCATGTGCCACGGCACACCCGGCGAATAATTCCCCGCTTCTTCTCTCTCCCCCCGCGCCTGATTCGCCCCATGAAAACCATCCTTGTTCCCATCGACCTGACCACCGCGACGGAGCATACCGTGGTGTACGCCAACAAGCTGGCCGTCCGGCTCAGCGCCGAGGTAGTGCTGCTGTACTGCCACCACGGCCCGCTTTCGGCCGCCGACACCACCGCCTACGAGCAACGACTGGTTACCCTGTCCGAACGCCTGCGCTACGTACAGCTCGTGCGCCAGGACGGGCGCCGCATCCGCTACCGCCACGCCGTGCGCGCCGGCTGCCTGCACGACCACGTGCAGCAGGCCATCGAGGCCTACGGCGCTGAGCTGGTGGTGATGAGTCTGGAGTACGTCGACTGCGGCGAAGCGGCCATCGGCGGCAACCACGCCGCGCGCATCGCTGAGCTGGCCAGCTGCCCGGTGCTGGTGGTGCCGCCCGGCGCCCGCACGCTGCCCGCCCGCGCCGCTTTCCTGGCCGACTTCGGTCACTTGCAGGCCGCCGCGCTAACCCCGCTGGCCCAGATGCTACGCGAGCTGCGGCCGCAGTTGCAGCTCGTGCATTTTTACCAGCAACTGGACTTGCCGGAACTGATTCGGGTGAAACGCGGCATGCAGCTGATGCAGCAAGAGCTGGCCGGCATTTCCATGCGCAGCCGCCTTGTACTCGACGACGACCCGCTGGAGGGCATCGGTGAGTTCTGCGAACAGATGCAGGCGCAGCTGCTCATCTTCGTCCCTACTCGTTCCATCCTACTCGGCCGCTTCTTCGACGTGTGCTACACCAAAACCCAGGCCTACCACACCCGCATTCCGCTGCTGGTGCTGCCGCAGCAGCGCGAAGCTGTAGCGCCCCCCTGCTGCGAGCAGTGCGTCCAGCAGAAGGCCGTAGCCGAGCCCGCTCTTGCCCAGCCGACTTTGCCCGATTACCGCTCCATTCGCTGGGCCTGATGGGCACCCGGCACTGCTCACGTACACAAAACGGCCCGCCGATTCCTCAGCGGGCCGTTTTCATAGCCGACGAACCGCTCAGCGGATTACCAATTGGCGCGGCGCAGCTTGTCGGGCTGCAGCACCCGAATGTCTTTGCCGCTCAGCTCAATCAGGCCGTCCTGCTTGAACTCGCTCAGCGTGCGGATCAGCGACTCGGGCGCCGTGCCGACCAGGGCGGCCATGTCGTCGCGGGAAAGCTGAAAGGTGGCGGCCGCGTCGGCGTGCTGCTCGTGCAGGCGCAGCAGCGTGTCGGCCACGCGGCGGCGGATGGAGTTGTAGGCCATGCCCACCAGCTGCTGCTCCCGCTCGCTCACACGGCCCGCCAGCAGGCGAATGAACTGCTGGCTGACTTCGGGGTTGCGCAGCAGCAGCTGGGCGAAGTCGTCCTTGGGAATATACACCAGCTCGGAGTCGTCGACGGCCACGGCGGAGTCGCCGTGCCGGGTTTGCTCCAGCAGGGCCATGTAGCCAAAAAACTCGCCGGGGGCGTAAATGCCGGTAATCAGCTCCTTGCCCGCGGCGGTGGCTTTCACCGTCTTCACCCGCCCCGCCTTCACGAAGTACAGCCGCGTGGGCTCGTCGCCTTCGCGGTAGATGTCCTGCTTTTTGCGCACGGCATGCACCTTGCGGTCGGCCGAGAGGCTTTCCAGCTTGCCCACCGCCCGCGCGTCGTCCAGAAACTCGTTCAGGCCCTCGTGCTGCAGGTCGTAGTCGGCCTTAAAGTGGCGGAAACGGTTCAGGCGGCCCGTAATGGCGCTTAGCAGCTCGCTTTCCTCGAAGGGCTTGGTCAGGTAGTCGTCGGCGCCCAGCTCCATGCCCTTGCGCATGTCGGTGCGCTCGGTCTTGGCCGTGAGGAAGATAAACGGGATGCCCGCCAGCTGTGCATCCTGGTTGAAGATCTGGAGCACGCCGTAGCCGTCGAGCACCGGCATCATGATGTCGCAGATCACCAGATCGGGACGGGTGCTGCGGGCGTGCTCCACGCCCACCTTGCCGTTTTCGGCCGTTAGCACGTGGTAGCCCGCCAGCTCCAGAATCTCGGCGGTGCTCTCGCGAATCAGGTCGTTGTCCTCAATCAGCAGGATGGTCTTCATAGGGAATGGTGACGGTGACGGTGGTGCCCACGTTCAGTTCGCTCTGCAGGGCAATGTGGCCGCCCATGAGCTCCAGGTACTTGGCAATGATGTAGAGGCCGAGGCCGGTGCCGGGCACGTTGCCGGCGTTGCGGGCCCGGAAAAACCGCTCGAACAGGTGTTCCTGATCCTCAGCCGAGATGCCCATACCCTCGTCCTGCACGGCCAGCGTGAGCTGGCCGTGGGCGCAGTGGGCGTGCACAGTCACCGTGGAGCCGTCGCCGGAGTACTTGATGGCGTTGGAGAGCAGGTTGACGAGGATTTTGCGCAGCAGCGAGGGGTCGAGCCACACCGAGTCGGGGCACTCCACCCGCGGCACGATGCGCTGGCCGGGCTTGAGCAGGCTTTGCACGTCGGGCAGCGTGTCGGTCAGCAGCTCGTCGAGGCGCAGCTGCACCGGCCGGGCCTCGATCTTGCCTTCCTCGATCTTGCCCACCGAGAGGAACTCTTCCAGGATGTCGTTCAGGTGCTTGACGGAGGCGCGGATGCGGTGCAGGTGCTTGAGGCGCTTGTCCTGCTGGTCGCCGGCGGGGTACTTCTCAATGAGCGTAGCCGAGTTCATGACGGCCGTGAGCGGGGTGCGGAACTCGTGCGAGGCCATGCTCACGAAGCGCGACTTCAGCTCGCCCAGCTCCTGCTCGGCGGCCAGGGCCTTGGCCAGCTCCTCGGAGCGCTGCTCCAGCTGCTCCAGGGTGCTGAGCAGGGCGTGCGTGCGGTCGGCCACTTTCTGCTCCAGCTCGGCGTTGAGTTTCTCCACGTGTTGGCGTTGGGCAATCAGCTCCCGCTCAGCTTCCTTCTTGTAGGTGATGTCGAGGATGTAGGACACCACGTACAGCTCGTTGTCGAGGTGGAAATAGCTCAGGCTGACTTCCACCGGAAACACGGTGCCGTCCTTGCGCAGGGCCTCCAGGCCGCCACGGTGCGCGCCCATGGCCCGCACCGAGGGGTTGGCGTTGAACGATTCGCGCAGCTGCTCGTGGCGGCGGCCCACGGCGTTGGGTACCAGCACTTCGATCTTCAGCCCCGTCAGCTCGCCCTCTTCGTAGCCGAACTGCTGCTGCGACAACCGGTTGGCCGTCACGATGCGACCCTGCCGGTCGCAGACGATAATGCCAATGGTGGCGTTGGCCACCACGGCCTCAAAGCGCCCTACGCTCTGGGCCAGTTCCCGCTCGGCCTGCCGCAGGCGGTCCTGTGCATGCAGGCGCACCAGAAACAGCGCGCGGCCGTCGTGCTGAAAGGATGTAATTTCCGCGGTGCCCCCAAACGCCGTGCCGTCGAGCCGTTGGATGTCGGCATCGACTACTTGGGAACCGGAGATGCGCGCGGCCTCCAGCAACTCGTTCCAGCTTTGGTGCCCCCGCGGCCGCACGGGCAGCACGTGGTCGGCGGCGCCCACTAGGGCTTGCTCCGAGGCGTAGCCCAGCAGCTGCGGGCCGCGCGGATTTACCTGGGTAAACCAGCCGAGCTGCGCGTCATACACGCCCACGAACCCTTGGGCCTGCTGGAACAGGGTGTTCACCAAAGCGTCGGCGTAAGGGTTCGGAGTCATGGGAAGCAGCGGGGCGAAAGAAACAGAGGAAAAGCCGTTCGGACAAAACTCGGGCTAAAACGGCCGGAGATGACCGAAGTTATACCCCGACCTGACGAATATCATGGAATAAGCAGCGCGGAAAGGTCAATTTTGCTAGCGTAACCTTCAACTGCCCGTTATGACCGTCATCCAAACCAAACCGCTGCTGCCGGCTTCCGATGCGGCCGTGCTGCTGGTGCTGCTGCCGGATGCGGGCCAACCCAGGCAACTACCGCCCGTCTCCAGCGCTTCGCTCACCCAGCTGCAGCACCGCCTCGGCGGGGCCGTGCGGGTGCTCAAAATCGATGAGGCCAGCCACCCAACCGTGGTGCGCAGCTTTCAGGCGAGCCAGTTGCCCTCGTGCGTGCTGGTGCGGCAGGGCATTGAGCTGTGGCGGCAGGTGGGCCTGCCCGAGGACGAGGCGGCCGTGGCTGCGCTGCTGAGCAAGCTCGGCCCAGCCGAGGGCACCGGGGTAACGACCACCTACCGGCCCAACGCACAACCGGTTCACTGATCGAACCGAAACCGCCAACCCCAGGTCGTCCTGGTGCGGGTTCACCGTTGCCGCCGCTGCTGTCCGCTGCGGCGGCTTCGTTTTTGCGCGGCTGCCGCTGTGTCTAGGCCGGCGGGACGTGCGGCCGCTTCTGCTTATGTTTACCACCTGTGAACGGCCGCAGGTAACTGCCGGCCGGCACTGTTCCCTGTTTCACCACTTCCGGCCGCCCGGGCGCTTATCGGCTCCGTAGTGGCCCCTACCGGCATGAAGGCACCGCATCGGACGTCCATCACTGACTTGGCCAACGCCCTGAACCTCTCGCCCTCCACCGTGTCGCGGGCGCTGACGGGACACCCGCAGGTGAGCGAGGCCACCAAGCAGCGGGTGCGGCAGCTGGCCGACGAGCTGAACTTTCAGCCCAACCAACTGGCCGCCGCGCTGCGCCGCGGACGCAGCAACACCATCGGCGTACTGGTGCCCTACATCACGGGCCACTTTTTTCCAGAAGTGGTCAACGGCATTGCCATCGAAGCCAGCAAGCAGGGCTACAACGTGATGATCTGCCAGTCGAACGAAGACGTGCGACAGGAGAAAAAGAACATCGAGCTGCTCCTGAACGCCCAGGTAGAGGGCATTTTAGTGTCGCTGGCCAGTACCACCCAGGAGTTTGCGCACTTCGACGCGGTGCGCCGGGCCGAGGTGCCGCTGGTATTTTTCGACCGCATCGTGGAAGACATGGCCGGCCCCCACACCAGCGCCGTGGTGCTCGACGACCACGCCGGCGCCTACGCGGCCGTGGCGCACCTGATCCAGCAAGGCTGCCGCCGCATCGCGCACTTCAGCGGCCCCCTGCACCTAAACATTCACCGCAACCGCCACCAAGGCTACCTGGACGCGCTGCGCGACCACGGCTTGCAGCCCGACGAAGCCTTGATGTGCTTTTCCGAGCTGAACCAGGATACCGGCACGCAGAACATGCAGCACCTGCTGGAGCTGCCGAACCCGCCCGACGCGGTGTTTTCATCCAACGACCTGGCCGCGGTGGGCGCTATCCAGGTGCTCAAGGCCCGGCGCATCCGCGTGCCGGCAGAAGTGGCCGTCGTGGGTTTCAGCAACGAAGCCTTCACGGCCCTCACCGAGCCTACCATCAGCTCAGTGGACCAGCGCTGCCACCAGATGGGCCGCCTGGCCGTGCAGCAGCTGCTCCACATTCTGCAGCGCGAATCCCCCGCCCCGACGCTCCCGCCGGTGGTGCTGACGCCCGAGCTGCTTATCCGCGCCTCTTCGCACCGCAACAACCCGGCCTAGCGCAGCCGCGCGGGGCTCCCCGCGTCCGCGCTGCGGGCCCGTACGCAGCGGTGCGCACAGGCCCGCGACGCGGATAGCTAGGAGGCGTAAAAACGCTACTTAGCCTTGCGGAAGAGGTAACGCGTCATGAAAATGCCCTGGCCCGTGGAGCCGCCGCTCTGCAGCGTTTGGGTGAGCGGCGTCACCTGCACCAGGTCCCAGCCGTCGGCCTGTACGTCGGCCAGGAAACGAAGGATGGTTTCCTCGTTGGCCCGTACGTTCTGCATGTTGATGCCGGTGAGGCTGAATAGGTTTTCCATGTTGGTTTCCTTCGAACCTTTGAACTCAGGGGTAAAAATCACCCGCGAGCGGCCCAGCCCGCCGGCCACGATGGACTCGATGGTGGTCATCTGCATGAACTGGTAGGAGCCGGCTTTCGACACCTGGGCCAGGCTGCGCTGGGGCAGCAGGGGCAGGAGCAGCAACAGCAGAACGGGGAAGAAGCGGAGCAAACGGCGGGTACGCATGGATGGAAAAAAGAGGTTAGGTTGGCCCAAAAGTAGTGGCCCCCGCACCGCCCGGCAACGCATGATGATGTGGCGGCCACGACCGGGCAACACTGGCGCAGCGGGCCGGGTATACTACAGCAACTCCCCCACGCTATGCCTCCCACGCTGGATCAACCACCCGGCTGCCGCCGCCTGCACGTAGTCACCAAGACGTCCAAGAGCAGCCCCAACAAGCTGGCCTTCGCTCCAGCACTGGGCTTCTTCAGGCCCAAGCGCTTCCTGTCCAAAGGCAGTTCGTTTTCCAAAGACTTCGGCTTTGTGCCCTCCACCTTAGCCGACGACGGCAACCCGGTCGCCGTGCTGCTCATGGACGCCTCTACGTCCCCGGGCACGGTAGCGAAAGCGCCCTGGATCGGGGTGCTCGAAGTGGAGCAGCCCGAATCCGGCCAGCTTCGGCGCCACGACCGGCTATTGGCCGTGGCCGCCGGGTCGGGCCAGCACCGGCATGCCGTCGGTGGACTGCCGCCGCAGCTGCTGCACGAAATCGAGCCTTTCCTTGCGTCCTGCCACGAGGCCAAGGGGCAGTTGTCCCACTTCTGGTGCCGCAGCGGCAAGCAGCGGGCCGAGGTGCTGGTTCAGCGGGCTGCCCAACGCGCGGCTTCTTAACCGTCGCTGTTTCATGGAATCGTTTCTCAACGAGCTGTTGGGCTTGCGGGCCGACGCAGACAACCTCTCGGCGGGGCAGATGGCGGCCCGCGCTGTCTTGGTCTTTTTCGTGGCGCTGACGCTGCTGCGGCTGTCGGGCAAACGCACCTTTGGCAGCATCAGCCCCTTCGATGTGGTCATTCAGATCATTCTCGGGGCGGTGCTGAGCCGCGCCATTGTGGGCGCCTCGCCGCTGGGCAGCACTGTGCTGGCCTGTGCCGTGCTGGTGCTGTTGCACCGCCTGCTGGCTTGGGCTGCGTTTCACAGTCCGCTGATCGGTCGCGTCATCAAGGGCAACTCTTACCTACTGGTGCAGCACGGCCGCATTCAGTACGCCAACCTGCGCCGTAATAACCTGAGCCGCCGCGACCTGCTGCAGGGCATCCGGGAGGCCGGCGGCACCGACGACTTGGCCGCCATCGAAATGGCCCGGCTGGAGCGCGACGGCCGCATCAGCGTGGTGCTCAAAAACGATGATGCCAGCCGCCCCCAAACGGCCTGATCGGGTATCGGCAGCCGCGATGCTTACGGTTGCGGCTTGCGCAGCAGGTACACCGCACCCACGTTGCCATCCTTGTTGTTCTCGGGCAGCATCTGAACCAGTTCCCACCCGTCCGCCGACAGCTCGTTCAGCAGCCGGCTCATGGCCTCCCAGCCCAGCTTTTCCTGGTCGAACATGGAGAAGCTCTGCCCCAGGTAATCCTTCACCTTCACCCACTCCTTGCCTTGGCGGGCCGGCGAGAAAAAGATGCGACTGCCGCTGAAGTTGACGTGCATGAACTGATAACGCGGTATAGGTTGCTGAGCCGCCGGCATAAAGCGGCCCAAGCCCAGCAGCAAGCAGATAACAAGCAGACGCATAAACCAGGGGGAATAAGGGTGGCGAAAGGCCGAAACGAGCCGGTCAACCACGTGCAAAAACTAAGCCCCGAAACAGGCAAACGCCAGCCCGAAAAGCCCGAGCTGGCGTTTGTGGCACGCAGATCTATCTGCGGGGCTTAGTCGCGCTTGGTTTTGAGCAGCTGCCGCAGGGAAGCCAGCTCGTCGCGGAACTTGGCGGCCTGCAGGAAGTCCAGCTCCTTGGCGGCGGCTTCCATCTGCTTTTCGGTTTGCTTGATGAGCTTTTCCAGGTCGGCCTTGCTCATCATGGCCACCACCGGCTCGGCCGCAATGGCCAGCCCGCCGCCGTCCTCGTCGGGGCCGACGTAGGCCATGGGTTGCTCCGGCACGCGGTAATCGGAGAGCGACGTTTGCTCCATGATGGCCTCGCGCGACTTGCGCACGGTGCGCGGGGTGATGCCGTGCTCCTCGTTATAAGCCATCTGGGTGGCGCGGCGGCGGTTCGTTTCGTCCATGGCGCGCTGCATGGAGCCGGTGATGCGGTCGGCGTACATGATGACTTTGCCGCGGTCGTTACGGGCGGCGCGGCCCATGGTCTGAATCAGGCTGCGCTGGTCGCGCAGGAAGCCTTCCTTATCGGCGTCGAGAATAGCCACCAGCGACACCTCCGGCAAATCCAGGCCCTCGCGCAGCAGGTTCACGCCGATCAGCACGTCGATTTCGCCCAGGCGCAGCTGCCGCAGGATTTCTACCCGGTCCAGCGTTTTCACGTCGGAGTGCACGTAGCTGACCTTGATGTTGAGGCGCTCCATGTACTTGGTCAGCTCCTCGGCCATGCGCTTGGTGAGCGTCGTGACGAGTACCCGGTCGCCCATCTTCACGCGGTTGTCCACCTCGTCAAGCAAATCGTCGATCTGGTTGATGCTCGGCCGGATTTCGATTTCGGGGTCCAGCAGGCCCGTCGGGCGGATAATCTGCTCCACCACCACGCCACCGGCGCGCTCCAGCTCGTAGTCGGCCGGCGTGGCCGACACGTACACGGCCTGCCGGAACATGCTCTCAAACTCGTTGAAGGTGAGCGGGCGGTTGTCCATGGCCGAGGGCAGGCGGAAGCCGTACTCCACCAGCGCGGTTTTGCGGCTTCGGTCGCCGCCCCACATGGCCCGGATCTGCGGCATGGTGGCGTGGCTTTCGTCCACCACCAGCAGGTAGTCGTCGGGGAAGTAGTCGAGCAAGCAGAACGGGCGCGAGCCGGGCGAGCGGCCGTCGAAGTAGCGCGAGTAGTTCTCGATACCCGAGCAGTAGCCCAGCTCCCGGATCATCTCCAGGTCGAACTCGGTGCGCTCCACGATGCGCTTGGCCTCCGAGTCGCGCCCCTCCTTCTCGAAGTAGGCGTGCTGCTGCACCATGTCGTACTGAATTTCCTTGATGGCCTGCTGCAGGGTATCCTTGCCGGTCACGAAGAGGTTGGCCGGAAACAGCGCCACGTCCTTTTCCTCGCCCAGCTTCTTGCCGCTTTCCGGATCGATGCGGTGCAGGGCCTCGATTTCATCGCCGAAAAAGTAGATACGGTAGGCGTAGTCGAGGTAGGCCGGGAAAATGTCCACCGTGTCGCCCTTCACGCGGAAGGTACCGCGGGTAAACTCCTGCTCGGTGCGCGAGTACAGGATCTGCACGAACTGGTAAAGCAGGGCGTTGCGCGAAAACTTCAGCCCCGGCTTCAGCAGGATCATGTTCTTGCCGAACTCCTCGGGGTTGCCGATGCCGTAGATGCACGACACCGACGCCACCACAATCACGTCGCGCCGCCCGCTGAGCAGCGAGGACGTGGTGTGTAGCCGCAGCTTCTCGATTTCCTGGTTGATGGCCAGGTCCTTCTCGATGAACACGTCCGTCGAAGCGATGTACGCCTCGGGCTGGTAGTAGTCGTAGTAGCTGATGTAGTACTCGACGGCGTTGTTGGGGAAGAATTGCTTGAACTCGCCGTAGAGCTGGGCAGCCAGCGTCTTGTTGTGGGCCAGGATCAGCGCCGGCTTGCCCGTCTGGGCAATGACGTTGGCCATCGTGAAGGTCTTGCCGGTGCCGGTAGCCCCCAGCAGTACCTGGGCCGGCTCGCCCGCCTCGATGCCCGCCACGAGCTGGGCAATGGCTTTGGGCTGGTCGCCGGTAGGCTTGAATTCAGAGGTCAGTTGGTACTCCATGCGGGGAGAATTCGGAGAGCGGGAAAGATAACCCTTCTTAACTACGGCGGCGCGCAGGGGGTTTCCGCCGAACAAAGAAAAACCCCACGACTGGATACCAGCCGCAGGGTTCGACCCAGGTGAGTGAGTGGGTAATGCTGGGGAAGCTTTATCAGGGAGCCAGCTCGGCTTTGCCGCCGCCAAACTCTACGCTGGCCGCCAGCCCCACCGCGTACGGGCGGGTGCGCTTGCTCCAGCCTTCGCTCGGATTGACGTTCAGCGTGTTCAGCCCGGCTTCCGCCTCGGGGCCCACGTTGAGCTGCCAGTTGCCGCGAGCGGGCGAGAAGCGTACGCCCGCGCTGCCCCGGGCCGAGGCCAGCACGCGGCGGTAAGGCGCATCACTAGTGGCGCTGAGCGTCCCGACGTCGGTACGGTTGCGCAGCAGCACGTTCACGGCGGCGCCTACGGCGGCATACACGCCCCAGCCCTGCTTGCGCCCTTCGTAGCGCACCTGCACCGGCACGCCGATGGTGGTCAGGTGGTAGCGGCCGGTCTGGAATTTCTGGTCGGCGGCACTGGGGCTGTTGGCGCTGCTAAACTGCCGGGTAACTTCGCGGCCGGTGTTGCCGCTGATGGCCGCCAGCTCGGCGCCGGTCAGCAGGGTCCAGTGCTTTTTGCCCAAGGGTACGGCCACCCCCAGCTGCCCGCGCTGGGCCAGGCCCGGCTGCAGTTTCGTGGGCTCTTCGACGGGAGCGGGCCGCAGCGGCGAGGCCGGCGACGCAAAATTCAAAGCCATTCCCGTGCCGGCGGCGCCGCTCACGTTGGGCACAAAGCGCTGGGCAGCATAGCTGCCGCGCCACTTCCACCGACTGTTCAGCTCTTTTTTGTCATCGGTTTCTTCTTCCGACGAAACCTGCGCGGCCAGCAGCACGGGGGCGCTCAGCAGCGCGGGCTTCACCGAATCGGGACGGCTGCCAGCGGCGGCCCGCCGCAGACGGCTGGCAATGGGCTGCAGGCCGTCGATGCCGTCTGCCTGGGCGGCAGCCGGCGCGGCCAGGGCGCCGGCGGCGGGCATGCGGGCCGCCGCCAACGCGCTGCCGGGCGTGGCGAGGGAGCCGTTACCACCGTTCAGCGGCAGGCTGCGCCCACCGGGCATAGCGCCGCCGGGCACCGGCGCCGACTGCCCCGCCTCCATACCGAAAGTCTGCTTGATGGTGGCCAGCGCGCGGCTTACCAGCCCAGGCTGGGTAGCGGCCTCCGGCGCAGCGCCAAACGACTCCCGCAGAGCCCCGACAGCCAAGCCAGGTCCTACGGCCGCATCGGCCGCAGGGCTTTGGGCGGCCACGCCTTCGGAGGACTGGCGCAGGTCAAAAGCATCGGCAGCAGCGCCACCAGCACCGGCCGGGCGGCCTTCCGCTGCGGCTGTGCTGCGCTGCGCCTCGCCGGAGACCGAGGCGTTGGCAGCTTCGCCAAGGCGGCTGGCCGCGGCCTCGGTGGCAGCGCGGTTGGTTACGGCTGCTACCTGCGCCGGGGTATCAGCGGTCAGGGTACGCTGGGTCAGCCAGCCGCCTACGCCCAGCGTGGCCACGGCGCAGGCCGCAGCGGCCAGACGGCGGTAGCCCACCAGCCGGCGGCGGTAGCCTTGGTTTTCCCGCAGCAGCAGCTCGTGGTCGAGCCGGTCCCACACGTCGGCGCGGGGCGTGAGCTCAGCCTCGGCAAACTTCTGGCGGAACATCTCCTCCAGGTTGCCGGTGGGCGGCCGGTGGTCGTGGTTATCGGAAACGGGTGTCATTGCAACGTTGGTCGAGTCTTTCCAGCTTGGCTTTCAGGATTGCGCGGGCCCGGGAGTACTGCGACTTGCTGGTACCCTCCGAAATGCCGAGCATCTCGCCAATTTCTTTGTGGCCGTAGCCTTCGATGGCAAACAGGTTGAACACCATGCGGTAACGCGGGGCCAGGTCCTGCACCATCTTGAGTAATTCTTCGAAGTTGTAGTTCGAAAGGATGAGCTCCTCGTCGGCTACGGCTTCGGGGTATTCGCTTTCCGTAACGGCCAGCATGGGCGCGTTGCGGCGGTGCTGGCGCAGGGCGGCGTTGATCATGATACGCCGAATCCAGAACTCCAGCGGGCATTCGCGCCGGAAGTGGCTCAAGTTGCTGAACACCGTCACAAACCCTTCCTGCAGCACGTCTTCGGCTTCGAAGGTCGTCTGCGAGTAGCGGGAGCACACGGCCAGCATGCGGCCGGCGTAGCGCACGTACAGCTCTTTCTGGGCCACGCGGCTGCCGTCGAGGCAGGCGTCAATCAGCTCGGCTTCGCTCCAGCGGTTGGCCGGCTGCAGCGGACGCGTGGCAGCCGGTGGAGCCACGTCGGAAGCTTCCGTAGGTGAAGCGGAGAGCCCGCCCACGAGCCGGCCCAGACCGCTGGTGCCAAAGGCGGCGAGGGCACTCATACGTGGGCCCGGCAAGTGCGGCCGGGGGCGCCATTACCCAGCGCAAAGCGGCGGCGGGAGCTGGTAACAGGTAGCAGATGTCTCATGGGCTAATGGACCACGGAATAGCAAAACAGAACCGCTCAGCAGGCAGCGGCAATAGGAGGAGCAGCGCGGGCGCTGCGGGGTTGCAAGTCAGGGTAATTTTTTCTCGGCGCGGGCTCTATCCACTGCCCGCTGGTGCTTTCAGCACTCCTAAAGCTACGGCTTATCCCGCAGCACCCCAACCTCACTGCCCGATTCCCGGTACCTACCCTAGCCTGGCCGCCGGCCGGGCTTCTTTCACCTTCTCCGTACCCACACCATGAAAACCCTCGTTCTGTTCTACTCCACCTATGGCCACGTCTGGAAAATGGCCGAAGCCGTGGCCGAAGGCGCCCGCGAAGTTGCCGGCAACGAAGTTACCCTCAAGCGAGTGCCTGAGACCCTGCCCCAAGAGCTGCTGGCTCAGATAGGGGCTACCCAGGCGCAGCAGGCGTTTGCGCACCTGCCAGTAGCCACAGTGGAGGAGCTGGCCGACTACGACGCCATCATCCTGGGCGTGCCCACGCGCTACGGTAGCCTGTGCGGGCAGGTGCAGGCTTTCCTTGATGCCACCGGGCCGCTGTGGGCCCGCGGGGCGCTGGTCGGCAAAGTGGGTGGGGCCTTTGTGAGCACCGCTACGCAGCACGGCGGCCAGGAAACCACTATCCGTACCGCGCATACGGCCTTGCTTCACCACGGAATGGTCATTGCCGGCCTGCCCTACGCCTGGCAGGGCTAGTCGCGCATCGACGAAATAACGGGTGGCTCGCCTTACGGCGCCAGCACCATTGCCGGCGGCAAGGGCGAGCGGCAACCCAGCGAAAACGAGCTGGAGGGCGCCCGCTACCAGGGCCGCTACACGGCCCAGATTGCCAGCAAGCTGGCGCAGAAGTAAATCGGAGCGACCATAGCCGGGTGAATTGAGGTACGCCGGATCATCCGAGCCTCAACTCACCTTTTGGCCTCACAGCTGATTATAGGCGCGGATCAGGGCCATGAACCCGTCGCGGTAGGCGTCGCCGACGGGCAGCAGGCGGCCGGCCACCTGCACCTTGCTGCGCTCCACGTGCTCGATGCGGTTCAAGGCCACCAAGAAGGACTTGTGGATGCGGGCGAAGCGCTGCGGCGGCAGCACCTCCTCCACCCGCCGAAACGACTGCAGCGTCAGGATCTTGCCGCTCTCGGCCGTGTAAATCATCAGGTACTCGCGCATGCCCTCGATGTAGAGGATGTCGTCGAAGGCCACGCGCTGCAGCCGGTGCTCGTTTTTGACGAACATGGCATCCGCCGCCACGGCCGGCGCCGCGGGCCCGGCCTCCAAGGCCGGGGCCGGAGCCGAAACCGGCGCGGCGGTGAGGGCACGCACCTTGTTGACGGCCTGCAAGAACCGCTCGAAGGCAATGGGCTTCAGCAGGTAATCGGTAGCGCTCAGCTCGTAGCTCTGCACGGCGTACTGGTCGTAGGCCGTAGTAAAGACCACCCGAGGAGCCGGCCGGGGCAGCAGCTGCACGAGCTGCAGGCCCGTGATGCGCGGCATGTGAATATCCACGAACACCACATCGACGGGGTGGTCCTGCACGTACGCCAGCGCCTGCAACGCATCGTGAAACTGCCCACGCAGCTCCAGAAACGGCAGCTGCGCGCAGTAACCGGCCAGCACGTCGAGGGCCAGCGGCTCGTCGTCGATGAGCACGCAGCTAAGCTTGCGGGTAGGTTTGGCGGATTCCATGCGGGGCAAGGTAGAAAGGTGGCGCCCGATCAAGCCAGCGCGGCGGGCCACAGCGTGAGCGTGACGCGGTGGCGCCCGGGCGGCACCTCTACCTGCAGCTGGTGGCGACCGGGGTAGAGCAGCTCCAGACGGCGGCGTAGGTTGGTGAGGCCTACACCGCCGGCTTGCTCCAGGGCAGGGCCCGCGGCCGGCGCCGCCACGGCGTTTTGTACCACGAAGCACAGCGCACCGTCGGCGGCTAGGCGGAGCTCCAGACTCACGGCGGGGCGGGCCGTCAGGTCGCCGTGCTTGAAGGCGTTTTCGACCAGCGGCAGCAGCAGCATGGGCGCAATGGGCCAGGCCACGTCGGCGGGCATACCAGCGGTGTCGAACGCCACGGCGGCCGGGCCGGTGGAAGGCAGCCGCAGGCGCTGCAGATCGAGGAAGCTGCGCAGGTGCTGCAGCTCCTGAGTTAGCGGCACGGTGTCGGCGCTGCTCTCGTAGAGCATGTACCGCATGATGTCGGCGAGGCGCAGCACGGCCTCGGGGGCGCGGTCGGATTTCTGGCTGGCCAGGGCGTAAATGTTGTTCAGGGTATTGAACAGGAAGTGCGGGTTCACCTGCATTTTCAGCAACGACAGCTCCGTGAGCAGCTGCCGGCGCTCCAGCTCGCGCCGGTTGCGCTGCTCGCGCAGGTAGTCGCCGGTGACTTTCAGGGCCGAGCTCAGAAACACCATCATCAGACCAGTAAGGGCGTAAGGAATCAGCAGCTTGGGCAGCGCGGGCGGGGGCAGATCCGCCGGGGTGCTGTACACCCAGCGCGAGGCGGCCACCCGCAGGCTCACAAATGCCGCCAGCAGCACCAGCACGCCCAGGGCATAGAGCAGCACCCGGCCGCGGGCCAGCAGGCGCGGAATCAGCTCGCGCCAGTTCAGGTAGAAGATGGCCGCGTACAGAGCATCGGTGCAGAGGCTGCGCAGCACGGCGCTTTGCCAAAGCTCCCGGCCGGACAGGCCGTGGCGCTCAGGCACGGTGAGCATTTGCCAGAACTGCAGCCCGTCGCTGATCAGCAGCAGCGCCCCGAGCACCAAGTGGGCCCAGAGCGGCACGCGCCGCTCGCCGGGGGCAGCCGGGCGCCCCGTAAACGGGGGGGCGGATGCTGCCGGGGCCAGGGCCACGGCATCGGAGGAAAGGCTCATAGCAGCGGAATAAAAAAAGCGGCCGCAATCTACCGGCCGGCCGGGGCGGACGCTGCCCAATTTCAACGAACTGCCCGCGGCACGCCGCCAAAGCCCCCGTTTGGCCCTCCAACCTGATTCAGCCCGGCCGATGCCCGGTGCCCCGCGACTGGCAGCCCGAATCCGGCTTTTCGTCCCGGAAATCGAGTGGTTGGTGGAATATTCCAATAGCGGGCCTTACCGATTCCTAGGTTTGCTGCCGTTCCAACTCCCGCACCGCTATGGCGACTTCCTTTCTCGTCGAAACCCACGCGCTGTCCTTCGACTTCGGCCGGCGGCCTGTGCTCCACCACCTTGATCTGCAGGTGCCCGCCGGCAGCATCTACGGCTTTCTGGGGCCGAACGGGGCGGGCAAGAGCACCACCTTGCGCCTGCTGCTGGGCCTGCTGCCCGCGCCGGCTGGTAGCGTGCGCCTCTTCGGCCACGACCTGAGCCGGCAGCGCCTTACGGCCCTGAGCCGCGTCGGGGCCCTGATCGAAATGCCTTCGCTCTACGACCACCTTAGCGGCCGCGACAACCTGGAGGTGACGCGCCGCCTGCGCGGGCTGCCCCACTCCCGCACCGCCGAGGTGCTGGCCGTGGTGGGGCTGACCGCCGACGCCGGCCGGCCGGTGCGGCAGTATTCGCTGGGCATGCGCCAGCGCCTCGGGCTGGCCCTGGCCCTGCTGTCGGAGCCGGAGCTGCTCATCCTCGACGAGCCCACCAACGGTCTTGATCCGCAGGGCATTGCCGAGATGCGCGAGCTGCTGCTCGCCCTGCAGCGGGCGCACGGCAAAACCATCCTGCTGTCGAGTCATCTCATCGGGGAGATTGAGCGCGTGGCCTCGCACGTGGGCGTCATCCAGCACGGGGAGCTGCTATTTCAGGGCAGCCTGGCGGCGCTGCAGCTCCGGCAGGCCGATCAAACCCAGATTGTCATTGAAACGGAAAGCGCGGAAACCTGCCGCCTGCTGCTGCCCGCCGATTTGGGCCACGCCACGGTGCTCGGGCCCGGCACGCTGGGCGTGCCGTTCCAATCGAGCGAGCAGCTGGCGTACCTGGCGCAGCAACTGGTGTACGCCGGGCAGCCGCTCTACGGCCTGCGCCGGCAGCAGCCCACCCTGGAGCAAACCTTCCTGCACCTCACCGAACAAGCTGTAGCCCTATGAATTACTCCGCTTTGCCGTCTCCGCTGGTGCAGCTGCGCCGCAGCCTCGCGGCCGATGTACTCAAGCTCAAGCATACCGCCGCCCTCTGGCTGAGCGTGGGCAGCGGCGTGCTGCCGGTGGTGCTGGCCTTCTGCATTTATTACTTCAAAGGCCACGAGCTGCTCAGGCCGGAACAGGACCCGTGGGGCGTGTATCTGCTCAAGAGCTGGCAGACGCCGGCGGCCCTGCTGCTGCCCTTGTTCGTGGTGCTGCTCACCAGCCTGGTACTGGGCGTGGAAAACCGCGCCAACGCCTGGAAGCACCTGTACGCCCAGCCCATCGGCCGGCTCAGCACTTTTGTCAGCAAGCTGCTGATTGTGCTCGGGCTGAATGCGCTGGCCCAGCTGCTGTTCTTGCTGCTGCTGATAGCCTCGGGCTGGGTGTTGGGGCTGCTGCGGCCCGGCCTGCACTTCCTCGACCACGCCGTTCCTGTGGGCGCCGCCGGCCGCCTGCTGCTGCACACCTACGTGGCCACTCTGGGGCTGCTAGCGGTGCAGTACGTGGCCGCGCTCTGGTCGCGCAGCTTCGTGACGCCCGTGGCCCTGGGCATGGGCAGCATCGTCACGTCGCTGATTCTGCTCCGCTGGGAACACATCGACTGGGTACCGTACGCCGCGCCGCTGCAGGCGGTGCGGGCCGGCCGGCTGGTGGGCGACGCGCTGCAGGTGCCGCTGCCGCTCACCTCGGCCGAACAGCTGGCGCTGGGCTGGTTCGTAGGGGTGCTGGTGGCGGGCTACGCGGCGCTGCGCTACCGGCACGAGGGCGCCGCAGCCCTGCCAAAACGCTTCCGGCGGGCCCCTTCAGCAACAATTTTGTCTGGTGGAAATGCAACCCAGCCTGTGTAGGCGACGACCCTTGTCGCACGTACGTAACCGGGCGCGTCCTGGCGCCGCCTATCACATGAACGAGTGATTGATTAAGCCTGATTCCACCCGGTCCTTTGTGCTGCTGTAAGGCCATCTGCCCGGCGCCGCGTTTTCTGAGCACCTGACCTGCCGCGCCTGCGGGCGCCCCCACCCTTCACAGCTACCCGCTCGGCTTTGCCCACGCCTTGTAGCTCCACCCTTCGTTGCCGGCTGCCCCAGCGGCCTTCACCCTCCCTCCGCCCCTCCTTATCGTTATGAAAAACGCTTTACTCCTGCTGCTGGCCTCTTCCAGCCTGGCAGCAACGCAGGCCGCTGCACAGGCACCGGCTGCCAAACCGGTAGCTCCCAGCGGTGCCCCTACGGGTGCCCCCGGCGGTGCCAGCCCCAAAGCCGCCATTCTGGCCGCCCCGGCCGTGCGCGGCAACGGCCGCATCACGGGCACCGTGCTCGACGCGGCCACCAAGCAGCCGGTGGAATTTGCGACCGTGGCCCTGCTGCCGGCCGTGGGCGAACAGCCCATCGACGGCGCCGTGGCCGACGACAAAGGCCGCTTCGCGCTGAAAGGCCTGGCTGCCGGCTCGTACCGCCTCTCCATCAGCTTTATCGGCTACGGCGCCTCGGTGCAGCCCATTACGCTGGCCGAAGGCAAGATGAGCGTGGACTTGGGCACCGTGGCCCTGACCTCGCAGGCCAAGCAGCTGGGCGAGGTGCAGGTAACCGGCGAGCGGCCCGTGGTGGAAAGCAAGCCCGACCGCCTCGTGTACAACGCCGCCCAGGACAACACCAACAAGGGCGGCACCGCGGCCGACGTGCTGCGCAAGGCCCCGATGGTGTCGGTGGACCCGGACGGCAACCTGCAGCTGCGCGGCTCCGGCAACGTGCGCGTGCTCATCAACGGCAAGCCCTCGGCCGTGGTGGCCGGCGACATCGCGGAAGCCCTCAAGCAGCTGCCGGCCGACCAGATCAAGAACGTGGAGGTGATTACCTCGCCGTCGGCCAAGTACGACGCGGAAGGCTCGGCGGGCATCATCAACATCGTGCTCAAGGAAAACAACCTGCAGGGCGTCAACGGCAACGTGGGCCTGGCCGTGGGCACGCGCAACTCCAACGGCAACCTCGGCCTGAACGCCCGCAAAGGCAAGTTCGGCTTATCGTCGGCCATCAACGGGTGGGCCTTTTATGCACCCGGCGTGCAGGAGGTGGACCGCACCGACCGCAACGTGCGCAGCGACGACGGCATCATCACCACCGGGCGGCTGATGCAGCGCAACGAGGGCCGCGCCCAGGGCGGCGGCGGCAACGGCCGCATCGGGCTGGAATTTGAGCCTTCGCCCCTGCACACCTTCAGCCTGTCGGTGAACGGCAACATGTTCCGCAACCGCAACAAGGCCGACATCTACAACACGTACACCCTGGACGAAGGCGTGCTGGACACCAGCAACCCGCTGGCCGGCAACTACACCCGTAACTTCGCGCAGCGCTTCCGCACCCAGAGCTACGATTTGACGGGCACTTACACCCGCAGCTTCGGGCAGGGCAGCCGCCGCGAGTGGACGGTGCTGGCCCAGCACAACCGCAACCGCAACAACCGCCGCTACGAGGTGGACCAGTTTCGCCTCGACGACTACGACAAGCTGAACACGGTGTTCCGGGAGTTCAGCCCGAACCTCTCGCGCAACCTGGAAACCACCCTGCAAACCGACTACGTGCACCCGCTGTCGGAAAAGCAGACCGCGGAAGTGGGCGTGAAGATGATTGACCGGCAGGTGGAGAGCGAGTACAGCGTGCTGCGCGACCTGACCGGGCAGCAGGGCCTGCTCCTCATTCCGGAGCTGACCAACAACTACGATTACACCCAGCGCGTGCTGGCCGGCTACGCCACTTACGCCACCAGCCTGGGCAAGAAGTACAACGTGCGCCTCGGGGCCCGCGCCGAGCGCACGGAGCTGGAGGGCAACTTCCAGAACCAGGACCGGCCGTTCGCGCTGGACTTCACGAACGTGCTGCCCAACGTAGCCCTGACGCGCAACCTCAAGCAGCCCGGCTCCTCGGTACGCCTGAGCTACTCGCGCCGCATCCAGCGCCCGAGTATCTTCTTCCTGAACCCCTACCGCAACGAGACGGACCCGCGCAACATCTCGCAGGGCAACCCGGAACTGGACGCCGAGTTCACCGACAACTACGAGCTGAACTGGAACACCTTCGTGAAGACCTCGGTGATTAACGTGTCCTTGTACTCGCGCCAGACCAACAACGCCATCGAGCGGGTGTACAACACCGATGAGCAGGGCCGGGTGGTATCGACGTTCGGCAACGTGGCCCGCAACCAGACGTACGGCCTGAACCTGTTCGGCTCGGTGAAGCCCCTGCCCAAATGGGACGTGAGCGGCAACCTGAGCGTGTTCTACGTGGACCTGTACAGCGCAGCGCTGAAGCAGCTGAACCAGAAAAACCGCAACTCCGGCGTCGTGTACTCGGCCAACATCAACTCGGGCTACAAGTTCGACAAGGGCTACAGCCTGCAGTTCTTCGGCATGCTGAACTCGCCGCGCATCCAGCTGCAAGGCCGCAACTCGCCCTGGCAGATGTACTCCATCGGGCTGCGCAAGGACCTGCTGAAGGGCAAGGCCGACCTGACCCTGAACGCCGACAACCTCTTCGCGCGCAACATCCGTCTCTACAACGACTTCGACAACGGCCGCTCCGACTCGCGCAACACCACGTACGTGTACAACCGCGGCGTGCGCGCGGCCTTCAACTACCGCTTCGGCAAGCTGGAGAACAAGCCCAAGCGCCCCAGCCGCTCCATCCGCAACGACGACCAGAAGTCGGGGGACGGTGGCGGCGGCCAGGGCGGCAACTAATCGCTCCGCAACGCCCACACGTTCTGTTCTGATGACCTCTTGCCGGCCGGCGCTTCCTCGCGGAAGCGCCGGCCGCTGCTTTTTAAGGGGCATGTAGCCAGCGGTGCGTCTGCTGCGGCCATCAGCCGTTCGGACAGCCCGCAACGGCCCCGGCACAGCGGCAACAGCATTCGGGCGAAACACGGCCACGGACGGCGCGGCGGCGCGGCACCTTTGTCGTGTTCCAGGGCCACCACGCCACCTGGGATACCACACCAAGCGCAACGTTTCCTTCGCCGCTCATGAAAGCTCCCCTGCTCGCCCGCCTCGCTTCGCTGTTTCTGGTTGTAGCCCTGCTGCTCCCGACTGTGGCCGTCTTTGCCGCCAGCCCGGCCCGCGGCCGGTACCAAAAGCACCGCCTGCACCGCCCGGTGTATAAGAAGTACCAGCCAGGCTGCCGCTGGATTTTTCAGAAGTAAAGCGTGGGCAATGGTTGATGGTTAAATGGTCAAATGGTTAAATGGCTGGCCGTTCGGACGAATCGTTGAACGACCAGCCATTTAGCCATCGAGCCATTTGACAATCAAAAAGTCATTGATTCCAGATCGTCCAGGCGGCTTCGGCCTGCAGGCACAGCATCTCGAAGCCATTCTGGGCGTGGGCGCCCTGCTCCCGGCCGCGGCGCAGAAACTCGGTTTCGCGGGGGTTGTACACCAAGTCGAAAAGGTAGTGCCGGGCAGTGAGCAGCTCGTACGGAATGGGCGGGCAGGCCTCCACCTGCGGGTAGGTGCCCAGCGGCGTGGTATTGACGATGAGCGTATGCTCGGTCAGCAACTGCGGCGTGAGGTCGGCGTAAGTCAGGCCGCGGCTCATCGGGTCGCGCGAGACCACCCAGTGGCGGATATCCAGCTCGCGCAAGGCCACTTCCACGGCCTTGGCGGCCCCGCCGGTACCCAGCACCAGGGCCGCGGCCGCCTCGCCGCGCAGCGGGTAAAAGCGCCGCAGCGACTCGCGGAAGCCCACGTAATCCGTGTTGTGCCCGATCAGCCGGCCCTCCGGCCCAAACTGCACCGTGTTGACGGCGCCCACCCGGCCGGCGGAAGGTGCCAGCTCGTCGAGGTACGGGATGATCTGCTCCTTGTAGGGAATGGTCACGTTCAGGCCCTGCAGCTGCGGATGCGCCGCCAGCAAGGCGGGCAGCTCGCGGATGTCGGCCAGCTCAAAGGCTTCGTAGACGCAATCCTCCAGGCCCAGGTGCTCGAACTTCCGCTGGAAGTACGTGGGCGAAAACGAGTGCGTCAGCGTGCGCCCGATCAATCCAAATTCGCGGCTCATACTCCCTGGGGGTTGGTTTCGGACCCGAAAAAGCAAAAAAAACCGCCCCGGCCAAAGCGGCTCGGGGCGGGTTCATACTTTCTATTGTCCAAATCCAGTTAGCGGGCTACCGGGCTGCGGCGCTGCTTGATAAACTCGAAAACAACCGGCAGCACCGACACGGCAATGATGAGCAGCGTGAACAGGCCGAAGTTCTTTTGGATGATGGAAATGCCGCCCAGGAAGTAGCCGGCCCCCGTGAGCAGCACCACCCACAGCACGGCTCCTACGACGTTGTAGGAGAGGAAGCGGGTGTAGCTCATGGTGCCCACGCCAGCGATGAAGGGCGCGAAGGTGCGGATGATCGGGATAAAGCGGGCGATGATGATGGTTTTGGCGCCGTGCTTCTCGTAGAATTCCTGGGTGCGGATCAGGTGCTCCCGCTTGAGGAAGCGGTAATCGCGCCGGAACACCCGCGGCCCGATGTAGTCGCCGATGTGGTAGTTGAGCGCGTCGCCGAGCACGGCCGCCACGATGAGCAGCAGCATCAGCACGCCCACGTTCAGGGGGCTGCCGTCGAGGGCGGCCAGCGAGCCGGCGGCGAACAGCAGCGAGTCGCCGGGCAGGAAGGGCAGCACCACCACGCCCGTTTCTACGAAGATGATCAGGAACAGAATGGCGTACGTCCAGGTGTCGTACTGCTGCACCAACTCGGTCAGGTGCTTATCGAGGTGCAGAACAATGTCAATGAAGTCCTTGATGATTTCCATGCGGGCGTGAGATTAGCTTACAAAGCTAACCCGTAAGCGGCAAAGGCCCAGCCGTGCGGGCCAAACTCACCCCCAAGCCGAAATGCCTGGAGCCGGCCAGCAGTGCTACAGTACGCTGATCGGCACCTTATCCTCGTCGATGGCCACGAAGGTAAAGGTGCCCGATACGGCATCCTGGCGCAGCTCGGAATACATTTCCTCGATGTGGATGTCCACCGTCACGTCCAGGCTTTTGGTGCCGATGCGCGAGATGCGCCCTACCAATTCCACGATGGTGCCGGCCGGGATGGGAATGCGGAAGTTGATGCGGTCGGACGAGACGGTGACCATGCGCTTGCGGCTGAAGCGCGTGGCGGCGATAAACGCCACTTCGTCCATCATCTGCATGGCCGTGCCGCCAAACAGCGTGTCGTAGTGGTTTGTGGTGTTGGGGAAAACGGCTTTGAAGAGGCGCGTTTCGGCTTGGGTAATGCGTTGGGCCAGGTCTGTCATGGCAAAGAAAAAGGAAGGTTAGCCCGCGCTGGCACCGGCCGCGCGCTGCTTGCCGCTCCTCCTCGGGCCATAACGGGGCTTCCTCCGACGCCCGGCCCCATGCAGACGCCAGTTACGGGTAGTTCCCAATTGACCCAACGGCAGCTTCAAGTCGCGAAAGCGCGCGTCACGTCGTGGTAAGGCAAGTCTCCTGGCTCGTAACGGGGCGGCCGGCCTTCTCGCTTCCGCACGCGGAAGCAATGGCGTGCAGCAGGGCCGCCCGGGTAGTTACTTACAGTTGCGCGACAGCCCGTGATTTGCACACGGTTCCTTCTTCGTCCGGGCCCGTGGCGGGCCCAAAACCTTACTACGGCAATTGCGGATGGTAAAGAACGAGCCGCAAGGTAGGGTGAAGTAGACGCGCGCCAGTCAACAGTAGTGAAGATTGTCCGTCGTCCTGAGCACAGCACAGCTTCTTGTCCCCACCGCGAAGCGCAGCCACCACCGAAATAAGGAGTCCGTACGGGGCATCAGCGCCCTTCGCGGCGCTCAGGAAGGCGGCCGGCTACTCAATGGCCTACCGACTGCCAGCCGCTGTGCCGCCGTTTTTGCTGGCGGCTACCCGCCAGATAGTGTTGGCCGCATCGTCGGTCACTAGCATGGCGCCATCGGGGGCCACGAAGGTGCCCACCGGGCGGCCGTAGGCTTTGTCACCGCCGGCCAGGAAGCCCGTCAGGAAGTCTTCGGGCGGGCCGCTGGGCTTGCCGTTTTGGAAGGGCACAAACACCACTTTGTAGCCCGAGTAGGCCGAGCGGTTCCAGGAGCCGTGCTGCCCGATGAAGGCGCCGCCGCGGTACTTGGTGGGAAAGGCCGCGGCGTCGTAGAAGGCCAGCCCCAGCGAAGCCGTGTGGGCGCCCAGCGGCACTTCGGGCACCAGGGTTTTCTGCACCAGCGCCGGCTGCTCGCCTTGGCGGCGCGGGTCCTCGTTCGGACCGAAATATGCGTAGGGCCAGCCGTAGAAGCCGCCCTCGCGCACGCTGGTCAGGTAATCGGGCACTAGGTCGTCGCCCAGTTCGTCGCGCTCGTTCACGGCCGTCCACAGCGTTTTCGTGGCCGGGTTCCAGGCCATGCCCACGGGGTTGCGCAGGCCGGCGGCGTATATTTTCTCGCCCGAGCCGTCGGGGTTGATCTGCAGGATGTTGGCCCGGCGCGTTTCTTCTTCCGCTCCGTGCTCCATCACGTTGGAGGCCGAGCCCACCGACACGTAGATTTTCTGGCCGTTGGGCGCGGCCAGCAGGTTGCGCGTCCAGTGGTTGTTGTAGCCGCCCTTGGGCAGCGTCATGATTTTCTGGCCCGGGCTGGTGATTTTGGTTTGGCCGGCTTTGTAAGGGAATCGCAGCACGCCGTCGGTATTGGCCACGTAGAAGTAGCCATCGAGCACGAGCATGCCGAAGGGCTGGCTCAGGCCCGTCGCCAGGAACGTCTCGCGCAGTTCCGGCCGCCCGTCTTGGTCCGCGTCGCGCAGCAGGGTGATGCGGTTGGCGCTGTTCTCGCGCAAGGACCGGGACTTATCCAGGTTCAGCTCGGCGGCTATCTTTTTCTTGGTTGTGGTCGGAATGGTGCTGGCCTCGGCCACCAGCACGTCGCCGTTGGGTGCGATGTACAGCCAGCGCGGGCTCTCGAAACCATCGGCGTACTTGGTGACGGAGAAGCCGGCCGGGGCCGTCGGGGTTTTGCCGGCCGGCCAGTCGATGATGTCCACGCGCTTGGTAGCGGATTTCGTGGCATTGGGCGGGGGCAGCGCCAGCGTCTGCGCAGTGGCGGCCGTATCGGCAGCGGTGGCCGCGTTGGCCGCGCCGGCCTCGGCGTTGGTGGGTTTGGCGTTTTGATTGCAGGCCGCCAGCAGCAGCGCAGCGACTGGTAGGTAAAGCGGCAACGTTTTCATAAGGCGGGCGGCAAGCGGTGTGTTTGCCCTCATACCAGTCGGGCGGCCGTAGGGTTGCCCGCGCTGGCCTATCGGCCTTGGAACGAACCGAGTAAAAAGCGCGCGGGCACGTCGAAACGCTTTTTCCAAGCGGCTTCGTTGTGGGCTGCGCCCTCGTACTTGCGCGTGCGCCAGTTGCGTTCGGTGTAGCCTTTGGCGCGCAGCAGGCTGTCGACGCGCCGCTGGTGCGGCTCGTAGCGGGCATCCAGGGTAGTGGTGCCAAAGTCGAAATAGAGGCCCGGCCGACGGCCCTTGTTAGGCAGGTGCTGATCCAAGTAGCGCAGGCAAGCGGAGGTAAAGTCCGCAGTGTTGTTTTGCAGGCTCAGCGGCCAGTGGGTGGAAAGGCACGCCGCCCGGCCAAATACGTGCGGGTACTCCACGGCGGCGTACAGCGAAATCAGGCCACCCATGCTGCTGCCGCCGATAAACGTGCTTTGCCGCCGTTTATCGGTCTGGTAATGCCCGTCGATATAGGGCTTTAGCTCCTGCACCAGAAAGCGCAGGTATTCGTCGGACAGCGGCGGGCCGGCCAGCAGGCGTTCCTGCGCCAGTTGCGCCTGGCGGGCGGTACTCATCAGCCGAAAGGGCTTGGCGGGGCAGTACTCGGCGAAGCGGCGTCCGGTGTTCCACACGCCCACCACGATGACGTCGGGACGTACTTCGCCGCGCTGCTGCAGCCGGGCCAAGGTACTGTCGACCTCCCAGGCCACTCCGCCGTAGCTGCTGGCCGGGTGAAACAGGTTCTGCCCGTCATGCATGTACAGCACGGCGTAGCGGCGGCCGGGACGTGGGTAATCAGCAGGCAACCACACATCCACGTGGCGGGGCTGGACAAACTGCGAGGGAAAATCGGCCAAATGCTCCACGCGGCCCGGGTCACGCGGGTCGTCGGCGCGGAAAGCGAGCAAGCCGCAAGTAGTGCCTACCCACAGGAGCAAGCGGCTCGCCCCCACAGCGCTGATTATACGTTTGAGATTCATGGTTCCTAAGTCCTACGCCTGGGGCGTCAGCAGCGAGTAAATGGCCGAGTCTAAAAACTGCCCGCGGAAGTAATAGTTCTCGCGGTGGTAGGCCTCGCGCACAAAGCCCTGCCGTTCCAGCAGCCGGATGGAAGCCGCATTCTGAGGATTTACGTTGGCTTCGATGCTGTGCAGACCCATCACCTCAAAAGCGTACCGGCATACCGTGGCCAGGGCCTCGCCCATCAGGCCCTGCCCCCAGCCGTCGGGGTGCAGCGTGTAGCCCACTTCGGCGCGGTGGTGCTCCGGTATCAGGCGCCATAGTCCGCAGGTCCCCAGCAGCCGCTCCTCCTCGCCCAGTCGGGCGAGGCCCCACACGATGCCCTCGTTTTTCACCAGCGCCTCGTCCATGCGCCGAACGACGGCTTCCGCCTCGGCCAGCGAAGCGTCGGGTTCCCGGTCAAGGTAGCGCATCACCGCCGGGTCGGAGCGCAGAAAAAGGATGGTGGGCGAATCGGCGGGCGTAATGCGGCGCAACACGAGGCGGGGAGTGCGCAATTCAGCAAACGGGGTCAATTGGAAGTGTAGCATACGGGCAAGGCGACTGGCCGCGCAAGGTAGCCGGTTTGGGCCGCCGCTCGGTTAGCTGTTAGCTTCCAGCAGCTCCACGTTGCCGCGCAGGTCCATGAGGAAGCAGCGCACCTGCAGCGGGCAGTCGGGCCGTCCGGCGCTCCAAGCCCGAATCTTGTCGGCCAGTTGTTGGGCGTAGCGGTTGTGCAGAACACGCTCCGAATCGTACGCTTGGTCTGAGTCGCCGAACGTGCCTTCTTCGCCCAAAAATTCGCGGTACGCCCCGCAGTTACGGTGTTCCAGGATGTACACGTCGCGCACCTTATGCAGCTGGCAGGCCACTTCCAGGTGTTCAAACAGGGCAACAGACCACTGCTCTTTGTGCATGGCGCCCAAGGCCGCCCCGGCCAGGATGAACTGGTCGTAGCGGTTGGTGAGGTTGTCGTGGTCCATGAAGCGCCCGATGTCGTCGAGCAGACGCAGGTCCATACAACTCAGCAGCAGCACATTGCCGCGGGCCGGCGGATAGGTGGGATAATGGCGACGCATAGGAATGAGCAATGGGGGTTGGGGTGACGGGCGGACGCATCGGAGGGCCAACCAGCGGCTCGGAACCATCCGCCTCCTGCTCGCCGCTATACGCACCTACCCCGCCTGGAAGTTGTGGCCAGCGCTGAAATGCTGGCGCCCGGCCCGCAAAAAAGCCACGGCCTCCCGTCGGGAAACCGTGGCCTTTCTGCGGGCCGGAGCGGAGTTGGTTGTGCCGAATGGGACCGGGGTACGTCCAAGTTCCGGCCACCTCCGAAGCTGGCTTTACCCGCGCGGCATGGAAGTGCCGGGCTTGGCGCCGGGCTTTTCCACGGGCTTGAACATGGGGTCGACGCCGTCCATGTCGAGGAAGTGGGAGAACGTGTCGCCGCGCAGGCCGAGGCGGATGGTTTCCAGCGAAATGACTTCATTCGGGGCGATGTTGCCCAGGTTCACGTTGGCGCCGAGCAGCTTGATGAACCACACCTGCTGGGCTTTCTGCGGAGCTTCCCAGAGAATCTTCTCGAAGGGAATCTGCGTCAGGATTTCCTCTACCAGGCCCGAACGAACCTCGCCCGTCGAGCGGAACAAACCCACGTTGCCGGCCTCGCGGGCTTCGCCGATAACCTTGATGGCGCCGGCTTCGAGCTCGGTGCGCATCTGCTGAATCCACTTGTAGGGCGGGATGATCTTCTCCGCGTCCTTGGAGCCCACTTCCGACAGCACCTTCACGTCCTTCGACAGTTCGCGGATAAAGTCCAGCTTCCGCTCGTGGTCCAGCTCAATGGAGCCGTCCGATACCTCGGCGTACTCCATGCTGTACTGGTCGAGCAGGCGGCGGTAGTCGTCGAACTGCCCGCGGATGATGAAGGCTTCGAACAGGGTGCCGCCGAAGTACACCGGAATACCGGCGGCCTTGTAGGCGTCGAGCTTGCGCTGCAGCGAGGTGGTCACGTAGGACGTGGCCCAGCCCAGCTTGACGATATCCGTGTATTCGGCGCCGTTTTCCAGGAAATCTTCGACTTCGCGCACGCTCAGGCCCTTGTCCATGACCATGGTGAAGCCTTGCTCGCGCGGTTTCTGGGTGCGCTCCGGGATTTGCGAAAGGGTGTAGTTCATCTTGTGTGGGTGGTCAAATGGCGCAATGGCCAACAGGCTGGTCGTTCTGGCAACGGCAAAAAAAGAGTGGCCATCTGGCGCCGAAGCCCAGACAGCCACTCCTGTGGTTAGCCATTTAACAATGCAGCCAATCAGCCATTTACTTCCGGTATTGCTCAATCAAGCGGGTGAGGGCGCGCTGCTGCTCCAGCTCCGGAAAGAACTCGAAGAGCAGGCGGTGCTTGTCGAAGTCCAAAAGTAGGGCATTTTCGAGTACGTCGTACGCCTGCCGGTAGCGGCCGGCGGCCAACTGGTAGGCGCAGAGGCGGTAAAGCAGCTCGGCGTCTTCGGGCAGCAGCTCGGTGGCGGTCTTCATCAGGTCGATGGCCCCGTCGTAGTTGCCCTGCTCGTAGAGGATGGCGCTCCAGTTGATCCAGCCCTCGGGCATGTCGGGCTGCACCTCGGTGGCCTTCTCGTAGGCTTCCAAGGCGCTGACCACGTTGCCCACTTGGTATTCGGCGCCGGCCAGGGCCACCCAGTACTCGCCGCTGTCGGCGTAGAGGCTCACGGCCTTGCGGTAGTAGTGCAGCGCCTGAAACCAATGCTCCTGCGCGTCCAGAATCACCCCGATGCCAAACCAGGCCTCGTCCATCTCCGGGTCGATGTCCAGCGCTTTCTGGTAGTGGCGGCGCGACTGGTCCCACTGGCGCAGCTTCTCGTAGCACTCGCCGATGTTGCAATACGCTTCCGCCGTAGGCTGGCCCTCCTCATAGCTGAGCTGAAACTCCTCGATGGCGCGCTGGTACTCCTCCATGCTCACGAAGCAGCTGGCCAGGAAGGCGTGCGCTTCGTAAAACTTGGGGTCGATGACAGTGGCGTAGTCGAAGGCCTGCGCGGCGTTGCCGTACTGAGCCGCTTTGTAATACGCCTGCCCGAGGTTGTACCAGGCCAGGGCCGAGTACGGATCCTCGTCGGTGAAGCGGCGGAAGAACTCCAGGTTGCTTTCCAGCCGGCCCGACACCTCCAGGCAGTACAGCAGCTCCTGCACGGCCGCGTCGTTGTCGGGGTTCAGCTTCAGGCTTTGCTTGTAGTTGCGCGCCGCGCTCTTGAACTTCTGCCACTGCTGATACGCCAGGCCGAGGTTGAAGTAAATATCGTCGCGGTCAGGGGCGCGCTCAGCGCCCTGCTGGAAATAGGCCACGGCCGCCGGAAAGTCGCCTTGCTGGGTGGCAATGATGCCGCGCGTAACGGCCACATCGGCGTTGTCCGGGTCGCGGCTGGCCACTTCGTCGATCTGGTGCAGGGCTTCCTGGTACTGGCCGCGCATGGCCAGCACCTGGGCGCGGTCGATCAGCAGCTCCGTGGAAAACGGGTACTGAGCCACCGCGGCTTCGCAAGCTTGTAGCGCTTTATCAAATTGGGCAGCTTGGGTGTAGTGGTCGATGATGCTCTCAAAATCCGCCAGATCAAAAAACATCGGTTCACCATTGGCCAGCATGCGCTCAAAGCGGCGCACCGTGGCCAACACCTCATCCCGCTCCTCAGATTGTTCGTTCATTCTCATTCTAATCAGCAACGGACGCGCCGGCCAACGCGGCTGGCGCCTCCCTCCTCTTTACGGCCGCCGGTTTCGGCCGGACGGGCCCTAGGGTAGTACAACCCCGCCCGCCGGCTGCGAGTTCGACGCGGCTTGCAGTCCGGCACAGGCCCAGCGGATGGTCTCTTCTACCGGCCGGAACCGCAGGCCGGTTGCCCGCTGTACCTTCCCGGATTGGTACACCACCGGCTTGCGCCCGGCCCGCGCGGTGTCTTTGGTGATGAGCGGCCGGGACCCCGTGGTGAGGCTGCGCAGGTGCTCCAGCCGCCAGATGACTTCGGCCGCCCAGTCGGGTACTTTCACCGTGGGGGGCTTTTTGCCGAAGCAAGCGGCGGCTTGGCGGAAAAACTCCCCGAGCGGCAGGGCAGCAGCACTCAGGATGTACCGCTCGCCCGTCACGTCAAGGTCCAATGTCAGCCGCAGCATGGCCTCCACCACGTCGCGCACATCTACAAAATTAACGCTTCCGGGTGTGTAAAACGAATGCTGTTGGTGGGCGTAGCGAAATAACCGCGTGCTGCTGCGGGACCAGTCCGTGTCGCCCAGCACCACGGCGGGATTCACGATGACGGCCGACAGGCCCTCGGCCACCCCGCGCCATACTTCCGTTTCGCCCAGGTATTTACTGGTGGCGTAGTGGCCGTGGGCGGCGCCCAGGTCCCATTTGGCTTTTTCATCCAGTTCGGGTCCGGTAGCGGTTTCGGGCAGCCCGCCCAGTGCCGCCACCGAGGACACGTAGCAAAGGCGGATGCCCGGTCGGGCCAGGCAAGCGTCCACCACGGCGGCGGTACCTTCCACGTTTACTTGACGCAGCAGTTCAGCATCCTGCGGGGCGTAAGAGACGAGCCCGGCGCAGTGAAACACGTGTGTTACGCCGGCCAGCGCATCGCGCAGCACGCCGGAGTCGCGCAGGTCGCCTTCCACCCACTCCACCTTGCCGGCCCCGGGCACCTGCGCCGGCACCTGCTGGCGGTACAGCGCCCGCACGCCCAGGCCCCGCGCCTGCAGCGCCGGAATCAGGTAAGAGCCTATCAGGCCGCTGCCGCCGGTAACGAAGATCATGGTGGGTAGTGGCTGAATTATTAAACGGTTAAACGGCTGGTCGTTCAAGTCTGCGAACGACCGGCCGTTTAACCGTTTAACCGTTTAACAATTCAAAGCTCTGCATTGCGCAGCGGCAGGCGCAGCAGCTTAGACAAATATTCACTCTGCAGCACCCGCTCCAAAGCACTCAGGTGGCGCAGGTTGTGCGTATCTGAACCGACAAAATCAACCAAGCCGCCGTCGATGAGCTTTTCGGCCACGCGCTTGGCGCCGCTGGAATAGTAGCCCACCAACGAATTCAGGTTGAGCTGCAGCAGGGCGCCGTTTTCCCGAATCTTTTCCAGTTCCTGAAAGCGGCCGTAGAGGTAGGTGTAGCGTTCCGGGTGCGCCAGCACCGGCTGATAACCCGCCGAGCGGAGCCCGAACACCACCTCCTGCAGGTTAAACGGCTCGTTGATGTAGGAGGTCTCGAAGAGCACGTAGCGCTGTTCGCCCCCAAACGAGAGCAGCTCTTCCCCGGTTTCCAGGCGCCGCACGAGAAACTCGTCGAGGTAATACTCGGCGGCGCAGCTCAGCTCCAGCGTGAGGCCGGCCGCCGTGGCCGCCTGCTGCACCTGGGCCAGCGCCCCGCGCACGCCTTCGGGCGTGTTGCGGTAAAAGTCGCCCATGATGTGGGGCGTCATCACTAGCTTGCGGTAGCCCAGCCCCTGCATGAGGCGCAGCAGCTCCACCGACTGCTCCAACGTCTCGGCCCCGTCGTCGAGGCCCGGCAGAATGTGAGAGTGCATGTCGGCACCGAGGGCGGCGAAGGAAACCGATGCTACGGCTGCCGAGCGGCCGAAAAGCTTTTGGAAGAAAGAGGCCATGGCAGCGCCAACTTACGAAAAGCGGCGGCGCAGGCGGGCCAATAGCCCCGTGGGAGCCTTGGTATCTTCGTAATAGCCGTAGCCGGTGCCATACCCGTAGCCGTAGCCATACCCGTAGCCATACCCGTAGCCGTAGCCGTACATGCCGCCGGCCTGCGCGTCGTTCAGGATGGTGGTGAGCTTGCTGAAGCCCCCGCTGCGCACCAGCTTGTTCACGTTTTTCAGGAAGGTTTTCTTCGAGTAACCAGCCCGCACAATGTAAATCGGCACGTCCACCTTGCGCATGATCAGTACCCCATCGGTTACCAAGCCCACCGGGGGCGTATCGATAATGATAACGTCGTAGTGGCGCTTGAGCTCCTCCAGCATCAGATCAAACTGCGGGTGCAGGATCAGCTCCGAGGGATTGGGCGGCGTAGGGCCGGCCGAAATAAAGTCCAGCGTCGGAATGTTGGTGTGCTGGATGCACTCCTGCACCGAGTGCCGGTCAATCAGGATGGTGCTGACGCCCTTCGTGTTTTCCGCGTCGAATGCCAGGTTCACCTTCGGCTTGCGCATGTCCAGGTCGATGATGACCACGCGCTGTTCCGAGAGGGCAATAATACCGCCCAGGTTAACCGCCACGAAGGTTTTGCCTTCACCGGAAATCGTGGACGTAATCGAAATCAGGCGCTTCTGCTTGGAGTTGGCCACGAACTCCAGGTTGGTGCGGATGGAGCGAATAGCTTCGGAAATAGCCGACTTGGGGTTCTTGTCCACAATCAGCTTCGACACAGCCAGCTTTTCCTTGTCGTAAGAGGGCACCACGCCCAGTACCGGGGCGGCGGTGTTGCGCTCCAGTTCCCGGATGTTGGTTACGGTGTTGTGCAGGAAATAGCGGCCCGCCACCAAGCCCAAGCCCAGCACTGCGCCCACGGCCAGTCCGATAGCGTACACCATCAGCTTGACCGGGTAAATCGGGGCGCTCGGCAGGCTGGCCGGCGACAGAATCTGGAAGTCGGCCGTGGTTCCCGCCTTCTGAATGGCGAATTCCACTTTCTTGTCCATCAGCATCAGGTAGCTCTTCTCGTAGAGCTCCAGCGGCCGGCGCAGACGGGCCAGCTCGGTTTCCTTCTGCGGCAGGGCCTGCAGCTCCGCGTTAAACTCGTTGCTGCGGCGGTCCAAGTCGTTGATTTCCTTCTGCACCAGTTGCAGGTTCTGGCGCAGCAGCTTCTGGATGTTGCTCTTGGTGCGCTTCAGCTGCTCTTCACGGATGCGAATGGCCGTGGTGGCCCCCGCTTGGTACGACTGCAGCACCTTGCGCATCTCGCGCTGCTGGTCGTTGAGCAGACTGATCTGCTGGGTTAGCTGCGCGTCCTGCAGGTTGGCCAAACTCGGGATGCTCTGCTCCACGGTTTCGTCGTCGCTGCTGGTTAGTTGATCCTGTTCTACCAGCCGCGTTACTTCCGCCAGCACCGAAGCACGGCGCAGCAGCAGCTCCCGTTCCTTCTGCAAGTCGTCGAGCCTGGTGGTCAGGGCCGAAAGGTCGGCCTTGGCATCGTAGGTTTTGCTCCGCTTCACGAAGTTCTGCAGCGCTTCCTCGGCGCTGGAAAGCTTGTCCCTGTTGTCGAGCAGCTGCCCTTCCAGGAAAGCCAGGGTCTGCTGCGTCGCTTGGTTGTTGCGAGCCAGCTTCACCTGCAAATACACTGAGTCAATCTTGTTGACGATGTCGCGGGCCTTGATCGGGTTGTGGTCGGTAAAAGAAATACCGATGGTGCTGGCCTCCGGGTTGATGATGCTGACGGCCAGGTTGGCCCCCAGGTAACTATTGATGGTTCCGGGGTCGTTGATGGTGAAGTAGTAAGCCGATTCCGGTGTCTGCGGCCCGAAGCGTGCAGTCGGGGTGAGTTGCAGCGTAAAGCCCGGCGTGGCAATCGGTTGCCCGAAGCGGTACTCGCCCTCCACTTCCTGCTGGCCCAGCGTGTACGTGAGACGGAAGCGCTGCGCGTCCAGCACCAGCACGTTGAACTTCTGGTTGTACTGCACCGGCTGGCGCACCGTGTACGTTACCTCGAAGGGGGAACTGCCATAGAGTTCGGTTTCGAGCACGGTACCCTCGGCGTAATAGTTCACGTCGAGCGGCAGCGAATCGCGCAAATGCGTGTAGATCAGGTCCGATTTGATCAGTTCAACCTCGCCCGACAGCCGGCTGCCCGCCTGGCGCGGGTCGGCCGAGCCGACCCCGGGCAGGTTGAGCACCCCCGCCTGGGTTTTTTCATCAATCTTGATGGTGGAGTTGGACTGGTAAACGGGCTTGGTGTAGCGCAGGTACGTCCAGCTGGCGGCCAGGCCCAGCAGCACCAGCAGCACCATCCACGGCACGCTGCGCCGCGTGACGGACAGCAGCAGCGGCATGTCCAGCCCCCCGCCGACGGAGTCTTCCTCCGGCTCGGCCGTTGGGGCGGCCGCGGCGGGGGTACCGCCGCTGGTAGCGTTGCGAATCAGTTGTTCCAGCTCCGCGTTTTCGTTTACAGCCATAGCAGGCGCAGAAATCCGATCAGCTGGGCCAGCAGAGCCGGCGACTGATCAGCACTCCTTCTTTATTAACGTTGGATGGTGGTGATGACCAGAATCGTGGTCGTGACGAGCGAAAGCACCGTCGTCACAATCGGGCCATAGTCGCGGAAGCCTTCTACGAAGGGCTGCCGCACCGGCTCGATGTAAATGATGTCGTTGGGCTCCATTTGCAGGTTGGCCCGGCGCATGCCCTCAATCGTGGAGAGGTTGATGACCTCCACCTGCGGGTTTTTCAGGTCGCCGCGGATCAGGCGGATGTTGGTGGCCCGGCCTACGCCGCTGGCCCCCCCGCCCCCGCCCGCGCCGCCGCCGCCTCCAATGCCGCCCACGGCCGCCAGCACTTCCAGCAGGTTCATGTTCTCGTTGTAAAGCGGCACAATGCGCCCGCCCACGCTGCCGAGCACAACAACCCGGTTGTTGGTCACGCGCGTCGACACGTACACGTCTTTGTAGAACTTGGTGTAGCGAATCTGCAGCAAGCTATCGGCTTCGTAGAGGGTCAATCCCCCCAGCAACACCAAGTCGACCATCGGCAGTTTCACCTGACCGTCAGACTGTACCAAAAATTCATTGGTGGTGTTCAAGGACTGGGTAACGGTTGTAGCGGTTTGGCCGCTGATGGCCTGCCCGGCCCGGCCGTAGCTGGTCGTGCCCTGGCCCAGCCCCATGCCGCTGGGGTTGCCAAAAGACAGCTCCCCGTTCGGATCCAGAATCCGCTCGCCTTTGTTGGTGTACACCCGCACCTCCAGGTAATCGTTCGGACGAATGCGGTACTGCTGCTCGGCCCGGTTTACCGCCCGGCGCAGCTTTAGCGTATCGGCGCCCTCGGGCATGCGGAACATGATGTTTTGACGATACGTCGCGCACGACGAGAGGCACAAGGCCAGCGGGGCAAGCAACCACAGATGGCGAAGCCACTCACGGCCCAAATTCAAACAGCGCATGCAGGCAGGTAGAAGCGAAAAGAAACCAGCGCAGGTGCAAGCGTTGTTGCCACTGGCTGGGGTGGTTATTCTAAAAAACCTTCAAAGAAACCGAATTACCAGCCCCCATCAAAATTCTGCCCCGGCAGACGCTGGCGGCGACCCGTCAAAATGCGTACCTTGGCCCCACCCAAACGAGCGTTTGTTTTCCTGGGTTCTGCTTCTCCCATCATTCCCACCAACCCCTTTACTGCCATGGAACTGGTAGCCACTGAAAACCAGACGATGATTGCCCAGATGGTGCGCGACTTCGGTGCGGCGCACATCAAACCCAATATGCGCGAGTGGGACGACACCCAGGAATTTCCGGTAGAGGTGTTCCACAAGCTCGGCGAACTGGGCCTGATGGGCGTGCTGGTGCCCGCCGAGTACGGCGGCGCAGGCTTTGGCTACACCGAATACGTGACGGCCATTGCCGAACTGTCGAAAATCGACCCGAGCATTGGCCTCTCCATGGCGGCGCACAACTCCCTCTGCACCGGCCATATCCTGCAGCACGCCTCGGAGGAGCAGAAGCGCAAGTACCTGCCCAAGCTGGCCTCCGGCGAGTGGATCGGGGCCTGGGGCCTCACCGAGCCCAATACCGGCTCCGACGCGGGCAACATGCGCACCACCGCCGTGCTCGACGGCGACCATTACGTGCTGAACGGTGCCAAAAATTTCATCACCCACGGCAAGAGCGGCAACGTGGCCGTGGTTATTGCCCGCACCGGCGAAGTAGGCGACTCGCACGGCATGACGGCCTTCATCATCGAGCGCGGCACGCCGGGCTTCGCGGCCGGCCGCAAAGAAGACAAGCTGGGCATGCGCGCCTCCGAAACCACGGAACTGATCTTCACCGACTGCCGCGTGCCCGTGGAAAACGTCATCGGCAAGGTGGGCGACGGGTTTGTGCAGGCGCTCAAGGTGCTCGATGGCGGCCGCATCAGCATTGCGGCGCTTAGCCTGGGCATTGCGCAGGGCGCGTTCGAAGCGGCGCTGCAGTACTCCAAGGAGCGCCAGCAGTTCAACCAGCCCATCAGCAACTTCCAGGGCATCAGCTTCAAGCTGGCCGACATGGCTACCGAAATCGAGGCGGCCTCGCTGCTCACGTACCGCGCCGCGGACATGAAAGATCAGGGCCTGAGCATCAACCGCGAATCGGCCATGGCCAAGCTATACGCTTCCGAGGTGTGCGTGCGCACGGCCAACGAGGCGGTGCAGATCTTTGGTGGCTACGGCTACACCAAAGACTACCCGGCCGAGAAATTCTACCGCGACTCCAAGCTCTGCACCATCGGCGAAGGCACTTCGGAGATTCAAAAACTGGTTATTGCCCGTACCATTCTGAAATAGCCTATTGAAGCGGCCTGCAACCAAAACCGCGCTGTGCATCTGCGGTTTTGGTTGCAACATTCAAAAGCAATCATTATCTTTGCGGCCCTCAAAGTCTGAAACTCACGCTTTCTTTTTTATGCTCATCGTACAAATCAAGGAGAACGAGTCGGTTGACCGCGCCCTGAAACGCTTCAAAAAGAAATTCGAGCGCACGGGTGTGCTGAAAGAGCTGCGCCGCCGCACGTTTTTCCAAAAGCCTTCCATCACCAAGCGTAAGCAGAAGATCAAGGCTGCTTACAAGCAGGCGATGTACGGCACGCAGGACTAATTCTCCCGCGACGTTGAGCAAGTTGGCGTAGCCAGCTTTGCTAGCCTCTTCCACGGCTGGCTGGCCCCTCTACGGTGGGGACAGCCAGCCGTTTTTTATGTTTTGATTATCGGGCGGGTTTCCTACATTGGCTATCCGCCTGCCGCCCCGGGGCGTCCTCTTAATGCAAGCATTTATTGACTACCTGCGCTTCGAGCGCCGTTACTCGCCCCACACCATCCTGTCGTATGAAACTGATCTACGGCAGTTTGGCGACTACCTGTTGGCGACTTACGAGCTGAGCAACTCGGCGGAGGCCGACCACACGCTCATCCGTTCCTGGATCGTGACGCTGATGGAGCAGCAGCGGGATCCGCGCACCGTGAACCGCAAAATTGCCTGCCTCCGCTCCTATTACAAGTTCCTACTGCACACGGGCGTGGTGGTGCGCAACCCCATGCTGCGCATCACGGCCCCTAAAACCAGCAAGAAGCTGCCGGACTTCGTCCCGGAGGAGCCGCTGAACCACCTGCTGGATTCATTTCAGTTCGAGGACAGCTTCGGCGGGGTGCGCGACCAGCTAATGCTGGAGATGCTCTACGGCACGGGCATCCGCCTCTCCGAGCTCATCGGTATCGGGCACCAAGACGTGAGCCTGCCGGGCCGCACCGTGCGCGTCACGGGCAAGGGCAACAAGCAGCGGGTGGTCCCGCTGAACCCGTCCCTGATTGCTGTTATCGACAATTATATCGCACGGAAAGCCAAGGAGTTCGGCACAGCCGACAACGCCGCGGGGCCCCTGCTCGTTACGGATAAGGCAAAGCCGCTTTATCCGCAGCTGGTGTACCGCACCGTCAAGCACTACCTCGGGCAAATCACTTCGGCCCCCGGCCAGCAACATCCCCACGTGCTGCGCCACTCCTTTGCCACGCACCTGCTGGGCAAAGGCGCCGACCTGAATGCCATCAAGGAATTGCTGGGCCACGCGAATCTGGCGGCCACGCAGGTGTACACGCACCTGAGCATCGACAAATTGAAAGCAGTGTTTGAAAAGGCCCACCCAAAGGCCTGACGGTTCCTTTTTTCTTACCCCAAACCCCTACGACCGATGAAAGTACAGATGCAATCGGTGCACTTCACCGCCGATCAAAAGTTGCTCGACTTCATCCAGAAGCGCCTCGATAAACTGGAAACATTTTACGACCGCGTAACCGAAGGCGAGGTAATCATGCGCCTGAACAACAACGATGGTGTAAATAATAAAACGGTAGAAATCAAGCTCTTCGTACCCGGCACCTCGCTCTTCAGCCAGGAAAGCGCCGGGAGTTTTGAGGCGGCGGCGGACGCCGCTGCCGAGCAACTCAAAAAGCAGCTTATCCGCCACAAGGAAAAGCAGGTAGCATACTGAGTTCCCGAAGCCAATACGTAAAACGGCGCCCGTTCCACCAGGAACGGGCGCCGTTTTCGTTGGTACTTGCCTTTTGGCCGACTTCCGCCAAGCAGCCGCAAGGATTAGTTCAGGCCGAAGACCTGCTTGATCTGCTCGACGTAGTCCAGCTTCTCCCAGGTAAACGTTTCCACGGTGCGGGTGCTGCCGTCGGCGGCTTTCACCTGCTTCTGACCGGGCTTGCGACCCATGTGGCCGTATGCGGCCGATTCCGCGAAGATGGGATTCTGCAGGCCCAGGCGCTGCACGATGGCGTAGGGGCGCAGGTCGAAGATGGTCTGCACTTTCTCGGCAATCTGCCCGTCGGTGAGCTTGTGGCCGTGGCCGTTGCTCACGTGGGTGGTGCCGTAGGTTGTCACGAACACGCCCACCGGCTCGGCCACGCCGATGGCGTAGGCAACCTGTACCAGCACCTGATCGGCCACGCCGGCAGCCACGAGGTTTTTGGCAATGTGGCGCGCGGCGTAAGCGGCCGAGCGGTCCACTTTCGAGGAATCCTTGCCCGAGAAAGCGCCCCCGCCGTGGGCACCCTTGCCGCCGTACGTGTCCACGATGATTTTGCGGCCGGTCAGGCCGGAGTCGCCGTGGGGGCCGCCGATGACAAACTTGCCGGTCGGGTTGATGTGGTACTTGATGTCGTCGGTAAACAGCTGCTGTACCTCCGGCGTCAGCTGAGCCTTCACGCGCGGCACCAAGATGGTCTTGATGTCCTGCTCGATCTGCTTGAGCATCACGGCTTCGTCCTCGTTGAAGTCATCGTGCTGCGTGCTTACCACGATGGTTTCAATGGCTTCCGGCGTGTTGTCGTCGGAGTAGCGAATGGTGACCTGGCTCTTGGCGTCGGGGCGCAGGTAGGTCATTTCCTTGCCTTCGCGACGAATCAGGGCCAGCTCCTGCAGCAGACGGTGCGAGAGGTCCAGGGCCAGGGGCATGTAGTTGGCCGTTTCGCGGGTAGCGTAGCCGAACATCATGCCCTGGTCGCCGGCGCCCTGCTCCTCGGGCTTGGCGCGCTCTACGCCTTGGTTGATGTCGGCCGACTGCTCGTGCAGCCGGTTCATCACCTCGCAGGTGTCGGCATTGAAGAGGTACTCGGGCTTGTTGTAGCCGATGCGGCGGATGACCTCGCGGATGATGGGCTCGGGCTCCACGTGAGCCGTCGATTTAATCTCGCCGGCTACCAGCGCGAAGTCGGTGGTAACCAAGGTTTCGCAAGCGACTTTAGCCGTCGGGTCCTGACGCAAATATTCGTCGAGGATGGCGTCGGAAATCTGGTCGGCGACTTTGTCGGGGTGGCCCTCCGAAACCGATTCGGAAGTAAACAAATAAGGCATTGCGCTGAATTAGTGCCGGTTTCACGGAAACCCAACACCCACCGGGCGCCCCGGCAGAGCGGCGGTGGGTGAGGCGCAAAGCTACGATTTTACCAATCAGTTTATCAGTTGTTCTCGCCTCCGTGGGACGTTGCCCCGCATTTTTCCCTCGGGCACAACAAGCAACCCTGCCGGGTGCCCCTAACCTCGTCTATTGCTCCCGCGTTGTAGGCCCATTGGTCTTTTCCCATGAAGCAATTCTCCTCCTTGCTGCTGGCCGGCACCTTGCTGGCAGCTGCGCCCGAAGCGGACGCCCAACAGGCTTACTCGCCCTACCGCACCCGCTTCGTCATTGATGCGCCCATTACCGCCGGCTTCATCGCCGCGGCGGGCACGGGCCTGTACCTGATTCAACAGAAAAGCGGCCTGAGCGAAGCCGAGCTGGCGGCGCTCGATAAGAACGATATTCCCAAGTTCGACCGGTGGGTGGCGGGCAAATACAGCGACAACGCGCAGTTGGTCAGCGACGTCCTCTGCTACCCAACGCTGGTGGTGGCCCCGGGGCTGCTGGCCCTGAACGATAAAGTGCGTGGCCGTTACGGGCAAGTGCTTGGTCTGTACATGCAGGCCCTGGCTTTTTCCGACGCGGCCTTTACGCTTTCGGCCGGTAGTGTGTACCGTTACCGCCCTTTCTTGTACGGCAATGCAGGCCCGGCCAATAAGCGCGGCAGCAAGATTTCCACGAATTCGTTTTTTGCCGGGCACACGGCCCACACGGCTACGGCCACGTTTTTCGCAGCGAAGGTTTTCCACGACTTCAACCCTGACTCGCCTGCCCAGCCCTACGTGTGGACGGCAGCCGCGCTGGTGCCGGCGGCCGTAGCCGTGGGGCGCATCGAGGCCGGTAAGCACTTTTTGAGCGACAACCTGCTGGGCTACGCCGTTGGGGCGGCCTCGGGCATTTTGGTGCCCCAGCTGCACAAAACGGCGGGCCGCAATGGCATGTCGGTTACGCCCATGCAGGGCATCAACGTGAACGGGTTCACGTACAGCGGCTTTCGGCTGACCAAACAGCTGTAGGGCCCGCTGAAGCGGGCAAACGGGCACGATAAGCTTAGCAGCTGTTGGATCTATTCGGAAGCCCGGCCAGCTGGCGGCTAAACGACAACTCGGGCAAGCATTACTAAGCCTGCACTTAAAAAAGATCAAAACCCGAGTCCCGGCTCCTGCCAAAGGAACCGGGACTCGGGTTTTGAGCAAGAGCCGCTCTGCTACTTCCCGCCGGCATTGCTACTGCCGGTGACGGCGCCGCTTTGCCCACGCAGGTTGGTTTCGAACAGCTTCAGGATGCGCTTGTACTCATCGGTCCAAGAGGACGGCTCCACGAAGCCGTGGTCTTCCACTGGGTACACGGCCAGCTCCCAGTTTTCCTTTTTCAGCTCGATGAGCCGCTGCGAGAGGCGCACGATGTCCTGGAAGTGCACGTTCGTGTCGACCATGCCGTGGCACATGAGCAGGGCGCCCTTCAGGCCCTCGGCGTAGTTGATGGGCGACGAGCGGGCGTAAGCAATGGAGTCGTTATAGGGCTCGTTGAGGATGTTGTCGGTGTAGCCGTGGTTGTAGTGGGCCCAGTCGGTGACGGAGCGCAGGGCGCCACCGGCCCGGAACACCTCGGGCTGGGTAAACATGGCCATGAGCGTGATGAAGCCGCCGTAGGAGCCGCCGTAGATGCCGATGCGCTGCGCATCAACGCCGTACTTCTCGACTAGCAGCTTGGCGCCGTCGACCTGGTCCTGCAGGTCCTTGCCGCCCATGTAGCGGTAGATGCCGGTGCGCCAGTCGCGGCCGTAGCCGGCCGAGCCGCGGTAGTCCACGTCGAGCACGGTGTAGCCGCGGTCTACCAGCAGGTTGTGGAACATGTACTCGCGGAAGTACTGGCTCCACCACTTGTGCGCGTTCTGCAGGTACCCGGCACCGTGCACGAAGATGACGGCCGGGCGGGTGGGGTCGGGCTGCTGCGGGCGGTACAGCCGGGCGTAGACGGTGGCCCCGTCCTGCGCCTTGTACGTCACGACTTCCGGGTCGCGCCACGGGTAGCTTTCAAACTCCTTGGTGGTGGAGTGCGTGAGCTGCCGGTACTTGGCGCCGGGTTTGTTGTCGAGCACAAACAGCTCCCAGGGCTTATTGGCGTAGCTGTAGCGTACGAGCAAGGTTTTCTCGTCGGGCGAGAGAACTACTTCGTGGGCCCCGGGTCGGGAAGTGAGCTGCGTCAGGGTGCCGCCTTCCGCCGGCATGCGGTAGAAGTGTTGCTCGCCGGGGTGGGTTTTGTTGGCCGTGAGGTACCAGGTTTTCTTGTCCTTCGACAGCTGGGCCTGCTGCACTTCGAAGTTGCCGCTGGTCAGCGCCTTCTTCTGGCCGTTCGTGACGTCGACGGTATAGAGGTGCGAGTAGCCGGTTTCCTCGCTTTGAAACCAGATGCGCCGCTCGTCCGGCAGCCAGCCTACGTTGCCGGCTTCGTAGCCGATGCCAGGGCCGTTGATCCAGGCCTCGTCGCGCTGGCGGTCCAGCAGGCTGATTTTCTGGGTGCTCGGGTCGAGGCTGACAATCCACCGGTCCTTGTTGTCGGTGCTGCGGATGACGAGGAAGGCGCGCTGCCCGCTGCGGTTCCAGTACGGGCCGTAGGGCACCACGCGGCGCAGCTCGTTGGCGGGCTTTTCCTTGGCAACGGGCGTTTTGTCGTCGGGGGTCGGCAGCGGCGCCTTGGCTTGGAGGGCGTATTCCTTGCGGTAGGCGGGCAGCTCGTCGAGACCCTTCAGCTCCTTGTAGCCGAGCGTGAAGGTGGTGTCGCGGCCGATATCGTAAATGCCCAACTCGTAGGCCGATTGCGGGGCCCCTACCTTGTTGCGGGTGTTCAGGTCTTCGGTGAAGCCGGAAGCCGTAACAAAGGCGGGCACAATGGCCACCTTATCGGCCGAGGGCGCCTGCACCAGCGAATACGTCACGTAGCGGCCATCGGGGGAAAGCTGCAGGCTCTCGATGGTCTGGTTGCCGAGGTAAATGGGCTTGGGGCGCAGTTTGGCCAGGGCTTTTTGCTGCCGCTCGCGGGCCAGGCGGTCCTGTTCGCGCTGCCGGATGACCTGGAACAAGGCTAGCTGCTGGGCCCGCAGGTACTTCTCTGATTTGTCGACGGAGGGGCCGGGCGGGCGCTGGCCGCGGCGGAAATCGGTGCGCTGGGTGGTTTCGCCGGTGGCCGGGTCCCAGGTAAAGAGGTTGCCGGCGCGGGTGTAGCTAAGCACGCGGTCCTGCAGGGCAAAGCCGGGCTCGGTTTCACGCTCGGCCGTGTTGGTTACCCGTCGCGTCTTGCCCGATTTCAGGTCGAGCAGGTAGATGTCGCCGTCCTTCTCGTACACCTTGCGCTGCCGGGCCTCGTCGTACTGGCCGCGGGCGGCGGGCAGCTGGCGCTGCTCGGCCAGGCTCACCTTGCGCGGGGCCTGCCCCGCGGGCGTGGTCGTGTAGAGCGAGTCGCGGCGGGCCCGGTCGGGGTTCCACTGGAAGTAGATGCGCTTGCCGTCTTCGCTCCAGTACGGGCTGGCTGGCAGGCCGCCCAGCCACTGGGCCGGGTCGCGCATGATTTTATCGACGGTGAGCGGCGTCAGCGGCTCGGCAGTTGCGGGGGCCGTTTGGGCCGCGGCCGCGCCGGCCAGCAGCAGGCAGCCGGGCAACAGGGGTAGCAGGAGGGGGAAGCGCATGAATGAAAAGCAGACAAACCGGGGCTACGCGCAAGGTACGCTGCCCGGCCGGCAACGACACGCCCGCCGGGGCCACCGTTGCAGCCCTGGCGCCGGGCCCCGGCTGGGGCCCGGCGCCAGGGCTTGCCTAGAACCGGTTTTGCTGCCAGGCCTCCAACTCGGCCCGCAGGTTGCGGCGGGCCGCCGTTTCCAGCCGCTGCTGAAACGCATCGGTCTGGTAGATGCGGCCCAGCTCCAGGAACTTGCTGAGCACCTGCTGGCGGCCACGGCGGTACAGCACGTCGGGCACCAGCGCATACTCTTGGCGTACCTGCCGGGCGTAGCGCCAGTAATCGGCTTCGGAGGCGCCCAGAATCTGCAGGTCCGTGTCGAGCAGCAGGTGCAGGTCGGTATCGGCGGCGGGCTGGGGCTGGGTGTGGTCCTTGGTGCGCTCAATCAGGTACCCGACCCGCTCCCGCCGCGCGGGGCTCAGGCTCGTCTGGGCCAGAAACTGCCGGGCCAGCTCCGCGCTGCGCGCCTCGTTGTCGGAGCGCAGGGGGCTGTACACCGCGTCGTGAAACCACACGGCCAGCTGCACGGCAGGCGCATCGTGCAGCTGGCCGTGGTGAGCGTCGAGGGTTTCCAGCATCTGCCGGATGTGCGTGAGGGCGTGGTAGTGCCGCCCGGGCTGGCTGTACGCTTCGTGCAGCTGCTGGTAGCCGCGCCGGCGCAGGTCGGCGTCGGGGGCCAGCGGAGCCAGCAGCAGTTGCCAGCGGGCTTCCAGGGTTAGCGCCATAACGAATTGGATAACGGAGAAGGGGAATAGGCAGCCGAGAAGTGACGTAGCAGCGCATGAACGTTTGGCCGCCCGGTTTTGGCGGTGAGCAGCACAAAAAAATCGGTGCGGCTCACGGGCGGTAAGAGTCCAGTTCGGGGCGCCGGCCGCTTACCGCCCGTGTAGTCAACTTGTTACAGCTTGGGGTGCCGCTCGTCGAAATCGGAGGCATCCTGGTAAGCCTTGGCCAGCGCCAGCAGGCGCGCTTCCTGGTACAGCTGCCCGGTAAAGGTGATGGTGCTGGGCAGACCGCCGGGCCGGAAGCCGTTGGGCACCACCACGGCCGGGTGGCCCGTCAGGTTGGTCAGCACCAGGTTGGGGCCGCCAAACGACGGGGCCACGTACGCGTCGAGGTTCTTGATGCGGGCGTCCAACTCCTCGATGAGCAGACGGCGGGCCCGTTGGGCCTGCAGGTATTCCACCGCCGGGATAAAGCGCGAGGAGCGGAACAGGCTGGGCCAGGCGTTGCGGTCCTGCTTGACCATCTGCGCGTCGCGGCCCGAGCGCGTCAGCTCGTCGAAGGCCGCGGCGCCCTCCGCAGTCAGCACAAAGGTCATGTCGGACGCCGGCAGCTTGGGCAGTTCCAGCTCCACCAGCTCCACCCCGAGCTTGCGCAGCACCGCCAGCGTGGCCTGGTCGTTGGCCTTGGCGGGGTAATTGCCGTCGAAATCAGCTTTCACGTAGCCCACGCGCAGCTTTTTCACGTCGAGGTTGAACGCGTACCGGAACCCGGCGGCGGAACGGGGCGCCAGCAGCGTGGCCGGGTCGCGCGGGTCCTCCCCTTCCAGCGCATCGAACACCACGGCGCAGTCTTCGGCCGAGCGAGCAATGGGCCCCACCTTGTCCATCGACCAGCTCAGCGCCATGGCGCCGGCCCGGCTCACGCGCCCGAAAGTGGGGCGCAGGCCGGTGGTGCCGCAGGCCGTGCTGGGGCTCACGATGGAACCGAGCGTCTCGGTGCCGATGGCGAAGGGCACCAACCCAGCCGCCACCGCCGAGGCCGAACCGGCCGACGAGCCGCTGCTGCCCTTCGTCACGTCCCAGGGGCTGCGCGTCATGCCGCCGTACCACACGTCGCCCATGGCCAGCTCGCCGAGGGTGAACTTGGCCACCAGCACGGCCCCGGCCGCGCGCAGGCGCTCCACCACGGCCGCATCGGTGTCGAGCTGCTGGGTTTGGTAAGGCACCGAGCCCCAGGTAGTTTTGTAGCCCTTGGTGCTGAACAGGTCCTTCACGCCGAAGGGCACGCCGTGCAGCGGGCCTCGGTATTTACCGGCTTTGATGTCGGCATCGGCCTGGCGGGCCTGCTGCAGGGCCAGTTCCTCGGTGAGCGTGGTGACGCACAGTAGCTTGGGGTCGTACCGGCGCAACCGGGCCAGGAAAAACCGGGTCAGCTCCTCGGAGCTGATCTGGCGGGTGCGCAGCAACTCTCCGAGCTGCCGCACCGAGTAGAAGGCGAGGTCGTCGCGGTTGGCGGGCAGTTGCAGCGGGCCGAGCTTGGGCAGCTGGTCGTCGCCGGCGTCGGCGGCGGGCGCCTGGCGCAGGCGCAGCGGCACCGGATCGAACAGGAGCGTAGGCGCCACCTCGTTGGGCAGCGGCAGCCGGCGCAGCACCTCGTAGCTGCCGCGGTTCTCGGCCACGTCGCGGCGGGCCGAATCCAGCTGGGCATCGGTGAAGCGCAGGCCCAGCAGCAGCTGCGCGGCCCGCAACCCGGGCACCGTGATGGGCCCAGGAACGTCGGCGGCGTGCATGGTCAGGGCGCCCAGCGCAAAGCAGGCGGCGCCGCCCAGCAGGTAGGAAAACGGTGGTTTGAGGAGCATGGCAGCGGTAGTCGGGACAGGCGCAGAGCGCGCCAGGAAATATCCGCAATAGAACCCGCCTGCCCAACCCGCGGCTGCGTACCTAGGCTGTAAACCGATTCATTTCACCCTAACGCTTTGCTGATGAAACGTTTCGCCGCGCTGCTATTATCCTCGCTCTTTTGGTTTGGGCTGAGCAGTGCCCAGGCCCAAACCGGCACTACGTACCCTGTGGGCAGCACCACGCTGACGCTTTCAACGCTTACGACCGACCTGGACACGCCCTGGGAGCTGCTCTGGGGCCCCGACAATTTTCTGTGGCTCACCGAGCGGGGCGGCCGCATCAGCCGCGTCGACCCCGGCACGGGGCAGCGCCAAACGGTGCTGACCATCCCGGACGTTACCGAAACCGGGGAAAGCGGCCTGCTTGGCATGGCCGTGTCGGCGTCGGCCGTGCCGGGCGGGGCTACCCTCTTCGTGGTCTACAATTACACCGAGGCCAACGTGCTCAAGGAAAAGCTGGTGCGCTATTCCTACTTCAACGGCACCGTATCCGCCCCGCAGGTGCTGCTCGGCAACTTGCCGGCCGCCAGCATCCACAGCGGCTCACGCCTGCTGCTGCTCCCCGACAACACGCTGCTGATGACCACGGGCGACGCGGCCGTGACCAGCTTGGCGCAAAATCCGCAGGCCCTGAACGGCAAGATCCTACGCCTGAACCTCGACGGCACGGTGCCCGCCAACAACCCGACGCCCGGCAGCCTGGTGTACACCCTGGGCCACCGCAACCCGCAGGGCTTGGTGCGCGTGGCCGCCGGTGGGCGCATTTTCAGCTCGGAGCACGGCCCCAGTAACGACGATGAGCTAAACCTCATCGAGGCGGGGCGCAACTACGGCTGGCCTGCGGTGGAGGGCTTCTGCGACCTGCCGGCCGAGCGCACGTTTTGCCAGGCCAACAACGTGCGGGAGCCGTTGGTCGCCTGGACGCCCACCCGCGCCGTGGCCGGCCTGACGTATTACGACCACCCCGCCATTCCGGAGTGGCGCAACGCCTTGCTGCTCGTCAGCCTGAAGGACGGCGCCCTCACCTACCTGCCGCTCACGGCGAGCGGTGACCAGGTAAGCGGGCGGACTGACCTGTGGGCCGGCACCTACGGCCGCCTGCGCGCCATCTGCGTGTCGCCGCAGGGCCGCGTGTACCTGACCACTTCCAACCGCGACGGGCGCGGCCGCCCGGCGGCCACCGATGACCGCATACTGGTGCTCGAAAACCGGGCGTATTCGCCCACAGCCACCCGCAACGCGGCGGCTCACCGCTGGTCCGTTGCACCCAACCCGGCGCCCGCCACGGCGACCTTGCTGCAGTTGCCGCTCTTGGCCGCGGGAGCCACCGCGGAGCTTACCGACGGGCAGGGCCGCCGCGTGTGGGCCGCGCCGGTGGCCGCCCGCCAGAATCGGCTGCAGCTGCCAGCCACCGCGCCAGGCGTTTACATCCTGCAGCTACGCGCCCCCGATGGCAGCATACTGCGCAGCCGGCTATTGCGCCAGTAACCCTCTGCCCGAAAACACAAAAGCGGCGCCCCATGAGGAGCGCCGCTTTTGGCATTTGGCAGGCGGTTAACCTAGTCGATTACCACTGTACGGGTAACTGCGCCGCCGCCGATTTCCACGCGCAGCGTGTAAAGGCCGCGGCTCAGGCCGTCGATGCTCAGCGGCTGCTCCGCGCCGCCGTTGCGGATGCTTACGGCCTGCTTGCGCACCACCTGCCCCAGCGCGTTGATCAGCTGGGCCTGGGCAGCCTGGGCGGCCCCGGCGCCGCTGAGGCGCAGCGTAAGTGTGCCTCCGTGAGCCGGGTTCGGGAACACCGTCAGCTCGCCGCCGAGCAGCGGATTACGAGCCGCCAGCACCGTGCCGATGACGAAGGGACCAGCCGTGTCGTTGGAGCCGTAGCCCGACACGGCGATGTAGTACGTGCTGCCCGCCGTGAGGCCCGTGAAGGTCTGCGGGCCGGCGCCCGTGTTGGCTGCATTGCCCGAGCGGCAGGCCACCTGCGCAAACGACGTGGAGCAGCTGGCGGCCGTGAACAGGCGGACCATGCCGGCCGCGTTGCCCGACAGGCCCACGCTGAGCGAGGTCTGGCCAGCGGGCATGGTCAGGCGGTACCACACATCCTTCGGCTGCTGCGAGGGAGAGCAGGCTGGCAACAGGGCAGCCAGTCCGCCGCCGAGGCTGGTTGTGGAGCCGACGTTGGTGCCATTGACCGCCGGAGCAATCTGCCCACTGCCAGTCACGTTCAGGCTCACCGCGCTGCAGGGTTCATCGTTCAGCGGTACGCTGAGCAGGGTGCGGAAGCAGGTTTCGGCCGTGGGCGTGCTCACGCCCAGCTGGGCGCCGCAGTTTTTCGACACGAAGAAGCAGTAGTCGGTATCCGGCGTCAGGCCCGTCAGGGTCGTCGTGGTGGCGGTGATGCCCGCCACCGTGGTGCCGGTGGTAAAGCCGCGCGGACCGTAGAGCACGGTGAACGACTCGCCCGTGCCGAGTATCCCAGCCCAGTTCAGCGTGGCTTGGCTCGACGTCACGTTGGCGGCCGTGGGGCCCGTGGGCGTGGCGCAGCTGCCCGGGGCGGGCTTGATGCACAGCGAGAAGATGGCCTGTGATACCGGCACGTTGGCCGTATTGGCAAATACCCGGATGTAGTAGGACTGGCCCACAGTCAAGCCGGTCAGGATGCGGGCTGTGCCGTTGCCGGAACTCACCGTGGCGCAGGAGAAGCTCGTCAGCGAGCCGCAAGCGCCGCGCAGTACGTCCATCACGGCGCTGAATTGCGGCGTTAGGGTAATAGCCTGGGCCGTGGACACGGCCGTGAACTTGTACCACACGTCGTTGGCCTGGGCCACGGAGCCGCAGCCCGCTGCCTGCGACTGGGTAGCGCCGGTTACGTAGCCGTTGGTCGGGCTGCTGCACACCGGGTCGCTTTGCACGGTAATGGCCGTGGCGCATTCATCGTTGGTGGGCAGAGGCGGCGGCGAAATGGAACGCACGCAAATGGCTACGCGGCCCGTAGGGGCAGATTCGTTGTATTCCCACACGCGGACGTAAATCGTGCTGCCCGGCGTCAGGCCGGTGCGGTCGATAAAGGAATAGTTTCCGTTGGGAGAACTGTCGTCGTCGCACTGAATGGACGTCAGGTTGCCGCAGGTACCCGAGTAGATTTCCATGCCGGTATCGGTGATGCCGGAGCCGCCCACCGAGTCGGTTTCGAAGGTCAGTGCTCCGTTGGCGGGCACCACCACGCTAAACCACACGTCGCCCCCGTCGAAGCTGGCGCAGGAAGGAGCCGGTGCGCCCGCCGAAGACGAAGCGCCCGTCAGCGTGAAGCGGGTGCGCGTGGTGCAGATGTTGCCGGTGGACACGGTCAACGGAATGGCGCCTACGCAGTCGTCGTTGAGCGCCGTGAAGGCGCCGGGGTTGGAGCGCGCACTGTTACCCAGCGTGCCGCCGCAGTTCTGCGTGACGTAGAACTGGTAGCGGTTGAAGGCCGTCAGGCCGGTAATGTTCAGCGAGTTGCCGGTCACGCCGGTGCGCAGCACGCTGCCCGGGGCGTTGGTGCCGGGCACGAATCCCGTCGGACCGTATTCCACGGTGAACGTGCCGTTGCCGCTGGCCGCCGTCCAGTTCAGCGTCGCTGAGGTAAGGCTCAGGTTCGTGGCCGTCAGCCCGCGGGGCGTGGAGCAGCCCGTCAGCACCGGTGCGGTAAAGGCATAAATCTGCCCCGTAGCCGGTTTCGTGCTGATGTTGCTGGTTTCCGTAGTGGAACTGGTCGTGGGCGCGGCCGAAGCGTTGTTCAACGACAGAAACGAGCCCACCGTGGAACCAGCCAGGCCGATGGAAGCCGTAGGGCTACTCAGGGCCCCGCTTTCCTGCCGGTAGATGAATTCCACCCGGTTGGTGCCCTCGTACAGCTTCACCTGAAAGCTGATGCCGGGCGCCGTCGCGGTGTATACCCAGTAATAGTTCAGCCACTCCATGGTAAACACCCGGTTCGGGGCCGTGCCGGTGGTGGTGTACGAGGCAGCGCCTCCGTCGCCGTCCAGGTCGTCCCACAGCGGCGCTACCAGCGGGCGGATGGATGTCGGCCCGACGTTCAGCTCGTTGAAGCGGTTGTTGGTCGTGGTGGCCGTGTTAAACGTCAGCCAGCCGTTGGACGACGCTTTAACCTGCGAGTAGGTCGTGCCATCGAACACAAACGAGAAGCCCAGCGGGATGGTGCCGGAAATTTCATCGTCGGTTTCGATGGCATCGACGGGCGTACCGCCGGTAACCGGTGTAAAGGTGCCTTGGCTGGCCGTCAGGGTGTAGCTATCGACCTGCGCCTGTGCAATTGGAGCCCCCAGCAGCACAGCCGCTGCTACGGCCACTGCTCGGTGCCATCCTTTGCGCAAATGTGTTAGTAGTAAAGGTGTTACCATAGAAAAAAATGGTTTGGGTGAAGAAGAAACCTAAGCGGGCATGGCCAAGAAACATAAAAAAAAGACAGCAACGGAGGCCGTTGCTGTCTTTTCAATAATAGAAGGTTCCTATTAATCAACTATCACTTTCTGAACCATCGTTTCGTTGCCGATGCTCAGGCGCACTTGGTACAGGCCTTTCGCCAAACCGGTGGTGTTCAGGCTCTGCTCGAAGCTGCTGTTGCGTACTTCGGCGGAGCGCGTCAGCACCACTTGGCCCAGAATATTCAGCACCTCGCAGCGCAGCGTGCCCAGCTTGGCCCCTTTGATGCGCAAGTTCAGCGCCGAGCCCCCGGCGACGGGGTTCGGGAAGATGTCCACCTGGCCACCGGCCAGCTGCTGGTTGCGCGAAGAAAGGATGGTGAAGCCCCCCGGCGTGTCGCCGGAGCCGTAGCCCGATACGGCCACGTAGTACAGCGTACCCGCCGTGAGGCCCGTGAAGGTTACGCGGCCCACGCTCGTGTTGGCAGCAGTAGCAGCCTGGCAGCCCACCTGCGTGAAAGCAGTCGAGCAGTTGGCCGCCGTGAAGACGCGCACCATACCGGCCGCGTTACCGTTGAACACGGCGCTCATCGAGGTCTGCCCAGCCGGCAGCGTCACGGTGAACCACACATCTTTCGGGCCCGAGGCGGGCGAGCAGGCCGGCAGCAAGCCGCCCAGACCGCCGCCCGTGCTGGTGGTGGCTCCCACCGTGGTACCGTTCATGCCCGTTACGTAGCCGTTCGGCCCTACCGTAGCCGCAATGGCCGTGCAAGGCTCATCGTTGGTGGCAGCGGCCACGTTGGTACGGAAGCAGGTCGGGCCCACCCAGGCGCTGAAGCCGTTGGTCGTGCCGCAGTTCTGCCGCACGTAGAAGCAGTAGTCCGTATTCGCGGTCAGCGCCGCCAGCGTAGTCGTTTGCCCCGTGACGCCGCCGGCCGTGGTGCCCTGGCCCAGCGTGAAGCCGGGAGCACCGTACTGGATTTCGTACGTGGAGCCCGTGGACTGCACACCGCCCCATACGAGTGTAGCGGAGTTGCTGGTCACACCCGAAGCATCCGGAGCTACCGGCGCCGCGCAGTTCGGCAGCAACGAAGCGCAGATGGTGAACGGCCCTTGCGGGTCGGAGCTGCCGTAGCCCGAAACGCGCACGTAGTACGTCGTCGACGGGGTCAGGGAACTCAGATCCAGGTTGGGCGCGGCCGCCGTGCTGCTCGTCGAAGAACAGCCAATCTGGGTGAACGGACCAGCAGCGCTGGCAGCCGAGAAGGCGCGCAGCTGGCTGGCCGGTACGCCCGTTACGCTGATGCGCACGGCCGTGCTGGTCGGACCCGTAGCGGCCGTGGTAAACTTAAACCACACGTCCTTGGGCGTGCCGGCAATGCCGCAGCCGGTGGCGCCACTGCCCGGGTTGGCGTAGCCATTTACAGTAGTGGTGGTAGCCCCCACGTTGGTACCGTTGGTCGGCGTGCAAGAGGTGCCGACGTTCAGCGTCACGGCGCCGCTCGGGTCGTCGTTGACAATCTGCGTATTGAATACGACCGGACCGCCGGCGGCCGACGTGGTAGCGCCGCAGTTCTGCGTCACGTAGAACTGGTACGGCGTACCGGGCGTCAGGCCCGTCAGCGTGGTGGTCGTGCCAGTAATGCCCGGTACCGAGGTACCGCTGCCCGGCTGGAAGCCGATGGGGCCGTACTCGACGGTGTAGGTGCCCGTGCCACCCGCCGCCCAGCTCAGGACGGCCGTGGTGGTAGTGGTGGTACCCACTGCCAGGCCCGCCGGCGAGAGGCAGCCGTTGGCCGATTCGACGCGGACGTTGTCCAAGCCAATGTCGTTGGCCCCGAAGTCGCCCACGCCCCGGAAGCGGATGACGGCCGTAGCCGAGGTGGTGGTCAGTTGCAATACCCGGCTGCTCCAGGCGGTGGCCGTGTTCAAACGCACCAGGGCCGGCCCGAAGGTGAGGCCGCCGTCCGTGGAGACGTGCACCGTCAACGAGTCGTCGCCCGAAGGATTGATGAAGTCAAACGTCAGGCGCTTGTTGCCGGTCGCGCTCAGGTTGGCGTACAGGTCCAGCGTACCAACTTTGTTGTCGTCGGCGTAGTAGCTGTGGAAGCGGGCCGAGTGGAGGCCTTGGCTGGCCAGGGGGGAGTAGGCACCGCCCGTCGGGGAAGTCCAACCGGCCGACGCGCCGTCATCACTGCGGCGCCACGAGGCGTCTACGTCGGCCGGGTCAGCCGTCATCCGCCAGTTGTTCGAGGGTACCTCCCGGGTGGCGCAAACGCTCACCCAGGTGTTGTCGAAGTTTTCGAGCACCGGCAGCGCGGCGTAGGCCGGCGCGTTCAGCGTCACTTGGATCGGGGTCGAAGTAGCCGACTGGCCCGAGCAGCTCAGCACGGCCCGGAAGTAAGTCGTGGCCGTCACCGGGGCCGTCACGTAGCTCGAGCGGGTCGCGCCGCTGATGTCGGTGTAGGTCGTGCCGTTGGTCGAGCTCTGCCACTGGTAGGTCAGGCCCGAACCGAACGAAGCGCCCTGCAGGCCCAGCGTCACGGCCGTGGGCACACAGATGCTGGTGGCGCTTGCCGTAACAGTGCCAGCTGTGGGCGGCGCGGTGCACGGCGCCCCCGGCGCGATGGTCACGATATAGTCCTCGGTTTCACCGGAGAAAAACTCCGTGCAAGCGTCGGTGGCGCCGTTGGGGCTGCCGGTGCTGCGGCTGCGCACGCGCAGGCCCGTCTGGCCGCTGGCGGCCGAGCCGGGTACGGTGATGCTCACCGTGGTAGCCTGGTTGGCCGTCGTGGCGGTCGACACCTGCGTCCATTCGCTGGCTTCGTAGGTACCGTTTTGGTTGTAGTCGACCCAAACCGATACGATGGCCGCCGCCGAGGTCGTCACGCTCAGCTGGTAAGTAGCGCCGGGCAGTAACGTTGCCGTGGTGCTGCCCGAGGCCGGGTACGCCGTGTAGCCGCTGCCGTTGCTCACGGAGCAGGTCGTGCCGGCGTTGTTCAGCGTCGTCGTGGGCACGGTTACCGTCGTGATGTCGGCCGTGCCGCAGTACGAGCCCAGGTTGGCGCTGCAGTACTGGAAAGTGGTGCTCGTCGTGAACTGGCTTACGGCGCAGCCGGTAGCGGCGCCGTTGGCGTTGCGCGGCACGATCTGGTAGTAGTAAACCGTGCCGGGGAGCAGGGTACCGGCGGGCGTGTAGCTCGTAGCCGCCTGGTTGCTGCTTACCAGCGGCGGCGTGGACGTGGTGCCGAAGTACACGTCGTAGCCGGTGGCGACGCCGCCGCCGCTCGACCACGTCAGCGTCACGGGGCGCAGTACGCCGGTGGCGTTGTTGGCGGGCGAGAGGTTGCTCGCGCAGTTCGGCACACCGCTCAGCACGTCCAGCGACACGTTATCCAGGCCGATGTCGGTCGAGCCGAAGTCGGCGCGGGCGCGAAAGCGAATAACCGCCGTGGCCGAGGTGGCCGTGAAGGACACGCTCTTGGGCGTCCAGGCCGCCGAGATGCCCTGGCGGAACAGCGCCGGGCCAAACGTGGCCCCGCCGTCCGTCGACACCTGCACCGACAGCGAGTCGGTGCCGCTCGTGTTGATGTAATCGAAGGTCAGCACTTTGGTACCGGCCGCGCTCAGGTTCACGTACAGGTCCATCGTGCCGATCTGGCCGGCGGTCGAGTATCCGCTGTGGAAACGGGCCGAGCGGCTCCCCTGGCTGGCCGCCGGAGTGTACCCGTACGAGGTCGGGTTTGTCCAGCCGGCAGCCGTGGCGTCATCGTCGCGGCGCCATGAATTGTTGCCTGTGCTTGGCGTGTTGCGCCAGTTGTTCGACGGGATGTCGCGGGTGGCACAGCCGTCAATCCACGCGCTTTCAAAGCTGGTGGCGAACGGCAGGGTCGCGTAGGTCGGGTTGGATACGGTTACCTGCACGGCCGGCGTCGTAGCCGACTGGCCCGAGCAGCTCAGCACGGCCCGGAAGTAGGTCGAGGCGGTCAGCGAGCTGGCCGAGTAGTTTGGGTTGGTCGCGCCGCTGATGTTGGTGTAGGTCGTGCCGTTGGCCGAGCTCTGCCACTGGTAGGTCAGGCCCGTGCCGAACGAAGCGCCCTGCAGCGTGAAGCTGACGGGCGAATTGGCGCACACGCTTGTACTGGAAGCCAGCACCGTGCCCGCCGTGGGCGGCGCTGTGCAGGCCGGCGGCGGCGTGTACGTCACGCGCAGCGTGGGGCGGCGGTTGCCGTAGGTAGTGGTGCTCAGCGTGGTAGTGTTCGTCAGGGCCGAGCCGCTGGCCGTGCCGATGGCTTGGCCGGTAGCCGGGTTGGTGACGAACTCAATAGCGTTGGGCGCGTTGGTGGTGCTCGACAGCGCCCAGTCCGTCAGGATCAGCAGGTTGCCGCCCGTGTACACGAAGCTGGTGGTGGGCGCTACGCCGAAGTACGCACCGGCAGCCCCCGATACCTGTTGGGCGGTGGCCGCATACACCTGCGTGGCCTGCGCCGTCAGCGCCGACCAAGCGGTGCCCGTCGTTAGCGTGGCGTTGGAAGTGTTGCCCAGCCATACGTTGAATACGTTGTTGCCGGTGGCACCGCCCGCATCCGATTTCAGCCAATCCAGTTGGGTAATGGTCGCCCCGATCGGCAGGCCTAGTTCGGCCGCGCTGTACAGGTAGGCGTGGCGGGAATTAACGGTGGTCGACGTCGCCGAGAATCGGTACAGAGGCCCGAAGTACGGCGAGCTGGTAGCCGGTGTGACTACCGGCACGGTGGTGGAGCCGATGGTGACGGACTGCGCCCAGGCACTGGCCGAGGCCAGCCACAGCAACACAGGTAGCCACCACGAAAGCAGTCCGCGCCTGGGTGAAGGTGTGGTCTGCATGCGTAGAGTTTTTCGCATGAAAAGGGGGTTAAGGGTGGTAAGAACAGCCCGCAGTGGTGTAACGACACTCTATGAGGCGCTTAAAGCTAATCCTATCAAAGTGATATAAAAAACAAAACTCGACCGGGAACTTTTTTTTATCCACGGTGCAACCGGCGTAAAAGCTGGTAAAATATTTGCTAAGCACAATAAAGGTTTAAAGCCGAGTTTGCTGGATAAGATGCAATTGTCTTTATCTTACGCAGCAAAATCAGTCACCCACCCAGGTCCATTGTTTCCCTTCAACCCACTTCACACATGAAGCAACTCTTACGCGCTTCTCTCTTACTGCTCACTGCCTGGTGCCTCCTGATGGTTGGCTCCCAGCGGGCGTACGCCACGCACGCCCAGGGCGGGGAGTTGACCTATGAGGCCCTTGGCAACAACCGCTACCGCGTAACCTGTCGCTACTTCCGCGACTGCTCCTCCACCCTCTCCACCGAAGCTTCGCTGACGCTCAACTGCCGGGTAGGCTCACCCACTACCTCGTGCTCCAGCAACGACTCGCGCAACTTCACCACCCCGCTGCTGCGCGGCCAGCTTACCTCCGGCACGCCTTACTGCAGCACCCTGGCCGGGGCCAACGTCTGCTCCTCCTCCAGCCAGTACGCCAACTACGAAACGGCCCGCTACACTGCCGACGTGACCCTGCCCCCCGCAGAAGAATGGACCTTGAGCGTGCAGATCAGCGCCCGCCCGTCCATTGAGAACATCGGCGGCAACACCACCCTGCGCTTCGAGGCCACGCTGAACAACCAACTCCAGGTTGGCAGCACCCAGCAAACCATCCAGAACACTTCGCCGCAGTACCAGCCCCAGGACGTTCCGGTTCCGTTCGTGTGCGTGAGTCAGCGTACGACCCTCACCTTCTCGACCTTCGAGCCGGACGGTGACTCGCTGGTGTACGCGCTGGACCGCCCCTTAGAAGGCTGCAACGACTTCTCGACTTACCAAGCCATCGATGGCGGCACGGGCATCATCCGTCACCCCACTACCCCCGGCTGCTACATCGACCTGGGCACGAACAGCTCGCAGAACTACTCGCCCACGCTCCCGATCTTCTCCTACACTGCTACCGGCGCCTGCCCGGTGCAGCAGGGCACCCCGAACTTCCTGTTCAACGACCAGCTGGGCAGCTTCACCTTCACCCCGGCCCTGTACTACCCGAACACGGCCCCCTCGGCCGGCCGTAACAAATACACGGTGGTGGGTAAGGTGACCGAATACCGCAAGATCAACGGCCGCTATTACAAAGTGGGTTCGGTGCGCCGGGACATGCTGATTATCATCATCGACTGCGGTGGCAACACCGTGCCAAACCCGCCCGTGGCCGTAGGGGTTACCCCCGGCTCAAACACCGGTACGGTCAACTCGGCTGACTCGACTTTCATCACGGTATACTCCTGCAACTACTCGCAGGTACGCGTGCGCTTCACCGACCCGAACCCGAACCAGCAATTGACGGTGACCATTCCCTCGGCTGCGCTGGCTCCCCTCGCCGACGTTATCGTACCGAATGGCTACGCCCTGTCGGGCAATGGCACGACCAGCCCGGTAGCCACTTTCTACTTCCAGCCTTCTCCGCAGCTGGTGGGCACGGTGGTACGCATTCCGATCCGCGTCGAAGACAACGCCTGCCCGGTGAAAGCGGTACAGAACCGTATTCTGGTCATTCGGGTGCTGCGCGGCGAATTTGCTACGGCAGTAGCGGCGGCAGGCGGCGGCCAGAACAGCGCTAACCCAATCATCTGCTACGGCACTTCTGTGGATCTGCGCGGTTCGGTGGTACGCCCCGACTCGGTGCGCAACGGCCTGCAAACCTACACCTACACCTGGCAGCCGGCCAATGGCTTGGCCCCCGCCGATCAGAACAAGCAGAACATCACGGTAAGGCCGACCCAAACCACCCGTTACCGCCTGCGCATTGCACCTACCACGGGCTTCTCGCCCGGCCTGTGCGGCGACACCACCTCGATCCGCGTGCGGGTAGCCCCGCAGGTAGTAGCCGCGTTCCGCACCGACTCGGCGGCGGCGCCCAACAGCCGCTTCAACCGCCCGCCCCGCGTGTTTACCTTCACTAACCAGTCGCGCGTGAACAACGTGGTAACGGCCGTGGGCATTGACTCGGTGCGGTGGACCTACCAGCGGACGACCGATGGCAAAGGCCAACGGCTTAACGAGCAGCCCGTACGCTTCTCGGGCCGCCTGGCCCCGGGCCCGCTGACGCTGATGAAGCCCGGCCTCTACGAGATTCGCCTGAGCGTAGCCAACCGCACCCCCGGTGCCACCTGCCCCGAATCGATTGCCCGCTTCACCGTAACGGTGCCCCAACTGGACGTGCCGAACGTATTTACGCCTAACAAAGACGGCCTCAACGATACCTTTATCGTGCAAGCCGAGCAGGAAGGCAACAAAGTGGAAATCTTTAACCGCTGGGGCCGCAAGGTGAAGGAGTTCAGTAACTACAACAACGATTGGGACGGCGAAAGCCAACCGGCCGGCGTGTACTACTACCACATCACTGCCCGCGACGGCAAAGTGACCAAAGGCTGGGTAGAGCTGGTGCGCTAATTCCACCCCTCCTTTCGCTAAAAAAGGCGCTGCGGTCCGCAGCGCCTTTTTTATTGTTCGCGTGGGACTTATTCAGACTGCCTGCCGCATGGCGGACGTCAGTCCCGTTCTCCGCTGCAATCTGGCTGTTGTGCCTAGCCAAGTGAGCCGCGCACAAAACCTTTTGACCAAAAAGAAGTAATTAAGGCAGCTTAAAAAAAAAGTTAGACCAGACTAAATTACCTTTGTCTAGCTTAAACATCCTGCCTTGATGCTCTCAACCGATACCCCGCCGGCCACCACCCCCAAACACGCCCCCGACTTAGACGTCGATGCGGGCTGGCGGCAGGCGCGTCATGCGCCGTCGCTGGCCGATGTTCATGCGTCCGTGAGCGTGCCTAGCTACGGGGCTTCTTTCTGGCGTAAGCTACTGGCTTTCTGGGGTCCCGGCCTCATGGTGGCCGTCGGCTACATGGACCCCGGCAACTGGGCGACCGATATTGCCGGTGGCGCCAGATACGGCTACACGCTGCTGTCGGTTATTCTGCTCTCCAACCTGTTTGCCATGCTGCTGCAGCATTTGGCGGCCAAGTTGGGCATCGTCACGGGCCGCGACCTGGCCCAGGCCTGCCGCGACCATTACTCCAAGCCGGTCGCCATGGTCTTGTGGGTGCTCTGCGAAGTCGCTATTGCTGCCTGCGACCTGGCGGAAGTCATCGGCTCGGCCATTGCGCTCAATCTGCTATTCGGCATTCCGCTAACCGTGGGCGTGCTGCTCACCATCCTCGACGTGCTGGTGGTACTGTACTTCCAGAACCGGGGGTTCCGCATCATCGAATCCCTCGTGGCGGGGCTTATCGTGGTGATTTTCGGTTGCTTCGCCTATGAGGTAATCGTCTCGAAACCAGAATGGGCTGCACTGGCGGCCGGGCTGGTGCCCCAACGGGAGATAGTAACCAATCCTGCCATGCTCTACGTGGCCATTGGCATCCTGGGCGCCACGGTGATGCCCCACAACCTGTACTTGCACTCCAGCATCGTGCAGACGCGGGCCTTTGAGCGCAACGACGCAGGCAAGCGCATGGCCGTGCGGTTTGCCACCATCGATTCGACGGTGGCGCTGTTTCTGGCTTTCTTCGTCAACGCGGCCATTCTGGTGCTGGCCGCCGCGGCCTTCCACCGCACCGGCCGCCACGACGTGGCCGACATCAACCAAGCGTACGAACTGCTCACCCCCGTACTAGGTGCTGGGGCAGCCAGCGTGCTGTTTGCCGTGGCCCTGCTGGCGTCGGGCCAGAACTCGACGCTGACCGGCACCCTGGCGGGCCAGATCGTGATGGAGGGTTTCCTAAACCTGAAGCTCAAGCCCTGGCTTCGGCGCCTGATTACGCGGCTGATTGCGGTGGTACCGGCGTTTATCGTCACGCTGATCTACGGCGAGAAAGGCACGGGCGAGTTGCTGGTGCTCAGCCAGGTAATCCTGTCGCTGCAGCTGAGCTTTGCGGTGGTGCCGCTGGTGCTCTTCACTTCTGACCGTCAGAAGATGGGCCGCTTCGTGAACCGTCCCTGGCTTAAGTACACGGCCTGGGCCATATCTGTCATCATCATTCTGCTAAACGGGCACTTGCTGATTCAGACCTTCCTGGACTAAACCACGGCGGAATCGGGCCTGGCCTGATTCCGCTTTTTTGCGCCTTTTCCGCGATTTAGACGCATCTAAATATAATCATCAGCCACAGCTAAAATCATGCACAAAGTCTTACTTGCCTTGCTGCTTTGGGGGATGCTGGCCACTGCGGTCCAGGCCCAAACGGGTACTATTCGCGGGACGGCGCGGTCAGCAAGCCAAGCCGTGCCGTTTGCCAGCGTCGGGCTGAAAGGCACCACGCACGGCACCACGGCCGATGAACGCGGCGGATTCACGCTGGGCAAAATTCCCGCGGGCAGCTACCAACTGGTGGTAACGGCCCTGGGCTACCGGCTGGCCGAGCGCAGCGTGACGGTGCAGGCTGGCCAAACCGCAGAAGTCACGCTGCTGCTGCTGCCGACCAGCAACGAAACGGCCGAAGTGGTTATCAGTGGGACGCTGGGCGAAGTCATCAAAAGCGAGTCGCCGGTGCCGGTGGAGCTCTACACGCCGAAGTTTTTTCAGAAAAACCCCTCCCCTTGCCTGTTTGAGAACCTGACCATGGTGAACGGCGTGCGGCCGCAGCTGAACTGCAGCGTGTGCAACACCGGCGACATTCACATCAACGGGCTCGAAGGGCCTTATACCATGGTGCTCATCGACGGCATGCCCATCGTCTCGGCGCTGAGCACGGTGTACGGGCTGAGCGGCATTCCGAACAGCATGGTGGAGCGCGTGGAAGTGGTGAAGGGCCCGGCCTCCACGCTGTACGGCTCGGAAGCCGTGGGCGGACTGATTAACGTGATTACCAAGAATCCGCAGAAAGCCGCGCCGCTGGCGGTGGACGTGTTCGGCACCAGCTTCGGCGAGCTGAACGTGGACGGCGGCACGGCCGCGCGCGTGGGCAAAGCCAATACGCTGCTCACCGCCAACCTCTTCGGCTACAACCAGCGCCGCGACGTGAACCACGACGGCTTCACCGACGTGCCCACGCAGCACCGGGCCACCGTGTTCAACAAATGGAGCCTGAGCCGCCCCGAGGACCGGGTGGCCAACCTGGCGGCGCGCTACTACTACGAGGACCGCTTCGGCGGGCAGTTGGGCTGGCGGCCGGAGTTCCGGGGCACCGACAGCGTGTACGGAGAGAGCATCTACACCGGCCGCTACGAGCTGCTGGGCCAGTATCAGCTGCCGGTCCAGGGGCAGAAAATGTTGCTCAGCGGCTCCTACAACCGCCACCACCAGAACTCGGTGTACGGCACCACCCGCTACACCGCCACCCAGCACGTGGGCTTCGGGCAGCTCACCTGGCTGCGCACCCTGAGCGTGCAGCACCAGCTGCTGCTCGGCGCAGCCTACCGCTATACCTGGTACGACGACAACACGCCCGCCACCGCCTCGGGCGAAACCGGCCGCAGTCGGCCCGACGTGGTGCGGCTGCCCGGCCTGTTTGCCCAGGACGAATGGCACCTGAACATCCACGCGACGCTGCTCACCGGCTTGCGCCTTGATTACGACCCGCGCCACGGCGCCGTACCCTCCGGCCGCGTCAATTACAAGTGGGGGACGCTGGACGGGCGCCGGGTACTGCGCCTCGGGGCTGGCAACGGCTTTCGCGTGGTGAACCTCTTCACCGAAGACCACGCCGCCCTCACCGGCGCCCGCCAGGTGGTGGTGGCCGAGCGCCTGCAGCCGGAGCGCTCCTGGAACGCGACCCTCAACTACACCCACCAGCTGGGCCCCGACACCCGGCCGCTGCTGCTCGACGGCAGCCTGTTCTGGACCTACTTCACCAACAAGATCCTGCCCGATTACGACACCGACCCTAACCAGATCATCTACCGCAACCTGCAGGGCTACGCTGTTTCGCGCGGCCTCACGCTGAACGCGGACTGGACCGTACTGCCCGACCTCAAGCTCATTGCGGGCGTGACGCTGCTCGACGTGTACCGGCGGGAACCGGGCCAGGCCGAGCGTCTACGGCAGGTGCAGACGCCCGGCTTCTCGGGCACGTACGCGGCCACGTACGCGGTGCCGCGCTGGGGCCTCACCGTTGACTACACCGGTCAGGTAAACGGCCCCATGCACCTGCCGGTGCAGCCGCTGGATTACCGTCCGGCCCGCTCGCCGTGGTTCTCGCTGCAGAACGTGCAGGCGACCAAGCAGCTGGGACAGCGCCTGCAGCTCTACGGCGGCGTGAAAAACCTGCTGAACTTTCTGCCGCGCCACGTGCTGCTGCGCGCCTTCGATCCTTTCGATAAGCACATCACCCAGGATAATCCCAACGGCTACACTTTCGACACCGAGTATAACTACGCACCTTTGCAGGGGCGCAGAGGCTTCTTGGGCTTGCGCTACACGCTATAAGTACGGAATTCCGACCAGTGGAACCCGGCAGCACATCTGTGGTGCGGCGGATGCGTATGCGGGGAAGAATACCATTTCCTCCCCCCTTCCCATGTACCGATTTCTCACCCTTGCCGGAGCCCTGCTGTGGTGCACGGCGGGGCACGCGCAATCCGGCGGCTCGCCGTATGATTCGGCGCATTTCAGCCTTTTCAAGCCTGTGCCCCGCCACCAGCTGCGCGAGCTTCGCCCCGACCGACCGGGCACCACCGAAAGCCCCTATACCGTGGATGCCGGACATTTTCAGCTGGAAACCGACGCCATCCGCCTCATCAACCGACGCGACGACAACAAGCGCGAGCGGGAATGGCGCGCAGTGTACCTGATGCCCAAGCTGGGGCTGAGCCGCCGCACCGACGTGCAGCTGGAACTACCGCTGTATTCATCGCAAAAGCAGCGCATGGCCGACGACCCCAACTGGGTGCGGCACCGCGGCTTCGGTGACGTGGCCGTCCGCGTGAAGCATAACTTCCTCGGCGATGACGACGAAGCCCCGCTGGCCATGGCGGCTGTGGGGTACGTGCGCCTGCCCACCGGCGGGCAGGCCGGCGACGGCGGCGTGGAAGCGGGCCTGGTTGTGCCCGCCGACGTGCACCTCGGCCCGCACTGGGACCTGGAAGGCCAGGTGGAAACCAAGCTGCAATACGACCGGGAATCGGCCAGCCACTACTTGGGCGTGGTGCCGTCGGTGGCCCTGGAACACGACTTCAACGACACCTTTTCCTTTCTGGTGGAAGGTGTGGCGCGCTGGGACGCGCAGCACTCGGACTGGCGCAACTCCCTCAACGTGGCACCCATCATCAACGTGACCGACAACCTGCAGTTCGACCTTGGAGCACACTTGGCGCTGAACCGCGAAACCGACCGGGAGTTCTTTTTCGGCTTCACGTTCCGGCGCTGACGCTGAATCCCACAAAAAAGCCGGCTGGACATGTATCCAGCCGGCTTTTTACTTTCAGACAGGCTAGTGGCGCACATTGCCCCCATCGGTCATCAGGGAGCCGGGGTGGCGGCGGCCGTCGTGGGCGTGCGTGCCCACGCCTTTCCAGTCGGTCATCAGCCACGAAAGCAGGAAGAAGATACTAGAGCCGATAAACAGGTTACGGGCAACCGGCTGGTCGTCGGAGAAGCCGAATACGAAGGGCAGCACCATGAATACCAAGCCGCTGACCAGCTCAAAGCCCCCGTGCAGCGGAAAAGGAATCATGCGCATGGCGCCGAGTGGGTAGTCGGTCAGCAGCGCAATGAGCAGGTAGCCGGCGGCCAATACGTAGAAGGCGGTGGCGTACGGCGCCTGCAGGTCGAACAGTGTGGGCGCCAGCGCGAAGAAGGCCACCGTGAGGTAGTCCAGGACGCCGTGGGCGGAAGGTGACAGAACTCGCATGGCTGTGCAAAGTATGGGGTTGAACAATGCATTGACCCTGTCTTTTACGCGCTGACAATCAAGCAGGTATTGCCGAGTTCGGGTTTTGCGTGTTTATACCAAGCCAGGCAAAGGCGCCACGTCCCGGCTCAGTATATGTTGGTTGTCCGCTCCCAGCCAGTCGCGCAGGACGCTGGCGTAAATGCTGCGAAAATCAATCTGGTGGCGCAGGTCGCCCGCGTCGAGGTCGGCCAGGTCGGGGGCCGCGTTGGCTACGCCGGGCCGGCGCAGTTTGCCGCCGAGCAGCAGCACGTTGTTGGCCGTGCCGTGGTCGGTGCCGTTGCTAGCGTTCTGGCCCACGCGCCGGCCAAACTCAGAAAACACCAGGATCAGCGTGCTGTCGAGGTTGCCGGCCTGCTGCAGGTCGGCCACGAAGGCGCCGAGGCCGTCGGAGAGGTCTTGCAGCAGCTTGCCCTGCTGCTCCTGCTGGCGCACGTGGGTGTCGAAGCCGGTGAGCGAGGCGTAGTACACGCGGGTGTCGAGGCCGGAGTTGATCAGCTCGGCGGTGGTGCGCAGGCTCTTGGCAAAATCCGTATTTGGGTACGGGGCCTGGGAGCGGTAGACCTTGCTTTTCTCGTAGAGGTAATCAGCCGAGGAAGCGGTTTCCGCCAGGGTTTTGTAGAGGTAGTCCAGCTCACTCAGCCCGGTGCTGGGGGCCGGGCGGCTGGCGGCGGCCAGCAGGTGGTTGCGCGTGACGTCGCGCAGCTTCTGCGGGTTTTTCAGCGCCAGCCCTTTGCGGGCCGCGCCTTTCATGGCCAGGCTCAGCGTATCGTCGACCTCGATGCCGGTGTGGCCGGTGGGGCAGCCCGCGCAGGCCGCGTCGAGGTAGCGCCCAAGCCAGCCGGTGCTCAGGTACTCATCAGCGGCCGAGCCGGTGTGCCAGATGTCCATGGAGCGGAAGTGCGAGCGGTCCGGGTTGGGGTAGCCCACGCTGTTGAGCACGGTCAGCTGCCCCTGGTCGTAGAGGCCCTTCAGCGCCGTCATGCGCGGGTTCAGCGCCAAATCTTTTTCCAGCGTCAGCAGGCCGCTTGGCTCGCGCAAGGCCAGGGTGGGCCGCGCTTTGTAGTACAGGTCGTTGCGGTACGGCACGATGGTGTTCAGGCCGTCGTTGCCGCCGCCGAGCTGCACCACCACCAGCCGGCGCCCGCCCGCGTCCTGCAGCGCGGGCAGGGCCTGCGCGTCGAGTCGGTGCAGGAAGCGCGGCACGAACAGCAGGGTGCTGGCCAACGCGGAAGTTTTCAGGAAGTCGCGGCGAGTGGTCATGGCAAGAAAGTGCGACGCGCACCACGGAAACAAGGTTAGGGAAAGCGCAGCCGGTCCGAGCTACATCAGCTGGTATTCCGGCAACGACAGCAGCGTGCTCACCTGCTGGCGCAGCCGCTGCGCCGGGGCGGCCCCGGCCGCAGCGGCCTGCTGCAGCAGCGTCTGGCTCTCGGGCCGCAGGGGCGCCTGCAGCAGAAAGCCGGCCAGCGCCGCGGGCTGCCGGTCGGCGGGCACCTGCTGCACCAGCGCCGCCACCGTAGCCAGGCTCACGGGGGCTTCGTGCGGCGCCTGGGCGCGGCTGTGCAGGAGCCGCTCGCTGCGCGGCAGCTGCGGGGCCAGGTCGTTGTCGTCCTCCTTCAGGGCAATGTTGACTTCGGCCTGCTTGAGCAGCACCTGCGGCAGCTGCAGCCGCAGCAGCAAGGACGACGAATCAATCCAGTTGCGCCCGCCCGGCCAGCCCGCCACGTTGGGCGGCTGAAACAGCGTCTGGCCCAGGGCCTTTTGCCAAAATACGAGCTTCTGCCCGTCGGCGGGGGCCAGGCCGGCCTGCCGCTGCAGCCCCACCAGCAGCTCCACCGGCGACTTGATGCGGGTGCCCACGTTGGCCGGGGCGTAAAACCAGTCGGCCGAAAACAGCCGCTCCAGCAGGTCCTGCACGTCGTAGCCCGAGCGGTAAAAGGCTTCGGCCAGGGGCCGGATGTGCTGCGGGTTGGGCTGCTCGTTGACGAAAAAGCGGTAGAGCTTGGTGGTGATGAATGTTGCCGTTTCGGGACGCTCCGTGAGCAGGCGCAGAATGTCTTCGCCACCGAAGTTGCCGGTGCGGCCCAGGAAGGTTTTCGGGCCGTCGTCGTGCTGCTTGGCCCGGAACTGAAACTGCCCTTCGGCCGTGTAGCCCCAGCCGGTAAAGGCGCGGGCCGCCTCCTTCACGTCCTGCTCGGTGTAGTGGCCGCGGCCGATGGTAAACAGCTCCATCACCTCGCGGGCGAAATTCTCGTTGGGGCGCTGCTTGCGGTTTTGCTGGTTGTTGAGAAACTGCAGCATGGCCGGCTCTTTCGACACAGCCAGCAGCAGGTCCGGAAACTTGCCCAGCGCCAGCCGCCGGATGGTGTTGTGGAGCTGCAAAGCCGCGTCGGGGCGGCGCACGCGGCAGGCGAAGTGCCCGTGCCAGAAGAACGTGAGCTTCTCGCGCAGCTGGGCCGGCGAGGTGGCCATGCGCTGCAGCCAGCCGGTGTTCATGGCGTAGAACGCGTCCCGAATCTGGCGGTTCTGCTCTTTGCGCTGCTCGGCCGTGAGGCCGCCCTTGGCCAGGGCCGGGGTCTGCGGGTCCTGCTTCAGATCCATCGTGGGCGTAGGACTCATGGCCCGCGCCTCCCGGTAGCGCATCTGCGGACTGTCGAGCGGGGTGTACGTTTCGGCGTCGCGCAGCAGCTGCCGCAGCACCTTGCGCGGCGCGAGGCCCGCGGCCACATCGTGCGGGCGCGGCCCGAACCCGGCCCGCCACAGCAAGTGCTGCACCTGTTGTTGCGTCGTCATGGGGATTGGATGCGGGAAAGGCCCGCGGGTTTAACGTACTCCATTGGCGCCGGATTACGCTGGCCTCCGTGAGCCGGGTCGGCTGTCGCGGCACCCACGGTCAGCCAGCCGGCTGAAGTACGCGGAAAACCAGCTCCCGGAAACAAGCAGCCCAAAATAGCTGTTCTGGCAGCTTAGCATTGAATCGCATGCCTACCAACCTCGCCGATCTGCCGCTGTCCATTCTGGATCTGGCGGCCATTACGGAGGGCCACACGGCCGCCGATACCTTTCGCAACAGCCTGGAATTGGCCCAGCACGCCGAGCGGTGGGGCTACCGCCGCTTCTGGCTGGCCGAGCACCACAACATGGCCAGCATTGCCTCCTCGGCCACGGCCGTGCTGATCGGCCACATTGCCGGCGGCACGTCCACCATCCGCGTGGGCTCGGGCGGCGTGATGCTGCCCAACCACGCCCCGCTCATCGTGGCCGAGCAGTTCGGCACGCTGGCCTCGCTCTACCCCGGCCGCATCGACCTGGGCCTGGGCCGCGCCCCCGGCACCGATCAACTGACGGCCATGGCCCTGCGCCGCGACCTGCAGGGCTCGGTCAACGATTTTCCGCAGCACGTGCAGGAACTGCTCACCTACCTCTCGGCCGACAACCGCGGCAGCCGCGTGCGCGCCATTCCCGGCGAAGGGCTCGATATTCCCGTCTGGCTGCTGGGCTCCAGCACCTACAGCGCGCAGCTGGCCGCCTACCTGGGCCTGCCCTTCGCCTTTGCCAGCCACTTCGCACCCGCCCAGCTGCAGGCCGCCCTGCACCTGTACCGCGAGAATTTCCGGCCCTCGCAGTACCTGCAGGAGCCCTACGCCGCGGCCTGCGTCAACGTCATTGCCGCCGATACCGACGCGGAAGCCGAGCGACTGGCCACGTCCTTTTACCAGCTCGCCCTGAACATCGTGCGGGGTACCTCCCGCCCCCTGCAGTCGCCGGTGGCCAGCATGGAAGGCCTTTGGGGCGACATCGAGGAAGAATCGGTGCGCATGATGATGGCCTATTCCTTCGTGGGCGGCCCCGAGGCGGTGCGCCGGCAGGTCCAACAGTTCGCCAACGCTACGCAGGTCGATGAGCTGCTGGTGGTGTCGCACATCTACGACCCGGCCGCCCGGCTCCGCTCCTACGAACTGCTGGCGGCGCTGGGCCAGGCGGAGCAGCCAACTGCTTCGGCTGCCGACGCGGCTGCGCGATAAGCTCCTCGCTGCGAAAAATCAGTAGAAGCCGAACGGCCGTGGTACCCAGCGTTACCACGGCCGTTTGTTTTATCCGTCTCTATTGCCAGGCCAGCACGCCATCTGCCTACAGCCGCGCACCTAGCACCACCGTCTTTTTATACTCTTTTTTCTGCCCGCCGCCGGGCTGGTACAGCTCGATGTGCAACACGTAGTAGCCGATGGGGGCTTTGCGGCTACCGTCGGTCAGGCCGTCCCACTGGAAAAAGCCCGTGGTGGGCAGGGTTTCGTTGCGAACAAGGCGGCGCGTCAGGCGGCCCTGGGCGTCGTACACGGTCACGCTGGCTGCGTAGCCGGGTGCGTCGAGGCGGTAGCGGAGGGTGGTGAAGTCCTGCTGCCCGTCCTCGTCGGGCGTGAACACCTCGGGCTCCACCGCAAACTGCTGGCTGCTGGCCGCCTCGGCCAGAAACTGCGAGTTGCGGCGGCCTGGGGTGGCGTAGCCCGCGCTGCCGGCGGCCGAGTGGAAGTTGCCGGCCGCGTTAGGGCCTTCCGGCCGGATGCGTTCCAAGGACACCCCGTCGCGCGTATCGAGCAGGGCCAGGTGCATGGCTTCGGTGTAGGTAAGCTTCTCGATCAGCAGCCCCTGCGCGTTGTAGAGCACTACCGTGCCCTCCGTATCGGGAAAAGTCGGCAGCGAAATGCCCGGCAGAAAGGCGGCCGCGTCGTGGCTGGTGGGGTACTGCGCCTGCACTACGTCGGGGCGCTCCGTGAGCACGGCCAGCTGCCCGGGCGCCAGTACATAGGGTTCCGCGATGATGTCACGCAGCTCTTCGGTGCCGTCGGGGCGCACGCGGCCGATGCGCCAACCTTGCAGGTCTACGTATTTACCGGAGCGGTTCACCAGCTCCACGAAGTCGTAGGCATCGGTGCGCGGGTTGAAGAGGATTTCGTTTACGACCACGTCGCCGGCGGCCGCCACGGTGGGCAGCACCAGCGTGCCGGAGGTGATGGGGCCTGCGGCGTTGCCCACGCAGTCGGTGGCGCGCTGCACCGTCACGGCGTAGGGCTGATTGACGGTGAGCGGGGCAGCCAGCGTCAGCTCCACGGCGCGAAAATCGAAGGGCACCGGCGTCACGCGCAGCACCGCGGGGCCGCCGTTGGGCAGTGCGTACAAGCTGGCATTAGCGGTTAGGGCGCTGTCGAGCTTTTCGGCGAAGGTCAGGCGTACCAGCGTGGGCGTGGCAGCTACGGCCCGCACCAAAGCGGGCGGCGTGCGGTCGGGGTTGGCGGCGCGGGCCGCGTTGGCGCGTCCGGGTGTGCCACCGCTCACGTCGGTGCTGGCCGTCCAGTTGTCCAGGCCGCCGCAGGGGTTGCCGGTATCCACCATTTCCAGCGTCCAGCCGCCTTCCTTCTTGCGGTTGTCGCGGTACCAAGTATCGGCGTAGCTCACCTCGAAGAGCAGGCGCCCGTCGCGGCCGCGCAGCAGCAGCTGGTCGCCGGCGTTGCTGAGCGAGGGAAAATTGTTCAGCCCGAACACCTTGCCGAAGCCGGCGAACTGGGTGAAGCGGGTGCTGGCGCACACCACCGCGTACTCGCCCGGCAGCAGCGTGGTGCCGGCCCCAAACACGGCCGCGGTGCCGCTGCCGGCCTTGGTGAGGCGCACCCCGTTCAGGTCGAGCGGGTTGGTGGCTGAGGGGTTGTGGATTTCGATGAACTCGGATGCCGGCAAGCCCACCGCCGGCGTCTCATCGGCCATGATTTCGGTGATGAGCAGCTGGTTGGGTCCGGGCACGATGGGCGTGCCGTTGTAAGTGAAAGCGGCCGTGAGCGGGCCCGTGGCCACGTTGCCGTACAGGTCCACCACGTTGCGCGCCTCCAGCGTGCTGGGGCCCAGGGGCAGCGCTCCGGCGAAGGTCAGGTGCACGAGGCGCGGGTCCTGCGCGTCGCGCACGGCGCTGGTGGGTACCGCGCCGCTGGCCAGGCGAAACGCGCCGGCGGCGGTATTGGCAGCCACCGGCTCGTTGAACGTTACGTCGAGCACGGTGCCGCTGACGGGCGCCGCCCCGCTGAGCAGCGGCGCGGTGGTGTCCGAAATGCGAAAATCGTCGAAGTAGAAGCTGCGGTTGTTGGCGGCGGAATAGGTCAGCAGCACGCCCGCGTACTGGCTGCGCTGGTACAGATCGTCGGTGCCGCTGCCCTCGCTCACGAAGGCCGTGCCGCCGGTCAGGTCGCGCTCCAGCGTCCACACGCCGGCGGTGCTGCGCGTCACGCGCACCCGCACCAGGTTGTTGGAGGAGGAAGCCAGGGTGCCGTCGGCCCCGTTCACCACGTACACCGGGCTGGTGCTGGCGTCCTTGCGAAACAGGGAAACTTCGTCGGGGGTACCGCCGAGGCGCACGAAGTAGCCGCGGTTGAAGACGCTCTTCAGGTCGGCCTGCTCCGACAGCAGCCACACGTCGGCGAGGTTGCCGCTGGAGGTGGCCAGGCGTAGGTTGGCCCAGAACTCCCACACCGTCCCGGTGACGGCCTGCGTGGGCACGGCCAGCTGAATCTGGGTGCCCGTGGCGGCCGGTCCGTTGCTTTGCAGCTGCTGGCTGGTCACCTGAAAAGCGGCGGCGTCGCCGGTCCAGGCCGGATTCTGCGTGAAATCGCCGTCGGCAAAGTTATCGGTGAGCTGGGCCGCGGCCGGCAGGACCGCCAGCAGGCTCAGGCTCAACCCGTAGAGTACGCGTTGGAGCATAGGCAATAAAGAAAGGGATAGGAAGGCCGAGACGGACAGTGGCGGCAAACGCCCTGAAACCGGCATTTGGGCCCGCCGCACCGATACGCAAGCTAAACCATTGGCTGCAATTCCCGGCACTTTTGACGAATTTTGCGGGCCGCTTCGCCTGAAGCGCTTAACTCCTGATTCTGAAGATGAAAGTAGCTGTCGTTGGCGCCACCGGCCTCGTGGGTGGCGAGATGCTGAAAGTGCTCGAAGAGCGCAACTTCCCCGTGACCGAACTCCTGCCCGTCGCCTCCGAAAAATCGGTGGGCCAGCTGATCCAGTTCAAGGGCCAGTCTTACCCCGTGGTGAGCATGGACGACGCCATTGCGGCCCGCCCGGCCGTGGCCATTTTCTCGGCCGGCGGCTCGGTGAGCAAGGAGCTGGCGCCGCGCTTCGCGGAAGTGGGCACCGTGGTGATTGACAACTCCTCGGCCTGGCGCATGGACCCTTCGAAAAAGCTGGTGGTGCCCGAAGTCAACGCCCACGTGCTCACCGCCGAGGATAAAATCATTGCCAACCCCAACTGCTCTACCATTCAGATGGTGGTGGCCCTGAGCAAACTGCACGAGGCCTACAAGGTGGAGCGCGTGGTGGTGAGCACCTACCAGAGCGTGACGGGCACCGGCAAAAAGGCCGTCGATCAGCTGATGCAGGAGCGCGCCGGCGGCGAGGTAACCAGCCAGGCCTACCCCCACCCCATCGACCTGAACGTGCTGCCGCACATCGACGTGTTCGAGCCGAACGGCTACACCAAGGAGGAGATGAAGATGGTGAAGGAAACCAAGAAGATCATGGGCGACGAGAGTATCCGCGTGACGGCCACCACCGTGCGCATTCCCGTCATCGGGGGCCACTCCGAGGCCCTGAACGTGGAGTTTGCCCGCGACTTCGACCTGGCGGAGGTGCGCCGCCTGCTCGAAAGCACCTCCGGCGTGGAGGTCGTCGATGATCCGGCCCACAACCGCTACCCCATGCCCAAGGACGCCCACGGCAAGGACGCGGTGCTCGTGGGCCGCCTGCGCCGCGACGAATCGCAGCCCAACACCCTGAACATGTGGGTGGTGGCCGACAACCTGCGCAAGGGCGCCGCCACCAACGCCGTGCAGATTGCGGAGTATCTGCTGCAGGCCGGGCTGCTGAAGTAAACGGCGGCCGCGTTATCTTGCCGGGCTTTGGCGGAGCTTATCCGTCAAAGCCCGGCTTTTTTATTCGTTTCGCGCTATGCGTTTTCGCTTTGTACTCGCGGCCCTGGCTCTTGGCGCCCCGGCCGCCCAGGCCCAGACGGCCCCGCCCGCTACCCCGCCTGCCAACGCCGTGTATACCTACGTGGAGCAGATGCCCCAGCCGCCCGGCGGCATGTCGGCGCTGATGCAGGCGCTGGGCCAGCAGCTTCAGTACCCGTCCGAAGCTGCGCAGCAGCGCCTGGAGGGCAGGGTGTTCGTGAACTTCGTGGTAAACACCGAGGGCCGCATCGAGCAGGCTAAGGTGGTGAAGGGCGCCCACCCGCTGCTCGACGCGGAAGCGCTGCGGGTGGTGGCCCAGATGCCCGCCTGGACGCCGGGCCGGCAGAGCGGGCGGGCCGTGAACGTGTCGTACACCCTGCCGATAGCCTTCCGCCTGCCCCCGCCGGCGCCGGCCGCGCCGGCCCCTACGGCGGACCGGCCCGCCTCGAAAGACCGCCCGCCGTACCCGCAGGGCGGACAGGAAGCCTTGGCCAACTACCTGAAGACGGCCCCTTACCCCGAGGAGGCCCGGAAGGCGCAGGCCTCGGGCGTGGTGTTCATACAAGTGGAGGTAGACGCTCAGGGCCAGGTGGAGAAGATCAGCCCGGCGGCGGGCATTGGCTTGCAGAACGGGCAGGCTACGCCCATCATGCCGGCGCTACGCCTCGAGGCCCTGAACCTAATCAGCAACGGCCCGGGCTGGGTGGCGGGTCAGGCCCAGGGCCAGCCTGCCGCCGGCAGCCACATCGTACCGCTGCAGTTCGATGCGGCCACGGGTACGGTGTCGCTGCTGCCCGGGCTGCGGCTGTTTCCCGAGCAGCCACCGGTCATTCCCGGTGGTCCGGACACCTACCTAAGAGCCATGGCGCAACGGGTGCGCTACCCCGCCCAGGCCATGCGCCAACACCGCCAGGGCAAGGTGGTGCTGTTCGTGCAGGTCAGCGAGGATGGTCGCCTGGAATACCCGCAGGTGATTGAGTCGGTTTCCCCGGAACTCGACGCAGAGGCGTTGCGCGTGGCAAAGCTGCTGCCGCCCATGTCGCCGGCGCTGGAACAGGGCCAGCCGGTGCGTAGCTACTTTCTGCTGCCCTTCACATTCACGATCAAATAGCGCTTACTCCTCCCGCTCAAACACCCGCCCCGCGAAGTCCAGCACGGCGCGGCGCGTCACTTCGGGCTGCTCGAAGAACCCCACGTGGCCCACGTTATCCAAGATGAGCACGTGGCTTTCGGCTGGCAGGTTGATCTGGGGCAGCAGGCTGTCCACGGTCACGGCCACGTCGTCCTTGCCGATGATGAACTGCACCGGGTACGGTGCCGTGCGCAGCACCTGGGTGCGGTCGGGGCGCTCCTTCATGGCCTTGAGCGCGCCGATGATGGTTTCGGGCGGCGTGGCCTTGCCGATTTCCTCAAGGAAGCACCGCTCGTCCACCAGCTTCTCGCGGTTGGCCGGCGCAAACAGGGGCCGCACGAAGGAGTCCATGAACTTCTCCACGCCGTGGCGCTGGATGAAATCGATGTTTTTGTCGCGGTTGGCCTTTTTCTCCTCCGAGTCGGGCAGGGCGGTGGAGTGAAACAGGCTCAGGCCGGCCACCATGCTCGGATAGCGCTCGGCAAAGGCCAGCGCCGCGTAGCCGCCCATGGAGTGGCAGATGAACACGGCGCGCTCCACGCCGCGCTGGCGCAGGTACTCGGCCAGGTAGCGGGCCTGGGCTTCCATGCTGTAGTCGCGCACGTCGTGGATGTTGGTGCCGAAGCCGAGCAGGTTGGGCGTCACGAGGCGGTACACGTCGGGGAAGTCGCGGGTGAAGGCGGTCCAGACTTCGCGGCTTTCGGCGAAGCCGTGCAGCAGTACAATGGTCGGTTGGGTGCTCATGGCAGCAGGAGGTGGTGGGGCAACGGTGGCGTGGGGTAACGGCAAATCTACGGGACTCGGGCAGTATCGGCCGCCGCCGATTATGCGGGCGGGCACCGGCGAGCGGCCCCGGCCGGGCGTTTCGGCCGGTAAGTGTAGCTTCGCACAGGCCGCTTGCGTATGCAGGCCGCTTACCCTTCCCCTATGAACCACATTTTCCCCCGGCTGGGCTTCGGCCTGCTGCTCGTCGCCGTTGCCTCTCCCCTGCTCGCCCAAACCACGGCGGATACCGTGCGGACGCCGGTCCCCGTGCCCTCCGCCCCGGTGGCCGAGCCGGTAGCCGCGCCCGCGCCGGTGGCTGCGCCCGTCGTCACGACGGCCCCCGCTGCTACGCCCGTCCGCATCGAGGCGACAGACCCCAAAGCGCCGCTGCAGGCCCCGGTATACGTGCCCCTGAACCAGGACGTGTACCGGCTGATGGAGCGCTACGCCATCAAGTACGGGCCAGATTCGCTGGGCGACATTCAGACCTCGAATCGGCCCTACAACCGCGCGGCGGTGGCACGGCTGGCCGAGCGCATGGAGCGCGACTCGGCGACGCAGGCAACGGGCATTTCCCGGGCCGACCGCTTCAATCTGCGCTACCTGCAGCAGGACAACTGGCCGTTTCTGACGCAGCCGGCGGCGCAGGCCCGCAGCCGCAGCCGCCAGCCCATCCTGAAGCACTTCTACCGCACCCCCACTGACCTCTACAGCGTCAACACCCCGGACTTTCAGCTGCGCGTGAACCCGGTGATTCACTTCCAGGCCGGCGGGGGCGACGGGGGCTTCCTCTACGCCAACACCCGCGGCGTGCAGGTGGAGGGCATCATCGACCGGCGCCTGGGCTTCTACACCTACTTCACCGACACGCAGATGCGCGTGCCCGGCTACGTGGCCGACCGCGTGGCGCGCGACAACGCCGTGCCGCACGAGGGCTACTGGAAAAACTTCAAGAACCGCGGCGACCAGCTCGACTTCCTGACGGCCCGCGGCTACGTCACCTACGCCGCCACGCGCCACATCAACGTGCAGCTGGGCCACGACCGCAACGTCATCGGCAACGGCTACCGCTCGCTCATTCTGTCCGACTTCGCGGCGCCCTACTTCTTCCTGAAGCTGAACACGCGCATCTGGAAGCTGAACTACCAGAACATCTTCGCCGAGCTGACCACCGAGCGCAGCCGCGACCGGAGCACCGGGGGCAACATCGACACGGTGTTTCAGAAGAAGTACATGGCCATGCACCACCTGAGCTACGACATCACGCCGTCGCTGAACGTGGGCCTGTTCGAGACGGTGATGTTCGGGCGGCGCAAGGGCCACTTTGAGCTGCAGTACCTGAACCCCATCATCTTCTACCGCAGCGTGGAGCAGGCCATCGGCTCGAACGACAACGCCGTGCTCGGGGCCGACTTCAAGTGGAACATCAAGCGCCGCGGCCAGCTTTACGGGCAGGTCATCCTCGACGAATTGGTGGTCAGCCAAGTACGCGCCGGCAACGGCTGGTGGGGCAACAAGCAGGCCTTCCAGCTCGGGGCCCGGTACCTCGATGTGCTGGGCCTGCGCAACCTCGACCTGCAGGCCGAGTTCAACTACGTGCGCCCGTTCACCTACCAGCACGTCGACCTGTACCGGGCCTACGAGCACTACGCCCAGCCGCTGGCCCACCCCATGGGCGCCAACCTGCGCGAGGTGCTCGGCATCCTGACCTACCAGCCCCTGCCCCGCCTGACGCTGACGGGCAAGGCCATCTACGTGCAGCAGGGCCTGGATACCGGCACCGGCCGCAACAACAACCTGGGCTCCAACGTGCTGCGCTCTTACAACGAGCGCCCCCGCGACGCCAACAACCAGCTCATCGACTACGGCTACAGCACCGCCGGCGGGCTGCGCTACGAGTTGCTGCACGGCGACTTCACCGCCACCTGGCAGGCCCGCCCCAACCTCTGGCTCGACGCGAAGGTGGTGGCCCGCCACACCAACCTGTTCGGCTCCGACGTGTACCCCTCGGTGTCGTTGCGCTGGAACGCGGCCCAGCGCCTGTTTGAGTTCTAGACCGCGGATACGAACGGATAGGGCCCTGGCTTACCACCAGCCGCGTAGGGCTGGGGGCGGCTCTGCTCAAGCCGGTAAAACCCCACCCCCGGCCCCTCCCCCGTAGGGAGGGGTGCCAGACGACTGCAACGCCAGAACGCACCCCTCCCTACGGGGGAGGGGCCGGGGGTGGGGTCCTACGGCGGCCGAAAAGGGCCAACCGACAGCTCGGCTTAAGGTATTCCGCCCGCATCGGCGTCGGGTACATCAGCCCCGCGCCGGGCGGTTACCTTTGCGCTTCCGATGAAAACCTACCTGCGCATTCTCAGCTTTGCCCGGCCCTACGCCGACTTCGTGCCCCTGTACTTCCTGTACACCATCCTGGGCATCTTCTTCGGCATAGCCAACTTCAGCCTGGTCATTCCGCTGCTCAACGTGCTGTTTGGCGTGGAAGGCAAGGAGCCGCTGCCGACCACGCCCCCGCCCTTCGCCCTGGACCTGGACTACGTCACGGGTACCTTCAACTACTACTTCGGGCAGGTGGTGGCCACCGAGGGCCGCATGGGCGCGCTCGGCTTCGTGTGCGGGGTGATTGTGGTGTCGGTGTTTTTCAGCAACCTGTTCCGCTACCTGAGCCTGCGCCTGGTGGCCCGGGTGCGCGCCCGCGTCATTCGCACCATGCGCGCGGCGCTGTACCAGAACGTGACGCGCCTGCCGCTGGGATACTTCTCCGACACGCGCAAGGGCGACATGATGTCGCGCTTCACCAGCGACGTGCAGGAGGTGGAAACGTCCGTGATTAACACGCTGCAGTCGGTGGTGCGCGAGCCGCTGACCATTTTCTTCATGTTCGCGGTGCTCTTCAGCATGTCGGTGAAGCTGACTTTGTTCACGCTCATCCTGCTGCCGATTTCGGGCGGGCTGATTGCCGGCGTGTCGAAGCGCCTGCGCCAGCACGCCAAAACCAGCCAGTCCACCCTGGGCCACATGCTGTCGGTGATTGACGAAACGCTGGGCGGCATGCGCGTCATCAAGGCCTTCAACGCCGAGGCGTACGTGACCGGCAAGTTCCACGAGCAGAACGAGCAGTACACCCGCACCCAGCGCCGCATCGACAACACCCGCGACCTGGCCTCGCCCTTCTCCGAATTTGCCGGCGTGATGGTGGTGGCCGGGCTGCTGTACTACGGCGGCTCGCTGGTGCTCAGCGGCACGGCCGGCCTGAGCCCGGCCTCCTTTATCACCTACATCATCCTGTTCTCGCAGATTCTGGTGCCGGCCAAGGCGTTGTCGTCCTCGTTCAGCAACATTCAGCGCGGCCTGGTGGCCGGCGAGCGGGTGCTGAGCGTCATCGACACCGAGCCCAGCATTCAGGACAAGCCCGGCGCGAAGACGCTGCCGGCCTTCGGGCACGAGGTCGAGTTCCGCAACGTGGGCTTCAGTTACGGCGGCGAGGACGGCCGCCAGGTGCTCGAAGGCATCAACCTGACCGTGGGCAAGGGCAAAACCGTGGCGCTGGTGGGCCCTTCCGGCGGCGGCAAGAGTACCCTGGCCGACCTGGTGCCGCGCTTCTACGACCCCACCGCGGGCCAGTTGCTCATCGACGGCCACGACCTGCGCGACTGCACCGTGCACTCGGTGCGCGCCCAGATGGGCATCGTGACGCAGGAAAGCATCCTCTTCAACGACACCATCTTCAACAACATCCGCTTCAACAAGGCCGACGCCACCGAGGCCGAGGTGATGGAAGCGGCCCGCATTGCCAACGCTCACGACTTCATCATGGCCTCGCCGGAGGGCTACCAGACGATGATCGGCGACCGGGGCGCGCGCCTCTCGGGCGGGCAGCGGCAGCGCCTGAGCATCGCCCGCGCCATCCTGCGCAACCCGCCCATCCTCATCCTCGACGAAGCTACCTCCGCCCTCGACACCGAGAGCGAGAAGTTGGTGCAGGAGGCCCTCACGCGCCTCATGTCGAGCCGCACGTCCCTGGTCATTGCCCACCGCCTGAGCACCGTGCAGCACGCCGACGAAATCGTGGTGCTGCAGCACGGCCGCATCGTGGAGCGCGGCACCCACGACGAGCTGCTGCGGCGCCCCGACGGCCTATACGCCCGCCTGAGCCGCATGCAAAACAACCCGGCCCTGGCCTAACCCGCGCCCGCCGCGCCGGCATCCGCGGCCCGCGCCCGGCGTAAAAGGGTATATTTCCGCCGCCCAACGCCCTGGGCCCGGCTTTCCACACCCTTTCCTCCTCCCCATGTTAGCCCTTCGCCGAATAGTCACCGTGCTGGTGATGATTTACCTGCTGCTCGCTTTGCTGTTCGTCGTCACCAGCGGCGCCCGCGACGCGATGATGAGCATGTTCAACAGCAGCCGCGAATACTTCTGGTACGCGCTGTTTCTGATCGGGGCGGGCCTGCTGCTGCTGCAGCTGCTCACCGAAAACGCCTACACCGTGGCGCTGCGCCGCAACATGCTGGGCTACGAAACCAAGATCAACGAGCTCAAAGCCAAGCTCTACGACCACCAGCTGGAGCAGCGCGACCGGGACCTGCGCACCGTGGGCGGCACCACCGTGCCCCGCCCCGAGCCGGCGCCGGGTAGCATCCCGCGCGGCAGCGTGGTGCCGCCGCCCTCCGCCGCCGACCTGCCGCCCAGCCTCGACCCGCCGACGACCAACCCCAGCACCTACCCCACGGACCGGCCCGCGGTGTAACTTTGCCGCGTGGCAGATACCCTCACCGACCTCATCCGGGCTGAACTGACGGAAGCCCGCAGCGTACTCGACCGTTTCTTGGCCGAGCCCCGCAACCTGGCTTGCATCGAGCAGGCCGCCCGTCTCATGGCCGACAGCCTGCGCGGCGGCGGCAAAATCCTGAGCTGCGGCAACGGCGGCTCGCTCTGCGACGCCCAGCACTTCGCAGAGGAACTGAGCGGCCGCTACCGCCAGGACCGCCCCGCGCTGGCCGGCATTGCCCTCACCGAGGCCTCGCACATGAGCTGCGTGGCCAACGACTACGGCTACGACTACGTGTTCAGCCGCTACGTGCAGGCACTGGGCCGCCCCGGCGACGTGCTGCTGGCCATCAGCACCAGCGGCCACTCGCCCAACATCCTGCGCGCTGCCGAAGCCGCCAAAGCCGCCGGCATGACGGTGGTGGCGCTGACCGGCAAGGACGGCGGCCCGCTGGCCGGGCTGGCCGACGTAGAAATTCGCGCCCCGCACTCGGGTTACGCCGACCGCATTCAGGAAATCCACATCAAGGCCATCCACATCCTGATCATGCTCATCGAGCAGCTGGTCGCGGCGTAAGGGCAAAAGCCCGTCATCCTGAGCTTGCGAAGAACCTTCCTCTAGCCTTGCACCGCCTCCACCGACGAAGGGCGGACTCACTTCCAAAGCTGTAGCCACCAGAAAGCGCAGCCACTGACCGAAATGGCCGTGGCTGCGCTTTTATCGTTCTGGCCGAACCACGTTTGCACGTTGGCATCAGCGGGGGTGCAGGGCACGAGCAAGGCCCTTCGGTTAGGCCCCAGGACGACGTTCGGGATTGGTCCTAAAGCTCCCTATCTTCGCCGTTCTTACTCCCCATCGTCTATCCTTATGGTTACCAAAACTTACGGCTCGGCCGTGCAGGGCGTCAACGCCTATACCATTACGATTGAAGTCGTTGTATCGCAGGGCATGAACTTTTACGTGGTCGGGCTGCCCGACAACGCCATCAAGGAAAGCCAGCAGCGCATCGAGGCGGCCATGCGGGGCCGCGGCTACACCATGCCGCGCACCAAGGTGGTGGTGAACATGGCCCCGGCCGACATTCCCAAGCAAGGCTCGGCCTACGACCTGCCCATCGCACTGGGCATCCTGCACGCCTCCCAGCAAATCACGACCGAGCGGCTCGGCGAGTACATTATCATGGGCGAGCTGGCATTGGATGGCGAGCTGCGGCCCATCAAGGGCGTGCTGCCCATTGCCATTCAGGCCCGCAAGGAGGGCTTCAAGGGCTTCATCCTGCCTCGGCAGAATGCCCAGGAAGCGGCCATCGTCAATAACCTCGACGTGATTCCCGTGGGCACCATGCAGGAGGCCATCGACTTCGTGGAGGGCCGCTTGGAGATTCCGCCGCTGCAGGTGGACACCCGCGACGTGTTCATGCACTCGGCCAACCAGTACGCCGCCGACTTCGCCGACGTGCAGGGCCAGGAAAACATCAAGCGGGCCCTGGAAATTGCGGCGGCCGGGGGCCACAACGTCATCATGATCGGCCCACCCGGCGCGGGCAAAACCATGCTGGCCAAACGCCTGCCGAGCATTCTGCCGCCGCTGTCGATGGTGGAGGCGCTGGAATCGACCAAGATTCACTCGGTAGCCGGCAAGCTTGGGGCCAACGCCTCGCTGCTGAACGTGCGGCCGTTCCGGGCGCCGCACCACACCATCTCCGACGTGGCGCTGGTGGGCGGGGGCGGCAACCCGCAGCCCGGCGAAATCTCGCTGGCTCACAACGGCGTGCTGTTCCTGGACGAGCTGCCCGAGTTCAAGCGCACGGTGCTGGAGGTGATGCGCCAGCCGCTGGAGGAGCGCCGCGTCACCATCTCGCGGGCCAAGGTCAGCATCGACTTCCCGGCCAACTTCATGCTCATCGCCAGCATGAATCCTTGCCCCTGCGGCTACTACAACCACCCCGAGAAGGACTGCGTGTGCGGCCCGGGCGTGGTGCAAAAGTACCTGAACAAGGTGTCAGGGCCCTTGCTGGACCGCATCGACCTGCACGTGGAAGTGACGCCCGTGACCTTCGACCAGATGACCGAAACGCGCCGCTCCGAGAGCAGCGCCGGCATCCAGCAGCGCGTGGACAAAGCCCGGCAGGTGCAGGCCGTCCGCTTCCAGGACTTTCCCGACATCCACTCCAACGCCATGATGCCCTCGCAGATGGTCAAGGACATCTGCCAGATCAACCCGGCCGGGCGCACGCTGCTCAAAACGGCCATGGAGCGCCTCGGCCTCTCGGCCCGGGCCTACGACCGGATTCTGAAAGTGGCCCGCACCATTGCCGACCTGGCCGGCACCGAGGAAATCCGCATCGAGCACCTGGCCGAAGCCATTCAGTACCGCTCCCTGGACCGGGAAGGATGGGCCGGCTAGGGGCCGGGCTACTGCAGCAGGCCGCGGCAGCGCCGCCCACCACGTGCTGCTCCAGGGTGACGTACACGTCGGCCAGGGTGTCCCAGCCGCTGATTTCCGCGTCGGGCGGCTCCACGGCGAAGCGCTTTTCCAGCAGGATGACCAGCTCTACCACGCCCAGGTCGTGCTGCTGCGCCTGCGGGCGCGGGCGTGCCGCCGCAGCTGCGGCCGCAGGCGCAGCTGCAGCGGCTGCACGGCCTGGTGCAGGGCTTCGGGCCCAAGGGCGGCAGTATCGGCGCCGGTCAGCGGCGACGCAGGAGCAAGAAGCGGGACAGAATCCATAGGCGAAGCAACGGGGCGCCGCGTATCCGCGGCCGCCTGAATGAGGTAGCTGAAAGTATTCCGGCCGCGCCGGGGCCGAAAAAACTTTCTACCCACGTCCCGGACAGCTGGACCAAGCCCGGTTTTTCGAGCCCTGCCGGGCATCTGCTCCCGCTTCACTTTCGCGCCGTGGAGTCCGTGGCCGGGGTGAAAGCCATCGGCCAGCGCGACCCATTCCGGTCATTCAGCCCGCGGCACGCCCGGGCTGCTACCAAGCGGCTCAGTGCATGTTGCGGGCTTCGATGTGCCGGTGAAACGCCTCGGCGTACGCGTCGCCGATGGGAATAACGGCCTCGCCGAGGTAGATGCGGTTTTTGCGGATGGAGTCGATCCAGCTCAGCGCGACGATAAAGGAACGGTGCACCCGCACGAAATCCGGGGCCGGCAGCCGCTCCTCGAAGGCGCGCAGCGAGTTTAGCGTGAGCAAGGGCTTGCCCGCGCCGGTGTGAATCTTCACGTACTCCTTCAGGCCCTCCAGGTAGCGAATGTCGCGCAGGGTCACGCGCTGGGTGTGGTAGTCGCGGCCTTCACGAAGTTGTACTCCTCGGCCGGCCCGGCCGGGGGCGCAGCCAGCGGCACCGGAGCGGCCGGGGCGGCGGACCACAGCCGCTCTTGCGCCTTGGTGGCAGCTTTCAGAAACCGGTCGAACGGAATGGGTTTGATCAGGTAGCCCACCGCGTCCAGATCGAAGCCGTCGACGGCGTACTGCTTGTAGGCGGTGGTGAAGATGACCGCCGCGTTGGGGCGCAGCGTGCGAACAAACTCCACGCCCGTCAGGTCGGGCATCTGCACGTCGAGGAACAGCACGTCTACCGGCTCGCGCGGCAGCACCTGCATGGCCTCGAGGGCGCTGCGGCAGGTGCCCACCAACTGCAGAAAAGGAATGCGTTCGACGTAACCGGCAAGCAGGCGCAGCGCCAGTGGCTCGTCGTCAACTAACAGGCAGCGGAGCATGGTGCAGTTCGAGGGTTAGGGTGACCAGAAATTCGTCGTCCGTCGGGCGGATGTCGAGCCGGTGGCGGCCGGGATAGAGCAGCAGCAGGCGCTGCGTGACGTTTTGGATGCCAATGCCCGAGTCGCGGGGACCCTCGGCGGCAGCCACCTGCGGGAAGCGGCGGTTGCACACCCGGAAAAGCAGCGCGGGGCCGTCCACGCGCAGCTCCAGGTGGATACACGAGGGGTGCTGGTAGCTCACGCCGTGCTTGAAGGCGTTTTCGACGAAGGGAATCAGCAGCACGGGCCCGATGAGCTTGCCCGCGAGGCGGCCCGTCTGCACGAACTCGATCTGCACGTCGTCGGCGAGGCGCAGGCGCTGCAGGCCCACGTAGTTGTGCAGGTATTCCCCTTCCTGCTCCAGGGCTACGCGCGGGTCGTTGGCCTCGTAGAGCATGTAGCGCATCAGCTGCGAGAGTTTGAGGATGGCCTCGGGCGTGTCGTCGGAGCGCAGCCGCGCCAGGGAGTAGATGTGGTTCAGGGTGTTGAAGAGGAAGTGCGGGTTCACCTGCGACTTGAGAGACGCCAGCTCGGCCGTGAGCTTGTCGCTGTGCATCTGCCGGCGGGCCCGCTCGTTGTCGAACCACTCGCTGGTGATGCGCAGCCCGCTGCTGACCATCCACACCATCACCGTAATCAGCACAATCACGGCCTCGAACTGCTGCCGGTCGGCCACGGTGGTACCGGGCCGCAGCGGGCGCGGTGCGCTCAGCCCCAGCCACTGCAGGCTCAGGGGCAGGTGCAGCAGCGGAATGAGCAAGACGACGACCAGCAGGTACAGGCCCACGCGTTGCCGGGCCAGCCGCCGCGGAATCAGCACCCAGTAGTTCAGGTAGAAGAGCACGGCCAGCCGCGCCACCGGGGCCGCCGTGCGCCACAGGCTGAAGTGCGGCGGCTGTTGCTACAGCAGCACCCACGGCAGAAACGGCAGCGCCACCCAGCAGGCCAGGTGAACGAGGATATGCAGCAGGCGCTGCCGGGTGAAGAATCGGGCCATAGCCAGCAAAACCGGCGACTCCGGAGCACCGTCGGTTTGGTGAATACCCATTCCATTACGCGGCTCGGGGGCTGCAGGGGCAAAAAACGGATGGCCGACGCCATCCGGGTGAACCGATGCCGCCGCCCGGACTCCATCAGCCGGCCCGGCCACACGCACTCACTTTCCCCATATTATGCGTTCGGCCAAACCGGCGAAGAGAGCAAGTTAGCGGCCTTTTCGGCGGCGTTGGCGGGCCGGCCATTCGGAGGGCCGCCGCGCCGGGGCCTCTGCGCGAGGTAGGGGCGTCGGCTTCGCTTACCAGGCCGCGCGGGCCGAAACAAAAGTGGCCGCCCGCGTCAGCTCCGGAAATTCCTTTCGCCCACCCCGCCGGATTTCTCGACCAAGGCCCGCTTTCCATCTATGGCCTGTGGGCAGCCGGAGCTGGCAGTGCATCAGCGGGCAGCGCGGCCTGGCGCTGCCCGCTGATGCACGCTTGGATTGAAATGCTGCTCAGGCACTTTAGCAACTAGGTTCAAATGCGCTACCTACTATATTTCGGGAATAATCCAGCCTCGTCAAATTACTTCACCCTTTTCGCTGCCTGCGCTTGATTCACATCTTTACCTCCCTATCAACTTCTCGTTTGGGGCGCTCTTCCCCCTCCCGGCTTCGGCGGCTGTGCTGGGGCGGCGCGCTGGCACTGGCCGGGCTGGCCCTTAGCCCGGATGCCCGGGCACAGCTGAGCGTGGTCAGCCGCCAGCCGGCGCGCAACGCTCCGGCGGCCCCGCGCAACACGGCCCTGACCCTGGGCTTCTCGCAGGCGGTATCGGCGGCTTCGGCGCCCAACCTGCGCGTGTACGGCACGCAGCTGCGCGGCAAGCGCCCCGGCGGCGTGGCGGGCGGCGGCACCAGCACCCTCACCTTCACCCCCAGCCAGAGCTTTGCCCCCGGCGAGCTGGTAAGCGTAAGCCTGCCGGCGAGCATCAGCAGCACGGGCGGCAACGCCTTGCCGCGGCAGGTGTACCAGTTTACGGCCGCCACCGGCGGCCCGGGCCGCGGCTTTTTCCTCGACACGGCCGTGGTGGGCAACACCCGCAACCGCCACCAGCTGCTGGGCGACGTGGACAACGACGGCGACCTGGACCTGGTGACCACCGGCGCGCTGTTCGGCTGCCGCATCTTTTTGAACGACGGGCAGGGCCATTACCGCTTCAAGACCGGCATATCGACCGGGCAGGAGCCCACCGGCGCCGTGATGGCTGATGTGGACCAGGATGGCGACCTGGACTTTTTGGTCGGCGACGCGGACTTCAACACCGTCACCGTCTGCCTCAACGACGGCACCGGCGAGTTCCTGGGTTCCGTCACCGGGGCGCAGAACGCACCCGTCGGGGCCCGCCCCGTCGGCGTGGCCGCGGGCGACGTGGACGGCGACGGCGACCTGGACTTCGTGACGGCCAACGCCGACGGCGCCTCCTCGACGGTGCGCGTCAACAACGGCAGCGGCCTCTTCAGCACGGCTACGACCGTGAGCATGGGCACCGGCCCCACGTCGGTGGCCCTGGCCGACATCGACAACGACGGCGACCTGGACCTGCTCACCACCAACGAGGGCACTTTCAGCAACCCCACCGGCGTGGTCAACGTGAGCCGCAACAACGGCTCCGGCTCTTTTGGCGCCTACACCAGCGTGGCCGTCGGGCTGCAGCCCTCGGAGCTGGCCCTGGCCGACGTGGACCACGACGGCGACCTGGACCTGCTCACGGCCAACGCCGGCGCGGCCTCCGTGAGCCTGCGCCTGAACACCAACGGCACCTTCAGCGGCAGCACCACGCTGGCGCTGGCCCCGGGCAGCACGCCCAGCGGCCTGCGTCCCGGCGACGTGGACGCCGACGGCGACCTGGACCTGGTGGTGGCGCAGGGCACCGGCGGGCGCGTGATTACCTACCTGAACGCGGGCGGCACCTTCACGCCCCAGGGCCGGCAGCTGCGCCTGAACCTGAGCGCCGCCACCGCCGTGCCCGCCGACGGCGTCGTGCTCGGCGACGTGGACGGCGACCTGGACCTGGACCTGCTCACCTCGGACGGCCAGGGCCAGGTGATTCTGAGCCGGAACGCCGGCACGCCCCTGCCCCTGCCGGCCCCGATCATTGCCAGCCTCACGCCGGCTTCCGGGCCTATCGGCACCTCGGTTATCCTGGCTGGCTCGGCGCTGACGGACGTCACCGAAGTTCGCTTCAACGGCACGCCGGCCCCGGGCTTCGTGCTGCGCGGCGCGGGCACCGAGCTGGAAGTAAGCGTGCCGGCGGGGGCCACCTCCGGCCCGGTCACGGTGGTGACGGAAGACGCGGGCACGGCTACTTCGCCGGGGTCCTTCACCGTCACCATTCCGGTGCCGGTGCTGCTGACGGGCATCACCCCGGCCCGCCACACGCCCAATGCCCCGCTGGCTACCAGTATCAGCCCCACCTTCAGCGCGCCCATTACGGCCGCCACGGCCGAGCACCTGCGCGTGTTCGGCAACCTGCGCCGCGGCCGCCGGGCGGGCACCCTGACCGGCGCCGGCACGACGACGCTCACCTTCGACCCCGCTCAGGACTTCGCGCCCGGCGAGCTGGTGAGCGTGAGCCTGCCCAACCGCCTGCAAACCTTCGACGGCAACCGCGTTAACAAGCAGGTCGTGCAGTTCACGGCGGCGGTCGGCGGCACGGGCCGCCACGATTTCGTGGTGGCCAGCACCATGGCCCTGCCGAGCACCGCCGGCTTTCAGGCCGGCGACCTGGACAACGACGGCGACGTGGACGTGGCCGTGCCGGCCGGCGCGCAGGGCGTTCAGCTGCGCCTCAACAACGGCAGCGGCACGTTTAGCGCCGCCCCGGCCGTGGCCAGCAGTCTGGCTGCCGACGTCATCGTGCTCGGCGACGTGGACGCCGACGGCGACCTGGACCTGCTCAGCAGCTCCGCCAACGGCAGCGGCGCCGTGTGGCGCAACGACGGCACCGGCACGTTTGTCAGCGCCGGCGCTTTCTCGGCGCTGACAAACCTGCGGAAGCTGCTGCTGGCCGACGTGGACGCCGACGGCGACCTGGACCTGCTGACGGTCAACAGCACGGGCATCAGCACCCTCCTCAACACCGGCACCGGCAGCTTCCCGACCAAAACCGACGTGACCCTTCCCATCACCCCGACCGACGCGGCCGTCGGCGACGTGGACCGCGACGGCGACCTGGACCTGGTGCTGCCTGGCCAAGCCAGCTCGTGGCAAAACAACGTGCTGGTGGTGCTGAACGATGGCAACGGCACCTTCGGCACCACCGCCAGCCAGACGCTGACCACCGACGCCACCGCCCGCGTGGCTCTCGGCGACCTGGATGCCGACGGCGACCTGGACCTGGCCCTGATGAGCCTCGTCGGGAGCCAGTACCAAACCATCGTCCGCCTCAACGACGGCAGCGGCCGCTTCGGCAGCGCCGTGGCCTCGGTGGCGCTGGGCGGCCCCACGCTCGCGCTGGCCGATGCCGACGGGGACGGCGACCTGGACCTGGTCACCTACGCCGGCGTGGGCCTGAACAACGGCAGCGGCGGCTTCGCGCAGACGGCCCGCACCACCAGCCCGGGCACCACGGTGGCCTCGCAGCTGATTCTGGCGGACCTGGACAGCGACCTGGACCTCGACATGCTCACGGACGACCAGACGGGCCAGATTCGCGCCAAGCTGAACCGCCCCGGCCCGCCGCCCGCGCTGACGAGCCTGGCGCCGGAAAGCGGCCCGGTGGGCAGCAGCGTGCTCCTCACCGGGGAGCACCTGCGCACGGCCTCGGCCGTGACGCTGAACGGCGTGCCCGTCACCGCTTTCACGGTGTTGTCGGCCTCCCAGCTGATGCTGACGGTGCCCGCCGGCGCCAGCACCGGCCCGGTGGCCGTGACCACGCCCGGCGGCACGGCCACCTCGCCGACGCCGTTTACCGTCATCCAGCCCCTGGCCGTGACGGCGCTGCAGCCCACGCGCCATGCCCTCACCGCCCCGCGCACGGCGGCCGTCAGCGTCACGTTTGCGCGGCCCGTGGCGGCCAGCAGCGCCAATGAGCTGCGCGTATTCAGCCACCGCCGCGGGGGCCGCCTGGCCGGCACGGTTTCGGGCGGCGGCACCAGCACGCTCACGTTCACGCCGGCGCAGCCCTTTGCGGCCGGCGACGCGCTGAGCCTCAGCATTCCCGACCGCGTAACGGGTACCGACGGTAGCCGGGCGCTGCGGCAGAGCGCGCAGTTTACGGTGGCCGCGCACGGCACCGGCACCGGCCTGTTCCTGCCCAGCAACTACGCCGGCCCCCATGCCGCCTACAACACGCCCTACGGCTTCGCGGTGGGCGACTGGGACGGCGACGGCGACCAGGACCTGGCCACTACCAAAGGCAGCCTGCGCTTCAACGACGGCCAGGGCGCCTTCCCTGACAGCATCGACTACGTGCTCTACCCGCAGACGCCCTTCCCGCGCCACATCGTGGCCGGCGACGTGGACGGCGACGGCGACCTGGACTTGGTAACCACCAGCGGCCACCTCGACTTCAACAACGGCCAGGGCACGTTCGCGCAGCAGCCGCAGATTGCCGGGCTCGACGCGGACACGCGCGACCTGGCACTAGGCGACATCGACTCGGACGGCGACCTGGATTTCGTGGCCCCGATCTACGCCCGCGACTCCGTGCTCATCGGCTTCAACGACGGGGCGGGACGCTTCAACACCCGCCTGAAGGTGCGCGTGGGCCGCTTCCCCGCCAGCATTGCCCTGGGCGACGTGGACGGCGACGGCGACCTGGATTTTGTCACCGGCAACGAGGGCACCACCAGCAGCACGGTCAGCGTGGGCTTCAACAACGGCATCGGCTGGTACGCCGACGTGCAGACGCTGAGTGCGGGCAGCGACCTGCTGCAGGTGGCCCTCGGTGACCTCGACGGCGACCAGGACCTGGACTTGGTGACCAGCAACGGGCTGGTGCGCTTCAACGACGGCCGCGGCAGCTTCTCCGGCTCGCAAACCACGGTGGCGGGCACGGGCCTGGCCCTGGCCGACGTCGATTCCGACGGCGACCTGGACCTGATCATGGCCGGCCTGGGGGGCGCAGCCCTGCGCCGCAACGACGGCACCGGCCTCTTCAGCGGCACCGAAACGGCTCCGCTGGGCACCGGCAGCCTGGGCCGCGCTCCGCAGCTGGCCGATCTGGACGCGGACGGCGACCTGGATTTGCTGCTGGCCAATACGAACGGCAACGAGGTGCACGCGCTGTTTAACCAGCGCGTGGCCCCGCCCGTCATCAGCAGCTTTGCCGCCGTCAGCGACGTGGTCGGCGCGCTGGTCACCATTACCGGCACCGACCTGATCGGTACCAGCAGCGTGAGCTTCAACGGCACGCCGGCTACTACGTTCACCGTCCTGACGGCCTCGCAGCTGCAGGTGCGCGTGCCGGCCGGCGCTACCACGGGGCCGCTGCAGGTCACCAACCCGGCCGGCACGGCTGCTTCCGCCACGGCCTTTACCGTGCTCCAGCCCGTGGCCGTGGTGGGCCTCAGCCCCCGGCGCAACGCTACGGTGCCGCGCAACACGCCGGTCAGCGTGCAGTTCGGGCAAAGCATTTCGGCCAACACGGCCGCCAACCTGGCCGTGTTCAGCCAGCGCCGCGGCGGCCTGCTGGCCGGCACCCGCGGCGGCGCGGGCAGCGCCACGCTCAGCTTCACGCCCAGCCGCGCCTACGAGCCGGGCGAGCTGCTCAGCGTGAGCATTCCGAGCTACGTCGACGCCAACCAGCGCCGCGTCACGCGGCAGGTGTATCAGTTCCGGGCGGCCGTGGGCGGCACCGGGCGGGGCACCATGTCGGCGCCCACGCAGCTGTTTTCCGCCTCCGACCGCCCGCCCCAGGCCGCCGACGTGGACGGCGACGGCGACCTGGACCTCATCGGTGCCGTGAGCACGCAAGTCTATCTGCGGCTCAACACCGGCAACGGTGACTTTGCCAGCCCCGTCACGCTGCTGAATTACCCGCGCGAAACCATCGGCGGCCTCACCCTGGGCGACGTGGACGGCGACGGCGACCTGGACCTGGCCGTGGCCGACGTGAAGGATTACCAGCACAACTCCGTGGTGAACATCCGCCTCAACAACGGCCAGGGCGCGTTCAGCGGGACGATGCAGGTGCCCGTCGACGAAGGCCCGCACCAGGCGGCGCTGGTCGACATCGACGCCGACGGCGACCTGGACCTGGTGACCGGCAACGGCGGGCGCGTGGCCTGCACCACCAGCGTCCGCTACAACGACGGCCAGGGCCACTTCACCCGCGGCCACGACCAGCGCACTTCCGTGGGCTCGGGCTCCATCACGCACATGGTTTTCGGGGATGTGGACGCCGACGGCGACCTGGACATGCTGTTCAGCACTTACTTCGCGGCCATGCTGCGCCTCAACGACGGCCAGGGCCATTTCACCCGCACCACCACTTCGCTGCCGATTCCGGGCAACTTCACCGCCCTCGCCCTCAGCGACGTGGACACCGACGGCGACTTGGACATCATGATCCTGTTGGTCAACAACGGCCTGACGGTGCGCATCAACGACGGCGCGGGCAACTTCCCGACCCTGGTGGACAGTAGCGGGCCCACCTGGATTCACGGGGGCCTTGACGGCATGGCGGTGGGCGACCTGGACGCCGACGGCGACCCGGACGTGGCTCTGACGGGCTACTACAATGACCGGGTATTAATCCTGCTCAACGACGGACAGGGCTTCTTTACCGATAGCCAACGCATGCAGATGAACAGCGCCGCGCGGCCGTACGCGCCCTTGCTCGGCGACATCGACCGGGACGGCGACCTGGACCTGATTCACGCGACGTTTTCTTCGGGCCTGCAGCGCTACTTCAACGGCAGCCGCGGCCCCACGGCCGCCGCAGCCGCCCAGGCTCCCGCCGGCGTGAAGCTGTACCCGAACCCGGCGCACGGGCAGTTTGTGGTGGAAATTCCGGCCGAGCTACGGGCGGCCGCTGCCCGGGCGCCGCTGCGACTCTATAACTCGGTGGGGCAGCTGGTGCGGGAGCAGCCCGTGCAGCTTTCGGCCAACGGCCGGCAAACGCTGCCTGTGGCCGACTTGCCGGCGGGCATCTACACGCTGCACCTGAGCCTGGGCGCGCACACGGCGGCGCTGAAAGTGGTGCTGTATTAACCTGTAGAACCCCGGCGGCTTCGCCCTTGAACCTGACTAAAATTCCGAGACACAAACGCCCCGGCTGCCAAGTGCAGCCGGGGCGTTTGCGTCTCGGGAGTGGGTGCTGCCACTTGTAATTTTGAACTTCTGCCGACATCATGTCCGGTCCAGATTACTTCTACTCTATCTAAGCCTCTCATGAAGTAGGAGTTGCCTCTGCCTTGCTTACATTTCAGTCAAATAATCAACCCAAGCTATTCTTACATGCTGATTATTCCTTCAAAACGTTGGCCCCTGGCTATGGCGGCCCTGCTTGTGCTGGCCGGCTGCGGCAAGGACTCCAGCAAGCCCAGCAGCACCCAGGTCTCCGGCCGCGTTACCATCCTGGATGAATTCGGCCGGGAAGCCACGGACAAAAGCGGCGTGCAGGTTGCGGTGGAAGGAAACGGCGCAACCGCAGTGACCAAAGCGGACGGTAGCTTTTCCCTGACCGCACCTACCGGCATGCGCACCCTGGTGTTCAGCAAGCAGTACGTGGGCACGTACCGGCTCATCGATCAGGCCCTGGCCGGCAATGCCACTCCGTTGCCACTCGTGCGCCTAGGTACGAGCTCAACGGCACCGCCCATCATCACCATGGTCGTGCGCGGTGCGCCCGGCCTGCTGGTGTACGGGAGTTCCTCCTTGCCCAACGCGCCGGGGTACCCGCCCCGTCGTCACCGCCTGTTTTTCAGCTCGCAAACCCCGCTCACCCCGACCGAATACGGCTACTCGTTCTCCGGGAAAACCAACGTGGGCAGCGACCAGTTTGTGGATACCGTCAGCTACCAGCAGCTGCAAGCGGCCGGCTTGCGGCCCGGTGCCACGCTGTATGTGCGCGCCTACGGCGACAACGCGTACGCCGATGCCTACCGTGACCCCGGCCTGAACCGGCTCATCTACCCGGCCGTGGGCGCCAACGGCTCCAGCATTGCCCAGTTTCCGTATTAGATACGCCGCCTGGTAGGTGCGCATGCGCTACAGCCGCAGCAGCGCCGCTTTCCTCTTTTTGCTGAACTTAAAACGCCGTTCGCCTAGTGCGAACGGCGTTTTCATTTGGCGAAGAATAGCCTTGTGCATCCGCCGGGCCGCCCGGTCAATAGCCGTTACGCTGCGCTACCGAGCTGTTGCCCGAACGGTTCCGCTCTCAGTCACGAACCGGTGGTGCCCCGCGTTATGCTATTACCTACATGGCTCAGCGGCTGAAGAAGCGTGAGTTCCCAGAATAGCTTCCAGGACACGTCAGGTGGTCGGCATGGCCAGCAGCGGTCGTAGCCCTTTGGCCCCTGACGCACTGCTGTCTGGCAGCCCGCTCCGCGCTACCTCCGTCGTAGCCGCAGCAGCTGACCATAGCCTTGCGTATACGGGCCGCGGCATACGCGCGAGCTACGGTGCGCAGTCGGGCAGCAATTCTCGCTTAAGTTTAGCCCTGAAAACGACGCTTGCCCTGCTTCGGCAGATTCGGCAGGTCAGCAAACATCACTTCAATACCCCTGAGCACATGACCAAAATCAAGGTAGCAAACCCCGTGGTGGAGTTGGATGGCGACGAAATGACGCGCATCATCTGGAAGTTTATCAAAGACAAGCTCATCACTCCTTATCTGGATCTGGACATCAAGTACTACGACCTGGGCATCGAGTACCGCGACCAGACCAACGACCAGGTGACCATCGACGCGGCCAACGCCATCAAGCAGTACGGGGTGGGCATCAAGTGCGCTACCATCACGCCCGACGAGGAGCGCGTGAAGGAGTTCAACCTCAAGCAGATGTGGAAGTCGCCGAACGGCACCATCCGCAACATCCTCGATGGCACGGTGTTCCGGGAGCCCATCGTGATGCAGAACGTGCCGCGTCTGGTGCCGAACTGGACCGCCCCCATCTGCATCGGCCGTCACGCCTTCGGCGACCAGTACCGCGCCACCGATTTCGTGACCAAGGGCAAGGGCAAGCTTACCATCACCTTCCAGCCCGAAGACGGCGGCGCAGAGCAGTCGTTTGAGGTGTACAACTTCAAAGGCGACGGCGTGGCCCTGGCCATGTACAACACCGACGAGTCGATCCGCGGCTTCGCGCATGCCTGCTTCAACCAGGCGCTGATGAAAGGCTGGCCCCTGTACCTCTCGACGAAAAACACCATCCTGAAGAAGTACGACGGCCGCTTCAAGGACCTGTTCCAGGAAATCTACGAGCAGGACTACCAGGAGAAATTCAAGGCTGCCGGCATCACGTACGAGCACCGCCTGATTGACGACATGGTGGCCTCGGCGCTGAAGTGGAACGGCAACTTCGTGTGGGCCTGCAAAAACTACGACGGCGACGTGCAAAGCGACACGGTCGCCCAGGGCTTCGGTTCGCTGGGTCTGATGACCTCTACGCTGGTGACGCCCGACGGCGGCACCATGGAGGCCGAAGCCGCCCACGGCACCGTGACGCGCCACTACCGCGACCATCAGAAAGGCAAGCCCACCTCCACCAACCCCATCGCCTCCATCTTCGCCTGGACGCGCGGCTTGGAGTTCCGGGGCAAGCTCGACGGCAATCAGGAGCTCATCGACTTCTGCCACGCCCTCGAAGCGGTGTGCATCGAAACCGTGGAAAGCGGCAAGATGACCAAGGACCTGGCCGTCTGCATCCACGGCAACCAGGTGGAGCACGGCCGGGACTACCTCTACACGGAGGAATTCTTGGCGGCGCTGGACGAAAACCTGAAGGTTAAGCTCGGCAAATAAGCGGCGCCCCGCTTTGATATACCAGCCCATCCGGCCTCCGGATGGGCTGGTTTCGTTTCGGCCAGAGGCGCCCGTCCCGACAATACCCTTAGACCGGCGCGGGGCAGCTGAACCGATGCCTGAGCTGGCGTGCCCTGCTCACCGGCCTTTCCCTCTGCCATGACGGTTGGGTTTTGCCCAGGGCAGGCCTTGAGCACCTCAGGATAGCGGCAAGCCTTAGCGGGTAGCGTGGGCAGACGGCGTGGCATCGGTGCGGCCGCGGCGAATCAGCAGCGCGCCCGCCGCCACCTGCAACAGCCCGAACGCCTGAAACCCCAGGTCGGCCGGCAGGTGGTCGGGGGTGTACTCGTATACGTGGTGCAGCCCAAGCAGCAGGTGGTCGATGAGGCCTTCGACAACGTTGAACAGCCCCCAGCCCAGCACCAAGCTGCCCCCAAACGTCCGGCCCGACCACGGCACGTCGCGCCGGTGGCCTACGCCCCAAAGCAGGCGCAGGCCCAGCGCCGTCATCCCCCATACGGCGGCGTGAAACACCCCGTCCCAGTACATGTTGACCTTCGCATCGACCAGATTGTTGGGCGGCAGCTTGCCCGAGAGCATGTTGTGCCACTGCAGGATCTGGTGCAGCACGATGCCGTCGACAAAGCCGCCCAGCCCGGCTCCGAGCAGGATGCCAGCGGCAATTAGCGGGGCGCGGTGCCGCGCCGGCGCGGAAACGTTTTCCATGGAAGCAGCTTCGGGGAGTAATACAGCAGCAGGCTCCCGCCCACCAGCAACAGGATGGGCAACAGCAGCACCAACGCGTTAGCCGAATAACCGGCAGTATAGATGCCCGCCTCCACCTTAGGCCGACACACGGTGCAGGCCTGGGCCGCGCTTCCCGGGGCCAGGCACGCGGCCAGCAGGGCAATAAGCTTAAATGGCATACACGGCAGCGGCTAAGGCACCGAGGTGCAGCAAAACTACGCGCCCCTGCGGCCCGGGGTTACCGCGCAACTGCCTGCCCAGCGCAGCCCCACCCGGCACCCGCCGCCTACACTACCTGCGCCAAAAACGCGCTGATTTCGCCGGCATACGTCAGCGTGAGCTGGTGCATGGCCCGCGTGCACGCCACGTACAGCATGCTTTTGTCAATTCCCGTTTTGTAGTGCCGGGCGGAGACGAAGGGCACAATAACGGCATCAAACTCCAGGCCCTTTGCCACATGGGCGGTGGTCACGATGACGCCTTCCTTGAAGGAAGTGGACTCGGCCGTGAGCAGATGCACCCCCGGCGCCTGCAGCGCCTGGTACACCTGCGCGGCTAGGCGCGGGGTTTTGCAGATGATGCCCAGGGAATGGTTGCCCGAGCCGGCAAAATCCGCCACGAACTGCCGGATAGCCCCCAGCTCGTCCTCGTGGCTAGTGCAACGCCGCACTACGGGCTCCGGCCCGTGCCGCTCTAGTGGGATGATGTGGGGATTCGGCGTAATACGCTGGGCAAAGGCCGTGATTTCGATGGTGGAGCGGTAGCTGCGGTAGAGCTTCACCACGTCGGCCTGCGGAAAGACGCGCTCGATGTCCTCGGCCGAGGAGGCGCTGTAGGGATTCACCGTCTGGCTGACGTCGCCCAAAATGGTCTTGCGGCACTGGAACAGGCGGGACAGCACGGCGTACTGCACCGGCGTGTAATCCTGCATTTCATCCACCAGCAGGTGCCGCACGTGGTCGTAGGCAGTGAGGCCCTCCAGGCGCAGCCGCAGGTAGAGCAAGGGAAACACATCCGCGTATTCCAGGCGCAGGCTGTGGTCGAGCTTCAGCAACTCGGGCTGGCCCAGCCAGCGGTAAAAGTCGCGGTAGAGGTCCAGCACGTTGTGGAAGCGGAACATGCGGGGAATTCCTTCCCCGATCGTGGCTTTCTCCCCGCCGGTCAGCTTGCGGCCGGCAGCGTCCCGCACGTAAGCCCGCACGTCGTTGGCCACCAGCGCAAACCGCTTCAGCAGCGGCACCCGGTGGTAAGTTCTGAACTTCTGCTGCACGACGGCCGCGGGCACGACAACCCGGCCCACCCGCAACTCACCCACCGTGAAGTAGTGGTTCTCCACGTGCAGCAGGTACTGGTTTAGCTGGCTGAGAAAGTCAAACGAGGACTTGAACCGGATGCGTTCGATGAACGCGGCGTCGTGGGCCTCCAGCAGCGCCGACACCTGCTCGAAGAAGGTTTGGAACGAGTACCGGTTGTCGAGCAGGTCGGCCGCCAGCTCGTCCATGCCCATTTCCGGGATGTGCTCCTCCCCCAGCTCGGGCAGCACGTTCGAGATGTAATCCGCGAAGACCTTGTTCGGGGAGATGATGAGGAGGTCTTTGGCCGCGATGGTGTCGCGGAAGCGGTAGAGCAGGAACGCAATGCGGTGCAGGGCAATAGAGGTTTTGCCCGAGCCGGCCACGCCCTGAATGACCATTACCGGCGCCGTCTCGTTGCGGATGACCGCGTTCTGGTCGCGCTGGATGGTCGCGACGATGGTCTTCATCTTGTCGTCCGAGGACTTGGCCAGCTCGCGCTGCAGCACGTCGTCGTGAATGTTCACGTCGCTGTCGAGCAGGAACTCCAGGCGCCCGTCGCGGATCTTGTACTGGCGCTTGAGCTCGATGCGGCCCTGAATGGCGCCCGACGGGGTGGTGTACGAGGCCTCGCCCAGCTCGAAATCGTAGAACAGCGAGGAAATGGGCGCGCGCCAATCGTAAATCAGGTTCTGGCGCTGGCCCTCGTCCAGGAAGGAATGCACCCCGATGTACACCGGCGTTGTCCCCTGGTTCGGAGTGACGAAATCAATGCGACCGAAGTACGGGGACTGCACGAGCTTGAGCAGCCTGCGCTTGCGGGCTACCGCGGCTTCGCCCGTGAAGGCCATGCGGTTGATCGACTGGCCGGCGGCGACCATGTCCGCGTCGTCCATGCCGGACTGGTGCTCGTGGATGTACTGCTTTTTCTGCCGAAGCTCGTCGGAAAACTGCCGGACGGCGTCGTCCACCCGCTTGATGGCCAGGGTCAGCCGCTCCTTTATTTCTTCCAGGTGTTCTCGTTCTTCTTGTTCGGTCGCGTGTTGCACGGGCAGCGCTTAAAAGTTGGCCTCAAAGGAGCCGTAAAATTGCAACTAGTCGGCAGCAACCTCACTACTGCGCGCTTGGCCGGCTCGTCACAGGACGGGCGGAATTCCCAGAACCGCACCAACTGCGGGATATTTCCTGGTAGGCAGAGCAGTCCACGGACGCGGAGCCATCGGTGCCGGAGCGGGCTCAGCCAAACAGGAATAACGTATGCTGGTCAGGAAGCATGCGCCGTCGGCTGACGCTGACACAAGGCCGCGCGGGGCGCCGTGCGCCGGCGCCACAGCAGGTAGCCGGTGAGGCTGAGCAGGGCCGGCGAAAGCCCGCCCACTACCCAGAGTGCCTTCACCAGCCAGCCGCCAAACTGCCCGAAGTGCAGCGTCAGGGCCACCAGCTCTGCCCGCTCGCCCAGCCCCGCGTTCCGCACATCGTCGGCCCGGACGAGGCGCCCGGTGCGGGCGGACAGTTTCACGGTCTGGCTAAAGTCGCCGTACAACGGCCGGTTGGCCAAGCGTCCCATGACGGTGACCAGGGTATCGGTGGCAGTACGGGGCAGCAGCAGGCCTTGCACCTGCAAGCCGGGTACGGCCGCCGCCGCCCGCTGGGCCAGCGTGTCGAGCGAAGCCCGCACGGCGGGCTGCGCCTGCAGCTTCGGCCCGGCCTCGGCGCTGTCGGCGCCCGGCAGCAGCGAAGCCCGCAGCATCCACGCCCCGCTGCCGGCCAGCACTAAGTTGAAGAGCAGTGCCCACACGCCCACTACCCGATGCATGCCCGAAGCCGCCGTGCGGGCGTTTTTCCAGTTGATGCCCTGCCGAAATAGCAGCACGGGCAGCAGGTGCTTGCGGTACACCACCGCGCCCGTGCCCACGCTCAGCAGCAGGGCCAACCCCAGCAAAGCCACCACCGTCTCGCCGGCTTTGCCTGCCAGCAGGCTGTAATGCAGCCCGAGCAACCAGCCAAAGAAATGTGCCCGGGCGTCGCGCTGCCCCAGGTAGCGCGACGTGTAGGGGTCGAAGTAGGCCAGCGTCCAGGTATGGTCGGGCCGGTCGACGCTGACTTCCACGGCCTGATCGGGCGTTTCGGGCAGGCGGCGTAGGCGCAGGTAGGCTGGGTGGGGAAACCGCTGCCGGGCCGCCGCCAGTACCCCGTCGAGGGAGGGGCGCGGGGCGGCGGGCACGGCCACGGTGAGCAGGCGCGGGTTCAGGGCGTGGTCCAGCTCGGGCTCGAAAAGCAGGACGACACCGCTCAAGCTCACAACTAGCAACAGCAGGCCAGTGGCCAGCCCCAACCAGCTGTGCAGCTTAAACAGACGCCGGGTAAGGCGGGAGCGGGACATGCACCGGCGAATTTAGAAGGTGTAGCCCGCGGTGAGGCGGAAGGAGCGGCCGTTACCCACCCACACGATGTCGCGGAAGAACACGCCGGAATAGTAGCGCGTATCAGCCAGGTTGTACAGGTTCAGCGCCAGCGAAACACCCTTGAACTCGTAGTTTACCACCGCGTCGAAGGTTTTATAGCCCGGCACTGAGAAGCCCGAATCGAAGCTGTAGCGCTTGCCAACGTAGTACGTGCCCCCGCCGAAGCCCAGGCCCCCTAGTTGGCCCTTAGGCACGGTGTACACGGCCCACACGTTGCCCGAGTGGTTGGGTGCGTTTTCAAACCACGGCGAGCCGTAGGGCTGGGCGGGGTTGCCGTTCTTAGTGATGCGCGCCTCGTTGTAGGCGTAATTGGCAATCAGGTTCAAGCCGGGCAGCACGCGGCCCGTGAGCGAGGCTTCCACCCCCTTGCTGGTGGCCTCGTTGCCGGCAATCTGCCGCTGCCCATTCGGGTCGTTGGGGTCGGTGGTGAGGATGTTCACCTTACGGATGCGGTAGAAGGCCAGCGAGCCAACCAAGCGGCGGTTCAGCAGCTCGGTGCGGGCGCCCACTTCCCACTGCTTGCCGGTTTCAGGGTCGAAGGGGCCGCCGCTACGGGGCAGGTTGGAGTACTGCGGCTCGAAGCTTTGGCTGTAGGAGGCATACAGACTCAGCGCGGGCAGCGGCTGGTACACCAGCCCGGCGCGGGGCACCAAGGCCGAAGCCGATGAGGTGTCGCGGGTAGCTACCACGGCCGCAGTGGGGTCGCTCACCTGGTCGGTGCGGTCCAAGTCGAAGCTGGTGCTGCGGTAGGTATCGTAGCGCAGGCCCAGCACGGCCTTGAGCTGCGAAGTCAGCGTAAGCTGATCCTGTACGTAGGCGCCGACGAAGCGCGTGGGATTGTCGTAGCGGGCGTTGTAGCCTTCGCCGCGGTAGGTGCCGCGGTCGGTCTGGCCGTACTGCGGGTTGAAGACGTTCAGGCCCGGCACGCCCGCGTAGCTCTGGGCGTAATCATAGCCCCGCTGGCTGTTGCCGTAATCTACGCCTGCCAAGATGGTGTGCTGCACCGGGCCGGTGGTGGTTTTCCAGGTCAGGAAACCGTTGACGAAAGCGTCTTGGCTTACGTCGTCGAAGTCGCGGAAATGGCGGTTAATGTTGCCGGTAACGGGGTCAATAGTGGGCCTCCGCACCCCATTAACAACTCGGCCGCGGGTGACGTGGTGATACTGTTGCCGAGAATTGTAATAGGTATAACGAGCCAGCAAATTCACGCTCAGGTTTTCCGATAGGCGGTGCTGCCCCAGGAATTGAGCGTTGGCAATTCGGTCCGAGCCCCGGTCGTTGGCGTCGTGGTGGCTCCAGTCGCGCGGCAGTACGCCCAAGTTTTCCTCCACGGCCATGATACCGCGGTTGTACCAAGTGCCGCCGTCCTCGTTCTGGTGGAAGTAAGAGGTGGTTAGGGTCAGATCGGTACGCTCAGAAGGCCGGAACGTCAGCGATGGATTGACGAATACGTTGCGCGTTTTCCAGTCGCGCATTTGGTGGTCGGTGCGCTCGGCGCCGGCCACCACGCGGTAGAGCCACTTGCCATTGGCGCTCAACGGGCCCGTGGCGTCGGCTACGCCGCGAAACTGGTTAAAGCTGCCGTAAGTCAGGCGCACCTCGCGGCGGGCCTTGGCCTCAGGGAGCTTGGTGGTCTGATTGATGATGCCGCCGGGCGCGGCAAAGCCGTAGAGCACCGAGGCGGGGCCTTTCACGGCCTCCACGCTTTCCAGGTTGTAGGTGGGCTGGGGCGTGTACGAGGAGCCGCCCAGGCGCTGTCCGTTCAGGGCAAAGTTGCCGGTGGTGGAGCGAAACCCGCGCAGGTTAAAGTCGTTGTACCCGCCAAACTGGGTGATGCCGGCGAAGTTGCGGATGCTCTCCTGCAGCAGCTGCACCTGCTGGTCGCGCAGCACGGCCTCGGGCAACACCTGCACGCTCTGCGGAATGTCGCGCAGCGGCGTTTCGGAGCGGGTGGCTAGGTTGGTGGCGTCGCGCTTGTAGGCCGTGTAGCTGCGGCCCGTCACGGTCACCTCGCTCAGTTCCTGGGTGCTGGGAGCCAGCTGCAGGGCAGGCAGGCGCAGGGTGCCCGCTTCCGGCACGTCCACCGCCTGCTCCACCGGGGCAAAGCCCACCGCCGTGGCCACCAGGGTGTACCGCCCCGCGGGTACGCCCGCCAGCGTAAACCGGCCTTGGGCATCGGTGGTGGCCCCGTAAGTCGTGCCCTTCAGGGCAACGCTAGCAAACGGAGCAGGTTGGCCGTCGGCGGTACGAACGACGCCCTCGAGCGTGCCGCCGGCTATGGCGCTGATGCGGGGAGAAGAGAAACCAGGAGCAGCCAAAGACGAGAGCGGCAATCCCGTCGTTAGCAGGGCAAGCAGAAGAGTGGAAGGCATGAGCTAAGAGGTGTAACAGCCGAGCAGGTGTTCAAGGCTGCTATTTTGGAATCTTTCTAAACAACGGCAAAAGTAGTGGCCGAACGTCCTTCCTCCAAGCCCAAGTTGAATGTTACGCAGCGTATTAATTGGATTTAATCACGCCGTCAGCTGCAGAGTGCCCTACATAATCGGCTTTCCGCTATGCGCATATAGATGTACTCACCGCCTCAAAAGCCCGTTTCGCGGTTTCCGCCAGGATAGTCAATAACCCTACACCAAAGAATCTTATCATCCTGATAACCGGCTTGCTGCTCCATAGTGGTCGTCAGACGGCGAGCGAGTGGTCAGCGAGTAAACTTGCGCGGAGCAGCCCGGTTTATTGCCTCGATTATCCGTAGTAACGGCTTTGGCGCCGCTCTTCTCGCGCAGCGTCAGCCTTGCATTCACCAGACAGGCAGTAACTGATGAAACTCCCCTATGTGCTTACGGCCGCGTTGGCTGCGTTGACAGCTTCGGCACCGGCTCAAACCGTTTCCCCCGTGGCCACATCGCGCGCGGCTGCCGATCAAATTGCCACCAAACAAGGCCCGCTCACGGTGCAGCCTATCACGCACGGCAGCGTGGTATTTACCTGGAACGGCAAAACCATCTATGTGGACCCCTACGGCGGGGCGCAGGCCTATGCGGGGTTGGCCGCTCCCGACGTGGTTCTCATTACCGACATCCACGGCGACCACCTGGACCCCAAGACGCTGGCAGGCCTCTCCCTTGGGAAAGCCCTACTGGTGGTGCCGCCAGCAGTAGCAGAGCAACTGCCAGCGGCGTACCGAGCGCAGGCACGCATTCTGCGCAATGGCCAGCACCTCGACACACTGGGGCTGCACGTGTCGGCCATACCGATGTACAATCTGCCCGCTACGGCCGATGCGCGCCACCCCAAGGGTCGGGGCAACGGCTACGTGCTCAACCTGGGCGGCAAAAACGTGTACGTGTCCGGCGACACCGAAGACATTGCCGAAATGCGCGCCCTGCGGGGCATCGACGTGGCCTTCGTGTGCATGAACCTGCCCTATACCATGGACGAGCAGCAGGCGGCGCAGGGCGTGCTGGCTTTCAAACCGGGCATCGTGTATCCGTACCACTACCGGGGGCAGAACGGCCTAAGCGACGTGGCTTCTTTCCAAAAAACGGTGCAAGCGGCCAACAAGAACATCGACGTGCGGCTGCGTAATTGGTATCCTGCGGCCCCTTGAGGCAGAGCATGGGGCTTTTTGTAGACCATGCCCGTTGATCTGCTTCGCTAACCGACGGTAAAGTTACAGGGCGCGCAACTCGCCCGGCTGGCAGATAGAATCCGTTCCTGAGCAGTGTATGGGCTCTGGCTCCGCTTCACTGCTTTTTGTAAACCACTGAAGCGGAGCGCCCAGCAACCGCCACAGCAGCTCAAATCAGCCGTACGTGTCTGGTCTGCCTGACGCAGACACCTACTTCGGCAAGCAAAAAACCCCGTCTGCGGTTTGCAGACGGGGTTTTCAGTGATTCCGCTGGGATTCGAACCCAGGACCCATACATTAAAAGTGTATTGCTCTACCAGCTGAGCTACAGAATCAGGCTCCTTCGGGGAAAGCACCGCTTTCGTTTAAAGGGACGGCAAAAGTAGTAACCGAGACGGTATATCCCAACACCTGGTTACGATTATGTGCTCAAACTGCGCGTTCGGATTTATTAGCAAGCTTATTATCAGCATTATAAAATCAACAAATAATCAACGAAGCTTTAGGGCCCCTCCGCAGGTACTTCCGGAATAGATTTGGAGCTTTGCGGCACGGATTTCTTGCGGCGCGCCATGTCTCAAGTTTTACTTAGACCGCTACTGCTCCAGATTGCGCCCGCCCTGAACTACGAGCAGTTCGATGACCTCATCGGCATTGAGCAGGAAGCAGGCCTCAGCGGAGTGGTAGCCACCAATACCCCCATCGACCGCAGCGGACTGCGCACGCCCGGGGTAGAACAGCGCGGGGCCGGCGGCCCAAGCGGCGCCCTACTACGCGCCCGCGCCACCGAAGCCATTCGGTACCTGCACCAAGAGTTGGGTGGCGCTTTTCCCATCATCGGGGGTGGGCGGCATCTTTACGCCAGAAGACGTGGTGGAAAAGCTGACCGCAGGCGCGTCGCTGGTGCAGCCCTACACGGGCTTTAGCTACGAAGGCCCGGCCGTAGTGCGGCCTATGTGCCGTCAACTTGTGGCGGGCGCACCCGTACAAACAGCCGGACGCTAATCCCACCTGGGCCTGGCCTCCGTTGTTTTGTTTTTCACTCACACCAAACGATTTGCAGCATGGGCAAAGGAGACAAAAAGTCGCGCCGCGGAAAGCTCAGAAAGGGCACCTTCGGCAAGCGCCGGCCGCACAAAGTGGCCAAAAAGCCAACCCCCTCGACTGCCAAACCCGCGACGGAGTAGTCGCATTCGGTCACACCAGCCAACCGGCCACTGCCCCACCCCGGGCAGTGGTCGGTTGGTTTTTGGCTGCCTTGCTGCGGCAGCGGTGCCGTCCAGCCGACGTGGCAACCAAGGGAGAGGCCGTGCCAGCAGCCCGCGGTCAGAGACATACTCGGGTTTGAACCGCCACTGGCCCGGCATTGGCAGGACAGCTACCCCGGGCCGACGGACCAGCGTTTCTTCCAGCGCCCGGTAGCCGAGGCACGTCCAATACAGCAGGAACAGGCCCGTCAGCAGCACGAATTCGAGGAAAGTCACCGACCTGCGGGCAGTGAGTGAATTGCCCGAAGATGACCTGAAGCAGTTGTGCCAGCGCTGTCCGGCCGGCGCCACTGGTTGCATCAGAAGGCCGCCGAAGCGCCGCCTCACGGGCCCGAACCCTGAGGGCTAAGCTTCCCATGGCCGCGAGTATTGGACTGCCGCCGTGCAAGCGTACCATTCAAGCAGCGCGGGCTGTAGCAGGGGCGCTACGCTTCCACCTGATCAGAGCCTGACACCCAGTTTCCACTCCAGCACGTCAGCGGCCCCGCGGTGCACCTTCAGGTCCACGGCGCCGAACAGACGCTCGGTGAAGTGGTATTTCAGGCCGATGCGCTCGTAGTAGAACTTGTTCGACTTGTAGGGATTGTAGAGGTAAAAGCCCAGGTGCGTGACGACAGCAAGGCGCCCGAACAGCAGCTCGTGCCCCACAAAGGCGCCGGCTTTCTTCACATCGGGCAGGCTGCTGGCGGCGCGGGCCGTGTCGCGCTGCTCTGCCCGCAAGGAGCGGTCGTAGAACCCTTCCAGGCCCACCAGCAGGTTGCTTTTGCGGTTGACGCGCCGCCCACCGGCTACGGTTACAGAATTGACCCAGTAGAGCTGCCGGTCGGACTCGTTGCGCTGCTTCACACCCACGCTGGCGCTCATGTTCAAGAAGTTGCGCCCTACATCAGCCGGCAGATCGTCGGGCAGCAGGGGCAGCGGGGTGAAGCGGCGCCGCTGGTGGTAGTTCAGCCCCACTACCAGCGTCGGCACGTTAATGCCCAGGTTCGGCTTGGCGGTGGCGCCGTTGGAATAGTGGTGCAACGCCACTCCCAGCAGCAGCCCCAACCGGGGCGTCAGGGCCACGTCGTAGTCGGCGCGGGCCTGAATGGTGGCGTTCAGCCGCGAACTGACAAACGTGTTCTTGTGATTCGTGGCCCGGTCGAAGGGAAACGGGAAGTAGCCCACGCCGGTGCCCAGGCGGAAGCTAAGTTCCTGCCGCTCGGTGCGCCAAAAAGCCTTGCTCAGGTAAGCCGTGGCCGCGAAGGAATGGCGCAGCGCCGGGTTGTGGTAATCGTAATACACCAGTGCCAAGCCCACCTTAGGATAACGGTACCAGGCGTGCCAGGGCGCGCGCCCGGTGAGCTGCCGCTGCGCGTTCAGCTCTATTCCGGTGGGGTGGGCCGTGACGAGGTGCTTGACCCGCGGCGAGTGCGCAATGATGAACCCGCCCTGCGCGTACAGCCCCAGTACCAGCGGCTCGGCCGGGGCAGCAGGCGCGGTGGGCTGAGCGCGTAGCCCGAACCCGGCCACCAGCAGAAACAGCAACAGAAACAAACGGGCACTGAGCGACATAGAGAACAAAGCAGGCTGCCACAAAAGTAGGCACGGTGGCCGCAGTGGCCGCAGTGGCGGCGGGGCGAGCGGCGGAAAAGGCGCCGCCGTGCGGGCCAGTACCGGTCCTCATCCAAGATAATACCTGCTGGGGCGCAACATTGGCGGCCACTTTTGCCGTAACAGGGGCAAATCGCGCGGCCTTTAGTACCGTTCAAGCCCAGTAGAGTTGTTGCCGGCGCGCGTCCCTTACCACCCCCTATTCCGAACTTCCCCATGAAAAAGCTCGCACTTTTTGCCCTCACTTCACTGGCTACCGCCTCCCTCGCTCACGCCCAGGATCCGGGCGGATTTCGCATCGGCCTGAAAGCCGGCGCCACGTATTCGAACATCTCCGGCGACAACGTGCAGAGCATCACCGGCGCGAACTACAGCTCGGAGCTAGGCAGCTACAAGCTCGGCTACAACGTCGGCGTGGCCTTCCAGCTCCCCGTCAGCTCCGACGGTTTCTTTGCCATTGCCCCGGAAGTCCTGTATAACCGCAAGGGCTACGAAATTCAGACGCAGACCACCACGGGCCTGCCCCAGGGCGTCGCCAAGATCGAGCAGGAGCAGCAGCGCGTACTGCACTACGTCGATGTGCCGGTGCTGGCCCGCATCAATGCCGGCGGCCTGTTCTTCGAAGCCGGTCCGCAGGTAAGCTACCTGTTCGGCTCGCGCGCCAAGTCGCAGTACACGGAAAAGCGCGCCGACGGCACCAAGGTGAAAGACGAGTCGCGGAGTGAATTCCTCGATTACACCGGCGTTTCGCGCGACGAGGCGTACAAGTCGGACCTGGCGCAGTTTGACATCAGCGGCGTGGCCGGGCTGGGCTACCAGGCCGAAAGCGGCCTGTCGGTGGGGCTGCGCTACGCCCGGGGCTTCAACTCGCTCATCGACACCAAGGACGCCGACAACGAGCCGAAAGCTTTCAACAACGCCTTTACGCTGCAACTGGGCTACATGCTGCCCGTTGGCAGCCGATAACGGAGCGTCCTTCGCTCCTAGTAAAGGCCACCCGGGCATCCGGGTGGCCTTTTTTTCTTTTTCCCACTGACTCTGCGTGATACACCGCAGCCCCCGGCAACCGCGGAAATATTCAATCAGCCTGGCACGTTTATGGTGACTTGGCCGCCGACCGGATTACTTCCGCCCGGTCGGCGGCCACTGCGGCAGCAAGCAAACGAATGCGCCGGCTTTGCTGCCTCAAGCCCCCTGGCTGAATCCAACCTGCAGCGGCAATCCGCGTTGTAGGACCAAAATCGGGCACTGTCGCACCGTTTTTTTTCTCTCACCCATTTTCCTTTACGGCAATGAAACACGCTTTCCTGGCCGCCGCTCTCCTCGCAGGAGCCTCCTTTGCTGCCGCGCCCGCAGCCCACGCCCAAGGTGTGCGCCTGGGCATTAAGGCCGGTGCCAACTACTCCAACCTGGCTGGTGACCTGACCGACGAAGACCGCTACCAAAGCAAAATAGGCCCGCACGGCGGCTTGATGGTCAACATTGGCCTGCTTGACGACGGCTTCCTCTCGCTGCAACCGGAACTCTTATACTCGCAGAAGGGCTTCAAATACGCCGATACGGAGTTTACCATTTTGGGCAATAAGTACAAGTACACTGGCAAGGTCAACTACAACTACTTGGACCTGCCCGTGTTGCTGAAGATCAACGCCGACGGGCCGTTCTTCGAGCTGGGCCCACAGTTTGGCTACCTACTCAGCGTGAGCGACGACGTCAAGACATCCGTTAATGGCCAGACCCAAGGCAATTCCACCGATTACCAAAACCTCGACAACATCAACCGTTTCGAGGTGGGCTACGCGGCTGGCTTTGGCTTCCAGGCCGAGAGCGGTCCGATGATCGGGCTGCGCTACAACGGCAACTTTACAAAGTGGGGCAAGGGTGATTACAGCAGCAACGAGTTCAGCAACGCCCGCAACTCGGTGTTCCAGCTCTACCTCGGCTACCTGTTCGGCGGCAAGTAACCCGCGCTTTTGCCTGCTGCCGGCTCAGGTTGTCGCTCTTGCAGCGCTTCGGCCTACGCGGCGCGGTGCATCCTTACTCCAAACTTTCGATGAAAAAGATGTTTCTGATGCTGGTCCTTTGCCTTGGCTTGGGCACCAGCGGCGCTTTCGCGCAAAGCTTCCGGGTGGGCCTCAAGGCCGGTCCGACTTTCTCCACCTTTACCGGCAAGGACAAGGGCGATGCCCGCTACCTGGTGGGCCTGACCGCCGGCGGCTTCCTCAACCTCGGGCTCACCGACATGCTCTCCTTTCAGCCCGAGCTGCTGTATTCGATGAAGGGCAACCGCTACGACTACACCAGCACGAAAGGTGACATTCGGCTGCACTACATTGATGTCCCGCTGCTGCTGCGCATCGACGCCGACGGCCCCTTTTTCGAGCTCGGTCCGCAGGTGGGCTACCTGCTCAAGGCGACGCAGTCGCCGGATGGCGGCTCCAGCTTCGAGCGCGGCGACTACAACGAGTTTGATGCCGGCTACGTGGTGGGCATTGGCTACCAGGCCGAGAGCGGCCCCAGCGTGGGCCTGCGCTACAACGGCGCCCTGACGCAGCTGCCCAAAGGGCCCGAAAACAAAGTGTACAACTCGGCCATCATGCTGCAAGTGGGCTACCGCTTCGAATAAGCGCCGCCTTGGTTCTTACCCTTTTCACCGCTGCGCCCGGTCTTTGCAAGACCGGGCGCAGTGCGTGGTGGCTCTGGGTAACTCGCGCAGCAATACATTGCCGGCCGGCTGCTTAATTCTTCCTATTACCCTTCGCATGAGAAAAACATTACTGCTGCTCACCCTCTGCCTCGGCGCGAATGGCGTCGCGCAGGCACAAACGCGCCTGGGCATAAAAATCGGGGCAGGCTTGGCCAACATTAGCGGTACGCAACTCGCGGCCGGCGCCAAAAGCATCGTGACGACCCACGGCGGGCTGATGGCCAACATCGCGCTTACGTCGGATGGATTCCTGGCCGTGCAGCCCGAACTGCTGTACTCGCAAAAAGGCTTTGAGGAAAGCTACACCAATACCCCTGCCCTCAGAACCCGCTTTCACTACCTCGACCTGCCGGTACTGGCGCGCATCAATGCCGATGGCTTCATCTTCGAGGCCGGGCCGCAGGCGGGGTATCTGGTAGCGGCCAGCCGGGAGCAGCCCACCGGACCCGGCACGAAAACGAAGTTTACCGGTACCGATGGACTGGAGCGCCTCGACTTTGGCTACGTGGCCGGCGTGGGCTACCAAACCGCCGGGCCTGTGGTGGGCCTGCGCTACAACGGCGGCCTGACTTCGCCCGGCTCCGGCCGCAACTCGGTGTTTCAGCTGTACCTGGGCTATTTTTTCGGCGCGAAATAACGGCTTCGCCTCCCGCCAACGCACAACGCCCGGCCTCCTGCAACTGGAAGCCGGGCGTTGTGCGTTGGCGGGGCAGCGGCTTAGGCCTGCTGCTCCTGCATCAACCGGGTGTAGTGCTGGTAGAACAGCGGAATCGTCTCGATGCCCTTCATGAAGTTGAACACGCCGTAGTGCTCGTTGGGCGAGTGGATGGCGTCCGAGTCCAGGCCGAAGCCGAGCAGCACCGAATCCACGCCCAGCTCCGATTTGAACATGGCCACGATGGGGATAGAACCGCCGCCGCGCGTGGGAATGGGCTTCTTGCCGAAAGTGTCTTCCAGGGCCTGGGCGGCGGCTTTGTAGGCCACCGAGTCGGTGGGCGTCACCACCGGCTCGCCGCCGTGGTGGGGCTTCACCACCACCGTCACGCCTTCGGGGGCAATGCTCTGGAAGTGCTTCTGAAACAGCTCGCTGATTTCCTCCGAGGTCTGGTGCGGCACCAGGCGCATGGAGATTTTGGCGTAGGCCTTGGAGGCAATAACCGTCTTGGCGCCTTCGCCGGTGTAGCCGCCCCAGATGCCGTTCACGTCCAGGGTGGGGCGGATGCTGGTGCGCTCAATCGTGGTATAGCCCTTTTCACCGTAGGTGGCGGGCAGACCAATGCTTTGCTTGTATTCCTCCTCGTTGTAGGGCGCCTTGTTCAGCTCGGCGCGCTCTTCCGTCGTCAGCTCATCCACCTTGTCGTAGAAGCCGGGGATGGTGATGTGGCGGTTCTCGTCGTGCAGGGAGGCAATCATCTTGCACAGCGCGTTGATGGGGTTGTGCACGGCCCCACCGTAGAGGCCGGAGTGCAGGTCGCGGTTGGGGCCGGTCACCTCCACCTCGTGGTAGCTCAGCCCGCGCAGGCCCACCTCGATGCTGGGCGTGTCGTTGGCGATGATGCCCGTGTCGGAGAGCAGCACCACGTCGGCGCGCAGCTTTTCGCGGTTGGCGTTGACGAAGATGCCCAGGTTGTTGGACCCGACTTCCTCCTCGCCCTCAATCATCACCTTCACGTTGCAGGGAACGCCGCCCTGCTGGTTGAGCACCTCAAAGGCCTTGACGTGCATGTACACCTGGCCTTTGTCGTCGCAGGCGCCGCGGGCGTAGATCTTGCCGTCCTTGATGACCGGGTCGAAGGGGCCCGAGGTCCACAGCTCGTAGGGGTCGGCGGGCTGCACGTCGTAGTGGCCGTACACGAGCACGGTGGGCAGCGCCGGGTCGATGAGCTTCTCGCCGTAGACGATGGGGTTGCCGGCCGTCGGGCACAGCTCCACCTTGTCGAGGCCGACTTCTTCCAGGCGCATTTTCAGGTACTCGGCGGCCTTGAGCACGTCGCCGTGGAACTTGGGGTCGGCCGAAACCGACGGGATGCGCAGCCACTCCAGCAGCTCGCTCAGGAAACGGTCCTGGTTCTGGGTCAGGAAAGAGGTCATCGGGTTGGGAAAAGGTGGTCGGGTTGACTAGGGCCGTAAAGGTAGCGGATGGGCCGTAACAGCCCCTAGCCGCTAACTCATTCGCCGCGGGCAGCTACAAAGGATTGCGGGTATCGTTGCGCATTTTCTGAATGCTGGCCGGTTCCTCGAATGGATGCAGCAAGTCAACATCAGGCAGCAACAACCGCCTGACTTTATCATTGGTCTGAATCAGGTAAATGCCCACGAGCAGTTGCGTTATGGATACAACGTCCGCAAACCGGTAAGCCTTTTCGGCTCCGTAGCGTCGGAAATACACATGGTCGTCGGTGCAATACCCGAAGTGAATGAAGTAGCTGATCAGCCCCGAAAGTGCCAGTAGAAAAACAAGGAAGGCCATAGCAGGCACGCCGGCCTCCATCGGCATGCCTCCCGCTCGTGTCCAAGCGGCCACGGCTACTAGAGCGCCAGTGAAGAGGACGGGGACGAAGTACTTTGGCCAGTACGTCGTAACGGAGTGCAGCCGGATACGGGAAGAATCGGCTGGCGAAGCGGCGCGTATTTTGGCCACCGCTACCCACAGTGTCCCGGCAACGATGAGCAGCGGTCCGATATACCGACCCTGGAAAACGTCGGGCCAGCGCATCATATGAAACAGGGTACCTACCGCGCTCAATGCTACCCCGAGGCCGATGGCCACCATTCCACCAATGGTTCGCATGTCCGCCTTGGTTTACTTCGCCCAAGGCAGCGGCACCCGGCTTTCCGTGCCGGCCCGCAGGCGCCCGATGTTGGCGCGGTGGGTGTAAATCAGCAGGGCAGCCAGCACGAAGCCCACGTAAATCAGGAAGTCTTGCGGTGGGGCAAACCAGGGCGTGAGCTGCAGCAGGGCGAACGTCACGCCGGCCGTCATGCTGCTCAGCGACACGTAGCGCGAAATGAGCAGCACTACCACGAACACCAGCAGGCACACGCCCACGGTGGCCGGGGCCACGCCCAGCATCATGCCCAAGATGGTGGCCACGCCCTTGCCGCCCCGGAACTGCGCAAAAACCGGGTAGATGTGGCCGATAACCGCCAGCACCCCGCAGGCCAGGCGGTAGTACACTTCGTGCTCGGGCTCGATGGCGCCCACGCTCACCAGCCACATGGGCAAAAAGTACGCGGCCACGAAGCCCTTCAGCGCGTCCACCAGCAGCACGAAGGAGCCGGGCTTCTTGCCCAGTACCCGGAAGGTGTTGGTGGCGCCCGCGTTGCCGGAGCCGTGCTCCCGCACGTCGAGGCCGTAGAAGCGGCGGCCCACCCAGAGGGCCGTGGGAATGGAGCCGAGCAGGTAAGCCAGCACAAGGGCCAGCGCAAGGTAAGCGTACGTCATAGCGGGAAAAGGGAGTGCAGCCAAAGATAGCGGACGAGGTAGCGCCGCGGGGGTAATACGGGCGTCGGGCATAAAAAAGCAGCCACGACCGGGTGGTCGTGGCTGCTTGCCAGGGCGCGGGCCGGAGCTTACTCGTCGCCGAAGGGGTCGTTTTCGTCCTTCTTCTTGGACTTCTTCTCCTTTTCCTTCTTCGGTTCCTTGGCCGGCTCGGCGGCTTTCTCCTCGGTCGGGGCCGGAGCGGCTTCCTCTTTCTTCTTTTTCTCCTTTTTGCTCGGCTCGGCCGCGGCGGGCTCGGCCGGCGCCGGTTCGGCTGGGGTGTCGGCGGCTACCTCCTTCTCCTTTTTCTTCTTCTCCTTCTTGCTGGGCTCGGGCTCGGCCGTCGGGGTCGAATCGGTGGCGAAGGGGTCGTTGGCGTCGGCCGCGGCTTCCTTCTTCTTTTTCTTCTCCTTCTTGCTGGGCTCGGCCGCCGGGTCAGCGGCGGCATCAGCTGCCGGATCGGTACCGAACTGCTCGTCCTGCGTGTCGGCCTTCTTCTTCTTTTTCTTCGAATCGGACTCCATGTTGTCGAAGTTGCCGGACGGCTGCGGACGGCCGCTGAGCACCTGCTTCTGCGGCTTGGCCTCGCCGAGGTAGTCCTTGCGGAAGTGATTCACGTAGAGCACCTTTTCCTGCTCGTCGCCGAGGAAGAAACCGTAGTCGGTGGCCGTGTTGTAGTCGCCCTTGGCGGCGCGGCCCAGGATTTCGTCGAACTCGCCGTGCTGGGCCTTGGCCAGCAGCTTGTTTTCGGCAAACTTGAAGTAATACCAGGTTTCGGGGTCGGCCTCCAGGTACAGTTCCACGGCGTCGCCGGTGCTTTCCTTCTTGATTTCGATGTAGCCGTCGATCAGGGCGTTGATGTCTTTCTTGCCGATGCTCACCAAACCGATCTTGCCCACCGAGTACCAGGCGTTGTGCTTGTTTGACCACTTCAGGTTCACCTGGCTGAGCACGATGTCGTGGAGGAACTTCGACGAGACCTTCTGCAGCGGCACGTAGTTGCCCGACTTGCGGTTGGCGTAGTCGCTGATGGTCTTGGAGCCAGCAAACTCGCCCAGCTTGTACAGCTCGTTCTGCGAGCCGGACAGCGCCTCGGGCAGGCCCTTGGCGTACTTAGCCATGTCCTCGGCCATGGCTTCGAAGGCCTTATCGGGGAAGTTCAGGTCGAAAGCCAACATGGCGTCGATCTGGTAGCGGCTGGAGTCTACGTTGGCCCGGCCTACGCCCGACGTGGCCAGCGTGTAGTCCTTGTTGGTGCCGATCAGGTTCAGCTTGCCGCGGAAGCCGAGCACGCCCGTCGAGTCGTCCACCGTGAGCACCGAACCCTCAAACACGTCCTGGTCGAGCGCGTCGTGGCGGCTGATGGTGTAGATGCGCTTCTTCGGGTCGTAGGTCAGCGTGCCGTCCACCTCGAAGAGGTTGCCGTCGGTCACGTTGCCCTTGGGCGCCACAAACAGCGGGTACGGCCGGCCGGTGCCCTCGTTCTGGTAGAGGCCCGTCACCATGGGGGTGCCGTCCTCCGCCTTCAGCTCCTTCATCCGGATCTTCACGAACTGCGGGTCGATGCTGTCCTGCACCGGAAACCAGTCGGCGGCCGTCGGCGTCTTGGTGAATTCCAAGCGCGCCTGCCCATCAAAGGCGAAGCCCTTGGCCTGCGAGTTCATGGTTACGCCCCCGCGGTACTGAATGCGCGGCGCGATGCGGAACTTGTCGGTGGCCTTGATGTCGGCCACGGCCAGGGTGGGCGGGGCAGGCGGCGTGTCGTCGTCCTTGTTCTTCTTGATCAGCGACGACTTCTTCTTGCCTTCCCCTTTTACCCCGAGTCCCACCGCGGCGGAGTCGACGGTGAAGTTGGCAAACTTGATGGCGAAGGAGTCGGTGGGCGTCTTGTAGTTGTAGAGGGCGTTGCCGGTGAAAGCCGCGCGGCTCAGCACCTTGATTTCGCCCTTGTACAGGCTGTGAAACTTACCCAGCGTGTCCATCACGATGCCCGCGTTCTGGAAGGCGCGCATTTCGGCGTTGGGCAGCACGTACACGCGGTTCGAGTCGGGCTCGATCCAGGCGTCGGCCGAGGCAATGTAGGGCACGCCGTCGGCCACGAGGCGGTACTTGTTCAGGTCGTACTTGCCGGTGGCGGCGCGGAACTTCAGGCCCTTCTGCTCGGGCTTGAGCGAGTAGAAGTAGGCGCGCGTCGAGTCCTGGCCGGCGGCCACGCGCAGCTGCACGGTCTTTTTCTTAAAGTCCCAGCGGCCACCGCTGAGCGAGGTGCGGTACTGCGAGTAGGGCAGCTCGATAACCGACTTGGTCACGCCCTCGGCGCGGGCAAAGTCGGCGTAGCCGCGCTTGATGTCGTAGGTAAAGGCCACGTCGGGCGCGGTCAGGGCCGGCTTGTTCGGCTCGGCCGACTTTACGCTCACCGTGCCGTTCTCGCCCTTGTACTGGGTGGGCAGGAAGGTGAAAGACTTGGAGCGAATCACCGACTGCGCGTTTTCCATGCGGCCCAGGCCGCCCAGGCCCTTGGGCGTGAGCACGGCGGTGCCTTTGTAGAGGTACGTGGCGTCGTAGAAGCGCATGGCCTCGCCGCCGGGCGCGGTGGAGAGGTACATGGAGTCGGCCTTCACCACCCACTTCATCTGGTAGCCGGGCAGCAGGGCCACCTTCGGGTACTCGGCCCCGTTCAGCGTGCCTTCCTTGATGGCGGCGTTCTTGCCCAGGGTCACCACCGAGTCCTTGTAGAAGATGAACTGGTCGCTGTTGAGCGTGGCCGAGAGGTAATCCAGCTTTCCGTCGCCCTGGATGCCGCGGTTGCTCATCCTCACCTGGTTGTAGAGGCGCGCTTTGCCCCCGTACACCGGGAAACCCTCCTTGGGCACGGCGTAGACGAAGCCCAGGGAGCCGTCGTCCTGCATGGTGAGCTTGGTCTTGAAGTTTGGCAGGATGCCGCCCGACACGAACGTGCCCTTGAAGCCCACCGCCGAGCGGTTGGCGTTGTTCAGGGAATCCAGCTTGAAGGGCGGAATGTCGAAGTAGACGGTCGTGTCGTAGGCGCCGCCGAGTACTTCGGGCTTGTTGAAGAACACGTAGGCGCCCGTGGTGGCGTCGAAGGCCGGGAAGGCACCCAGCTTCTTGCGGCCCGATTTGTTGTTCGGCGCGTTGATGTAGAGGCGGCCGGTGGCTTTGTTGCCCTTGTTGGTCAGCGAGAAGTCGTGCTCCTTGCGGGCGCGCAGGGCCGAGCCCTTGGAGCCCTTGCCCTTCACGATGATGGAGTCAATTTTGAACATGTCGATGTAAAAGCCATCGTAGTCAAACTTGAACTCCTTGCCCTTGAAGATGAAGGCCGAGGCCACCACCGTGCCGTTGAAGTCGATGTTGCGGTTTTTCTGGATGCGCACGATGCTCGAGTCCGGCTTCACAAACACCGTGATGGAGTCGTCGGAGAAGTTGAAGCGGTCCACGCCGCGCACCAGCAGGGTGTTGCTGTTCAGGTTCAGCGAGGCGTTCTGCCCGTTGGCGGCCAGCGACTTGATGGCAATGTGGTCGTAGTCCTTTTTGCCGCGGGCCGAGTTGACGTAGTGCAGGGCCTTGGGCAGCAGCGTGATTTCGCCCGTGATGGGGTCAATGCTCACGTAGCCGTCGCGGGCCAGGCCGGCCACGGCCGAGCGCACGTTGGGCTCCTTGAGTTTGAGGGCGTCTACCAGGTCCTGCACCATGAATTTCTTCACGTTGTTGTGCGTCTGGCTGTAGCCCACCACCATCTGCAAGGGGTGCAGGCGGTTGATGGAGTGGATCTGCTGAAAGCGCGTGTTGGTGTAGAACTCCTTGGACTCAAAGCCCGCCGTCACCTGGTTTTTGGCCGTCAGCGTCTGAAAGTTGATGCTAGGTGTGCGCACGTTCCACGTCAGCTGCTCAGCCGATAACTCCATCTGGTGGTAGGAGTCGTAGTAGGGCGTGGTTTTGTAGAGGCCCTCCTCGCGGGCCAGCAGCAGCACCTGCCGGGGCTTGGAGTACTTGAGCTTGGCGCCGGGGTGGGTAATGGAGTCGGCTTTGTCCTCGAAGATGGTAATGGCGGCGCGGCTGGCCGAAATCAGCGTGTCGCCGAGCTGGTAGCTGCGCGAAGCGGCCCGGAAGCGCGGCTTGCCCTCGTAGCTCACCGTGATGCGCGACAGGGAGCCGTCGAGCGTAGCCGAGTACATCTTGCTGCCGTTCAGCGAGAAGCCGCCCTGGTAGGTGATGTTGTCGCCGATGTTTTTGACGCGCGCGTCGTTGGTCAGCGACACGAAGCGCGGGTAGCCGGTGTCGCCGCCCCCTTTTTTCTGCACGGCTTTGTAGGCCAGGGCGCCTTTCACGGGGGCCTCCAGCACGGCCGGGTAGGTCAGCGTCACGGGCTCCGCCTTGAACTCGGGCCTGTTAACGTCGAAATCGTAGGCGCCCAGCTCGGCCGTGAGCGGGTTGTTGTTGATCTGCCAGCCGAAGGTGCCGCCCTGCCCCACAAATTTGTTGGTACCCGTCACCAGCGTGCCGCTGGTTTTCTGAATCACCACCGAGTCGTAGGCCGTGGCCAGCACGATGTCGGCATCCTTCACCACGATAACCGGCCCGCGGGTGCTCGGGGCCATGTATGTATCCACGTAGCCGGTGCCGGCCTGCGGGGTAGCCGGCTCGTCCTTCCACTCCTCGGCCGGCTTGATGGGCTCCGGCGTCTTGGGCGTGGCCGCGGGCTTGGCGGCGGTGGTTTTCTTGGCCGGCGCGGGGGCTTTCTTCTTCGCGGGTGCGCCCCAGCCGTCGTCGGAGCTGGAGCCCCAGCCGCCGGTGTCCCAGCTGCCGGAGTCCCAGTCGTCCCAGCCGCTGCTCTTTTTCTTGGGCGCAGGCTTGGGCTTAGGCTTCGCGGCGGGCTTGGGAGCGGCCTTGGCCGGCGCGGCTTTGGCCGGCTCCGGCGCTTTCACGGGTTCGGGTTTGGGCTCGGGCTTGGGGGCTCCCCAGCCCGAGCCGGTGGCCGGCGCGCCGCCGGGGTAGTCGTTGTCGTTGTAGGCGAAGGTGACGGCCGAGCTGTTGGCCAGGCGCAGGCGGTTGTAGCGGGAGCTGTAGAGCTGCCGCGTCTTGAGAAACTGCGTGGTGCTGGTGACAAACATCTCCAGCTCCTTCAGGTCCTGGGGCACCAGGGCCTTGCCGGTTACGTCCAGCAGCTGGTCGGTCTGCTGATCCGACAGCGGCTGCTGGCCCTGCTTGGCGGCCAGCAGCAGGCCCCAGAAGGCCTCCAGGTGCGGGCGCGGCTTGAGGCGGCGCTCCTGCATCTTGCGGGCCAGCTCGATGACCTTGGCCTGCTGCGAGGCGGTGAGCTTGTTGGAGCCCCACAGCTGGCGCAGCTGCTCGGCCTGCGCAATGGCGCCGGGGTTCTTGGTAGCCGTCATCACGGCCACCACTTCCCCGATGAAGGTGGTGGGGTCGGTACTGAACGGGCCGCTGCCTGGGCGAGCAGCGGCGGTAGGTGCGGGTGGAGTAGTGGCGGGCGAGGTTTGCGGCTTGGCCGTCTGAGCGCGGCCCGTAGCCGCCGACCCCCAGGCCAGTAACGCGCAAAGCCCCCACGCAGCGAATTGCTTCATACAGATGCCTTAAGGCGGAATTATCCGCCTACAATTTCCGAAAAAGTTGGCGGACTTCCCGCCCCCATGATTGTCAATGGTTTGCCGCCTTGGTTGCATCCCATTGTGGCTGGTCAGGATGCCGTGGACGGCCCCCGAACGCCCTACCGCGGCGGTACGGTGCTGCCCCGCTACAACTTTGCCAAAGTGCCGGGCCGGGGCCACGAAAAAGGCCCGGCCGACCTGCGTCGACCGGGCCCCAATGGCGCGGCAGGCGGCTTTCCCGCTCCGGCCCTAAGCTTTCGTGAAGATGGCTGATACCCAGTGGTTGCGCACGCGGTGCGACGCGTAGCGGAAGCCGGCGCGCTCGGCCGCTTCGCGGATCAGGTGCAGGTCCTCCTCGTAGAAGCCCGAGAAGATGATGGGGCCGCCGGGCTGCAGGTAACGGTAGTAGGCGTCCATGTCGTCGAGCAGCACGTTGCGGTTGATGTTGGCCAGGATCAGGTCGAAGGGCTCCTCCCCTTCCAGCGCCGAAATGTCGCCGAGGCGGGCTTCCACCTTGTCCTGCACGTTGTTTTCCAGGGCGTTGTCGGCCGCGTTTTCGGCCGTCCAGGGCTCCACGTCCACGGCCAGCACGTGCGTAGCCCCGAGGTGCACGGCCATGATGGCCAGGATGCCGGTACCGCAGCCCATGTCGAGCACACGCTTGCCCTGGTGGTCCACGGTGAGCTGGTTTTCAATCATCAGCGCCGTGGTGTTGTGGTGGCCGGTGCCAAACGACATGCGCGGCATAATCACGATGTCGTAGGGCAGATCGGGCCGGGCCGCGTGGAAGGGCGCCCGCACCGACACCTGCTCGCCGATGACCAGCGGCTCGAAGTTCTTTTCCCACTCCGTGTTCCAGTTCTGGCGCGTAATGACGCGGCTTTCGGCCGTGGGCGTGCCCTCGGGCCAGTCGGCGTACTTGTCGATGATGGCCTGGGTGGCTTCCGCATCGAAGGCGTCTTCGGTGGTGTAGGCGTAGAAGCCCTGCTCGTTTTCTTCGAAGGTGTCGAAGCTGAGCTGGCCCAGCTCGGCAATGAGGATATCGGCCAGATCGGCCGGGGCAGTAACGCGCAGTTCGATGAAGTCCATGTCTGTAATTGGGCGAAGGAAGGAATGGGCTGACGTGCTCGTGCACACCGCCGAGCGCATTCGGGGGTGCAAAGATGCGGCGGTTTTTCGGGGCGGCGCGCAAAAAAGCCGCCCCGGCCAGGTGGCACGGGGCGGCTCGCGGCGGAACTCGGGCGGCCTTAGTCTTTGCGGCAGCCGGCGAAGGAGCGCACCTTGGTGTAGTAAATGCCGAAATCGGCGAAGGAGCGGTTATCGGTGACAAGCACCGTGTAGTCGGCAAAGTCGCGGGCCTCGGTGATGTACCACAGGCCGGGTTTGTCGGCAAAGAGCTTGTTGGCTTCCTCGTACACCACCAGGTTGGCAAAAGCCTCCTGCTGCTCCACATACACCGTGGCCGAGCAGAAGCCGCGGCGGCGCGGGTCGCGCTCCAGGTAAATGGTGCCGTAGAGCTTGCAGGGGTCGGCGTAGCCGCCGCTCTGGCGCACGGCCGGCGGCCGCGGCGCGGTGGCGGCCGCGGCGGGCTGCCACCAGAGCAGGGCCGATACCAGGGTAGTCAGGAGCATAATCGGGAGCGGAAAAGGACTTACCGCCGAGACAAGGACCGCGCCGGTTTTGTTCGGGCCGGCGTCAGCGCGTGACTAGCCTGGCAATTGGTATGTTAGTTTACCAAGCCAACGGGAAAGTCCAAAATCCCTTTTGAAATAGGAAACCTGCTTACTACCTTCTGAATAAGGGGGTAGAATGGGCGCTGCAGGACCGCAAGCTAAGGGGCCTGACCGTTGCCAGTCAAGCCCCCGGCCCTTAAAACGACTTGATAATCTCCACGAAGTCGCGCGACTTCAGCGAGGCGCCGCCGATCAGGCCGCCGTCGACGTCGGGCTGCGCGAACAGCTCGCGGGCGTTCTGGGCGTTGGCCGAACCGCCGTAGAGGATGGTGGTGTTCAGGGCCGCCTCCGCGTCGTAGGCGCGGGCAATCTGCTCGCGGATGAAGGCGTGCACTTCCTGCGCCTGCTGACTGGTAGCCGTCTTGCCCGTGCCGATGGCCCAGATGGGCTCGTAAGCCACTACCACCTGGTCGAACTCCTCGTTCGAAAGGTGAAACAGGCCGTCCTTCAGCTGCTTGCCGATGTAGGCGAAGGTTTCGTCGGCTTCGCGCGTTTCCAGCGACTCGCCCACGCAGAAGATGGGCTTCAGTCCGGCGGCCAGGGCCGCTTTCAGCTTCTGGCTCAGCAGCTCGTCGTCTTCGCGGAAGTACTGGCGCCGCTCGGAGTGGCCCAGGATGACGTACTCAGTGCCCACCGAGGCCAGCAGCTTAGCCGATACCTCGCCGGTGAAGGCGCCGCTTTCCTTCTGGTGACAGTTTTGCGCGCCCAGGTGCAGGCGGCCGCCCTCGGGCAGCAGCCGGCCCACCACGGGCAGCAGCGGGAAGGGCGGGGCAATGACGACTTCCACGGCGGAGCCGGTGGCCTCGTCCTGCACCATGTTCACGATTTCCGATACGAGGGCCTGGGCATCCTGGAGCGTGGTGTTCATCTTCCAGTTGCCGGCAACGATGTTCTTGCGCATAGCGGGGGGTTGGGTTGGGGCAGCAAGTTAGCACCCATTCCCCGCGCTTGGCGCGCCTACGCCCGGCGCCGGCGCCAGGCCAGCAGCACCCCGACGATGCCCACCAGCGCCGCGCCGGCCAGGGCCAGCCAGCCAAGCTCCGGCACGTCGGCGCGGCGCACGGCCCAGATGCCGATGAGCGCCCAGGCCAGCACCACGGGGTACACCGCGTCGCGGAAGAAGTAGCTCAGCAGCAGGCCCAGCGCCACCACTACCGCCAGCAGCACCACGCTCAGCAGGATGCTCACGTTGGCCGGGGCCGTCCAGCCCAGGTCGCGCAGGCCCAGGGTTACGTTGATGACCGTGGCCACCGAAATCCACCCCATAAACAGTGACAGGGGCCAGCTGGAGGGCCGCGGCGACGATCCCGCCCGCACCAGCCGCCGGGCGCGGCCGTAGGCCAATATCAGCATGGCCAGCGTGAGCAGCATCAGCACCGTGCAGGTGCCGATGACTTCGTAGCTGAAGCACACCACCCAGAGCGCGGCGGCTACGCTGGCGACGGACAACGGCGCGGCCACCGCGTCGGGCAGCGGGTTGGGGCGCTGGGCCGGCAGCAGCTGCCACACCGCGTACACGGCCAGGGCCAGAAATATCACGCCCCAGATGCTGAAGGCCCAGCCGGCCGGCGTGAGCAGCGTGGGGTACTGCGCCGACACCTGACCCATGTTCTGGCCGTTGGCCGGATTGCTGTTCCACCAGTAATTCAGCAGGATGCAGCCGAAGACGGCCGCGGCGGCGAGCCAGCGCCAAACCACGGAAGCGGGGTGGGCGGGAGCAGCGGAGCGAGAAAAGGAGGTTTCCATGGGAGCAGAACAAGTTGGCCGTGGATTAGTCCCGGTGGCGGACGGCGGGTCGGGCTAAGCGGCGAAATACTGATCCACCAGCTCGTCGGTCAGTTCGCGCGGCGCGGCCTGCGCGCGGCGCGGCGGCGGAAAGGCGTTGCGGCAGAAGCCGGCCTGCTGCCGGAAGTCGTAGAGGGCGTGGCAGTAGCCGTTGAGGATGAAGGCCGCCGCGTCTTCGGGCTCGTTCCAGATGATCTGGGCCGTCACGGGCTTATCACGGTCGGCAATATCCTCGACGTTGTACACGTGCAGCGCGTCGAGCATTTCCGTCTCGGGCTGGTTGCTGATGGCGTAGAAGTAGCCGGTCGCGCCGTCGTCCTCGAACATGACTTCGAACCGGCCGTGCGTGGCGGCGCTGCTCAGCAAGCGGTTGTCGGCGCCCGGGGCGGGCTGCCCGATCAGCAGTTGTTCTTCGATTCCGGCGGGCATGGGCACAAAAAAGGAGCCGCTGGGTTGCGGCTCCTTTCGTGTACGGCAAAGCTCGGCGCTGGATGCTTACAGCTTCTCGGCCAGGAAGCGCGCCGTGTGGTTCTGGTCCTTGAGCTTGACAAACGCCTCCGGCGTGCCCTCAAACAGCAGGTGCCCGCCGTTGATGCCGCCCTCCGGCCCGAGGTCAATCAGCCAGTCGGCCGCTTTTACGATGTCCATGTTGTGCTCGATGATGAGCACCGAGTTGCCCTGCTCCACCAGCGCGTTCAGCGCCGTGAGCAGCTTGTTGATGTCGTGGAAGTGCAGGCCGGTGCTCGGCTCGTCGAACACGAACAGGATTTTGTCCGACTGCAGGGTGTTGCCCTTGGTCAGGAACGAAGCCAGCTTCACGCGCTGGGCCTCGCCGCCCGACAAGGTGTTGGCCGACTGCCCCAGGCGGATGTAGCCCAGGCCCACGTCGTTGAGCGGCTTCAGGCGCTCGGCCACTTTGGGCTGGTCGGCGAAGAAGTCCAGCGAGTCGGCCACGGTCAGCTCCAGCACCTCGTCGATGCTCTTGTCCTGGTACTTGACGTCGAGGATGTCCTGCTTGAACTTGCGTCCGCCGCAGGCTTCGCAGGTCAGGTAGATGTCGGCCATGAACTGCATCTCGATCTTGACCTGCCCTTCGCCCTGGCACACCTCGCAACGGCCGCCCTCGATGTTGAAGGAGAAATGCGAGGGTTTCAGGCCGCGGGCTTTGGCCAGGGCCTGATCGGCAAACAGCGTGCGGATGGCGTCGTAAGCCTTCACGTACGTCACCGGGTTCGAGCGGCTGCTCTTGCCGATGGGGTTCTGGTCGACGAACTCGACGTGCGACACGGCCGACAGGTCACCGCCGAGCTTGTCGAACTTGCCCATGCTCTCGGACGAGGTGCCGCCCAGGTGCCGGGCCAGCGCCGGGTACAGGATGCGCTTGACCAAGGTCGACTTGCCCGAGCCCGAGACGCCCGTCACCACGGTCATCACGCCCAGCGGAAACTTCACCGAGAGGTTCTTCAGGTTGTTTTCGCGGGCGCCCACCACCTCCAGGGCGTTGCGCCAGGGGCGGCGCACCTTGGGCACGGGCACCTCCAGCTTGCCGCTCAGATACTGCCCGGTGTAGGTCTTTTCGTCTTCCAGGATTTCCTGGTAGGTGCCCTGAAACACCAGATTGCCGCCGCCCGAGCCCGCATCCGGTCCGATGTCGATGATCTGGTCGGCCTCCTCCATCATCTTTTCCTCGTGCTCCACCACCACCACGGTGTTGCCCAGCTGCTGCAGGTTGCGCAGCACGCCGATGAGCTGCTCCGCGTCCTTGGGGTGCAGGCCGATGCTCGGCTCGTCCAAGACATACATGGAGCCCACCAGCGCCGAGCCCAGCGAGGTAGCCAGCTGAATGCGCTGCGACTCGCCGCCCGATAGCGTGTTGGAAAGGCGGTTCAGCGTCAGGTAGCCCAGGCCCACGCGCACCAGGTAGCTCAGGCGGTTGTGCACCTCCGTCACCAGCCGGTCCGACACGGCCTTGTCGTGCTCCGACAGCGCGAGGTTGTCGAAAAACGCCAGCGCGTCGGAAATCGGCATGAGCACGATGTCGCTGATGCTGCGGCCTTCCACCCGCACGTACTGCGCGTCCTTGCGCAGGCGGGTGCCGCGGCAGTCGGGGCACACGGTACGGCCGCGGTAGCGGCTCAGCAGCACGCGGTACTGAATCTTGTGCGTCTGCGTGTTGACCCACTCGAAGTAGTCGTGCAGGCCCTGGAAGTACTTGTTGCCGTCCCAGAGCAGGCGTTGCTCGGCCTCCGTCAGCTCGTTGTAGGGCCGGTGAATGGGGAAGTCGAAGCGGATGCCGTTTTTGAGCAGGGGCTTCAGCCACTCGCTCTGCTTCTCGGTGCGCCAGGGCGCAATGGCACCCTCGAACACGGTCAAGGTCTTGTCGGGAATGACCAAGTCCTCGTCGATGCCGAGCACCGAGCCGAACCCCTCGCAGCGCTGGCAGGCGCCGTAGGGGTTGTTGAAGGTGAAGAAGTTGACGTTGGGCTCTTCGAAGGTGATGCCGTCCAGCTCGAAGCGGTCGGAAAAGGTGCGGGTTTCATCCGTGAGGCGCACCAGGCAGGTGCCGTGGCCCTCAAAAAAGGCCGTCTGCACCGAGTCGCCGAGGCGAAACTGCAGGTCCTCGTCGCCGGGCTGAATCACGGCCCGGTCAATCATGATCTGCACCTCCCCTTCCGGCTCGGGCTGCCCCTCGGCCAGCAGGTCCTCGATGAAGGCCATTTCGCCGTTGATGATGACGCGGGCGAAGCCTTTCTGCAGCAGCAGGTCCAGCTCCTTGCGCAGCGGGCGGCCTTCCTCGCCGGGCTGCAGCGGGGCCAGCACCATCACGCGCGTGCCCTCGGCCTGGCCCATGAGGTAGTCCACCACGTCCGACACCTGGTCCTTGCGCACTTCCCGCCCCGACACGGGCGAGTAGGTGCGCCCCACGCGGGCGAAGAACAGCTTGAGGTAATCGTATATCTCGGTGCTGGTGCCCACCGTCGAGCGGTTGTTGCGCACCGTCACCTTCTGCTCGATGGCAATGGCGGGCGAGATGCCGCGGATGTAGTCCACGTCGGGCTTGTCCATGCGCCCGAGGAACTGCCGGGCGTAGCTGCTCAGGCTCTCCACGTACATGCGCTGGCCCTCGGCGTAGAGCGTATCGAACGCCAACGACGACTTGCCCGAGCCCGAGAGGCCCGTGACGACGATAAACTTGTTGCGTGGGAAGGCCACGCTCAAGTTCTTGAGGTTGTGCACCCGCGCGTTCTTAATGATGATGTACTCGCGCGGATCGAGCTGATCAATCGGGTCGGCCGCCGGGGCGGCGACTTGCAGGTTGTCCTGGGCCATAGGTTCCTCTAACAGCGTTTCCCACCGCTAAGGTTTCGGCTAACGATTTTAGCCGCGGAAACAGCGCGCGAAGGTACAACGGGGCGGGGTGAGGTTGGGTGGCGCCAGGATTCAGTGGTGGTACTGATGTGGGGTAGCAGGTGCGGAATTACCCTTGCAAGAGCAGGCCAATTGCAGGGCCACCCATTTGATGCACGGGGTGGCCTGTCGTTTATGAAAACCAAAATATCATGGCAAAAAAAGACAACGCCGCCAAGCGCACAGTCGCACTAGACACTTTGTACTTAGTCAACGATACCGATCAGGTATTAGCCTTAGAGCTAATAACCGGCGGACTCAATCAAACTAGCACCATTAATGTTGAAATACTCAATACGCAGGTTATTGCCAGGGGCATACAAGGCGCCTTACCTCAAACCAATATTGGAACCAATAAAGAGTTATCAGGCAAGATTCTGTCAATTGCCTGTATTATAGCTGACACATCCAGGGACACCAACTACACCGAGCTGCGGATACGGCTGAATGGAGGCATGATGTTCATGGAATATCCCCTATTCGCTACCGTGGATGCCGAAGGCGACATGGTCAACTACGTCTGCATCATACGTTTTTTCAAGCCATAGTCATGAAAAAGACAATTTTAACCGCCACAATTCTCTGTTACGGTTCATTGGCTGCCCTTGCTCAAAACGAAGAGGAAGTAAAGCTGGACGTGCTCCGTGCTCCCGTCTCTCCCGCGTCCAATCTGCTCGGCATAGCCACTACCGATATTGACAAGCCGACGGATGTCTCAGCGTTTATGCTTTCCCTGCAATCGGCCAGCAACTCCTTTTCCAAATTACCCTCCAACTATGCTGTTGACCTTGCGCCATATTATTTGCTCCCAAAAGAACGGGGCGATTTTACCACACAAGGCCTTAAATCACCGTCTTTCAATGATACATTCAAGCAAACATTAATTATTTCAGCAGCCGTTCGTAATCCGGATGCAACGGAGGGTGACTTTAGCGCGAATAACACTTATACCGGATTAGGAGTAAAATTCTCGATACTCAGAGGCGAATACGACGAAGCAACCACCGTTAACCTCGACAAGATAATCAGATTACAAAAGAGAATGGTCAATGAGTTATCCGTAGCAACTCAGGAATGGATTACTAAAAATGACCCATATTATATTCAATTAGTCAACAAAAGAGCAGAACTGTTTTTAGATAAATCAAAAACGCCTAAGCAAATCCAGGAGAGCCCGGAATTCAAAGTCATTACCAATGAGCTAAGTACAATACTTGCAAACGTCACCGCTGAGCAAACACAAAAAACTCGGGACGCCATAGCAGCCGAGCTTCAAACAATAGCCGCAAACTTTCAAACCAATCGAGTCGGCTTCTCCTGGGATGTAAACGGGGGAATCAGCGGGGAATTTATTGACAAAAGGTTCAATAAATCCCGGGTGTACAACGCAGGCCTTTGGACCAACTTCGGCTACACTACCAAGAACGGAATGGCCTTTCTGGGGCTGGTTCGGTACCTCTACAACCCCGATAAAGTATTTGCGCTTGATAACCAGAGTATGCGTATTGATAACATTTCCACCCTGGATGGTGGCCTGCGGTTGGCATATTCTAAGTCCCAATCCAAGTTCAGCGGTAGCGCGGAAGGCATCTACCGCAGCGTCCTCTCCAGCGATACCATTGACCCCTCCTGGCGCCTAGTGCTGAATGCTGACTATGCCATTTTCCAGAACCAGAAGCTCACGTTCTCCTTCGGTAGAAACTTCGACGGTACTGTATCGAAAGACGGTAATTTGATAGCCGCTCTGACCTTTCTGGCTGGGTTTGGTAACAAGAGGTGAGCTGGCTGAAGGCTATTTCATGCTGTTACGAAACGACTGCGCCTCCACCTGTGCCCCTTTGGCCATGCTAAGCTGCATGGACAGCAACTGAGAAATGGCGTTTTCGTGCTTCCAGGATTGTCATGATTTACCTGGCGTCTGCTTGTCGGAGCATCTCTCGCGAACACCGAAGCGGTGAAGATGCTCCGCAGGACTCAGTATGACGTCTTGTTGGCTTGACGGCCATCCAGCTTAGTCCTCGTCACATCTGCCGCACCTGCTCCCAGATATCAGCCCGCACCGGAATGCCGCGCTGCAGATTCTCCTGCCGCGTGGCCCAGGACTGCTCGCCTGGGTAGTACACCTGCCCGTCGCCGCTGCTCTGGGTGTAGCGAATGATTTCGTCGATCAGCCCGGCGTGCATCTCCGGCTGGCGCAGGGCTATAAAGCACTGCGACACGCCGTACTCCTCCCCGCTCTGGCTGATGGCAGCGGTGGAGCGGCCGCCGGTCAGGGCCGTGAGCAGCGCGTCGAGCACCAGGGCCAGGCCCGAGCCCTTCCAGAAGCCGATGGGCAGGCCGCGCTGCGAGTCCAGCACCTGCTGGGGGTCGGTGGTGAGGTTGCCGTGCTGGTCGCAGCCGCCGGGCACGGGCAGGGCTTCGCCCTGGGCCGCGTAGGAACTGAGCTTGCCGTAGGAATACTGCGACAGGGCCATGTCTAGCACTACGGGCGGCGCGGGGGCGCGGGGCACGGCAATGATGAGCGGGTTGTTGCCCAGGCGCGCCTCGGTGCCGCCCCAGGGCGTGACGTTGGCAATGGTGTTGGTGAAGCAAATGCCGATGCAGCCCGCGTCGGCGGCCTGCCAGCCGTAGGTGCCGCCGCGCATCCAGTGGTTGGTATTGCCCAGGGCCACGCAGCCGATGCCGTGCGCGTGAGCCAGCTCAATGGCCCGGCCCATGGCCTGCCAGGCGCTGTACATGCCCGGCGCCAGGTGGCCGTCCCAGCGTTCCAGCACGCCGGTGCGCTCCAGGCATTCGGGCTCGGCCGTGGGGCTGACGCGCCCCTGCCGCACGGCCTGCACAAACGCGGGGAAGCGGTTCAGTCCGTGGGTGTAGACGCCGTCGCGGCTGTTCTGGGCGAAGATGGTGGCGCAGTGCTCCGCTGTGGCTTCGGCAAAGCCGAGCGTCAGCAGCACGCGCCGAAACTCCTGCTGCAGCTGCGGGTACGGGATGCGCGTTTCCATGGGCATAAAGACGTGGTAAGCGAATTCAATAAGCGAAATGCCAGCCAGGTTGCCGGCCCCGCCATGCGGCGGCCGGTGGGCTGCCGTGTACCGATACGCAAAGCAGCGCTTCTGGCTACGACCCGGCCGGCCCCAAAGCACAACCGCCCCGCCCGCAACTAGCGGACGGGGCGCTTTGCCATCGGGAGCAGGCCGTAGCCTATTCTTTCAGCAGCTTCACTTGCCGCACGGTCGGGCCGACTTTCACCGTCAGCACATACACGCCCTTGGGCTGGCGAGCCAGCTCAGGCAGGGCCAGCGTGGTGGCCCCGGCCGGCGCTTCCAGGGTGCGGCGCAGCAGGCTGCGGCCGGCCATGTCGGTTACCTGCAGCTCCGCTTGGCCAGCCTCGGGCAGCTCCAGCGTCAGCTGCAGCTCGTCGTGGCGGAAGGGGTTCGGCAGGGCACGTACGGCCAGCGGAGCCTTTTCGAGGGCGACGGCCACCACCGGGCTCAGCGTAACGGTGCCATCCTGATCTACCTGGCGCAGGCGGTAGTAGCGCAGGCCGCCGGTGGTGGGCACCTGCCGGTCTAGCGCCTCGTAGTTGCTCACCACGCTGCTGTTGCCGCGGGCCGTGGCGCGGGCCACCTCGCGGAAGCCCAGCTGCGGCTCGTCGGCGGCTTCCACGGCGAAGTAGGCGCTGTTGCGCTCCTGGGCGGTCTGCCAGTTCAGGCGCACGTCGCGGCCCTGGCGCACGGCGGAGAAGCGCGTGAGCGTGACGGGCAGCGGCGCGCTGCCGCCGTTCAGGTAGAACTCCGAGAAGTGGTCCGGCACGGTGACTTCGGCGGCGAAGTAGGCCGGCGAAGTCGTGGCCGGACCGGCCGTGGTGGCCGGGGTGAGCAAGCGGATCTGCGAGGCCGGCCCGAAGTTGTTGTTGTCGAGCAGGCAGTCCTCGTTCGGGCCGCTGTACTGGGTCAGGCGCAGATCGGCAATGGCCTGCACGTCGTTGGCGTCGCCGTCGTTGGCTGCTTTGAAGTTGTTAAACTCCGTCTGCAGGCCGTAGAAGCGCACTTTCACCGCGCTGCCCACGAAGGGGTTCTGGGCGTACAGCTTCCAGTTGCGGTCGAAGTACTCGGTGCCGCGGGCATCCGAGCGCATCGGCTGGCCCTCGCGGATGGTAAACTGCACAGCCACCTTGCCGAGCGCCTTGCCCTGGTCGTTGATCGACGCCACCACCTTGCCGTTCAGCAGCAGGTGCTGCCACTGGCCCGAACCGGTGCTCACGAGGGTATCCGACACCAGGCACTGGTTGCGCACGATGTTGTAGATAGCCAGCGTCTCGTCAATCACCGTGAAGGCTTCGCCGGCCGTCTTCAGCGCCTCCTGGTTGTCGGTGCTGTCCGAGGCCAGGGTGAAGAAGTCGTAGCGCGAGCTGGGCTGACCGGTGAAGGTGTAGCTCGTGGTGGTCAGGTCGCGGGCCACGCTCACGAAGGGGCCGTTGTCCTGCGAAGCAAACACCTCGTAGCGGCGCAGGCCCGAGCCGGCCGGGTCGTCGCCGGCAGTCCAGGTGAGCTGCACCTCGGGCTGGGCCGAGGTAGCCGGCAGGGCCGCCACCCGGCTGGTGGGAGCTACTGCGTCGAGGATGTTCCACCAGCGGTTGGTCACGATGGCCGGGTTGTCGTCGAACACGATGGAGCCGCGGGCCGCCAGCGTGTCGCCGGTGAAGGCCGAAGCCGAGCCTTCGATCGTAAAGTTCACGTAGCCCTGTCCGCGCCCGGTCGAGTCGTTGATGAGCAGGAAGCCCTTGTTCGGGTCCGTCGGAGCCAGGCCGGTAGCCGGGTCGATGGTTTCGAGCTGCCACAGCAGGCGGCGGTTCACCACGTCGACGGTGCCGAGTACGCGCACGTCGTAGCCCAGGGAGTCGGGCATGTCGATCAGGCGGGTGTGCGAGGCCGAGTTGGCGGGCACCGTGAACTGGTACGGTCCCCAGCCGAAGTCGCCGAGGCGGAAAGCGCGCGGCTCGAAAGCCTGGCTCAGCGGCACGGTGATGCGCACCTTCTGGGCCGGGGCCGAGGCCAGCAGCGGGTCGTTCTCAAACTGCACCTGGTAGTTCAGCGTCTGCTGTACGCCCACCATCTTGTGCTTGCCCAGGCCATCGGGGCCCACAATCAGGTTCGGGTCCATGGAGCCCACCACGCTGGTGCAGGTGGCCCCGCGGCCCTTGTAGGTGAAGACGATGGAATCGGCGCAGCCAAGCAGCGACGCGGGGTAATCCTGGCCGCTGAAGGGGTCCGGGCGGAACGGCGTCGGGCACTCTTTCAGGTTCCAGGTGCCGCAGATGCCGCCGGGCAGCTGCACCGAAGCCGAAGCGGCCGTGTAGCCGGTGCGGGCCGCCTGGCCAATCCAGCGGGCGTCGAGCAGGCCCTGGCGCTGGTAGTAGCGCTGTAGACTGTCCTGCCAGGTGGCCTGGTTAGCGGCCAGCGAAGCCACGGCAGCCGGGAACTGGCCGGGATTGGCCAGCACGGCCTGGCGGTAGCGCGCGATGTGGTCCAGCGTCTGGCGCGAGTACCACTCCTCGTTCAGGGCGGCCTGGTTCCACACCACCGGGTATTCGCCCACGCGGGTCGGGGTCAGGCGCAGGTTCACCTGAATCACTTCGTCCGGCACCAGGTCGCGGGCCACGAAGGGCAGTACATCGTTGCTGGTGTCGTCGAGCAGGCGGTTGCGCGGGGTGGCCGAGGCGGCGCCGGGGTGGAAGTCAGACTTCTTGCGCACGTTGGGCGTGTGCGTCACCACGGGGTTGGAACCGCCGGGCACGTTGTACTGGAACTCCCAGTAGGGCACGTCCACGTTGGAGGTGTTTTTCAGGAAGTAGGTCCAGTTGGCGCTGGTGCCCACGCGCACCGTCTGCGGGGTGATGGTGGCAAAGTCCACCGACAGGGCCCGCTTGGGCTCTACGGTCAGCCCATCGGTGAGCTGCACGCGGCGCAGCCCGTTCTGGGCCACCACGTTGTACTGGCCAAGGGCCAGCGAGTCGAGGTGCCAGCGCAAGGTCACTTCTACGCTGCTGCGGAAGCGAATCAGCTCGGCCACGGCCAGGCGGGTCGTGTCGTTGCCGCGGGTCAGGTAGAAGCGGGTGTTGCGATTGAAGTTGGCACCCTGGACTTTGGTCGTCACGCGGCCCTGCCCCACCCGGTTGGCAGTGATGGAGCGCACCTGAAAGCCGAGGGTGTCGGCGTACAGGGTAGCCGTCTGCAGACCAGCGTACACGTAGGGCGTCTTCACCAGCACGTAGTACGGCGCGGGGCCGGTGCTGGGGATGAGCAGCTCCTGCGTGGGGCTGACCTGCGTTTCGTAGATGTAATCGTAGTCCGAGGCGGTGGGCACGCGGTTGTAGGCCACGTACACCTCGTTCTGGCCGAAGGCCTGGTTGCTGCCGAGCTGGAGCACCAGGTCCTTGTCGGCGCCCGGCGTCACGCGGTAGAACACCATTGAGTCCAGATCGAGGGCAAACGAGCGGGTGGTGCGCAGCGGCAGCTCATCCACGCCGATCTGCAGGTCGTTGCCGGCCGGCGTCACGTTGTTCTGGTTGGCCGGCCCCTCGAAGATGTCGTCGTAGAGGTTGGTGGCCATCAGCCCCTTGTAGGTGCCGGGGTTCACCGCTTGCACGTGGCTTTTCACCACGCCGGTAATCGTCTGGTTGGGCTGGATGGTGATGTTGCGGGTCGAGGCGCCGAACAGGCGGTCCACATTTCCGTCGAGCACCAGGTCCTGCGAGAGGAACAGGCCGTCCTTGAGCAGGCCCACGGCGGGGTTGCTACCCTGGTTTTTCACCGAGTAGTGCACCGTCATCGTCTCGCCCAGCTTCTTGTTGCCGGGCACCGCCACGGTGGTCACCACCAGGTCGGCCGGGGCGGGCACGCGGATCAGCAGGTTGCCCTGGGCGGTGTTGTTGAGCTCCTGCTGGTGCTCGTATACCTGCCCGTACTGCACGTTGCCGCCCCAGATGCCCGAGGGCGTGTAGCCGTTGCCGGACGGGTTGTCGGTGACCAGGAAGATGTAGTAGTTGCCCGACATGTAGGCCGGGATGGTCACGTTCAGCAGCGTGGCGTACGACTGCCCCGCGCCCAGCACGCCGTTGCGGCGGAAGTTGCCGATGCGGGTGGCGCCGTTGACGGTGGGTGAGGTATTCAGGTAGATGCCGTCGTTCCACTCGCCCTCCAGCGTGGCACCCGTGCCCTGGTTGCGGATGGTAAACGGAATCTGCACCTGCTGGCCGGCCACCACGTCGGTGGGGAAGGTCACGGCCTGCACCACCAGGTCGGCGGGCGGCGTGAGCGTGATGGGCAGCGCCACCGCGCGCACGTTGTTGCTCGGGTTTAAGTCGCTGAGCACGTGGGCGCTGCAGCTGCTGCCGATTTCCAGGCCAGTGCGGGCAATCAGGAAGAAGTTGCCCTGCAGGCCGTGCGGCAGGCGCACGGTGGCCGAAGCCCCGTAGCCGGCGCCCACGGCCAGGTCGCCGCTGCGGCCCACGCTGGTCAGCTGCAGGTCCGCGTTGTCGAGCACGTTGTCGGTGGAGAGGTACACCGCGTCGGTCCACTGGGTGGCCAGGGTGCGGAAAGCGCCTTGGTTGTCCACCTGCCAGTTCACCCCGATGGTCTGGCCCGAGTAGGCCGTGCCGGTGCTGCTGAGCGCTGTCACGCGCAGGTCGTCGGAGTAGCGGTACTCAATGCGCTGGCGGGCCGAGTTGTTGCCCTCGAAGTTGAACTCGTACACCTGCCCCGAGGCATCGGCGGCAAACACGAGGTCGTACTCGCCGGGGCGCACCCAGCGCGGGATGGTGAAGGTCATCGAGCCTGCGTAGGTCTGGCCGGGGGCCAGCGGGCCGGTGTGGGCCACACGGGCCAGTTCGGCGCAGCTGTTCAGGTAGGCGGTACCGCCCGGCGTGGTGATGTACACCACGTCGTGCCAGGTACCACCGGCCGCGCTAACGGCCGTGCTGTTGTTGCGCACCGTGTAGTTCACCGTCACGCTCTGGAAGGCGTCGATGGTGGCTGGGGCCGTGAAGGCAGCCGGCTCCAGGTCGGCGTAGGCCAGGCCCACGTTCACCACGCCCGAGCTGATGAGGTTGTTGCCCTCGTAGGTGTACTCGAACACGTTGCCGTTGGCGTTGCCCGAAGCGTAATCCGCCTTACCGAACACGTAGTACTGGCCCGACAGCCCGTTCGGGATGTTGAGCTGCACCGTGCGGCGGTAGTGGTGGCCGGGCTGCAGGGTGTCGCCGCCGAATACGTTCAGCGTACCCACGGCAATGGCCGTGGCGGGGTTAAACGCGGCGGTGGGGCTGAGCCAGAACTGGTCGGCCCAGAACCGCTCTTCGGCCACCGGCGCGTTCAGGCCGGTGTTGCGCACGTCCCAGGTCACGCTCATCGGTGCGCCGGCCAGGGCGCCGGCCGGGGCCGTCAGGCGCAGCGGGGCCAGGTCGGCCGGGGGGCGCAGCACCACGTTCACCGGCACGGGGCGGTTCACGTTGTTGGTGGAGGCCACCTCGAAGATCTGGTTGTCGGTGTCGGTGTAGGCGTAGAAGTAGCGCGTACCGAACTGCGTGTGCGGAATGCGCACCGTTACGATGCGCTGGTAGAAGCCGCCGGGCAGCAGGGTATCCACCACGCGCTGGCGGCCCAGCGAAAAGGCGTTCGGGCCCAGGGCCAGGCGCCCGGTGTTCTGGGCAATGTTCTGGATGGTATCGGGCGAGATGAAGAACTCGTCGTAGCGGGGCTGCGTCACGGGCACCGTGCCGCGGTTGAACACCCGGTAGCGCAGCTGCACGTCGGAGTAGCCCACCGAGTTGTCGGGCGGCGACACGAAGTTCTCCACGGCGAAGTCGGGCGTTTCGGGCACGATGATGAGCACCCGGTCGGCGGCGCGGCGGCGGTTGTTGTTGTCGTTGGCCTCCAGCAGCTGGTTCTGGTCGTCGGCCCGCACGAACACGTAGTAGCGGCCGGCCTGCGAGTACGGCACCGGGAAGGTGGCCGTGGTGATGTACGTACCGTTGGGCTGCAGGAAGGTGGTGTTGCCGCGGCGGCCCACCAGGGTAGCCGAAGCGCTGAACACCGAGTCCTGCGAGATGTACACCGCGTCCTGCCATTGCTGGGCCAGGGTGCTGCCCAGGCCAGCGTTGGTCACGTTCCACTCCAGCTCGATCTGCTGGCCGGCGTAGGCCGTATCGGGCACCACGATGTGCGTCACGCGCACGTCGGGCAGCTCGCGCAGACGGAAGGTGAACACCGGGCCGGGGGTGCTGCCGCAGGGCGTGCGGCTCACCACCTGCCAGTGGTAGCCCGCGCCGTAGGGCAGCGCACCGCCGTAGCTGTAGGCCAGGCTGGTGAGGCCGGCTACCGTCGCCGTGGCGGGACGGGTGCCGTTTTCGGGCCACACGTACAGGTCATAGCTCTCGGCGCTGGCGCCGGGGGCCCACGAGAAGGCCACCGGCAGGCTCAGCCCGCCGGTGTTGTCCAGGGGCTGCATCTGGCTGACGGCGCCCGGCGTGGCCGAGCCCGGCCGGATGTTGATGGTCTGGCTGAACGGATAGTCGCAGCCGGCCGCGTTGGTCACCGTCACCGAGTAGGTGGTTTGCACCGTCGGGTTGACGGTGATGCTGGCCGTGGTGGCGCCGGTGCTCCAGGCGTAGCTGGCGCCGTTGCCGGCGCCCGTTACCGTCAGCGTGGCCGGTTGGCCGGCGCACACCAGGTTGCTGCTGGCGGCGAAGGCGGGCGTGCCCAGCACTTCCAGCGTCCGGGTAGTGGCGTTGGTGCAGCCGTTGCCGTCGGTGTAGGTGTAGGTGATGGTGTGCGTGCCCACGCCGGCCGCGGTGGCGCTAAACTGCCCGCCGCTCACACCGGGGCCGCTGTAGCTGCCGCCCACGGGCGCGCCGCCGGTCAGGGTGAAGGCGGCCGCGCCCTGGCATACGGGCCCGAGCGGGGCCAACGTCACGGCCGGTGCCGCGCAGGGCGTGGTAAAGGAGCCGGTCAGCGCCGTCGAGGTCTGGCCCGGGGCGCAGGTGCTGGTCACGTTCAGCGCGTAGGCTTTGTTGGCCAGCAGGCCGGTCAGCGTCACCGAAGTCGTGCTGGTCGTCACGGTCTGGGCCGCGCCGCCCTGCGGGGTGTAGCTCACCGTGTAGCCCGTGGCCGAAGCGGCGGCGCTAAACGAAACCGTCGCCGAAGCGCTGGTCACCGCCGACACCACCAGGTTGGTGGGCGCCGCGCACGGCAGGGGCTGGGTCGTGAAGGTGAGCGTGGCCGGGGCCGCGGTCTGCCCGTTGGCGCAGTGGCTCACGATGCTCACCGTGTACTGCGTGTTGGGCAGCAGGCCGCTGAGCGCCACCGGGGCCGCCGTAGGGTTCGGCGTTACCGTTGCCGTCGAGCCGCCCTGCGCCGTGTAGGTCACGGTGTAGCTCAGGGCCGAGGCGCTGGCCGAGAAGGTGATGCTGGCCGCGTTGTGGGTTACGCCGGTAGCAGCCAGGTCCGTGGGGGCCAGGCAGGGCGGGTGCAGGGTGCTGAAGGAGCTGGTGACGGGTACCGTCGTCTGGCCCGCGCCGCAGGTGGCGGCCAGGCTCAGCGTGTACTGGGTGCCCGGCTGCAGGCCGCTTAGGGTCAGCGGGGAAGCCGCGCCGGTAGCCGACACCGCTGCGCCGCCGCCCACCGGCGTAGCCGTGGCCGTGAAGCCGGTATTGCCGGTGCCGCCGGTGAAGCTCACTTCCACGCTGGTCTGCGTGATGCTGCCGGTGGCCAGGGCCGTCGGGGCGTTGCAGGGCGGGGCGCTGGTGGTGAAGCTGTACGTGGCCGAAGTAGCCGTGCGGCCGCCCGAGCAGTTGCTGATCAGCGTCACGTTGTAGGTCGTGCTCGGCATCAGGTTGCTCAGGCTCAGCGGCGAGCCGTTGACCGTGGTGGTCTGGGTGCTGCCGCCCTGCGGGCCGTAGCTCACCGTGTAGCTGCCGGCCGCGGAGCCGGGCGTGAAGGTAATGTCCGCCGCGTAGGCCGTCACGTTGGTAGCCGCAAGGTTGGTGGCTGCCGTGCAGGGCAGCTGGCTGGTGGTGAACGAGGTGCTGGCCGTGGTGGAGGTCAGGCCCCCGCCGCAGTTGCTGGTCACGCGCACCGTGTACGACGTGCTCGGCTGCAGGCCCGTCAGCTGCACCGGCGAGCCAGTGGCGTTCGGGGTCAGCGTTACGGCCGTGCCGCCGCTGGGCGTGTAGGTCACGGTGTAGTCAGTTACCTGCGCGCCGGGCGTGAAGCTCAGCGTGGCCGACTCATACGTCACACTGCTGATGCCCAGGTTGGTGGGCGCCACGCAGGGGTCGGTGCTGGCGCAGATGTTGAACGCGCCGGGCGCGTTGTTGCCGCTGATGGTGTAGGGGCGGATGTAGAGCACTTCGCCCGGGGTGCGGCCCGTCAGGCGCACCGCCGCGCTGCTGTGGCCGCAGCCAATGCGGCTCAGGCTGCCGCAGCCGCTGCCGGCAAACACGTCGAAGTACACCGACGTGGCCGGGCTGCCGCTGATGGTGGCCACGGCCACTTCCAGCACGCCGTTGCCGGGTACGGTGGCCTTGTACCACACGTCGGGGTTGTTCACGCCGCCGTAGCAGGGCGCGACCACGCCCGCCGAGAGGGTGGCGCCCACGTTGGAGGCCAGCGTCGGCACGCAGCTCTGGCCCACGGTCAGGCTGATGGCCCCGGCACAGTCGTCGTTGAGCGGCGGGGTGGTGAAGCCGAACGTGGCAGCCGGCGAGGTTTGCCCGCCGGTGCAGTTCGTAATGATGCTTACCGTGTACGCGGTGCCCGGCGTCAGGCCGGTCAGCGCCACGGGCGAAGCCGTGACGGTGCGCGTGGTAGCCGTGCCGCCCTGCGGGGTGTAGGTCAGGGTGTAGTCCGTGGCGGTGGCAATGCCGGTGAAGCTGATGTCCACCGCGGTGCCGGTCTGGTTGATGGCCGCCAGGTTGCTCACCGAGCCGCAGCCCGGGCCCACAAACTCGTAGGCGCCCATGTCGGGCGTGGTAGCGGAGCGGGCCGCGCCCAAAATGTCGGTCGGCACGCTGGCCAGCGGGGTGCCCACGTTGTCGGGGCCCGCCGCCGTGGGCGTGAAGTTGCCGGCCGCCGCATCGGCAAACAGCGGGTCGGCCGATACGCTGGCCTGGTCCCAGGCCGCCGAGTTGGCCGCTTTCCAGTTGTTCAGCGAGGCAAAGGCCCCGTTGTAGTAGCCGGTGAAGAAGCCGTTGCCGCTGCCGACGTACAGGTCGTTGTGGTTGGAGGTAATGGTGCCCGAGGGGCTGTAGTACAGGGCGTACTTGTTGCCGCCGCCGCTGGCGTTGCGCGTCACCACCACCACGTTGTTTTTCACATCGGCGCCGGTGGTCGTGCCCGAAAGCTGCACGCCGTAGGTTTCCGAGCCGGTGTTTACGGCCGCGTTGGTGAAGGCAATGGTGTTGTGGTAGTAGCTGGCGTAGGCTGAGTAGTAGCCATAAATGCCATAGTGCGCACCGGTGCCGCTGAAGTTGTACACCAGGTTGTTGGCTACCAGGTTAGGCTGGGCGGTCGTGCCGGTTGCCGAGCTCAGGTGAATGCCCATGGCCTGGTTGCCGTCGTTGGTGCGGCCCGCGAAGGGCGTGTGCACGCGGTTGCTGCGCAGCGCGTTGCCCCCGTTCGAGTTATAGAGGTGAATGCCGTAGAACGTCGTCACCGAGGTGCGCGTGGGGTTGCTTACGGTGTTGCCCACTACCTGCGCGCCGGTGGTCTGGCCCAGGTAGATGCCCTGATGGTACACGTTGCGCACCTGGTTGCCCAGCACCTGCCAGCCGGTGGCCGGCGTGGAGGTAGAGGCCCCGTTGAGGGCAATGCCGTAGGAGCCGCCGTTGACGGTGTTGTTCTGCAGCAGCAGGTCGTTGGCCGCGTTGGCGGCCGTGGTGATACCGCTGTTCGAGCCGCTGGCCACGATGCCCGCACCGCCGCCCGAGGTCGGGTGGGCGTTGATGACGCAGTTGGTGATGCGGTTGTAGTCGGCGCCGCCCGTCAGGTGCACGCCCCAGGCCGAGGTGTTGTTCGTCGGCGGCGTCGCGTCGATGACCAAGTTGTCCAGGGTCACGTAGTCGGCCCCGTTGAGCTGGAAGGCGGCGTACTGCGCGTTGTCCATCGTGGTGGGCATGCGCAGGGTGCGGCCGTTGCCGTTGAAGGTGACCGTGTGGGTGGCGCTGCCGCCCACAATGGCGTTGAGCGACACCTGCTCGGTGTAAGGGCCCGAGCTGGCGGCCACGTCGAACGTCACCGCGCCGAGCACGCCCCCGTTGTTCAGGGCGGTGGTAGCGGCCGTGAAGCTCACGAAATTCGTGGCGCTGGCCGCCGCGCCGTTATTAATGATGTAGCTGCCGCTCAGGGCCGTTTGCAGGGCCTTGGTCTGGCTGTCGTTGGTCGTATTCACGTCGGCCACGCCGTTGGGGAGGCTGCTGGTCACAATCAGTGAATTAGCGCCGATGGCGAAGGGCACGCCGGTCAGCGTGAGCTGGGTGCTCGTGTTCGGGGCCAGGGCCAGGCCGCTGTAGCTCTGGCTTACGGCCGCCGCGCCGTTGAGCTGGTAGCTCAGCGTGAGCGCGCCGATGGTGGTGGCGCCATTGTTGCGCACGGTCACCAGCGCGTTCTGAGCGCCGGCCGCGAAGGGCACTACCGGCGCGTCGATGCTCACCACTTCCGCGTCGTCGCCCGAGGGGCTGAACTCCAGCGCGCCCATGTCGGGCGGGTTGTTGCGGGCGGTGCCGGCAAAGTCGGTCGTCACGCGGGCCAGCGGGGTGCCGCTGTTGTTCAGCTGCGAGGCGCGGGGCGTAAGGTCGCTCGGCGCATTCACGAAGGCCGGGTTGGCCGCCGTGCTGCTCTGGTCGTAAGCGCCGCCGTTGGCGGTTTTCCAGTCGGCCAGGGTCGCGTAGTTCGTGCCGTTGTAGTGGCCGGTAAAGGCGTTGCCGCCCGGGCCTACATACAGGTCGTTGTGGTTTACCGCCGGGCTGGGCGACACGCTGCCCAGGTACAGGGCGTAGCGGTTGCCGCCGCCGCTGGCGTTGCGCGTCACCGACAGCACGTTGTTTTTCACCTCCACGCCGGTCGCGGTCGAGAGCAGGTACAAGCCGTACGTCGCCGAGCCGGTATTGATACCGGGCTGGTCCAGCGACACCGTGTTGTTGTAATAGCGGGCGTAGGCCGAGTACTCGCCGCGGATGCCATCCTGCTGGCCGGTGCCGGTGTAGCCGTACACGAGGTTGTTGACCACGTCGGTGGGCTGGGCGGCGGTGCCGGTGGCCGAGGTCAGGTAGATGCCGTACACGGTGCTGCCGTTGGTGGGCGCGCCGCCGAGCGGATTGTGCACGCGGTTGCGCTCCACGGTGCAGCCCGCCCCGGTGCTGGAGAGGTAAATGCCGTAGAACGTCGACACGGAAGTGCGCGTCGGGCGGCTCACGTCGTTGCCGATTACCTGCGCGCCGCTGCCCTGGTAGAGGTAGATGCCGTGCTGGTAAAAGTCACGCACCTGGTTGCCGAGCACCTGCCAGCCGGTGGTGGCCGAAGCCCCGCTCTGCCCCGCCAGCATGATGCCGTAGTAGCCGCCGGTGATGGTGTTGTTCTGCAGCAGCAGGTCCGAGGCCGTGTTGCCCGTCGTCGTTTCCGAAGTGCGGGAATTGCTGGCCACGATGCCGGCCCCGGCGCTGGATGTGGCGTGCGTGCTGATGACGCAGTTGGTAATCTGGTTGTGGTCGGCCCCGCCGAGCAGGTGCACGCCCCAGCAGTAGGAGCTGTTCTGGGCCGTGATGACCAGGTTGTTGAGCCGCACGTAGTCGGCGCCGTCGAGGCGGATGACGTGCCGCTCGTACTGGTCGGTGGCGTTGAACTGAATCGTGCGGCCGTTGCCGTTGAAGGTCACCGTGTGGGTGGCGCTGCTGCCGGCAATGGCATTCAGCGTCAGCTGCTCGGTGTAAGGGCCCGAACCGGCAGCCACGTCGAACGTCACCGCGCTGAGTACGCCGCCTTCGTTTAAGGCTGCGGCCGCGGCCGTGAAGCTCACGAAGTTCGTGGCGCTGGCGGCCACTCCGTTATTAATGGTGTAGCTGCCGCTCAGCCCGGGTCGGAAGGTGCCCGCCTGGGTATCGTTGCCGGCGAAGGCATCGGGCTGGCCGTTGGGCTGGCTGGCCGTTACCGCCAGCGCATTGCTGCCGGCCACGAAGGTTACGCCGGTCAGCGTCAGCTGGGCCGTCTGGTTCGGGGCCACGCTCAGGCCGGTAAAAGTCTGGGTGACGGCGCTGCCGCCGTTGAGCACGTAGCTCAGCGTGAGCGAAGTCAGGGTGCTGGTGCCGTTGTTGCGAACCGTCACCGGCACGCCTTGCGCACCGGCCGCGAAGGGCGCCACCGGGCCGTCGAGGCTGACCAGCTCCGCGTCGAAGGCGGCGGGGCTGAACTCGTAGGCGCCCATGTCTGGCGTGGCGCTGCGGGCGGCGCCGGTGATGTCCTGCGTCACGCGGGCCAGCGGGGTGGCCAGGTTGTTGAGCAGGGCCGCCGTGGGGGCGTAGTTGCCCGCGCCCGGATTGGCGAAGCCCGGAGCTACCTGCCGGCTGTTCTGGTCGGTCGGCTGGCTGGGGTTGGTCTGCCACTGAGCCAGGGTTTTCTTCTGCCCGCCGGAGTAGGCGTTGTAGCCGGTGTAGTAGCTGGCGCCGCTGCCGATGTGCAGGTTGTTGTAGTCGCTGCTCAGACCGGTGTACACATATAAGTACAGCGCGTAGTGGTCGGTGGAGGCGTTGGGGTCGGTGCTCCGGGTTACCGAAATCAGGTTGTTCTTGATTTCCTCGTACTGGTTGGAGTACGCGTAGAGGCCGATGGTCTGGCTGGTGGTCAGTGCCGCCTGATCATCCAGCGAGATGGTGTTGTGGTAGAAGCGGGTGTAGCTCGACGAGGAGCTGTTGATGCCGCGTTGCGAACCCCGCCCGTTGAACTGGTAAATCAGGTTGTTGACGACGAAGTTGGGCGCCGCCGCCGTGCCATCCACGCTGCTCAGGTAGATGCCGTAGGCGCTGCCGCTGTTGCTGGGGTCGTTGCCGAAGGGCGAATGGATGCGGTTGCGCTCGATGACCAGGTTGCGCGAGGTGTACTGCACGAGCACGCCGTAGAACGTGGTCGGGTTCACGCGCGTGGGGCGGCTGATGGTGTTGCCGATGATCTGGGCCCCGTCGGTGTACTGCAGGAAGATGCCCTGATGGTAGAAGTCGCGCAGCTGGTTGCCGCTGAGCTGGTGCCCGCCGGCCAAAGCCGTGCTACCGGTGCCGTTCAGGCAGATGCCATAGTAACCGCCCGTGATGGTACAGCCGCGCACGTTCAGGAAGTTGGCCGGGTTGCTGCCCGCCGAGGTGGGCGAGTTTACCGCGCTGGCCGCTACGATGCCCCCGCAGGTGGAGCCGGAGGTAGGCGCCGTAATAGTGCAGTTGGTAATCTGGTTGTTATCGGCTCCGCCCAGTAGGTGCACGCCCCAGCCGTAGTTGACGCCGGCCGCGTCGATGCTCAGGTTGTTGAAGGTGACATAATCGGTCCCGTTCAGGGTGATGACGGCCGGCAGGTTGTAGTCGTTTTCGGCGTAGCGCAGGGTGCTGCCGCTCCCCTCGAAGGTGACGGTATTCGTAGAGCTGCTGCCGGTAATGGCGCCAAGCGTAATCTGCTCGTCGAAGGTCTGGCCGGCGGCGGCGGTCAGCGTAACCGGCCCGCTCACGCCGCGGCTGTTCAGGGCTGCCACGGCCGCCGAGAAGGAGGCGAAGTTGCTCGCTGCCGTCGGCTGGGTATTGTTAATGGAATACGCCCCGGACAGCGCGGTGGCGGCCGGGGTAGCGGTGGTCAGCACCACGTTGTCGATGGCCGCCGGGGGCTGGGAGCCGCCCGCCCCGTCGTTGCGCCACGTGAAGAGCAGGCGGCGGTTGCTGCCCGCCAGGCTGGCCGGCAACGTGAGGAAGTGCCGCCCGAAACCGGCGCGGCCGCTGAGCTGGGCCAGCTTCACCACATTGGTGCCCGAGGGCACGGAGCCCGCCGAGGGCGTGTACGTGGTCGGGGCCACGTACACCAGCAGCTCATCGAGGCCCGCGGTACCGGCCGCGCGCCAGTCGAAGCCCAGGTTGATGGTGGTTTCGCCGGCAGGCAGCGTCACGTCGCGGTACAGGTGCACCACTGCGCTGCTGGTCAGCGCGTAGGCGTGCGAGTTGCCGTTGTCGTTGCTGACGTAGGCGGCCCGGCTACCCGCGGCCGAGGGGCCGTTGGCGGCGGCGGTGCCCACCTGCCATTTGTTGGTGTACGTGCTGTTGACGCTCACAAACGACCCCAGCCCGCCCTCGAAGTCGTGGCTAAGGACCGTGGTTTGGGCTCGGGCCACCGGGGCGGCCAGCCACGCAAACAGCAGCAGGAACCAGCCCACCGGGCGTAGTCTCCTGAGTAGAGGCGGTAAGATTGTTATCATACAACGGGGTTTGGGTTCGTAGACAAAGGCCCAGCGAGCCAGCTGAAAAAAATTCAGCGACGCCGCCAGTGGGGACTTGCGGATGAAATGGACCGAACAATGCTGAATCCTTCGAACTCTCGGAATTCTTCCTGGATTCAGACCGTCAAAATTACATTCTTCCTCCCCTTAAGACAATCCCACAAAGTGGGTATTGTCTAATCCAATCCGTTTGTGTATAGATGACGCCGCATATTTTTCGATTACCAAGCTACACGCGGAGCTCAAGGCCTTCACAGCCGCTTACGGCCTGCTATTTAGATACCTATGCGGGGGCCACTTCCCGATTCGGGCTTTGCTCCACGCACGCAGCAAGGCTCTCAGAAACTTCTAAGCTTCCCGTGATTCTTCAACCAGCTCTGCCCCGTCCCGTATGCGGCTTCACCAGCTTTGCGTACTTTTGGTATTCTGCCGCCAAAATTCGTAGTTGAAAGCTCTCCTCTTGGCTCTTTTTTGACTTATATGAAGAAGTTTTTACCCGTTACCTCGTTGATTGGGTTGCTTTGGCTACTGCCCTTGCTGGTGCTTGCCAGCAAGGTTGGCCCGGCCGACTCGCCCCTGGGCGGCCAGTGGCGCGGCGACCTGAAGGTGCCCGGCGGCAGTTGGGAGCTGGTCGTTACCATCGTGCCGCTCAGCAACGGTACGCTCTACGCCACGCTGGACGTGCCCAAGCAGAAAATCAGCCGCATGCCGATCAAAATCACGGTCAAGGGCGTCGACGTGACCATGCGCATCGAGGAAGCGGCGAGCCGTTTTAACGGGAAGCTTTCGGCCGACGGCAAGAAGATGCACGGCACCTGGACGCAGCCCGCCCTGACTTCGGCGCTGGTGCTGGAGCGTTCCGCCGGGTCGCTGCTCAACGCGGCGACGTTCAAACCGTCGCTGCCGTACCGCGAGGAGGAAGTGGTGGTTCCCAACAAAGTGGCCAAGCTGCGCCTGACGGGCACGCTCACCATGCCCCAGGGCAAGGGCCCCTTCCCGGCCGTGGTGCTGATTTCCGACTCTGGCCCGCAGGACCGCAACTCAGTGGTCGACAACTACCGCATGTTTAACATCCTGGCCGACTACCTGACCCGCCGCGGTGTGGCCGTGCTCCGCTACGACGACCGCGGCGTGGGCAAGTCCACCGGCAACTACCACCAGGCCACCACGGCCGACCTGGTATCGGACGCGCAGGCCGCCATGGGCTTTCTGCGGGCGCACTACAAGGTGAACAAAACCCAGGTGGGCATGGTGGGCCACGGCGAAGGCGCCAACGTAGCCCTGCTGGCCGCCGCCGACAAGAACCCGCCCAGCTTCCTGATTTCCCTGGCCGGCTACGGCCTCTCGGGCCCGGAGGTGCTGAAGCGGCAGCAGGTGGAAATCATGCGCCTGATCGGGGCCAACACCCAGCAGGTGACTTCGGCCCTGCAACTGCACGAGCGCATGCTCGACATCATCCGCCAGACGCCCAACAACGACCTGGCCCGCGCCAAGGTGTCGGCCATGCTACGCATGTCCAACGCCGACATCGACTTCTCCATGGTGCAGGCCCGCGCCAACCAGCTCATCTCGCCCTGGTACCGCTACTTCATCGACTTCAACCCCCAGCACAAGCTGGGCCAGGTAAAGTGCCCCGTGCTGGCCCTGAACGGCGCGGCCGACCTGCTGGTGCCGGCCAGCAAGAATCTGCCGATGCTGCAGAAAGGCCTGAAGGCCAGCGGCAACAAAAAGATAGAAACCTACAAGCTGCCCGGCGTCAACCACTGGTTCCAGGCGGAACAGGCGCAGTGGCCGCTGGTGAACGGGCAGATTCAGCCCACATTTTCGCCCCGCGCCCTGGTCCTGATTCACGGTTGGGTAGCGCGACACAGCGCCCCGCCGACCACGGCGCCGGTGCTGGCCAAGCCCGCCACCAAGCCCGCCCCGAAAGCCAAAGCAACCGGGAGCGTGGTTTCCCAAGCAGAACGAGCCGCCCGCTAGCGGCTCGTTTTCTTTTACGGCCTTTTCGGCCAGGGCCTGCAACGCGGGCGGTACTTTCCGGGCTCCTGCCAGAAATGAACCAAATGCCCCCGCCGGGCCCTGCTTAGATACCGATTGATTTGCCGATGACCATTCCCCGCTTGAGTTTCCACGGCCTGCTGCTGTGGGTTCTGTGCCTGCTCGCGTTGCCGGCGGCAGCGGCCCCGTCCCTGAGTGGCGACTGGCAGGGCGCGCTACGCGCCGGCGGCACCGAGGTTCCCCTGATTGTTCACCTGCGCCAGCAGCCGGACGGCGGCTACACCGGCACCCTCGACAGCCCCCGGCAGCAGGCATTCGGTTTGCCCCTGGCGGGCGTGACGGTGCGCGCCGACAGCGTGACGCTGCGCCTGAGCCAGCCGGCCGCCCGGTTCGCGGCCCGCCTTTCCGCCGATGGCCAGCAGCTCAGCGGCAGCTGGCAGCAGAACGGCCAGTCGGCCCCGCTCACCCTCGTGCGCCAAGCCGCGGGCAGCGCGGCCCCGGCCCTGCGGCGCCCGCAGGACCCCAAGCCGCCCCTGCCCTACCGCGCCGAAGACGTAACCTTCGCCAACGGCGCCGCCGGCATCCGGCTGGCCGGCACCGTCACGGTGCCGCCCGGCAAGGGCCCGTTTCCGGCCGTAGTGCTCGTGACCGGCTCGGGCCCCCAGGACCGCGACGAAACCATCTTCGGGCATCACCCTTTCCGCGTGCTGGCCGACTTTCTTACCCGCCGCGGCTTCGTGGTGCTCCGCTACGACGACCGCGGCGTGGGCCAGTCGGGCGGCAGCGCGGCCACCTACACCACCGCCGACGGGTTAACCGATGCGCAGGCGGCCCTGGCGTACCTGCGCAGCCGCGCCGAGGTGCAGGGCCGGCCGGTGGGCCTGCTGGGCCACAGCGAGGGTGCCATGATCGGGCTGCTGGCCGCCACGCAGCCGCAGCCGCCGGCCTTTCTGATTTCGCTGGCCGGGCCGGCCGTGCGCGGTCTGGAAGTGCTGATTCGCCAGAACGAGGACCTGGCCCGCGCCGCCGGCCTGCCCACCGCACAGGTAGTGGCCAACAAAGCGCTGAACCAGCAGGTGTACATGACGGTGCTCCAAACGCCCGACGACCAGCAGGCCCGTACCCACGTGGTGGGCCTGCTCCAGCAAGCCGGGCTGACGGCCGCCCAGGCCCAGCAGCAGGCGGCGTCCCTCACCTCCGCGTGGTACCGGCAGCTGCTCGCCTTCGATCCGCAGCCGCTGCTGGCGAAAGTGCAGTGCCCGGTGCTGGCCCTGAACGGGGCCAAAGACCTGCAGGTAGCCGCTGCCGTGAACCTGCCGGCCTGGGAAAAAGGCGTGCGCGCCGGCGGCAATCAGGACGTAACCACCCAGGAGCTGCCCGGGCTTAATCACCTGTTCCAAACCGCCCAAACCGGCCTGAGCGACGAATACGGGCGCATCGAGGAAACCTTCGCCCCGGCGGCGCTGGCCGTCATCGGCGACTGGCTGGCGCGCCACACCCGGCGGTAACGCCTTGCCCAAACCCGCCACGCCAACCGGCGCCCTGGACCTCCTCCGGGGCGCCGGTTGGCGTGGCGGGGGCTACCGGTCCTGGTTCAGAAGCGCAGGCCCACACTGTAGCCGTACCAGCCCAGCACTTTCGTTACGGCGTTGCCTTCGTTCAGCCACAGCTTGCGGCCCTGGCTCAGGTTGGAGTACACCCGCCCTTCGGCCGTATCGTAGCGCTGGGTCACCAGCACGCTCACCGTGGGGCCGGCCACCAAGCGCAGGTGCCCGTCGCGCCGGAACGGGGCGAAGCCGGCCAGCACGCGCAGCTGGTTATGCAGATTCAGGGCGCGGGTAATGCCCCGCTGCTCTTCGTTCACGTGCATGCCCACCGCGTCGAGGCTCAGGCTCAGGCGTCGCCGCGCCCACATATCCGTGCCGATGCCGTAGCCCACGCCCCAGCGCCGCGGGCCGCTGCCAAAGCCGTCGTAGGCGCCGGTGAAGAACGTGTAGAACGCCGCCGAGCCGCCTAGTTTCAGGGTCGCCGACACGGGCCAGGTTTCGGAATGGGTTACTTCGAGCCGGTGGTAGCCGTGCACCACGAAGTTCAGGGGAGCCAGGCTCACGCCCTGCACCGAATCGGCAATATTGAGCAAGCCGGCCACCTGCACGCCGCGCACCGTGCCCGCCACGTTGAAGAGGCCGGCAGCTTGCACACCGTTGGTGACGTTAGCCACGTTGAACAGCCCCGCCGCCTGGCCGCCGCGCATCTCCGCCAGCGACACGTTGAACAGGCCTGCGGCCTGCACGGCCGGCTTGCCGCCGGGTGCCGGGGCTTCGGCGAGCCCGCCGCTGGCGGTGCTGGCCGTGGCCTCCGCCATTACGTTCTTCTTGCGCGGCCCCACGAAGTTGAACAGGCCCGCCGTCTGGGCGCCGGCCACGGGGCGGGTAGCCACGTTCAGCAGCCCGGCCGCCTGCCAACCCGTGCCGGTGCCGCCGAGCACGTTGGCCAGCCCGGCCGCCTGAAAGCCTTCCAGGTTGCGCCCCACGATGTTGGCCAGGCCGGCTACCTGCACCCCCGATACCGTGTCGCGGTCGATGTTGAACAACCCGGCCGCCTCAAAGCCCTCCACCCCAGCCGCGTAGCCGCCCAGCACGTTGATGGAGACCTTGTTGACCGTCTGCCCGCTGCGCAAACCGTTGGAGCCTAAAGGACCCAGGAAGGATATCTGCGCCGGCTTGGTGTAGGTAGGCCGGGCCGGTTCTTCCTCCGGCTCAGCAGGCGGTGTGGCCGCTTGCTGAGCCGAATCAGCTGGCACTGCGGCTGCGCCGGGCAGCGCGGGCACCGGGCCGGCCGCCGCTTCGGAGCCAGCCGCCGGCGGGGGAGCTATCGGCGGCGTCGTGGAGGCGGTGGCGCCGGCATCCTCGGCCGGGGCAGGCGTAGCGGTGTTTGCCAGGACGGCCGTGGTTCCGCCGGTTGTAGCGGGCTTGGCTTTTGCGCTGTGGGTAGCTGCCGTGGTGACTACGCCGGCTTTGGACGCCTTACCGGCCGCCGAACTCGTCTTGCCGGCTGGCGCGGTGGCCGCGGGCTTGGCCGGGGCCTTTTTAGCGGGCGGCTGGGGTTTTGCCTTGGCTGGCACTTCTTTGGCGGCGGGCCGGTCGGCTTCGGCCGGCGGGGTAGCACGCGCCTCGGGCGCTGGCTCCGCGGGCTTTTCGATGGACGCCTTGCTTACCGTGGTCGTGGTGGCGGCCGGGGCAGGGCCGGCGAGCTTCGGGGCGGCTTTGGGCGCCGCCGGGTGCAGCACCAGCTGGTCGCCCACCAGCTCGTAGCCAATGTTCTTACCTTCCAGCACTTCGCCGAGCACGGCGCGCAGCGGCTGGTTCTGCACGCTGAGCGTCACGGGCTGGCGCAGGTTCAGGGCCGTGTTGCTGTAGGAGATGCGCACGCCGTATTGGCGCCGCAGCGTCCGCAGCACCGATTCGAGCGGCGCCTGATTGAAGGTCACCGTCACTTTGCGGTCTAGCACCGAACCGGTGCGGACCTGAGCGGCGGCGGGCTCACCGGCCAATGCGCAGAGCACGGCGGCGGCCAGGCATATGCGGTTGCGCATAGCGGTCAGGAAAAGAAAGGCAAAAGAAGGAAGTTACAGGCTGGGGCAGCCCGGTCCGTCAAGGGCATAGCCGTCGGTCGACTGGGTTACCGACAGGTTGGCCGAGAGGCTCACCACGCGCAGCACCTGGGGCAGTTCGGCCTGGTGGAAGGTGCCGGTGAAGCGGCAGTTGCCTAGCTCGGGGCGGCTGAGAGCTACGGGCGTGCCGTAGTAGCGCGAGAGCGTCGCGGCGACCTGGCCCAGCGGCTGGTTGTCGAACACCAGCTCGCCCTGCTGCCAGGCGCGGAAGTTCGGGTCGGTGATGCGGCGCTGCACGGCCACGGCGGGGGCGGCGCGGCGAATCACCCCGCGCAGGCCGGGCGTGAGCAGCACCGAGTCCTGCACGGCCACTTTGTGCCGGTCGGGGCTGAAGGCCACGCGGCCCGTCACTACCGCCACCTCCACCGAATCTTCGGTGGCATAGGCGCGCACGTTGAACGAGGTGCCGAGCACCCGCGTCCGGGTATCCCCGGCCAGCACCGTGAAGGGCCGGCCGTGGTCTTTCTTTACCTCAAAGAAGGCCTCGCCCCGCAGCTGCACCACGCGACTGTCGCCGTTGAAGTCGGCGGCGTAGCTAAGCGTGGAGTTGCGGTTGACCCACACGCGGCTGCCGTCGGGCAGGGTGGTGAGCTGGCGCTGCGCCCCGGCTGCCACGGTGACGGCCTCCACGGCCCGGGGCCGCAGGAAGGTGCGGGCCACCGCCCAGAAGCCCAGCAGCAGCAGCAGGGCCGCGGCCACGCGCAGCCACGTCTGGCTTTGGCTCCACATAGGCACCACCCGGCCGCCGGGTTCGGCCGTGGGGGGCGCGGCCGGCGTACCGCCCGTGGTCGTCTTCAGGCCGGCGGCAGTGCTAAAGCGCTGCCAGGCCCGGTCCACATCGGCCTCGGTAAACACGTCGGCCACGTTGCCGCCCCGCTCCCAGGCCCGGGTCGCGTCGGTCAGCAGGCGCAGCCGGCTGGGCGCGGCCATCAGCCAGTGGTGCAGCTCCGCCTGCTCCGCCGCCGACGCTTCGCCCGCCAAGTGCTTGGCCAGCAAGTCCCAGGGGGCGTCGGGTTCGGAGGAGAGGTGCAGCATGGCGGTGGTTGAGGCTTCAAATTGCGGAATTTCGACGGATGTAGCGCACAGCGGCGCGGCACATCTCGTGGCAGCGTGGCCGGGACCCGCCCGGCAGCCGTCCTTCCGTTGGTGTTCGGGCGGCTGCCGGGCGGGCCCCGGCCTATGGCTGAATGGTGAGGCGGGCCGAGCGCACGGCCGTGCCGGCGAAGTAACCGACGGCTTTGCGGCCGGTGGGGTTCTGGTTCACCACATTGGAGCGCACGTTGGCCGGGGGCGCGGAGAACAGGCCTACGTTGTTGATCTGGGTGTACATCTCGCTGAGGAAGTAGTAGTAATCCTGCGGAATGGCCAGCAGCTGCACGCGCACCGAGTCGCCGGGCTGCAGCGGGTCGCCGTGCAGCTCGATGTTGCCGATGTACTTGCCGTCCACCATCTCGTCGGACTGCACGATCAGGTCGTCGGGCTTGTTCTGCAGCTCGCCGTTGAGGAAGACCTTGAAGCGGTAGTAGTCGCCCACGCCGGACAGCTCAGGGCCGTTGTAGAGGGCGTAGTAGCCGTCGTCCCAGCCCGGCTCGCCGGTCTTGCGCTGCTGCACTAGCCCGTCGATGCGGGGAGTGCGCTTGATTTCGGTTTCGGCGCGGTACTCCTCCCCTTCGGCCTTGATGGTCAGCACGTAGTGGTTGCCTATTTTTCCTTGCAGGCTGCTGGTCTGGTACACGCCGGGGGCGGTTTCGCGCAGCGTTTCGGTGTGGCCCTCGTTGTCGGCCAGGGTCAGCTCGGCGCCGCGCACGGCGGGCAGCTCCTGGTCGGTGAAGTAGGCGCCGGTGCGCGTCAGCCGGATGGTGTAGGGGCCGGGCTGGTCGGTAATGGTGCCTTCCACGGCCAGCTGCGGCTCGGGTTCGGGCAGGTCGATGGGCACCACGTCGGTGCAGCTGCTCAGCAGGCCGAGCCACAACGCGGACAGCAGGTAAGTAAGTCGTTTCATAGCGCAGAAGGGCAAGGCTGTTCTTGGGAATACTCGATTTCGATGGTCAGCACGCGGCGGCCGGGGGCGGGGGCCTGCGCAAAGGCAAAGCGCAGGGACTCCGGCTGCAGGCGCCCCCCGGCCTCGTAGAAAAGCGCCAACCCGGCTTCCGTGGCCGCAACGTGCAGCCGCGTTTCAATCGTGGGGTAGTAGGTTTCCATCGGACGCAGGACGGGCGCCGGTTTGGCTTCGCACCCGGAGCGCCTGGCAGCAGAGCGGGCCATCAGAAGTTGAAGTTGTAGGAGACGGAAGGGATGACCGAGCCGAACACGGAGAGGCGCACGGCCTCGGTCCGGCGCGGGTTGTCCTCGTTCTGGCGGAAGTAGATGCCGTAGGGGTTGCGGCGGTTGTACACGTTGTACACCGAGAACACCCACTCGCTCTGCCAGCGGCGGTCGGGCTTCACGCGGTTCTTGAGCGTGGCGCCCAGATCGAGGCGGTGGTAGGCGGGCACGCGGTAGTTGTTGCGCGCGTCGCCGCCCACCACGGGCACCACCAGCCCGTCGTACACGAAGCGGGCGTTGGGGAAGGTGGTGGCCACGCCGGTGCCGTAGGCGAAGTTGGCCGAGGCAGTGAGGCGGGGCCCCAGCTGGTACATGCCCACCAGGTTCAGGCTGTGGGTCTTGTCGTACTTGTTCGGGTACCACTTGTCCCGGTTGATGCCCTCAATCTGCCGCTCCGAGCGGCTCAGCGTGTAGCTCACCCAGCCGGTGAGCTTGCCCTGGCTGCGCTTCACGAAGAACTCGGCGCCGTAGGCCCGGCCCTTGCCGTAGAGCAGCTCGCCCTCCAGGTTCTTGTTGAGCAGGGTGTTGGCCCCGTTCACGTAGTCAATCTGGTTGTCCATGGTCTTGCCGAATACTTCCACCGAGGCCTCGTAGGCGTTGTCGCGGAAGTTGCGGAAGTAGCCCAGGGCCACCTGGTCGCCGCGCTCGGGGCGGATGTTATTGGTGGTGGGCGTCCACACGTCCAGCGGCGAGGCGGCGGTCGTGTTTGAAATCAGGTGCACGTACTGGGCCGTGCGGTTGTAGCTGGCTTTCAGCGAGCTGCTCAGGTTCAGCGTGTAGCGCAGCGAGGCGCGCGGCTCCAGGTTGGCGTAGCGCTTGATCAACTCCCCATCCTTATACACGCGGGTGTTGACCGGCAGCTTGCGTTGGCCCACGGCGCCCTGGTAATCGGAAATGGCCGTGCCCGAGCCCAGGAAGTCGAAGACCGACACGCGCAGGCCGTACTGCAGCTGCAGGCGCGGGCCCAGGGTCTGCTCGTTGTCGAGGTAGGCGGCGTACTCGCCGGCCTGCTGCTCGTCCACCTTCAGGTCCACGAAGATGGACTCGGGGTTGAGCGGCTTCACCGTGCCGGGCCGAAAGCGGTAGCGCGTGCCGGTGAGGCCGGCCGAGAGCGTGTTGTGCTCGTTGAGCTGGTAGGTGAAGTCGGCCTTGCCGGTGTAGTTACGGATGTTGGACGTCCACTCGAAGGCCTGCGTCCCGTTGGGCACGCCCAGGCCGTAGTCGTACTGGGCCACCACGCCGGCAAAGGAGCCGAACAGCCGCGGCGAGAACTGGTGCGTCCAGCGGGCGGTGGCGCCCATGTTGCCCCAGTCGTTCTTGAACACGTCGGCGAAGTTGAACACGTCGCGGCCGCGGTAGCCGGTGACGGTGAGCTGGTCGCGGGCGCTCAGGCGGTGGCTGAGCTTCAGGTTCAGGTCGTAGAAGTACGCCTGGTTTTTGCGCTGCTCGGGCACCAGCTTCAGAAACAGGTCGCCGTAGGAGCGGCGCGCGGCCAGGGCCACCGAAGTACGGTCCTTGATCAGCGGGGCCTCCACGGCGAGGCGCGAGGAAATTAGGCCCACGCCGCCGTTCACGCGCAGCCGCTCGGCCTGGCGCCCGTCGCGCATCCGCACGTCGAGCAAGGAGGCGAGGCGCCCGCCGTAGCGGGCCGGGATGCCGCCCTTGTAGAGCGTCATGTCCTGCACCGCGTCGGGGTTGAAGGCCGAGAAGAAGCCGAACAGGTGCGACACGTTGTAGACGGGCATCTCGTCCATCAGCACCAGGTTCTGGTCGACGCCGCCGCCGCGCACGTTGAAGCCGGAGGCGCCCTCCCCCACCGTCGTCACGCCGGGCAGCAGCTGAATGCTGCGCACCACGTCCACCTCGCCCAGCAGGGCGGGCATCAGCTTCACGGTTTTCATGTCGAGGCGGTTGACGCTCATTTCGGGCTTCTTCACGTTGTCTTCGGCCCGCAGGCCCGACACGACGACCTCCTGGGTCTGGTGCGTCTGCGCCTTGAGGGTCACGCCGCGGGTCGTATTCCCCTCCAGCGTCAGCGTCACTTGCTGGGGCTCGTAGCCGAGAATCTGGTACGTGACGGTGTGGGTGCCCTTGGGCAGCGGCAGCGCGTAGTGGCCGTTCTCGTCGGTGCTGGTGCCCAGGCCCAGAGCCTTGACGAACACGCTGGCCCCGATGAGGGCCTCGCCGGTGGTCGCGTCGCGCAGGGTGCCGCTGAGCGTGGCCTGGCCAGCCGGGGTAGTCTGCGCCCAGGCCGGCCCGGCCGCCAGCAGCAGGCTCGCCGCCAGCGTCCGGTGAATCAGGTTTTTCATGTTTGTTTTCAGAGCAGTCCGGGCGCGGCCGACGAGCAGAAGCCGGCCGCGCCCGGACGGTGGTTGGAATAAGGAGCGGAGGCTGTGTGTGCGTTAAGCAGCTTTTGCGTTCAGCAGAGACGCCGTCCGGCTGGAGGGAGGGGCCATAGGCCCCGCTACGGTTGGCCCGCGGGGTGTTATCAAATCGTTGCCAACCTGACCTTCTGAACTCTTAGCCTGTTGTTAGTTGCCCGTCAGCACTTTGCCCGAGCCGCTGATGCGGGTAGTCACCGTGGGCGTGCCGCGGTAGTACACCGTGCCCGAGCCGCTGATTTCGGCCGAGAGCGTGCGGGCGGCCCGCACGTAGGCTTTGCCCGAGCCCGAAATGCTGGCGTAGGTATCCTGGGTGCTCAGGTCGTAGGCCGACACCTTGCCCGAGCCGGAGATGTTGATGGTGTTGCTGGCGGCTGTGCCGCCGAGCTTTACTTCGCCCGAGCCCGACACGTTGGTGCGCAGCCCGTCGACGGCCGTCACGTTTATGTCGGCCTCGCCGGAGCCCGACACGGCTACGCGGAACGAAGCGGCCGACCAGGGCGTGGCCGTGCGCATCTTCCCCGAGCCGGACACTTCCACCTCGGAAAGCGAAGGCGTGGTGATGTACACCTTGATGGGGTCGTGGCCCACCACGCGGGCGTGGCCGTACTCGATCTGCAGCTCGTCGCCGCTCAGCTCGGTTTCGAGCACGTCGAGGATGTTGCGCTGGGCTTCGATGTGCACCTCGCGCTGCGGGCCCTGGGTCAGGATGACTTCGGCGTCGATTTTCAGCTCCACGCGGTTGAAGTTGGCCACGGCGCGCTTCTCGGTTTGGGTGGGGCCGGTGCCGCGCACCCGCGGGCCGAAGGAGTCGCCCTCGTGCGAGCAGCCGGCGGTGAGCAGCAGGGCGGGAAAGAGCAATGCGGGAAGCCAGTTGGTTTTCATAGCAGTTGTGTGGTTGGGTTATCGGTTTCTGGTGGTAAGACCCGCAGCCCCGGCCCTACCCCTACGCCCGGGCAAAAAATATTTTCACTGGATGCTTACCCCGCTGACTATCAGCACAAAATTTAGTTAGCAGCGCTAAAACAAACCGCCCGACCTACGCAGGCCGGGCGGCAGATATGGTAACCTCCGGCCAGCACGCGGAGCACTGGTGTGCCAACTGCCCGAGCATTTCAGCCTCTTCTGTTTCGTGGTAGAGCGGCTGGCTGCTGCCAGGCAGCAGGCGGGGCCGAATACACCATCGGGTCAGCGGAAAAAGCAAGCTGCGCAGGCGCTGTTGACTAACGGACAGTAGAAGCAGTGCCGCCGTTTAGTTGGCGTCGACCACCCGGCCCGAGCCGGTGGTGCGCACCGTCACGCGGGGGGTGCCTTTGTAGTACAAGGAGCCGCTGCCGGTCAGCTTTGCGTCGAGGCGGCTGCTCACGCGGGCGTAGCTGCGGCCCGAGCCGGTGGCGGTCAGGTCCAGCTCCTGGCTGCTCAGGTCGTAGGCCTGCAGCTCGCCCGAGCCGGTGAGGCGGGCGTCGTGCTGGTCGGCGCTGCCGTGCAGCGTCACCGAGCCCGAGCCGGTGATGCTGGTACGCAGGTCCTGCACCTGGCCCAGGGCCAGGTCCACGTTGCCCGAGCCGGTGTCCTCCACCTCGAAGTCCGAGGCGTTCCAGGCGACGGTGCTGCGGATGCTGCCGTTGGAGCTCAGGCGGGCGCCGGTCAGCGTGGGCACGGTCACCACCACGCGGATGGGCTCGTGGCTGCGCAGGTTGTAGCGGCCGGTTTCGATGCGCAACTTGCCGCCGCTCACGTCCGTATCGAGCACGTCGAGGATGTTGCGCTGGCCTTCCACGCGCACTTCCTGCTGCGCGCCCTGGGTGATGACCAATTCGGCATCGGTGGCGACTTCCACGCGGCTGAAGTTGGCCACGGCGCGGGTTTCACTGACGCTGGGGCCTTCGCCGCGCACGGTGGGGTTCAGACCGTCTTTGCCGCAGCTGCCCAGCAGCAGGGGGCTGGTCAGGGCCAGCAGGGTCAGGAGGGAGTTCGTTTTCATAGCGGGTTGAGAATGGTTGAAATCGGAAAGGGCAAGGCGCGGCCAGGCCCGGTTAAAACCGGGGCAGACAACACCAGAAAAAACGGGGAGAAACAAGCCGGCTCTGCACCGCCGGCGGAGGACCCGGCCATTGCTCGTCGGCGCCGGGCCACCAGAGCTGCACCAAAGGTATTTCAGGGGTTGTTGCGGTGCATCACACGTACATGTGGCCGCCGCGCCGCAGCCCCACCCCAAGCATGCGGCAAGCGGCGCTTACTCCGCCGCGCCGACGCGGCCGTGGCCCGAGGTGCGCACCGTCAGGGCGGGTTGGCCGCGGTAGGCCACGCGGCCGTGGTCCCGGGCTTCGGCCTGCAGCTGGCCGCTCACCCGCACGCTGGCCGAGGCGTGGTCATCGACGCTCACCTGCGCGGTCTGGGTGCTCAGATCGAAGGCCTGCACCGAAGCGTGGCCGCCGCCGTTCAGCTCGTGGCGTTGGGCGGTGCCGCTGAGCTTCGCGCTGGCGTGGTCCTTCACGGTGGTCAGCAGCTGATCCGTCTGCGCCAAGACCAGCTCGGCCACGCCGTGGTCCTTCACCCGCAGGCGAAACGTGCCCGCCTGCCAGGTAGCGGCGCTGCGCACGGCGGCGTGGTCGCCCACGGCCACCTCCGAAAGGCTCGGCACCGTCACGAAGGCCCGCACGCGTTTGGTGCTCTTACCCCTGGTCGGGCGGGTCAGGCGCAGCAGCAACTGGTCGCCGCTTACCTCGGTTTCCACGATGTCGAGGATGTTGCGCTGGGCTTCGAGGCGCAGTTCGGGCTGCGTGCCCTGCGTTAGCACCACGTCGATGTGGTCTTTGGCCTCGATGCGGCGGAAGGCGTTAACGGCGCGCGTTTCCGTTTCTACCGGGCCGGTGCCGCGCACCCAGGGACCAAATTCACCTTTGTCGCAGCTGGTGGTTAGCAACAGCACGGCCAGCAGGCCGGAAAGCAGGGTGGTTTTCATAGCAGCAGTAGGTTGTTGAGGAGCTTGTTTGGTCCTAAGACCCGCAAGCCCGCCCGTACCCCCACGCCGCGGCGAAAAATTTGTGCTTACCGCTCCAGCAGCCACAGCAGCAGCCACCAGGCGTTCAGCCCGGCGAAGAAGCCGCTGAGCTTCTCGCGCATGATGCGCAGGGCCTTGCCCATCTGGTTTTCCACCGTCTTGGGGGCCACGTCCAGGGCTTCGGCAATCTGCTGGTAGCTCAGGCCCTCCTGCCGGCTCATCAAAAACACCGCCCGGCACTGCGGCGGCAGGGCCTGCAGCGCGGCGGCCACCAGTTGCTCGGCCTCTTGCCCGTCGAGGTGCTCGGCGGTGGTGTCGCGGGCGGGTTCCGCGAGCGGCGCGTCGTCCCAGCTTACCTGCCGCTTGCGGCGATCGGCATGGCGCAGGGCCGCGTTCATGGCCGCCCGGTAGAGGTAGGCTTTGTAAGTCGTGGTGATGGTCAGCGTCTCGCGGTTGGTCCAGATGCGCGTAAACACGTCCTGCAAGAGGTCTTCGGTCACGTCGCGGTCCTGCACCACGCGGTAAATCACGTTGCCCAGCGGCCGGTAATAGCCCTTGAACAGGGCCTGCATGAACGCCTCGCCCTCTCCCGTGCGCTGCAGCTCCGCCAGGCGGACTTCAAGGGCATCAAGCGTGTCGACTTCGGACATAACGGCGGCAGTAACCTCGGCTGGCGCGGGCACGGGCCGTTTCGCGCGGCGCAAAGCTACGGAAGATACCGTTCTACCTATGTTTTATCATAGGTGGAATTGCATGACCGACGGTAGTCAGCTACTGCCACCATGCCCGCCGCCCGTAGGCCGGCTCCGCCTCTAGGCCGGTAGTTCCTCCCGCACGTCGTGCAGGCGGCGCAGGCGCGGGGCCAGGCGCGCCGTCACGGCCACCACTACCAGGGTCATCAGGCCGCCGAACACCACCGACGGCACCGTGCCCATCAGGCGGGCCATGGCGCCCGATTCAAACGCGCCGATTTCGTTGGAGGACCCGATGAAGATGTTGTTGACGGCCGATACGCGCCCCTTCATGTGCTCCGGGGTGAAGGTGTGGATGAGCGTGGAGCGCACAATCACCGACACCGAATCGAACACGCCGGTCATGAACAGCAGAAACAACGACAGCCAGAAGTTGGTCGACAGCGCAAACAGAATGGTCGCCAGTCCGAATCCCGCCACCGCCCACAGCAGCTTGCGCCCCACCCGCCGGCGCAGCGGAAAGTAGGTGAGCAGCACCGCCATCAGCACCGAACCCACGGCCGGCGCGGCCTCCAGGTGCCCCAGCCCGGCCGCACCCACTTTCAGGATGTGCACCGCAAACACCGGCAACAGCGCCACGGCCCCGCCGAAGAGCACCGCGAACATATCCAGCGCCAGTGCCGACAGCACCAGCTGGTTGCGGAAGATAAACTGCAGCCCGCTCGTAATGCTTTCCCGCAGCGTGGGCCGCTCCCCTTCCATCACCGGCAGCGCCCGCCCGCCGATGCTGCCAAACTGCAGCAGCGCCAGCGCCAACAGCCCCACAACCACCACGTAGGAGTACTCCACGCCGATGTAATGCACCAGGTAGCCGCCGAGGGCCGGCCCCAGCACCGAGGAGGCCTGCCACGTGGTGCTGTTCCAGGTAATGGCGTTCGGCAGCGCGCTCCGGTCGGGCAGCAGCTGCGGCATAAAGGAAAACAGCGCCGGCCCGAGGAACCCGCGGGCAATGCCGCTGACGAATATCACCCCGTAGAGCGGCAGCGTGTAGAACTGCTCTTTGGCCAGCAGCGGCCGCCCCGCCGGCGAGGCCAGGGCCCACAAGGCCGCCGCGCACAGCAGCAGCACCGCCACCGCCGCCACGACGATGTTCTTGCGCCGCACCGTATCGGCCACGTGCCCGGCGTACAACGACACGCCAATGCTGGGCACCGCCTCGGCCAGCCCGATAAAGCCCAGCGCGAGCGGGTCGTTGGTCAGGTGCAGGATTTGCCAGCTCACCACTAAGCCCTGGATACGAGTAGCCACCACAAAGCACACGCGGGCCGAAATCAGGCGGCGAAATTCCGGTAACCGCAGCGCGGCGTAAGGGTCGTGGGCGGGCGTACCGGAGGAAACAGTCATGAAAAGGTGGGCAAAGTGGCGCCAAAGGTACGGGCCCCGGTCCCTTGCGGATACGGGGCTTTTTGCTTATTATTGATAACTAGGCGGCTTCCACCGGTTGCTCGGTAAGTGGTATCCCTCCTTACTCATCGGCCCATGGAAGTCACCGGCAATTCCATCACGCTGCAGTACCATCCCGCCCAGAAATTGGTGGAGGTGGTGTGGCAACAACCCGTTTCGGAGGCAGAAATTCAGGCCGGCTACGACGCCCTGCGCGAGCAGTTGCGCCTCACCTGCGCCTCCCGTCTGCTGGTAGACTTACGCCGCCGGGGCCCCCAGCTCGGCAACGCCGATGAGGATTGGGTAGCCCAGGAGTTTTGCCCGCTGCTGCTCCAGGCCGGCGCGCCGGTCCCGCGCGTGGCCTTCGTGCTCACCCCCGACTTTTACGGCTACCTGCAGGAGCAGTGGCACGAGCAGTTCTGCAACGACAGTGAGCTGCTGCGCGTGGCCCACTTTGCCGACCCGGTGGCGGCCCTGCAGTGGCTGCGCGGGTCCAACTAGGCAACGGGCCTCAACGCCGCTGAACAGGGTTTCGTACAGTTCCCAGGCCCCGGCGCGCACACTCCGTCGGTAGCCTGGCTTCCATGAAGGTATTTCTGCTTAGCGCTCTGCTATTCGCTGCTGCCCCCCTTGCCCGGGCCCAGTCTGCTTCTTCCCAAGCCGCCGCGCCCTACGCCCTGAAAGACGGAGCGTTTCGGGAAAACGGGGTGGTGATGCGCCTGCAGGCCGGCCAGGCCTACCGCCTCGAGGGCCCAATGACGCTCAACGACGGCTCCGTGATAAATGCCACCGGCATTCTGGTGCGCAAAGACGGCACGCGCCAATTGCTGCCCAACGGTCAGGCCGTGAACATGCAGGGCGTGGTAGTAAACCTGCGCGACGACATGCAGGCGGCCCAAACCATCGAACAGCGCAACCGTGCGGTGGCCGGCGGCCGCGGCGAAACCACTTTTTCCGTGCCCGGCAGCAACGTTTCGGTAGCTGCCGCCCGGCAGCTACAGCTGCTGGAGCGCCGCGTGGCACTGCTCCAGCAGCTCACCGACCGGCTGGCGGAGCGCACCACGCAGGCGGTGGGCAGCGCCCCCGGGGCGGCGGCCCTCGATGAGCAGCTGCGTGCCCTTGACGCGCCACGCTAAAGCCGGAAGGCCCGATTTTTGCGCACGAAAATGCCCGCTCTTTGGCGGGCATTTTTTGCTTGTTCTTCTCGCCTAAAAAAATATTGTCGTGAACCCGACAATACCCGTTGCACGGGCGGTGGCAGAATTATACATTTGGTCTCAGCGGTTTTTCATACGCCCTTCACTTCCTGATTTTTCACGGCAACCTGCACAATATGGCCTAAAGCTCTACGTTCCCCTAACCGTAGCCTTTATGGAAACCATGCAGCCGAGCGACTCCGCGTTGATATCGCTCTACATTGCCGGCAAGGAAGAAGCCTTCGCCCTGTTGCTCGCCCGCCACAAGCGCCGGGTTTTTACCACGATCATGCTGATCGTGAAAGACCCCATCGTGGCCGAGGACCTGTTGCAGGATGCGTTCATCAAAGCGGTGCACACGATGAAGAGCGGTCGGTACAATGAAGAGGGGAAGTTTTCGTCGTGGATCTGCCGCATTGCCCACAACCTAGCCATCGATTTTTTCCGCCGCCAAAAGCGCAACCCCCAGCTTAACCTCGACGCCACCGGCCACGCCTACAATTCGTTGTCGTTGTCGGAAGAAAGCATAGATACGACTCTCTCACGGGAGGAAACCTATAGCCGCCTTCGGGAGTTAATACAGGAGTTGCCGGCCGCGCAAAAGGAGGTACTGATCATGCGTCACTACGGCGACATGAGCTTCCAGGAAATTGCCGACGCAACGGGGGTGAGCATCAACACGGCGCTGGGACGTATGCGCTACGCGCTCATCAACCTGCGGAAGAAAATGGCCGCCCAACCTGTTTTCTATGATCAAAACCTTTACCCACGAGACCCTGCTCCGGTATGTGTACAACGAATTGCCGGCTAAGGAGCAACTCAGCATAGAGCAGGCCCTGCTGCACGACGCCGACCTGGCGGCCCGCTGCGCCGACCTGCTGGAGGCCCAGCGCTACCTCGACGCGCTGCAGCCCGGTCCTTCGGACCGCGCCGTGCAAAACATCTTGCAATACTCCCGCACGTTCCTGCGGCCAGCCTAGCAACGATTTACCGAAATGGTGATGTAGTGCCTTACCGAATTGTAGCTTTGGCTGCGCTTCGCTAAGTCTCTACCTCACCATTCCGTTTTTATGCGCCTTGCCGAACGGTTCCGCCGCTTTCTGGGCTACTTCACCGACCACTTTCCCGCGCCCGAAACCGAGCTGCACTACGGCAGCCCGTACGAGCTGCTGGTGGCCGTGGTGCTCAGTGCCCAGTGCACCGACAAGCGCGTAAACCAGATTACCCCGGCCCTGTTCGAGCGGTTCCCAACGCCCGAGCACCTAGCAGCGACTACGCCGGAAGAGGTATTTCCCTACATCCGCAGCGTATCCTACCCCAACAACAAGGCCAAGCACCTGGCGGGCCTGGGCAAGCTGCTGGTGGAGCGCTTCGGCGGTGAGGTGCCCGACCGGCTGGAGGATCTGCAACTGTTGCCGGGCGTTGGGCGCAAAACCGCCAACGTTATCGTGTCGGTTATCTACAACCAGCCGGCTATGGCGGTGGACACCCACGTGTTTCGGGTGGCGCACCGGCTGGGTCTGGTACCCCGAACCGCCACTACCCCGTTGGCGGTGGAAAAAGGCCTCGTGAAGTACATTCCCGAAGAGCTAATTCCGAAAGCCCACCACTGGTTGATCCTGCACGGACGCTACATCTGCGTGGCGCGCAACCCCAAGTGCCTGCAGTGCCCGCTCACCGACTTCTGCAAGTATTACAACGACCAGGTGCGGCCTACGCTCGAGCCGGTGGTAACGCCGATTTAACTGGCGGCCCGTTCCAGAATCAACTGCACCTCCGCGGCCAGCTGCTGCCGGTCGAACTGCTGCCGGGCCAGTTGCTGCCCGCGCTGCCCGGCCGCCAGCAACGCCTGCGGCTGGCCCAGCTGCTGTAGCAGCCGATCGGCCAGTAATTCGGGCTGCTCGGCGGGTACGTACCAGCCGCAGCGGTGCTCGTCCACTAGTTGCTTGGTCCAGCCGGGATTGGTCACTATCACCGGCGTACCTACGGCCAGGCTATCGTAGAACTTAGCCGGAGAATTCGTGTCGAGTACCGGCTTGTTGATAAACGAAACAAGGGAAATGTCGGCAGCAGCCAACCAGGTAAATACGGCGTGGCGGGGCTGCGGCGGCACCAGCCGGATAGCCGGGCAGCGGCCTGCGGCTTCGCGCAGCAAAGGCTCGTAGTAGCCCAGGCCCATGAACAGCCACACGACCTCCGGGCGCTGGCGGTACAACGCCTCCGCGGCCTGCACCAGGGTCGGAATGTCATTGGCCCGCCCGAAGGTGCCGGCGTAGAGCACCACGGGCCGGGCGGTCAGCCCCCATTCGCGGCGCAGCGCTGCTACGGCCTCCGGCGTGGCGTGGGCTGCCTGATCGAGGTCGGTACCGTTCAGGATGGTGCTGATTTTATCCTCAGCAGTGCCCAGGCCACGCACGTAGCTCGTCATGCCCGGGGAGAGCGTAATGACGTGCCGCGCCTGCTCGTAAAGGCGCCGCTCGGCCGCGTAGAGCTGCTGCTGCGCCAATCGGTTGCGCACGGCCCCCATTTCGATGGGAAACGTCGGCCACAGATCCTGCACCTCGAACACCCACGGCACCCGCCGCTGGCGCGCCACCTGCCCCGCTACCCAAGCCGCCGACAGCGGCGTGCTGATGCCCCAGACAACATCGGGCCGGGCGATGCGCTGCCCCTGCCGCCACGCGTACCCGAGGTACTTCAGAAAAGCCCAGCCGCGCGCGGCCACGCCCATGCGGTTGTGGTACGGAATGTTGGCTGCCCGCATTTCCACGCCCTCCGGCAGCCAGGGGTACAGCTGTGTCTGCCGTTGCGCTTCCCAGGTATTGGTGGTGATGAGGGTGACGCGGTGCTCCCGGACAATGTGCTTCAGCAGCGAATAGTGCCTGCTCGTCGCCGGGCAGTCGGGATTGGTGTGGTACTGGCTGAAAACAGCAATGTGCACTCGGAACGGCCTGGTGAGGGGTGAACTGGTGAGCGGGCATTCGAGGGCTTCGCGGAAGCAACAAGCCGCTCGCCCACTCTCGTCACTGTTTGCGCGGGCGGTAGCGCGAATCGCTCAGGATGCGCTGGGCATCCTTGTTAGCCATCAGCTGGGCCAGCGTCACATCGGGGTGCTCGGCCATGTACTTGCGCACGATCTGCCAGCCGACCCACTGCCCTACTCGGCCCGGGCAGGTTTTATCAATTTCGGGCACGTTGGGCCGTTCGCCGATGTACTTCTGGATCTGAAACGTGTTGGTGCTGTACAGCAGGTTTTTCTGCAGGAAGTGCCCCCAGATCTTGGCTTCGTTGAAGTTCACGTTCTTCAGCTCCTTCGCCGGAAACCCGATCAGCAGGGAATCGTCGGCGCAGGGCAGCATACGCTCGGCGAAGTACAGTGCCTTGCCGTTCTGAATCATCTCCCCCAGCATGGTGGTGTTGGTCACGTTCTTCTGGTTGTACTTGCTCGATACGGCCAGCGCCACGGTCGGCATCACGTACTCCGGCCGGTAGCGGCGCAGGATGTAGTTGGGCACGTTGGGGCGGTACGCGGCCTGCGGCCCCACGAAGAAATCCGTGCTGATGACCAGCAGACTATCGTTCACGAAGATATCCTGGCTCAGGCCGCTGACGAAGGTTTTGGCCTGCGGCACCTGAAAATTGGGGAAGTAGTAGCGCACGTGCTGAAAAAAGCGCTGCAACTCGCCCTGCCACTGCTCGGTGTTTTGAAACGTGCTGTCGGCCTGCCGGCCCAGCCGCTGCAAGCCGGGGTTGGTGGCCAGTTTTACCAGCGTCTGCTGCAGCACCTCGTCGGCCGGGTACTTTCCCCGCTGCAGAAAATAGCGCGCAAACAGCGGCTGCTGGTCCATAAACTGCCGTGCGTCGGCAGCAGTCCGAACCTGGAAAAAAGACTTCTCCAGCCGCTGCAACTGCACCGGGGCCTTTACCGCCTGCACTTCCGCCGACATTTCACACTTCTCGTCACGGCCACAGGCCGTTTGAAAAAGCAGCAAAGCGGCCAGCACCGGGGCGCTTAGCCAGGGTCGCAAACGAGGAAAGAGCATGGTTCGTAACAAGGGGCTTCTATATTTAGGGCGAAATTAGCCAAAACGCCGGGCCGCTCGTATCGGGCCTGGCAGTAGCAACGCGCTGCAGCCGCTAAGCGTGTCATCTCCCTATGAAAAAACACCTACTCGCGCTGGCCCTGCTCACGGGCGGCGCCGTCACCTCGGCTTCGGCCCAGGTTGAAATCGGCCTGAAAGTTTCGCCCAGCGTCAGCAGCCTGGCCGCCAACTCTACTGCTCAGTACAACTTCGAAAAGGACGGCGGCCTGGCCAGCATCGGCGGCGGGCTGGTAGTCGACTACTTTTTCGGGCAGAACTACGCTTTCAGCACCGGCCTGCAGCTGACCAGCAAGGGCGGCTCCATCACTTACTTCGATCCGGCGCTGACCGGCGTGGGCAACAATGTCACGCTCAAGCAAAAAGTGCGTCTGCAGTACGTGGAAGTCCCCGTGACGGTGAAGCTGTTCACCAACGAGGTGGCTACCGATGTGAAGCTGTACTTCCAGGTCGGCGGCGTGGTCAGCGGCCTTACCGGCGGCCGGATCAACGGCGAAAAGTACTTCACCGACGCGGCCAACAACAACGAGCAAAAACGCTCACGCAGCCACTTCCTCTTCGCCGATTTCGGCCTGCTGGGCGGTACCGGCGTGGAGTACCAGCTGGGCCAAAGCACCAAGGTATTCGCGGGCGTATCGTACCACCACGGCCTGCTGAACATCGACCGTTTCTTCGACAACACGCGCAAGTACAAGGACGTGAGCCTGAAGAACCGTGAAATTGCCCTCGACCTCGGCTTGAAGTTTTAAGTAGCTGGTAATAGGTATGAGGTAGTAAGACCAAAGGATTGTCCTACTACCTGATAACCAATACTTAATACCAACACAACGCCCCCACCGTTCCAGCAGCGTGAACGGTGGGGGCGTTGTGGTTTGCAATCAGTTTACGAAGCGGCCGGCTTAGTCGTCTGATTCGTCGTCGCGGTCCTGCAGGCTGTTGATTTCGGCTGCCCGGCTGTGCAGCTCGATTTCTTCGCCCCGCTCGTCGTGGATGCGGTAGTCGGTGAGGCCCAGCGAGGTATCCTTCACCACTTTCACCCACTTGTAATACTTCATGTACCACTTCATCTGCTTGCTGACCAAACCTTTGGTGTAGTACGCGTGCAGGAAAGGGTGCACGTGCAAAGTCAGGCCCGAGTGGTTCTGGTTTACCAGCAGCTCATCGATGCTGAAGTCGATTTCGTCGGTGACCAGAATGGAGGCCGTGATCTTGCCCGTGCCGCCGCAGGTGGGGCACACCTCGGTAGTGATGATGTTCTGCTCGGGCCGAACGCGCTGCCGCGTGATTTGCAAGAGCCCGAACTTGGTAATGGGCAGGATGGTGAACTTGGCCCGGTCCCGGGCCATGATCTGCTGCACCGTGTCTTCCACCTTCTTGCGACTGTCGCCGGAGCGCATGTCGATGAAGTCGACGACCACGATGCCGCCCATGTCGCGCAGGCGCAGCTGCCGGGCCACTTCCTTGGCCGCCGCCAGGTTGACCATCAGCGCGGTGGCTTCCTGGTCGCTCTGCTGGTTGCTCTTGTTGCCGGAGTTTACGTCGATGACGTGCAGCGCTTCGGTGTGCTCGATGACGAGGTAGCCGCCGCCCGGCACGGTCACGGTCTTGCCGAAGAGGGTTTTGAGCTGCTTTTCGATGTCGAACTGCTCAAAAATCTTCGTCTTGCCCGTGTAGAGCTTCAGCAAGTCAAGCTTGTCGGGCGCAATCTGCTGCAGGTACTGGCGCAGCTCGTCGTACATGGGCTGCGAGTCGACGTGAATGGCGTCGAACGACTCGTTGAGCATGTCGCGCAGCATGGACGACGTACGGCCCAGCTCGCCAAGCACCTTGTCGTTGGGCTTGGCGGTGCGCAGGTTCTGGTAAAGCTGCTCCCACATGGCCGACATGTTCTGCATGTCGCGGTCGAGCTCGGCCACGTCGCGGCCCTCGGCCACGGTGCGGATAATCACGCCGAAGCCATCGGGCTTGATGGAAGCAATCAGGCGTTTGAGCCGTTCGCGCTCCGTGCGGCTCACAATCTTCTTCGACACGGAGATGGTGTCGGAGAACGGAATGAGCACCAGGTAGCGCCCGGCCATGGATAAGTCGGAGGAGAGGCGCGGGCCCTTGGTCGAAATGGGCTCCTTAACGATCTGCACGAGCAGCTGCTGGCCTTTCTTGACCACGTCGGCCATCTTGCCGACCTTCTCAAGGGCGGCATCGCGCGGAAAGCCCTTCAGGTGCCCGACGGGCGCCTTGCCCGTGTGCACGAGCCGGGTCCACTTGGCCAGGGTCTGGAATTGCTCGCCCAGGTCGCCGTAATGCAGGAAGGCGTCCTTCTGATACCCGATATCAATAAACGCGGCGTTCAGACCGGGCATCACTTTCTTGACGGTGCCCAGAAAGATGTCGCCCACCGCGTAGTTGGTGTCGTTGCGGTCGAAGTGATACTCGATCAGCCGCTTGTCCTGAAGCAGGGCAATCCGCTCGCCTTCCTGAGTAGAATTAATGATTAATTCGTTACTCAATGGAGTTCGGGGTTAGCCGGCTGTCCGGATGTCGCATCGTAGTTAATTAAGCTACCCCTTGCATAAGCCAAGAAGGGAAGCCAGCGCCGAGGCACCAGCTTCCCCCTTTTCAGTTCCACGGGGAGAACGTAACCACAAAGCCACGCCCGGGAGTCGGCGGGGTGAAACATAGGGCGCCGGGTGGCTCATGGCCAGCACGTTAGCGCCCAGCAAACCCCCGCGGGCTTACTTCTTCTTGTGACGGTTCTTGCGCAGGCGCTTCTTCCGCTTGTGGGTGGCAATCTTGTGGCGCTTTCTCTTTTTACCGCAGGGCATGAGTTAGAGTGGTTAAGGGTTGGGTTGATTGATTTCGGAAAACCCGCCCGTCATGCTACGCCGCAAGGCCCGGCATGACGACCCGGTGTTTCTCATTGCAATTTTTGGAGTTCTTCGTTTACGGAGGTCAGCAGGCCAGGGTCAGCGCTGAGACTTTTGGTCTTCAGAAACGCCTGTTTGGCCAATTCCTTCTTCCCGTCCTGCGCCAAGGCTACCCCCAGATAGAACTGTCCGTTCACGTTCTTGGGGTTCACCTTCACCAACTCCTGGAAGCGCTCCACGGCCTTGTCGGGCTGGTTGCTTTGCAGCGCCAGGATACCCAGGTTGTAGAGGGCCTTCTCATTTTTGGGGTCGGCAGCCAGCACCTCGCGCAACATCATGATGCCGGATACGGGGTTGTCGCTGGCCATCAGAGCCATGCCCATGTTGGTTTTGGCGTCGAGGTTTTGCGGGTTCTGCTTGAGCACCTTTTCGTACAGCTCGCGCGCCTTCCCGCCCAGCATCTTGGCGCGCTCCTCCGTAGCTGCGAAGCTGTACGCCTCGAAGTACTGATCGGCGGCGCGCTTCCAGGCTTGCTCACCCGGCCGCACCAGCGCTACCTGCTCGTAGTAATAGCCGGCGCTGTCGAAGCGCTGCACCTGCTGGTACTGCTTCGCCAGGTCGTTGGCAATGCTGAGCTTCGCTGGACCTTGAGCCGCCTGGTAACGAGCCACCAGGCCGTTGAGCTGCTTGCGCTGCTCGCCTGAAGCCATGGTGTGTGGCTGCTGCTCCGTGGCACCGCCGTTGGCCGGGACCGGCCCAGAGGACGCTTCGGTTTTGGAGCCGTTGGTAGCGGGTCCGCCGCCGTCGCGGGTGGCGGTTTTGGCCGCATCCCGGGCGGCCTCCCCTTTGCCTTCCTTGGGCTTCACCACGCCTTTCGGCAACAAAAACAGCCCGGCCACCACGGCGGCAGCCAAGATGAGAATGAGCAGTTGGGGGGAAACAAAAGAGCGGCTGGCAGCCATACGCGAAAGAAAAAGGCTGCCGCCGGGCTGCTGCTTTCGGGGCAGTCCAGCTCGGCGGCGGCCGGCAAGTTTACGAAGAACCGAGCGGTTATGGGCTTCGCCGGGGCTAGGCTTGTACCGGCTGCTCTTTTACCTTCTTGCTGTTTTTGATTTTGCTGATGAAGGTTTTCGACGGCTTGAAGCTCGGAATGAAGTGCTCGTCGATGATGATGGAGGTGTTTTTCGAGATGTTACGGGCTACTTTCCGGGCCCGCTTCTTGTTTACGAAGCTACCGAAGCCACGCACGTAGATGTTGCTGCCGTTGGCCATCGAATCCTTCACCACTTTGAAAAACGCCTCAACGGTTGCAGACACGTCGGTTTTCTCAATGCCGGTCTTCTCGGCAATCTCGGCAATTACTTCTGCTTTGGTCACTGTATTAGGAACCTGAAAAGTGAAAAAAAGTATGGGCAAAAAAGCTTTCAAAATCCGTAAGCCCTTGCCCGGTAGGCATTTCGGGCCACAAAGGTAGCCCCGATTTTTGGTTTTACAAATGTAATTGCCAAATACCGTGACGGAGGCAATTGCAAAGCAATATATTAACAATCAGCAAGTTGACCAACATTCAGCCCGCTCCTGCCCACCCTTTCTTTGCCCAGGCCTTATTGGACTGGTACCCACGCCACCGCCGCGACCTGCCTTGGCGCCGCACCCAGGACCCTTACGCTATCTGGCTGTCTGAAATCATTTTACAGCAGACTCGGGTGCAGCAGGGCCTGCCCTACTACGAGCGTTTCCTGCAGGCCTACCCTACGGTCCAGGAGCTAGCGGCGGCCCCCGAGCAGGAAGTATTGCGTCTTTGGCAGGGTCTGGGCTACTATTCCCGGGCCCGCAACATGCGCCACACGGCTCAGCAGGTGGTAACTGAGTGGGAAGGCCGTTTTCCAGGCCGCTACGCTGAGTTGGTCAAGTTGCGCGGCATCGGTCCGTACACGGCGGCGGCCATTGCCTCTTTCGCGTTTGGGGAGCGGGTAGCGGTGCTCGACGGTAATGTGTACCGGGTCCTGGCCCGCGTCTTTGGCATCACCACCGACATTGCGCAGCCCGCGGCCCGCAAGGAGTTTCAGCAGCTGGCCGACCAGCTGATTTCGCACGACAACCCGGCCGACTACAACCAAGCCATTATGGAGTTTGGGGCCATTCAATGTACGCCCGTCAACCCCGACTGCCTGTTTTGCCCGGTGCGCGAGCAGTGCTTTGCTTTCCAGCACGGCATGGTGCAGCAGTTGCCCGTGAAGAGCAAGGCCAAAGCGGCGCGTACCCGTTACTTCCACTATTTCGTGCTGCGCCACGAAGACCGGATTTACCTGCGTCGCCGCAGTACCAAGGACATCTGGCACAGTTTGTACGACTTTCATTTGCTGGAAACCCCGGACGCTACCTTATCGGCGCAGGCGTTGCAGCGTGAGCTAGCCCAGCTTGGGGCCTGGCTGGATGGCAGCCGCGCCAGCGAGCCGGCAGCGGCCCTGCGGCACGTGCTCAGCCACCAGAGAGTCGAAGCGCTCTTTCATGAGCTCTGGCTGCACTCGCCTTTGCCTGCTGCAGCAGCACAAGCCCTTGGCCTTGAAGCTTATGCATCAGACCAAGTTGATGAGCTGCCTAAGCCGGTCATCATCAGCAACTACTTATCACAGAAAGGAATACTTTGAAGCTAAAATATTTGGAATTATGCGTTTTGATTTAGTTATTGTATACAGTTTAAACCCCTTATCTGCTCACTTCACCCTCTAACACAACGAAAAAATGTCAAGCGTTAACAAAGTCATTCTCATCGGCAATCTAGGTACTGATCCGGAAGTTCGGCACTTGGAAAGTGGTGCCGCCGTAGCGCAATTCCGGCTAGCTACCAACGAATTCTACAAAGACAAGCAGGGTAACCGCGTCGAACGCACCGAGTGGCACAACATTGTTGCCTGGCGCGGGCTGGCTGAGATGGTAGAGAAGTACGTGAAGAAAGGCCAGTCCATTTATGTGGAGGGCAAGATTCGTACGCGCCAGTACCAGGACAAAGACCAGCAGACCCGCTACGTAACCGAAATCGTAGCCGACGAGATTACCATGCTGGGCAGCGGGCGCGGCCAAGGCGACCACGCAACTGCCAATGCTGGCGCAGCCCAGAACATGCCGGCTGAGCAGAAAACCTTCCGCCAGGAAGCTGAGTTGAACGAACTGCCTTTTTAATACTGCTGTTTGCGGGCTACGCCGCCCCGGCCACACGCTGGCCGGGGCGGTTTTGTTTGTTCCAGGGCCGGCGGCACCCTTGCGCGCCGATTTCCGGCTAATTTTGATCTATCACCTTCTTTCCACCCGCCTGTGCTTCGCTCCTGCTGTGCGCTGCTGGTAGCCGGCTTGCTGCTTTCGGGTTGCAACTCGGCACCGGACTACACGCCCAAACCCAAAGGCTTCAACCGCATCGACCTGCCCCCGCATGCCTATCAGCTGTTGGCGCCGGGTCACCCTTACCGGTTTGAGTATTCTAAGTCGGCCCGCATCCTGCGCGACTCGTCGTATCTGGCCCAGCCGCACTGGATCAACGTGAACTACCCCAAGCTGCACGCCAACGTGCAGATCACCTACACCGATATCAGCGGCAACCCCAAGCTATTCAACAAGATGCTGGAGGACGCGCGCAAGCTCACGGGCAAGCACCAGATCAAAGCCACGGCCATCGAGGAAAACACGCTGAATACGCCGGACGGCAAGAAAGTGGCGGTGTTCGAGCTGAGCGGCGACGTACCGAGCCAGTTTCAGTTTTACACCACCGACTCGACGCGGCATTTTTTCCGCGGGGCACTGTACTTCCGGACGGCGGTAGCCAATGACTCGCTGGCTCCGGTTATCGAGTATGTAAAGGAGGACATCGTGCACCTGGTCAACACCCTGAAATATCAATGAACAATTATCAATGAGCAATGAATAGTGAGCAGCTCCTTCGCAAAGGGTCAATTGCTCATTGTTCATTGATCATTGCTCATTGACTTTATGAGTAGCTTTTTCAACACCAAAGTCGCGTTGCTGCGTGGGATGGACACACGCCGGGCCGACGTGCTGGCCAAGGAGCTGAACATCTTCACTTACGGCGACTTAGTTCAGCATTACCCCTTCCGCTACCTCGACCGCACGCAGATCTACCACGTGGTGGACCTGCACGACGACCTGCCTATGGTGCAGGTGAAGGGCACGGTGCGCACCAAAGAGCTGCTGGGCGAAGGCCGCAAGCAACGCCTGGTGGCCCAGCTACACGACGAGAGCGGGGTGATGGAGCTGACTTGGTTTAAAGGAGTCAAGTTCTTCGAGAAGTTCGTCAAGAATCACCAGGAATACCTCGTGTTCGGCAAGCCGGCTCTCTTCAACGGCAAGGCGCAGATGGTGCACCCCGAGCTGGAGGAAGTAACCGAGCAGAAGCCCGGCGCGAGCTTTCTGCAGCCGGTGTATTCGAGCACCGACAAGCTGCGCAACTTCCACCTCGACAGCAAGGGCATCGGACGCCTGACGGCACAGGTGCTAAAGCTCGCCGCACCGCACTTTCACGAAACCCTCTCGCCCGACCTGATTCAGCGGTACGCGCTGATGCCCAAGGCGGAGGCAATGCAGCAAATCCACTTCCCGCAGAGCACTGAGCTGCTGCAGGCGGCGCGCTTCCGCCTGAAGTTTGAGGAGCTGTTCTACGTGCAGCTCAAGCTGCTGCGGCAGCGCACCCAGCGCAAAATCGAGCTGGCCGGGCAGATCTTTGACAAGGTGCCTACGCTCACGCACTTCTACAAGAACGTGCTGCCCTTCGATCTGACGATGGCGCAGAAGCGGGTGATTCACGACATCTACAAGGATTTTACCGCCGGCAAGCAGATGAACCGCCTGCTGCAGGGCGACGTGGGTTCCGGTAAAACCATTGTGGCGTTTATCGCCATGCTCATTGCGGCTGATAACGGGGCGCAATCGTGCATGATGGCACCCACCGAAATTCTGGCCGATCAGCATTATGAGGGCCTGAAGAAGTTTGCCGACATGCTAGGCATCAAGATCGGCAAGCTCACCGGCTCGACGCGCACGGCTGACCGGCGGGTGCTCCACGAGCAGTTGCGCTCGGGGGAAATGCACATGCTGGTGGGCACCCACGCGCTGCTGGAGGACGTGGTACAGTTCAAAAACCTGGGCCTGACCATTATGGACGAGCAACACCGCTTCGGTGTGGCGCAGCGCTCCAAACTCTGGCAGAAAAATCCCGACATCATCCCGCACGTGCTGGTAATGACGGCCACGCCGATACCGCGCACCTTGGCCATGACGCTTTACGGCGACCTGGATGTGTCGGTCATTGACGAGCTGCCGGCGGGCCGCAAGCCCATCGTAACGGTGCACCGCTTCGACTCCAACCGCCTGAAGGTGTTTGAGTTCATGCGCCAGCAGATTCGGGAGGGCCGGCAGTGCTACGTGGTCTACCCGCTCATCGAAGAGAGCGAAGCCATGGCCGACTACAAGGACCTGATGGATGGCTTTGAAAGCGTGACGCGCTATTTCACCGAGTGCCAGGTGAGCATTGTGCACGGACGCATGTCGGCGGCCGAAAAGGACGCAGAAATGCAGCGTTTCGTGCAGCGGCAGACGCAGATCATGGTGGCCACCACGGTTATCGAAGTGGGCGTAAATGTGCCTAACGCCTCGGTAATGGTCATCGAATCGGCGGAGCGCTTCGGCCTCTCGCAGCTGCACCAGCTGCGCGGCCGCGTGGGCCGCGGCGCCGATCAGAGCTACTGCATCCTGATGTCGGGCTACAAGCTCAGCAAGGACACGCGCACTCGCCTGGAAACGATGGTGCGCACGAACAACGGGTTCGAAATTGCCGACATCGACCTGAAGCTGCGCGGCCCCGGCGACCTGATGGGCACGCAACAGAGCGGTGTGCTGGACTTGCTGGTGGCCGATCTGGCCAAGGATGGGAAGATCCTGGCCGAGTCACGGGCGGCGGCGCAGGAAATCCTTAACGAGGACCCAACGCTTAGCAAGCCCGACAATCAAAACATCCGCCGGCACATTGAATCGTTGCCGGCGACGGCCGTTAACTGGAGCCGTATTAGCTAACAATAGGGCATAAAAAAACGGCTTGTCAGCCGTTTAGCATCCTAGTTAAGCGAAACCAGGGTGGCCTTTCGATTGTATTCGCTGGCTGCGTTTCGCTCGCCCGGCGCCGCTTTGTAGCTAACGTGCTGTACAAAAAACGACTGCATGGACTCTACGTGCTGGCGAACGGGCTGTGCATTGCTAGCAACGGCCGCACGGGACTGTTCTTTAACCTGCTTGCCGACAATAACCAGCGCTATTAAAAGGAAAAACTGTAGTAAAGACTTCATGGTGGAGGAAAAATCAGTGGAGGTGCGGCGCGCCGTATCAAACGGCGCGCCAGGATTTCTGCTGAGCCCGGTCGGCACAGCCTGCAAAAGTCCAGTGGCGTGAACTTCAAGCACAGAAATCAGCGTGGCGCAGCTGAAAAGACATTATCTGTGCACAAATTTATAAATTATATACAAATTTACAAGCTTTTCAGGCTGAAATCTGTATTTGCTTGCCTTCACAAAGAAAACGGTGGCGGGTGCATTTGGTGACAGCTGAGAGGTTATGAAAGCATGAAGTTTCCATTGTAGGGGTTACCCAGCGGGGCCTTTACGGGAATGGTCGACTGAATGATACCTTTGGGAAGTACATTTTTGCCAGTTGGACGACTTTCGCTCCGTTAACCCCTTAACGACGTGCGCTTTACTCTTTTTAAAATTTCTTTCGCCGGGATTTTGACCGGCGTGCTCCTCTTCACCCAGCCGGTGGCGGCCCAGCGCGTACGCTCTACGCCCTTCGCCTACGTGCCCGAACACAGCGAAGACCCCTACAACCAACGGGTGCACGTGAAGACCTTGGCCCTGCCTGGCAGCCAGGACTTCATCATCCTGAGCCACCGGTCGGCTTCGGAGTATGCCGTGGAGCGCTACGACGCGGACCTGAAAAAGCGGTGGAGTGCCACGGTGCCCGTCGGCCCCGGGGAAAGCATGGAAGCCTTTGCCCGCAACGACCAGCAGGCCTTGGTGGTGGTGCACCACGGCGATGAGACCGGTCAGCACCTGCTCGTGCAGCCCGTTGATCTGCAGACAGGCCAGAAGCTGCCGGCCAAAAAGGTGGCGGAAGCCGGTCCCCGCGAACGACGCCCCGGCATCAATATCTCGCCCGACGGCACCCATTTGGTGGCTTGGCGCTACGCCCTGCGCGACCAGCAGATCAAGTCGCTGACGGCGGTGCACTACGACCGGCGCCTGGAGAAGCAGAAGGACCGCGTATACGATTTCCGCGACCTGGGCTCGTTCTTTTCTCCCAGCGTGCACGTAGCCAACGACGGCACGCAGTACGTAGCCCTGATCGGCGACGACAACCAGAAGCTCACCGTGCGCCGCTACCGCGACCAGGAAGCCGACGTCAAGGTGATGTCGGTGGCGGTGGGCGGCACCTTTGGCGGCAAGAAGGTGACGGTGCGCGACTCGCAGTGGCGTTTGCTCGACGGGCAGACGCTCTATGCGGCCACCATCTGCGCCGATTATGCCTCGGGCGAGTACTATAGCCTGAAGCTCGTCAAGTTTGACTTCGCCAACACGGACATGAAGTTTGCGCCGGAGTTGAAGTTTGGGCCCGAGTACCTGACCGAAGTCAATAAAGCCACAGCAGGCAGTGCCAAGCGTCTCGACGACATCTACCTCTCCGACGTGATTCGCACCGAGGATCAGAACGTGGTGGTCATTGCCGAGCACAAAGCCGAGGAAGGCCCCGGCGCCCCGGTGCGGGCCCGCGAGTTGCACGTGTTCGGCTACAACGAATTTCAGTCGCCTACCTGGCACCAGATCATTGCCAAAAACCAGTCGGCGCCCATCACCGAGAGCTTTACCGGCATCGGCTACCGGGCGGCCCCCATCGGCAACGACGTGCAAGTGGTGACGCTGGAGAAGCTCAAGGACAAAACCGACCTCTACCTGCGCAAGGTGGCCGGCCTGACAGGCACGGTGACGGAGCCCAAAGCCCTCGGCCTGAACGTGGCCAACGACCAGCAGGTGGCCTACGTGAAGGACTTTACCGCCTGGCTCGACGGCAAGACGATGATTGTGGTGACCCGCCCCAGCAAGAAATCGGCGGCGCTGCAGCTCAACAAGCTCGTCTTTAAATAAGTCATGCTGGTTTTCTACCTGCTGGCGGACGAGGAGCCTCGGCCCAGTCGCATCAAACTGGAAGAACTGCCCAAAGCCGGTGAGTTGTCGGCGGAGGACTTCGCACAACTGCAGGAGCAGCGCATCCTCGAAGCCCGCCTGGACTTCGAGCAGGACTTCCGTTGGAGTAGCGGCGTGGTGCACCTGAAGCTGCAATTGCTGCTGCACCGCCACCCGCAGCTCACGCCCACTGCCACTACCGATTCTGTGGAGCAACGCTTCTTCCTGCTGTTGCTCAACGCCTCTGCGGCACACTCGGGCCTGCTGGCCATTGCGGATTAGTGACCGAAATTCAAACGTACAAAGGCCGCTCTGGTATCAGGGCGGCCTTTGTACGTTTGTTTGCCAGCAATTAGTACCAACCCAAAACGACCTACGATTCTACGTTAACCTTCGTGTTTAGCAGGGCAGCTAGCTCATCAGCAATCCGCAGGGCGTTTGACTTTTTGGTATGAGCAGCTATGATACCTATCTGAGAGCGTTCCACATTTAGTAGTACCTGCCAGACATGTTCTGTAGCTACTGCACCTAATTCAATTGGGTATGTTTCAGTGGGTAGGTGATGCTTGCGCTGAACAGCACGTACCTTAACCTGTACGATCTTTGGCAAGGGACGCCAATCCCCAAACCGTAGGCCTGCGACCCAAACAAAGTTGCGGAAGCGTTGCTTCACAAGGTCGATAGAGAAGCCTTGATAATGCGTCAGTACAGCCAGCAGAATGCCCGCGCTGATTGTACTCGCAACTATCATTGCTACCGTAACAGAAAGAGACGATAGGCTGCCCGTGACAAGAAACACGACTACCCAGGTAGCAAAGGCAGCCATCAAGCCTTTATGCCAATGTTCCCAGAGAAATGGCCGCTGCATCACTCCATTGTATCGTTGATTGTTTCCGCCCGCCACTAGGAATGCCATTGGCTATTAAAAGAACTTCATAAATAACGCGACAAACACTCTAGTGGTGCAACACCAATTGGTAGTTTGTACATACAGACTCATAGGCGTTGGCTATGCGATTTCCGGCAGACCGTATCTCATAGCACTCAATTGGATTGACAGCACAAGATCCGCAGTAGTTACTCACACGATTTTGCCAAAGCACCCCGTGCCATCATGCAGAAATGTAGTGGCGAATTTCTTGGCAATTAGGCTCAATGCATGCCACATCACAAAAGCAAAGGTCAGCTGTAAGCCCTAAAGCAACAAAAAGGGCCGCCCCGATACCGGAGCGGCCCTTTTAAGTTTTCCCCCATCGGGAAATAACAACCGGCCGTTTCCCCGCGGCCGGCTGCGCGGTTGCGCTCTGAGTTAGAACGCGTATTCGTTGGCCTGGATGAGCACGTCGGCGATGCGGCGACGGGCGTCCTTGGCGTTGAAGAGGTCGGCTTTGGTGAAGCGCTTCAGGCCCAGGGCCAGCAGGCGCTGCTCGTCGCCTTCGGTCATGGAGGCAATGGCTTCCTTGCCGAACTTGTTCACGTTGTCCACCGTGTCGTTGAGGTACACGCGGGCAATGTCGATCTGGGCAGCTACGGCTTCCTCGCCTTTGGCGGCCGCTTCCTTCTGCACGCGCAGGATGGTGCTTTCGGCGGTGTACACCTTGATGGCCATGTCGGCGATGTTCATCAGCACTTCCTGCTCTTTGGCGAGCGAGTTCATATACTTCTGCACGGCCGTACCGGCAACCATCAGAATGGCCTTCTTGAGCTTGGCAATGGTGCGCAGCTCAGCTGCAAACAGGCTGTTGTCCTCGTCGCCGCCGAAGTCCGGAATGGCCATCAGCTCCTGCTGCACGGCCTGGGCCGGGCCCATCAGGTCCAGCTCGCCTTTCAGACCCTTCTTCAGAATCATGTCGACGGCCAGCATGCGGTTGATTTCGTTCGTGCCCTCGAAGATGCGGTTGATGCGCGAGTCGCGGTAAGCGCGGTCCATGGGGTAGTCGGCCGAGAAGCCGTAGCCGCCGTACACCTGCACGCCTTCGTCCACCACGTAGTCGAGCACCTCAGAGCCTTCCACCTTCAGCACGGCGCACTCCACGGCAAATTCGCGGGCAGCACCCAGTAGAGCTTCGTTGTGGCTCATGCCCTTGCCCAGCAGTTCCTGCTCCATGCGGTAGATATCCATACCCGCACGGTAAATGGCCGATTCCACAGCGTAAATGCGCACGGCCTGCTCGGCCAGCTTGTACTTGATGGCGCCGAACTTCGAGATGGGCAGCTTGAACTGCACCCGCTCGTTGGCGTAGCGCACACTCAGCGTGGCGGCCATTTTGGAAGCACCCAGGCAAGCGGCGGCCAGCTTGATGCGGCCGATGTTCAGGATGTTGAAGGCAATCAGGTGGCCCTTTCCGATTTCGCCCAGCACGGCCGATTTCGGCACTTTGCAGTCGGAGAGGAACACCTGGCGGGTAGAGGAACCCTTGATGCCCATCTTGTGCTCCTCGTTGCCGAGGCTCAGGCCGGGCGTGTTCTTCTCCACGATAAAGCCCGTGAACTGCTCGCCGTCAATCTTGGCAAACACCACGAACACGTCGGCGAAGCCGCCGTTGGTAATCCACATTTTCTGGCCGTTGAGCACGTAATGCTCGCCGTCCTCGGTCAGCACGGCCTTGGTCTTGGCGCCCAGGGCGTCGGAACCGGAGCCGGGCTCGGTGAGGCAGTAGGCGCCCATCAACTCGCCGGAGGTCAGGCCGGGCAGATACTTGGCCTTTTGCTCCTCGTTGCCGAAGTACAGAATCGGCAGCATGGCAATGCCGGTGTGGGCCGCGAAGGCTACCGGGAAGGAATGGCCACCGCCCACGCCCTCGGTCACGCGCAGCGAGGTCGGGAAGTCCATATCAAGCCCGCCGTACTGCTCAGGGATGCTCACGCCAAACAGACCCAGTTCGCCGGCCTTTTCCATCAGGCCGCGCATCAGGCCTTCCTCGTGGTTGTCGAGGCGCTCCAGCAGAGGCTGCACCTCTTTCTCCACGAAGTCCAGGGCGGTCTGGTGCATCATGTGTTGCTCCTCCGAAAAGTCGGCGGGCGTGAATACATCCTGGGCGTCGGTCGGTTTGATGATGAACTCGCCGCCTTTTACAAGCTTGTTGGTTACTTCCATGGCCGTGGTGGGAATGTTGAGGTGTCGAAACTGTTAGGCTTGCCGACTATTTAAGGCCAGCAAGGGCCGCCTGACTGTAGTACCGAAAGGTAAGAAAAAATGTTAGGCGTGCCGACTATTTTTGGTAAAAGAAACCCCGAAAAGGCCGGGGTTTCTGTCTGTTACCAATATCAGAACGCCAAGATATGCGCTCTGGTTCTGATTGTCAACGGGTTTTTAGTCGTAGTCCGTTGAGTGCCAAGCGTCGTTTAGCGGGCCGATGTCGATGTTGCTCACCTGCGGGTGCTGGGTCAGCCACTCGCGTAGCGCCTGCTGCTGTTCTGGCGTGGCCGATTGACGGTGTCCGGCCACGGCGTAGAAGTTGTTAATGCCGCCGCCAATGAAAAGTCCGATGGACTCAACGAAAGGAATCAACTGGTCAAAAAACGTCAGGTCGTCTTGTGCTGGCGCTAAATCAAACGAGGCATGAAAGCCCAACTCTTGAAACTCCTTCAGCCGCAGTTTTTTCCTAAGACGCTTTTTCATGGCGGTAGCAGCATAATGTGGCCCGACTGAATCCAGTCGGGCCACCTTTACGGGGTTATTTCAGCAGCTCGTAGATGCCCGCTACGCCCTGGCCACCGCCTACGCAGGCCGTGACCATGCCGTACTTCTTGTTGCGGGCACGCAGCTCGTGGAACAGCTGAATGCTCAACTTGGCACCGGAGCAGCCCAGCGGGTGCCCAAGGGCAATGGCGCCACCGTTCACGTTAAGCTTGTCCGGGTCGATGCCCAGCTCGCGCACCACCGCAATGGACTGCGAGGCAAAAGCTTCGTTTAGCTCGAAGAGGTCGATATCCTCGAGCTTCATGCCTGACTGCTTGAGCACTTTCGGCACGGCTTTGATCGGGCCCATGCCCATGATGCGCGGGTCCACGCCCTCGGTGGCGTAGTTCACCATGCGGGCCACGGGCTCCAGGTTCAGCTCCTTCACCATCCGCTCCGACATGACGATGACGAAAGCCGCGCCGTCGGAAGTCTGCGAAGAGTTACCGGCCGTGACGGAGCCGGTGGCCGAGAATACCGGACGCAGTTTACCCAGCGCTTCCACCGAGGTGTCGGCGCGGGGGCCTTCGTCGGTATCCACCACGTAAGAGCGGGTTTTCTTCTTGCCGCTGGCCTGATCGAGGTAGGTTTCCTCGACGGTAATCGGCACGATTTGCTCCTTGAACTTGCCCTCGGCAATGGCCTTGATGGCTTTCTGGTGCGAGTGGTAGCTGAACTCGTCCTGCTCCTGGCGCGAGATGTTGTAGTCCTGCGCCACGGCTTCGGCGGTCAGGCCCATGCCCAGGTAGTAGTCGGGGTGCTGCTGGGCGAGCTTATAGTTCGGCACGGTCTTCCAGCCGACGGTCGGCACCAAACTCATGCTTTCGGTACCGCCCGCGATGATGCAGTCGGCCATACCGGCCTTGATCTTGCCCACGGCCATGGCAATGGTTTCCACGCCCGAGCCGCAGTAGCGGTTCACGATGAGGCCCGACACGTTGATGGGCAGTGCCAGCAAGGAAATCAAGCGGCCCATCTGCAGGCCCTGCTCGGCTTCCGGCACGGCGTTGCCGACGATGACGTCGTCCACGCGCGTAGGGTCCAGTTGCGGCACCTCTTTCAGCAGGTGCTTGATTACCTCGGCGGCCAGGTCGTCGGGGCGGGTGAAGCGGAAACCACCGCGGGGAGCCTTGCCCACGGCCGTGCGGTAACCAGCTACGATATATGCTTCCATTGGGAGTTGTCAGTTTGAAGTTGTCAGTTGTCAGGGAGGCTGTTAGCTGCCAGCTGCCGACTTTATGTCTAACAACTGACAGCTAACAACTGTCAACTACTAGTTGCGCAAGGGCTTGCCGGTGGTCAGGATGCTCTGAATCCGCTCCAGCGTTTTCCGCTCACCACAGAGCGAGAGGAAGGCTTCGCGCTCCAGGTCCAGCAGGTACTGCTCCGATACTTCCGTGGGGGCCGACAGGTCGCCGCCGCACATGATGTAGGCCAGCTTGTTGGCAATTTTCAGGTCGTGGTCGGAGATGTAGTTGCCCACGCGCATGGCGTGCACACCGGTCATAAACATGCCCAGGGCGCCCTTGCCGTGCACCTTGATGTTGGTCTTGGGAGTGGGCATGGTGTAGCCGTCCTCCGCCAGCTCGATGGCAGCAGCTTTGGCTTGGGCGATAACGCGGTTGCTGTTCACCACCACCTCGTCGCCGCGGCGCAGGAAGCCCAGGTCGTAGGCTTCGTGGGCCGACGTAGACACTTTAGCCATGGCAATGGTCATGAAGGCGTTGCGCAGCAGGTTGTACTCCGGCTCGCCCTCTTCGTACTTGGCGGCGGTGCGCAACGTCATTTCCTTGGAGCCGCCGCCGCCCGGAATCAAACCCACGCCGAACTCCACGAGGCCGATGTAGCTTTCGGCCGCCGCTACCACTTTGTCGCAGTGCAGGTTCAGCTCGCAGCCGCCACCCAGCGTGAGGCCGTGCGGGGCGCCCACTACGGGGATGGAGCTGTAGCGCATGCGCATCATGGCTTGCTGGAACTGCGCAATCATCATATTCAGCTCGTCATAGTCTTGCTCGAGGGCGAACATGTACACGAGGCCCAGGTTGGCGCCGGCCGAGAAGTTCGGCGCGTCGTTGCCTACCACGAGGCCGCGGAAGTCCTTTTCAGCCAGTTCCACCCCCTTGAGCAGGCCCTGGATTACATCGGAGCCCAGCGCGTTCATCTTGCTGTGAAACTCCACGTTCAGGATACCGTCGCCGAGGTCGATGACGGAAGCGCCCGAGTTTTTCCACACCACCTTGCCCGAAGCGCGCAGGTTGTCGAGGATGACGAAGTTTGCGACGCCCGGAATGGCTTTGTAAGCCTTCGCCTCGATGTCGTAGAACTTCTTCACGCCGCCTTCCACCTTGTAGAACGAAGCGTGGCCGGCGGCCAGCATTTCATGCACCCAGGGGGCCACGGTCTTGCCTTCGGCCTGGGCTAGCTCCAAGCCTTTCTGTACGCCAAGGGCGTCCCAGGTCTCGAACGGGCCCATTTCCCAGCCGAAACCGGCGCGCAGGGCGTCGTCGATTTTGTAGAGCGCGTCGGTGATTTCCGGAATGCGGTTCGACACGTAGGCGAACAGCCCGGCGAAGGTCTTGCGGTAGAAGTCACCCGCTTTGTCCTTGCCGGCCACCAGCACCTTGAAGCGGTCCGCCAGCTTCTCAATGGCCTTGGTGGTTTCCAGGGTGGCAAACTTCACCTTCTGGCTGGGCTTGTACTCCAGCGTGCCCAGGTCCAGCGCCTGGATTTCTGACTTGCCGCCCGCGCCTTTCACCTTCTTGTAGAAGCCTTGGCCGGTTTTATCGCCCAGCCACTTGTTCTCGCCCATTTTCTTGAGGAACTCGGGCAACTGGAAGGCGTCCCGGGCTTCGTCGTTGGGCAGGTTTTGCGCGAGGCCGTTGGCCACGTTCATCAGCGTGTCGAGGCCCACCACGTCGGAGGTACGGAAGGTGGCCGACTTGGCGTGGCCGATAACCGGACCGGTCAGCTTGTCCACTTCCTCCACCGTCATGCCCAGTTGCTGCATCACCTGCAGCACGTCCATGATGGCAAACACGCCCACGCGGTTGGCAATGAAGGCCGGCGTGTCCTTGGCCAGCACGGTGGTCTTGCCCAGGTACAGGTCGCCGTAGTGCATCAGGAAATCCACCACCGACTGGTCCGTGTCCGGCGTCGGGATGATTTCCAGCAGCTTCAGGTAGCGCGGCGGGTTGAAGAAGTGCGTGCCGCAGAAGTATTTCTTGAAGTCTTCCGAGCGGCCCTCCGTCATCAGGTGAATCGGAATGCCCGAGGTATTCGACGTGATGAGCGTGCCGGGCTTGCGGTACTGCTCCACGCGCTCAAACAGGCTCTTTTTGATGTCGAGGCGCTCCACCACCACCTCAATAGTCCAGTCGCAAGAGGCAATGTCCTTGAGGTTGTCGTCGAAGTTGCCGGTTTTGATGCGGGCCGCGTCCTGCTTGCGGTACAGGGGCGACGGGTTGGCCTTCACCGCCGCGTCGAGCGAGGCGTTGACGATGCGGTTTTTCACCTGCGGCGAATCGAGCTTGAGGCCCTTCTTCTCCTCATCGGGCGTTAGCTCCTTCGGCGCGATGTCGAGCAGCAGCACCTGCACGCCGATGTTGGCGAAGTGAGCCGCAATGCGCGAGCCCATGACACCAGAGCCCAGCACGGCTACTTTTTTGATGGTACGATTCATAGGGAGTTCGGTCGGGTAGGTCGGGAATCCGAAGCGTATGAAAGGGTGAATGGATGCAAGCCAAAAAGCGCCGCAAAGCCGGCCTTAGGTCTTTTTCTCGGCACGCAGGGGCTTTACTTTGAAGCCCTCAAAAATGCTTTTGCTGTCGATGAGCCCGTTGATCTGCCCCACCACGCGGAAAAACACTTCCAGCTGCTCGGTGGGTACCTTCTCACGGACCTTCTGGTTGAACTGCCGCACCGTCTGGCGCGACACCTCCTTTTTGCGCAGGCCCTCCTCCGTCAGGAAAATGCGCACGGAGCGCTTGTCCAGCTGATCGGCCTGCTTGTAGATGAGCCCCTTTTCCTCCATGGAGCGCAGAATGCGCGTCAGGGAGCGGGTTTCCAGGCCGAGCAGGGGCGCGATTTTGGTCGCCGGCGTGCCGTTTTCCTGATCGATGTTCAGCAGCACGAAACCGATGCTCGTGGTGATGTCGTGCTTGGCCGCCTGCAGGTTGTACATGCGCGAAATGGCGTGCCACGCAACTTTGATATTATAGTCAACGGTTTCTTCGGGTCTCATCTCGGGGTCGATGTACGGTAAACGTACATAAATTTGTTATGCTTGCATACTAATTAAACAAAAAAAAGCGCCGGAAGCAAATATGCCTCCGGCGCCGCTGGCATGCAACTGGCTGGCTTACTGCAGCACAAAACCTTGCGTGTTCGAAGGGCTCGTGCTCAGCCCCGTGTACACCACGCGCCCGTTTTGCGGGTCGACGTAGGTGGGGTTGATGGCCGGTGAGGCATAGGCCACCACGTATACCGGAGAGCCGACCGGAAAACCAGCACTGGTGAAAGCGGTCTTGTTGAGCGAGGCGTTCTGCTGGCCGGCGCTGTTGAAGATAAAAGTCGTAATCAGCGTACCGGTCGCGGCCGTTACGTTGGCCGTTGTGCCGGCGAAGAACATCACCCGGTAGGTGGCATTGGCAGGGTTGGTGTTGGTCAGCGTCAGGTTTACCGGTATAGCAGTCGGAGTCGGGAAGCCGAACGAAAGGTTGGTCACGCGGACGCTGGACGGCTGCGTGACGGAAGTTGTACCGAGGAAGGTAGGCTGGTCGCCGCCCACGTGGCCGACGCCTACGCGCCGCATGGATCCGTAGCCCTGGCGGGTGTAGGTAAGGTTGTAGGTTCCGGTCGGCAGGGCCGTAAACTCAAAGCGGCCGTCCACATCCGACGTGGCCGTGCGGGCCGGGGTGGTGTTGTCCAGCGTCACGGTTACCCCCGCGCGGTTCTGCACCACTCCGTTTTCGTCGGTCGGGTTCACAAAACCCACCATGCTGCCCGTCAGGCTGGGCCCGGCGGGGCCCGGGTCGCCCTCTTTACCGGCGCAGCCGCCGAGCAAGGCGCCTACAAGTACTACGGAAGAAACAAGAAGCTTGGTATACGCTTGCATCATGGAGAAAAGAAGAGGTTAATAACTTCGAAAGATAGTCAGGCAGAAAGGCAGCCTCCAAGTAGCCATAAAAAAGCCCCGCTGGTAACACCAGCGGGGCCGGGGCCGGCAGCGCGGTGGCTAACGTACCGCTTCCGTATTGTAGAGGCTATCGATCAGGTCTTTGTTGTTTTGGCTGATGATTTTGCGCTTAACCTTCATGGTAGGCGTCATCTCGCCCGATTCCACCGTCCACTGCTGGGGCAACAGCACTTCTTTTTTGACCTGCTCCCACTGCGCGAAGCCCTGGTTGTACTTGCTCACGAGCTCGTGATACATCTGGCGCACCTTCTCGTTGCGAATCAGGTCCTCGTTGGAGCCCTCGCAGGGCACTTGGTGGCGCTTGCACCAATTGCGCAGCTCGTCGAAGGAGGGCACCAGCAGCACGGCCGGGAACTTCTGCCCGTCGCCCACCACCATGGCCTGCTCGATCAGCGGCGACTCTTTCAATTTGCCTTCGATGACCTGCGGGGCCACGTACTTGCCGCCGGAGGTCTTGAACATCTCCTTTTTGCGGTCAGTGATTTTCAGGAAGCGGCCCTTCACGAATTCGCCGATGTCGCCGGTGTGGAACCAGCCCTCCTCGTCGATGACCTCGCGGGTCAGGTCGGGCTTGTTGTAGTAACCTTTCATTACCGAAGGCGACTTAGTCAGAATTTCCCCGTCGGCGGCAATTTTGACTTCGGTATCGGCAATGACGGGCCCCACCGTGCCGATGAGGTTGTTTTCAGGCTCGAAGCCGCCCACGGCAATAACGGGCGAAGTCTCCGTCAGGCCGTAGCCTTCCATGACGCGGATGCCGGCGGCCCAGAACACGCGCGCCAAGCGCGGCTGCAGCGCCCCACCGCCCGACACGATAACGCGAATGTTGCCACCCAGCGCCTCCTGCCATTTCGAGAAGATGAGCTTGCGGGCCAGGTTCAGTTGCGTGTTGTAGAAGAAGCCCTTGTTTTCCTGCGTATCGAATTCCAGGCCCAGGTTCAAGGCCCAGAAGAACAGGTTCTTCTTCACCCCGGTCAGGTCGTGGCCCTTCGCCACAATCTTGTCGTACACTTTCTCGAGCAGGCGCGGTACGGTGGTGAAGATGTTGGGCTTGACCTCGCGCAGGTTGTCGGCAATGGTTTCCATGCTCTCGGCGTAGTAGATGCTCACGCCGTTAATCATGTAGAGGTAAGTCACCATCCGCTCAAAAATGTGGCAGAGCGGCAGGAAGCTCAGTGCCTTGTCCTCCTTGGTGACGGGCACGAACGGCTGCGAGTTGCGGCAGTTGCTCAGGATGTTGTCGTGCGAGAGCATCACGCCCTTGGGCGAGCCGGTGGTGCCCGAGGTATAGATGAGCGTAAGCAGGTCATCGGGCTGCACGGCAGCTTTGAGCGGCTCCAGGTCGGCCACGTTGCCCTCGCGCCCCATGGCCAGGATTTCTTCGAAGTGCCGGGCGCCGGGAATGTTGTCGAAGGTGAAGATGCAGCTCTCGGAAATATCGAGGCCGACGGTGGCGGCTTTCACCTTGTCGTACAGCTCCTGGTTGGCCACAAACACGGCTTTTACGCCCGCGTCGGCGAAGATGTACTTGTAGTCCTCGGTGGTGATGGTGGGGTACATGGGTACCGTCACGGCGCCGATCTGGGCAATACCGAAATCGGCAAACATCCACTCCGGGCGGTTCATCGAGATGATGGCCACCTTGTCGTCCTTGCCGATGCCGAGCTGGCGCAGGCCCAGGCTGACGAGGTTGGAATAGTCAACCAGTTGCTGAGTAGTCCACTTTTGCCATTGCCCATCGCGCTTGGCGGCTAGGGCATCGGGCTTGGGCGAGTTCTTCAGCTGGTGAGCGAGGATATCGAAGGAGCGGCGTGGGGCTTCCATAAATGCGGTGTCGGGAGGGAAAAGCAGGTGAAATAAATGGATTTTTCGGCGCAATGCCTATTAAGGGCGCTTAATCAGCTTACGCAAGGCAGGGTTTTTCAGTAGTTTTGACACAAGCCTCCGCGGGCCTTCTGCTGCGGAAGCCGCCTTCGTTATGAATCTGGCCCTGTTCTTCGACCCGCTCACCGACGATGCGCCCGCCGCAACCGGCACCACCCTGGGCGCCCACGTGGCCCGCTTCGTGGATACGTTCCCGAACTGGCGCGGGGCCGATCTGGCGCTGATTGGCCTGAACGAGTGGCGGGGCAGTGCGGCCGGCGAGCCGGCCGCTTCGGCCCCCGATGCCGTCCGGCCGCGCTTTTACCAGCTGCAGCGCGGCACCGGCCCCTGCCGGCTGGTGGACCTGGGCAACCTGCGCAACGGCCTCACCCTCGAAGATACGTACCTGCGGCTGCGCGAAATCGTGGCGGCGCTGCTGGAAGAAAACACGGTGCCCATCCTGCTCGGCGGCTCGCACGACCTCGATATCGGCCAGTTCCTCGCCTACGAGACCCTGGACCGCGCCGTGAGCCTGACCTGCATCGACGCCCGCGTGGACATGGCCGAGGACGACGGCGTGGCGGCCGAGGAAAGCCACCTGCGCCGCATCCTGATGCACGAGCCCAACTTCCTGTTCAACTTCGGGCAGCTCGCGCACCAGCAGTATTTGGTGCCGACGAGCGTGTTGGCGGCGCTGGAAAAGCTGCACTTCGAAACGCTGCGCCTGGGCCAGATCCGCGACGACGTGCGCCAGGCCGAGCCGCTGCTGCGCCAAGCCGACCTGCTGAGCTTTGACCTGACGGCCCTGCGCTGGCCGGAGTTTCCGGGCTACCTGCCGGCCTCCCCGTTCGGCCTCACCGCTGAGGAAGCTGCTCAGCTGTGCTGGTACGCCGGCCACAACGACCAGCTCACCAGCATCGGCCTCTACGGCTACCGCCCCGACCACGACCTGCTGGGCCTGGGCGCGGCCACGGCAGCCACCATGCTCTGGTACTTCGTGGAGGGCTTTTACCACCGCCGCCACGAAACGGATTTCCAGAGCCGGCGCTTTATTCGCTACGCCGTGGGGCTGCCCGGCAACCCTGCCAAGCTGGTTTTCTACAAGGCCAAGCGCACCGAGAAATGGTGGATGGAGGTCGAAAGCATGTCGGACCACTCCGTGCGCCGCATCGTGCCCTGCAGCTACCAGGATTACCTGCGCGCCGCGCAGGGCGACCTGCCCAACCGCTGGATTCTGACGCAGGCGTTGCTGGGCTGATTGTTGGTTGTTAATTGTTGATGGTTATTGGCTGCTGACACTCCCCCACCCCACGTTCCTGCCACGGCCGACGGGCAGCCCGTTACCGCGCTGCCGGAATACTCGGTGCATCAACTGGCCCTGCGCAACGGCCAGGACCGCGACGAAATCTGGTTTGCCTACCGGGGACTCATCTACGACGTGACTACGTCGCGGCTGTGGCGACGCGGCAACCACTACGAGCATTGGGCGGGCCAGGACCTGACGGCCGAGCTGGACCGGGATGCCCCGCACACCGTGAACGTACTCGATAAGTTTTACGTAGTCGGACGCCTCAAGGGCGCGGCCCCGGCTACTTCCTGACCGCCTCCCGCGCCTCCAACCCGCTCCTCTTATTCCCCTTCCCGTGAGTACTACCGAAAGCGCGTCGCTCTTCGACCACCTCGAAACCCTGCCCACCGCCCAGCTGCTGGCCGGCATCAATCAGCTCGACCAGACCGTGCCCCTGGCGGTGGAAAAAGCCCTGCCGCAGATCGAGGCCTTGGTCGAAGCGACCGTGGCGCGGCTGCAGGCCGGTGGCCGCCTGTTCTACATCGGCGCGGGCACCAGCGGCCGGCTGGGCATTCTGGACGCCTCGGAGTGCCCGCCCACCTTCGGGGTGCCGCACGGCCTAGTAGTAGGCCTGATTGCCGGCGGCGACACGGCCATCCGCAAAGCCGTCGAAAACGCCGAGGATGATCCGGAGCAAGCTTGGCGGGACCTGTCCGAGCACGACATCAACGAACGTGACATCGTGGTGGGCATTGCCGCCTCGGGCCGTACGCCCTACGTTATCGGCGGGCTGCAGCAAGCCCGGCAGCGCGGGCTGGCCACGGGCTGCATCGTGTGCAACGCCGGCTCGGCCGTAGCCGCCGCAGCAGAATTTCCGGTGGAAGTAGTGACGGGTCCGGAGTTCGTGACGGGCAGCACCCGCATGAAGGCCGGCACCGCCCAGAAGCTGGTGCTGAACATGCTCACCACGGCCACCATGATTCGGCTGGGCCGCGTGAAGGGCAACAAGATGGTGGACATGCAGCTTAGCAACGCCAAGCTGGTGGACCGCGGGCAGCGCATGCTCATGGACGAGTTGGGCATCGACCAAGACAAAGCCGCCGAGCTGCTGGAGCTGCATGGCTCGGTGCGGGCGGCCTTGGCCTCTTACAACGGGCATTAGGCCCGAACTCGTTGCGTACGACGGGGTTGTACCGGCGCTATTCGGGGTGGATAGCCCTGGCCTTGGCGGTAGCCCAGCTTTTCGTCTGGCATCTGGTGCTGAGCCTAGAACCGCGTGACCCGCTCGTGAGCATGGCCGACGGGGGCTTCCGGTTATTGCCTTGGGGTTTAGGCCTTGCCGCTATAGCCGCCGAATTTCTGCGCACCAGGTCCTGGGGACGCGGAATCGGTGCTTTGCTTTTTGGTATGGCCGGGGTACTGGTAGGCAGCTGGTCCGCGTATCTACTTACGTTGTAGCCGCGCGGCTCATTTGGCTGAACACATTGCCGGCTCTCGTCGTTCTGCCTGATAGCAACCCCCAGCGCCATGCACACCATCGAACCCCACTACGCCTGGCTGGAGCAGTACCAGGCTTCCGAAGACGAACGTTCGCCGCTCTATGGGGCTGAGAACAACCTTGATAATTACGTCAACACCATCTACGGCTATTACATCCACCCGCAGTGGGACGGCATGGAGTCGGACACGCTGTTTCTGAAGATTCTCTTCGTGGACTACGAGGAGCGGGTGGGCGTCATCGAGCTGATCGGAGAGTGGAACGACGCCATCGAAAACGACGTGATGCAGCTTAAGCGGCAGATCATCGACCCGATGGTGCACGAAGGCATCCGCAAATTCATCATCATTGGGGAGAACGTGTTCAACTTCCACGGCTCCGACGATTCCTACTACGAGGAGTGGTTTGAGGACGTGGAGGACGGCTGGATTGCGGCCGTCAACTTTCAGGAGCACGTGGTGCGCGAGATGCACCAGTACAACATCGACTCCTACGTAAATTTCGGCGGGCAGCTCGACGAGCTGCCGTGGCGCACCTACCCGCCCAAGAAACTGGTGCACGTGGTGGATGGCCTGCTGCAGCGCCGCCTGGGCATGTAGCTTTTCACCCGACCGATACAAAACACAAACGGGCGCCCCGCAGCAGCGGGGCGCCCGTTTTGGCTTCCAGGACCGCAGTCCGGAGCCGGCTATAATTACTGAGCCGGGGTCGTAGCGGGAGCCGGGGTAGCCTGGCTCGGGTTGGCATCAGCAGCATCTTCCATGGCGTCAGCTTTGGCTTCCGTCGAGTCACGTACGGCGTCAGCTTGCTCTTCCATGGCGTCAGCCTTCTGCTCGCCAGCGGCTTCTACGTTGTCAGCAGTGGTTTCAGCGTTGTTTTCTTTCTGGCTGTCGCACGAAGCGAAGGTGAACGAAGCAGCGGCCAGAGCGAGGAACAGAACCTTTTTCATGGTAGTTGGTGTGGTGGAAATGGTGAAAATGAGTTTTCTATGCAAGGCTCACCGCTGGGCAGCGGCGAATCTGCAGCTTTATACCACCACGGTCACTAGGTAACCCTTCGCCCTAAAAAAATCGGGCGGGCCTCCGAAGAAAGGCCCGCCCGACGCGGCAGAGGAAGATTATTTTTTGCGGTACACAATGCCGATGGGCACGCCCGTGAAGTCGAAATGCTCGCGCAGGCGGTTTTCGAGGTAGCGGGTGTACGACTCCTTCACGTACTGCGGCAGGTTGCAGAAGAAGGCAAACACCGGGTTGTGCGTGGGCAGCTGCGTCACGTACTTGATGCGCACCATCTTGCCCTTGGTGGAGGGCGGCGGGTACTTCTCGATTTCCTTGAGCATCACCTCGTTCAGCTCCGACGTCGATACTTTCTTGCGCTTGTTGGCATACACTTCCATCGTCGTTTCGATGGCCTTGTGCACGCGCTGCTTAGTCAGGGCCGAGGTGAAGATGATGGGCGGGTAGCTGATGGGCTTGATCATGTCGTAGATCTTGTCCTCGAACTCCTTGGCGGTGTTCGACTCCTTGTTCTCGATCAAGTCCCACTTATTCACGAGGATGACGATGCCCTTGCGGTTGCGGTCGGCCAGGCCGATGATGTTCACGTCCTGCGACTCGATGCCGCGGGTGGCGTCGAGCATCACGATGACCACGTCCGACTCTTCCAACGCCCGCAGGGAGCGGAGGTTGGAGTAAAACTCGATGTCCTCGTCGACCTTGGCCTTGCGGCGCAGACCGGCGGTATCGATCAGGATAAACTCGTTGCCGAAGGCGTTGTAGCGGGTGTGAATGGCGTCGCGTGTGGTGCCGGCAATGTCCGTCACGATGCTGCGCTCCTCGCCCAGCAGCACGTTCACGAACGAAGACTTGCCCACGTTGGGGCGCCCCATCACCGAGATGCGCGGAATTCCTTCGTCCGGATTCTCCACGCCTTCTTCTTCGAAATGGCTGATGACCGCGTCGAGCAGCTCGCCAGTACCCGAGCCCGACTGCGAGCTAATCGGGTAAATGTCGCCGGTTCCGATGCCCAGGGCGTAGAACTCGCCGGCGGCCTGGAAGCGCTGCGTGCTGTCGGCCTTGTTGGCCACCAGGTAAATGGGTTTCTTGTCCTGGTAGCGGCGCAGCACGTTGGCAAACTCCTCGTCCAGCGGGTGCAGGCCGGCGTCCACGTCGACCATGAACAGAACCACGTCGGCCTCGTCGATGGCCAGCTTCACCTGCTTGCGGATGCCTTCCTCAAACACGTCGTCGGAGCCCACCACGTAGCCGCCGGTGTCGATAACGGTGAAGTACTTACCGGTCCAGTCGCCGTAGCCGTAGTGCCGGTCGCGCGTGACGCCCGACTGGTTGTCCATGATGGCTTTCCGCTCGCCGACGAGGCGGTTGAACAGGGTGGATTTGCCCACGTTGGGGCGGCCCACAATTGCAATGGTATTTCGCATGTTGCTGACCCCAGCCGCCGCTCCGACCATGTGCGGCAGTGCCCGGGGTAGTTAAGTGAGTTTGAGGGTCGGAATGCTATCAGGCCTAGGGCCTCTGTTTTTTGTTTTTCAAGCGGACATATATGGTTCCCCACGAACCGTAGGTTACCAAAAGCGCGGTGGACTTTTCACTTCGATCCACCCGCAGTTCTTCGAGGTCTTCGACGGTATAGCTGTTTAGGCTATCGAGCGTAGCAAAGTGCCCATTCAGAAATAGTGGCATCGAGTGACCAGCCATGTTGTAAGCTGCAGCGCCAGCTATGTGCACCGGCGGCTTTTGCCCCACGGTTGGTTTAAGTCGTTGCTGCATTTCTTCAACCAATTGCCGGAGGCTGGTTGGTGCTGTCCGAGCCTTAGCAGCGGTGGTTAACACTACTCCGACTATTATCATTCCGGCTGTTTTATGCATATGCTCCTTATCAAAACCGAGCCTATGATGCAGCCAAAAACTTATTCCACACAACAACCCGAAAGAAGTTACTCTACTCCGGCTTGTAGCCGAAGCGGTTGAGCATTTTCGGGTCGGCGCGCCAGTTCTCGTTGACTTTGACGTGCAGCTCCAGGAACACCTTCTTCTGGAAAAACTTCTCCATTTCCTCCCGCGCCCAGGTGCCAACCTTCTTCAACGCGGCGCCGCCCTGCCCGATGATGATGCCCTTCTGCGAGGCCCGCTCGGTGTAGATGATGCCGCGGATGCGGATGATGGTTTCGTCTTCCTTGAACTCCTCGATGACGACTTCGGTGCTGTAGGGCACCTCTTTTTTGTAGAGCTTGAATATCTTCTCGCGGATCATCTCCGAGGCGAAGAAGCGCTCCGGCTTGTCGGTCAGCTCGTCCTTGGGATAAAAAGCCTCGTGCTCGGGCAGGCGGTCGAGGATGTGCTGAAAGACCTGCTCGGTGTTGAAAGCGTTCAGTGCCGAAATCGGGATGATTTCGGCGGCGTTGGGCATTTGTTCGCGCCAGTAGGCCATTTTGGCCTCCACTTCTTCCTGCGTGGCCTGGTCAATCTTGTTGATGAGCAGCAGAATGGGCACTTCGGAGCGGCGCAGGCGCTCCACCACCGGTTCCTCGTCGTGCTTCTCGTAGATGTCCGTCACGAACAGAATCACGTCCGCATCTTCCAGGGAGGAATACACGAAGGACATCATGGCCGACTGCAGCTCGTACTTGGGCTGAATGATGCCGGGCGTATCGGAGTACACCAGCTGAAAGTCGGGGCCGTTCAGAATGCCCAGGATGCGGTGGCGCGTGGTCTGGGCTTTGCTGGTGATGATGCTGAGCCGCTCGCCCACCAGCACGTTCATCAGGGTCGACTTGCCCACGTTGGGCTTGCCGATGATGCTCACGAAGCCGGCGCGGTGCGGTTTGGGGTCGGTAGTCACGGGAGGTAATCGGTTAAGGGGCACAAAGGTACGGCTTTATGGCCGGCTGGGCAGCATGGGCTGAATAATAGCGGCTTACGGCAAAACCGCCGCCGGGTAAGGTGCCGGGCTTCAGGCAGGCGGGGCAGGTAGCGTTTGGCGGCGCCGCGCCCGCCCGCAGCCGCGAAAACCTGATGGAAATCAGATAGCCACGCTCATTCTGGTAGCAAGGGCGCAAACTTTGGGGGCTGTACCTTTGTATGCCATTCGAACGATTCTCTTCGGCATGCTCTCCCCTGCTTCCGCTCCTGCTTCTACCACCACTTCGGCATCCGCCACCACGCGCGGCCGCATCGGCGTGCTGCTCGTCAACCTCGGCACGCCCGACTCGCCCAGCACTTCCGACGTCCGCCGTTACCTCAACGAGTTTCTGACCGACCCCCGCGTCATCGACATGCCGGCCGCGGTGCGCTACCCGCTGTTTCAGGGCATCGTGGTGCCGCTGCGCGCGCCCAAGTCGGCCAAGATCTATCAGCAGCTCTGGGACGAGCGCGGCTCCCCGCTGCTCTACCACGGCCTGGATCTGCAGAAGCTGGTGCAGGAAAAGCTCGGCAAGGAGTACCTAGTGGCCTTCGGCATGCGCTACCAGAACCCCAGCATCGAGTCGGCGCTGGAAGAACTGCGCGCCGCGGCCGTAGAGCGCATCATTGTGCTGCCGCTGTTTCCGCAGTACGCGGCGGCCAGCACGGGTTCGGTGCAAGAGAAAGTAATGGAACTGGTGGGCAAGTGGTGGGTAGTGCCCAGCGTGAGCTTCATCAGCACCTTCGCCGACGACCCCGGCTTCATCAACACCTTCGCCACCCTGGGGCTGGAGGAAATGAAGAAGCACTCCTACGACCATGTGGTATTCAGCTACCACGGCATTCCGGAGCGTCACGTGCTAAAGGGCAGCCACAAAGGCTACTGCAAGCTCGGCACTTGCTGCAGCCACTACAACAAAAACAACCGCTACTGCTACCGGGCCCAGTGCTTCGAAACCTCGCGGCTGCTGGCCAAGGCCATGGGCCTGACGGAAGATCAGTACACGGTGTGCTTTCAGAGCCGCCTGCAGAGCCGCCTACGCGACCCGTGGCTGCAGCCTTACGCCGATGAGGTGCTGAAGGAAATGCCGGCCAAAGGCTACAAAAACGTGCTGGCCTTTAGCCCGGCTTTCGTGGCCGACTGCCTGGAAACCACCATTGAGGTAGGCGAAGAATTCAAGGAAATGTTTGAGGAAGCCGGCGGTCAGCATTGGCAGCTGGTGCCCAGCTGCAACACCCACCCGCTGTGGGTAAATGCCGTAGTAGACATGGTGCGGCGCCATTAGGCGGCCGACGGGTAGCTAGCAGAAGGCGTCGGACAGGGTTATTCCTGGTCGACGCCTTTTTCATGGACCGAACTAGCTCAGGGCTGCCCGGCCGGCGCCCCGCCGAAGCGGTACTGCACGCCGATGCCGGCAGCCAGCCCGAGGGTGGAGGGAAAGTCGCGCTGCAGGGGAATAAATACGCTGCTGCTGAAATTCAGCCGAAAATGCCGCGACAGGCCCACGTAAATGTTGCCGCCCGGCTGCAGCACGGGCCCGGTGCGGCCGGACTGTTCGCGCACGTTCGCCACGAACGCGCCCTGCACGTCGTCGAACCCGCTGCTGACGGTGCGCCAGCGCGAAAAGCGCATCGCCGTGATCTTGACGGCTGCGCTCAAGGCGAAGTCGGGCTCGGGCATCCACACATAGGTAGGCTGCACGAAAGCGTAGCTGTAGCGTACCCGGTCGGAGGCGCGAAACTCGCCGCAAAGGTCGGGGCAGAAGGTGGAGAAGGCGTAACCGGCCCCGTAGCCCATACCGCCGTACAAGCTCCAGCGCTGGCTGCCGGGCCGGAAAAAGGCGTATCCGGCGCCGGCCTCCCCGGTGTAGGCCCAGTGACCGTGCTTGCCACGAATGCGCTGGTGCGCGCTGCCAAGCACCGTCAGGCGGTCGGTCAGGGCGTAGGCAGCCTGCACGTCGGTGCCGTGGGTGCCGGCGTTCAGCGCCAGTTCGGTTTCGCCGCGCTGCTGCACCAAGGGCGTCTGCAGGGTGTGCGGCACCACGGCGGCGCAGCCGCTCAGCAGCAGCAACAGCGAGGCTTGGGAAAGAATAGTAGCAGTGCGCACGGAATTCGGAGGCTGACGATGGTACAGGCTTGACTTGAAATCTACCCGCGTGGTTGTCAGGTCCGGCCGGATTATTTTCCGAAGCTTTTCGGATCGGTTCGTATCCACGAAACGGGCAATGAACGTAATTATTGGTGCAGCCCGCAAAACATTGGCGCGGTTGCTGTGGTTAAGGCCGCAATAAAAGATTTGCAATTCTGGAATTCGTGCCGCTACCTTTGCAGCATCAATTCTTCTCAGGATTGTTTTTATACAGAGGCGTGGAGAGACAGGCTCTACGAAGCGCCGGCAACCATCGGGACAGTCCCGAACGGTGCCAATTCCTGACCATATAAAAACACCGACGTCGTGCATTCCGACCTCACTCCCCGCGCAAATTTTATCGGCTCCGCTGCCTCGCAGCCGGGCCTTTTCGGCTTCAACGGCTCCTGTTGCTGTTGTATGCCGACGCGCCGCGTGTGTTGTTGAGGCCCCACGACCTCTTTGCCGTTTTGCTGGAAACGCCTGACAACTAAGCGCTGCCGCTCCGCGCGTCGTTGAGCCGTGCCTGGCGCCGCCCGAATTCGGCGCGCTGCTCCTTCCAGCTTCCCTCTTCTTTCTGCTTTTCGACCTTGCCCGCTGTTTGCAGCGGTTAGGGCTTATTTCTGCTGCGCATGTCGACTTTAATCGATGCACAGGTGGCGCAAATCCGTCAGCAATTAATTGGTGCTGATCCCTTGGATATTCTGCGCGTCATTTCCGCTGAATTTGCGGGCAAGGCTGCTTTCTCCACTTCGTTTGGCCTCGAGGATCAGGTAATTACGCACCTGATTTTTGCCCACGATTTGCCCATCGAAGTATTCACCCTCGATACGGGCCGGAATTTTCAGGAGACCTACTCCACATGGAGCAAGACCGTGCTGAAATACGGCAAAACCATCCGTGCTTATTACCCCAACCAGGATGAAGTAGCCGCGCTGGTGGAGCGCCAGGGCCCCAACGGTTTCTACGAAAGCGTAGACGCCCGCAAAGCCTGCTGCCACGTGCGCAAAGTGGAGCCACTCAGCCGTGCCCTTGCCGGCCAAGCCGCCTGGGTGACGGGCCTGCGCGCCGAGCAATCGGCCAACCGCAGCGGCATGCACGCGGTGGAGTGGGACGCCGCCTACCAGCTGTTCAAGGTCAACCCGCTGCTGGCATGGACCTGGGAACAAACCTGGGCTTTCGTCCGCGAGTACAGCATTCCACACAACCCGCTGCACTTGCAGGGCTTCGTGAGCATCGGCTGCGCGCCCTGCACCCGGGCCATCAAGCCCGGGGAAGACTTCCGCGCCGGCCGTTGGTGGTGGGAAGACCAATCGGCCAAGGAGTGCGGCCTGCACCAGACGGCCGCCGTGCCCACGGCCACGCTCGAAGGGCGTTAACCATTCCTGCTGACCCTGACGACCGGAACAGGCCACTCTAGCGCCTAACTCCCGCCCCACTACCGCATTCCCCACTTTTCTTGACTCCTCACAATCGGTCCGAAATGGCCGAACAGGCACCTCCTTGCCGTATGCCTACGCTCCCCCGCCTAGATTACCTCGACCGGCTCGAAGCCGAAGCCATCCACATCCTGCGCGAAGTGGCCGGGCAGTTCCAGCGCCCGGCGCTGCTGTTCTCGGGTGGCAAAGACTCCATTGCCCTGGTGCGCCTCGCCCAGAAAGCCTTCCGCCCCGGCAGGTTTCCCTTCCCGCTGGTGCACATCGACACCGGCCACAACTTCCCGGAGGTGCTGCAGTTTCGTGACGAGCTGGCCGCCGAGCTGGGCGAGCAGCTGATTGTGCGCCGGGTGGAGGACACCATCAAGCAACGCGGCCTGCGCGAGCCGGGCGGCAAGTTCCCGAGCCGCAACGCCCTGCAGACCTACACCCTGCTCGACACCATCGAGGAATTTGGCTTCGACGCTTGCATCGGCGGGGCGCGCCGCGACGAGGAAAAGGCCCGGGCCAAGGAGCGCATCTTCTCGGTGCGCGACGAATTCGGGCAATGGGACCCGCGCCGGCAGCGCCCGGAGCTCTGGAATATCTACAACGGGCAGATTCAGCCCGGCGAGAACGTGCGGGTGTTCCCGATTTCGAACTGGACCGAGCTGGACGTGTGGAACTACATCCAGCGCGAGAACATCCCGCTGCCCAGCATCTACTTCGCCCACGAGCGGCGCTGCGTGGTGCTGCCCTCGGGCCAGCTGCTGGCCGTGACCGAGCACCTTGCCCTCGACGCCACCGACGAGCTGACCACCCGGCAGGTGCGCTTCCGCACCGTGGGCGACGCCACCTGCACCGCCGCCGTGGAAAGCGACGCGGCCACGCTGGAGGCCATCATCGAAGACATCCTGCAGGCCAAAGTCAGCGAACGGGGCGCCACCCGTCTCGACGACAAGATTTCGGAAACCGGCATGGAAGACCGGAAGCGCAACGGCTACTTCTAAGGGGTGATTAAGTGACTAAGTGATTAGGCTTTGAGCTTATGGTCTTGCCCAATTACTCCCACACTTCGAACACCTAATTACTCAATCACCTAATCACTTAATCACCTCAACAGTGGACCTTCTCCGATTCATCACCTGCGGCAGCGTCGACGACGGCAAGAGCACGCTGATTGGGCGTTTGCTGTACGACTCCGACGCCGTATCCTTGGACGTACTGGCGGCGCTGGAAGAGCAGAACCGCACCTCGGCCGCCGGCACCGTGGACCTGGCCTTGCTCACCGACGGCCTGCGCGCCGAGCGCGAACAGGGCATCACCATCGACGTGGCGCACAAGTACTTCACCACGCCGCGCCGCAAGTTCATCATCACCGACACGCCCGGCCACGTGCAGTACACCCGCAACATGGTGACGGGCGCTTCCAACGCCGACCTAGCCATCGTGCTGGTCGACGCCCGGCAGGGCATCGTGGAGCAGACGCGGCGGCACACCATCGTGTCGGCCCTGCTCGGCATCAAGCGCTTCGTGCTGGCCGTGAACAAGATTGACCTGGTGGGCTACTCCGAGGCCGTGTTCCACGACATCGTGGCGGATTACGCGGTGGTAGCGGCGCAGCTCGGCATCAAGCAGGTGGCCAACATTCCCATCAGCGCCCTGCACGGCGACAACGTGGTGAAGACCTCCGGCAACTTGCCCTGGTACAAGGGCCCGAGCCTGCTGGAATACCTCGAAACAGTACCCGTAACCACCGAGGCTACCACCGATGCCGGCCGCTTCCAGGTGCAGTACGTCATCCGACCGCAGAGCGTGGAGCTGCCCGACTACCGCGGCTACGCTGGCCGCATCCAGAGCGGAGTGTACCGCCGCGGCGACAAGGTAGTGGTGCTGCCCGCCGGCATCGAAACGACGCTGGAAGCCATCGAAATCAATCAGCAGGCAGTGGAAGTGGCCGTAGCCCCGCAGGGCGTGGTGCTCCGCCTCGCCGACGACGTGGACGTGAGCCGCGGCGACACCATTGTGCCCCTGGCGCAGGCCCTGGAGCCCACGCGGGAGCTGGAAGCCACGCTGTGCTGGATGGTGGAACAGCCCCTCCGCGCCGGCCGCAAGCTGCTGGTGCAGCACCACACGGCCAGGACCCGCGCCGTGGTGCAGGCCATCGTGGGCAAAACCGACATCCAGTCCTTTGCCCAGCAGGAGGCCACTGAAGCCAAGCTCAACGACATCGTGCGGGTGCGGTTGAAAACGGCCGCGCCGCTGGCCGCCGACACCTACCAGCAGAACCGCACCACCGGCGCGTTCGTGCTGCTCGACGAGCAAACCGGCGCCACCCTGGCCGCCGGCCTGATCGAGCAGACGGCCCTGGTGGAGCCCGAATTTGAGATTTAACCCGCGGCACTGGGTTCGTCGGGCCCGGTGCCGGTGAGGCCCTGCTGCCCGCGGGCAGCCCACTTCACTCACTCCGGGGCCTTGCCGCCGCCTGGCCCAACGACCCACCCGCTCACCGGCTGCCGCAGCCGCTATTTCCTCCTTGCCATGTCTTCTTTCGTTGTTCCTCGCCTGACCGTAGTAGGCGCCGGCCCCGGCGACCCGGAGCTGATTACCGTGAAGGGCGCCCGCGTGCTGGCCGAGGCCGACGTGGTGCTCTACGACGCACTCAGCAACGTCGAACTGCTCCACTACGCCCGCCCCGGCGCCAAAAAGGTGTACGTGGGCAAGCGCAAGGGCACCCGCGCCTACCTGCAGCAGGAAATCAACGACCTCATCGTGCTCTACGCCCGGGTGCACGGCCACGTGGTCCGGCTCAAGGGCGGCGACCCGTTCGTGTTCGGGCGGGGACGGGAGGAAATGCTATACGCCCAAAGCCACGGCCTGCAGACGGCCTACGTGCCGGGCATCAGCAGCGCGGTGGCCGTGCCCGGCAGCCTGGGCATCCCCGTGACGCACCGCGGCCTGAGCGAGGCATTTCGGGTGATTACCGCTACCACGGCCAATGGCGAACTGGCGCAGGAAGTCATCAAGGCCACGGCCGTCATTCTGATGGGCCTGGGCCAGGTGGCGGCCATTGCCGACGCTTACGTGCACTTCGGCCATGGCCACCGGCCCGCCGCCGTAATTCAGGAAGGCACGCTGCCCACGGCCAAGCTGCTCCAAACCACCGTGGCCGAGCTACCCCGCCGAGTGGCCGAAGCGGGCCTGACCGCGCCGGCCATCATCGTCATCGGCGAAGTGGTTGACCTGGCCGCCGCCCCGGCCGAGCTGGCCCCGCAACTGGCTCCCCTCGCGGCCGTGGCCTAGGGCCCTGGCTGCTCCACCCCTCTTTTCTACGACCACCGCCTTTTCACTCCTAGCCATGTCTACGCTCACCCCCGACCAGCGCCTGCCCCTCGGCTTCGACGATAACACGCTGCGCCAACTCGCCGGTGACTTCAGCGAGCAGCAGCTACTGTGGCTGAGCGGCTACTTCTACGGCCGCTACGCCGCCGGCAACGGCAGCAACTTGGCGGCCGCCGTAGCGCCGGCTGCCAAGTTGGGCGCGGCGCCCTCCGCTTCGGTTCCGGCAGACAGCCCGCGCCTCACGGTGCTCTACGGCTCACAAACCGGCAACAGCAAGAAAGTGGCCCTGCAAGCCGTGGAAGCTGCCCAGCAGCGCGGCCTGCCAGCCACCGCCCTGGACATGAACGACTACCAGGGCCGGGAGTTGAGCAAGGAGCAGGTGCTGCTGGTGGTCGTGAGTACCCAGGGCGAGGGCGAGCCGCCGGTGGCCGCCGAAGAGCTGCACCAGTTTCTGGGCAGCGCCCGGGCGCCCAAGCTGCCCGCGCTGCGCTACTCGGTGCTAGCTCTGGGTGACCGGAGCTACCTGCAGTTTTGCCAGACCGGCCGCGACTTCGACGAGCGGCTGGGCAAGCTGGGCGCCACGGCCCTGGTACCCCGCGTCGACTGCGACTTAGACTTTCACACCGCCGCTCAGCAGTGGATAACGGCGGTATTGGATGCTCTCGGCCAACCGACCGCCCTGGCCACGGTGAGCACCAAGAGTGAGCCGGCGCCGCAGGTAGCCGATACGTATTCCCGCCACCAGCCGCTGACCGCCGAAGTGCTGGAAAAGATTCAGCTCAACGGCCGCGGCTCGACCAAGGAAACCTACCACCTGGAGCTGTCCTTGGCCGGCTCGGGCCAGCACTACGAACCCGGCGACGCGCTGTCGGTGATTCCGACCAACTCCGACGCCTTGGTGGAAGAGGTGCTGCGCGCCACCCAGCTGCCGGCCGACGCGCCGGTGCTGCTCAAAGGTGAGCCGCTGCCCTTGGTAACGGCCCTCACCGAGCGGCTGGAGCTGAGCACCCTCTCGCGCGACGTGCTGGAGCGCTACGCCCAGCACCAGCCGCAGCCCAAACTCAAGGAGCTGACCGGCGCCACTGATCAGTTGCAGCGCTACCTCTACGGCCGCGACGCCGCCGACCTGCTGGTGGACTACCCGGCCGAGCTGTCGGCCCAGCAGCTGGTGGACACATTACGGCCGCTGCCGGCCCGGGCTTACTCCCTGGCCAGCAGCCTGCTGGCCCACCCCGACGAAGCCCACCTCACCGTGGGGGCGGTGCGCTACGATGCCCACGGCCGCCGGAAGCAGGGCGCGTGTTCGTGCTACTTGGCCGACCGCGTGCAGGTCGGTGACTCGCTCCGGGTGTTTGTGGAGCGCAACGAGTACTTCAAGCTGCCCCAGGACCCCAGCGCCAACATCATCATGGTGGGCGCGGGCACGGGCGTGGCCCCCTTCCGCGGCTTCGTGGAGGAACGGGCCGAGCTAGGGGCCAGCGGCCTGAACTGGCTGGTGTTCGGCAACCCGCACTTCACCACTGACTTTCTGTACCAGACCGAGTGGCAGCAGCACTTCAAGCGCGGCACCTTGGCCAAACTTCACGTCGCTTTCTCGCGCGACCAAACCGAAAAAATCTACGTGCACAACCGACTCCTGGAATACGCCCGCGACGTGTACGACTGGCTCGAAAGCGGCGCCTACCTCTACGTCTGCGGCGACAAGCAGCGCCTGGCCGCGACGGTACACAAAGCCCTCGTGAGCGTGGTGCAGCTGGAAAGCGGCGCCTCGCTGGAAGAGGCCGAAGCCTACGTGCGCGCCCTCAAAAAGCAGCGCCGCTACCTCGAAGACGTGTACTAACGCCCGGCTTCGCCCCTACCCTTCTCTCCTTAGTCCAACGCATTGATTATGAAGAAGCACTACGCTTCGTCCTGGCTAGCTATTGCCGCCGTGCTGGCGGCCACGGCGCCGGCGGCGGCCCAGCAACAAATCATAGCCATCAAAGGCACCGTGCGCGAAGCCGGCACCCAGCAGCCGCTGCCGGGCGTGAGCGTGAGCATCAAGGGCGGCACTACGGGCACCGTCAGCGACGCGGCGGGGCAGTTTCAGCTCAAGGACCGGCTGCAATTTCCCTTCGTGCTCGTGTTCAACATGATCGGCTACGAGCCCAAGGAAATCAGCATCCTCGACGCCAAAACCCCGATTTCGGTGGGCCTGGAGTCGAAGGCGGTGCTCACGAATGAGGTGGTCGTGTCGGCGTCGCGGGTGGAGGAAAGCCGACTGAAGTCGCCGGTGGCCATTGAGAAGCTCGACATCCGGGCCATCAAGGAAACGCCCGCGCCCAGCTTCTACGACGCGCTGGAAAACGTGAAGGGCGTGCAGATGACTACCTCTTCGCTCACGTTCAAGGTGCCCAACACCCGCGGCTTCAACATCCCCAACAACTTCCGCTTCATGCAACTGGTGGATGGGGTGGACATGCAGGCGGCCACGCTGGGCGTGCCGCTGGGCAACGCCATCGGCCCGACCGAGCTGGACGTGGCCTCGGTGGAAATCACGCCCGGCGCGGCTTCGGCCCTGTACGGCATGAACGCCATCAACGGCATGGCCAACCTCACGACCAAGAGCCCCTTCACCTACCAGGGTTTGAGCGTGTACCAGAAAGTGGGCCTGAACCACGTCGACGGCAAGGACCGCGACCCGAGCGCGCTGACCGAAACGGCCCTGCGCTGGGCCCAGGCGGTGGGCACCGCGCAGCGCTTCGCCTACAAGGTGAACCTCTCCTACCTGCGCGGCACCGACTGGCTGGCCAACACCCAGACCGACCAGAACCCGCAGAATCTGTCGTCGGGCAACCCGCGCTTTCCGGAGCTGAGCGGGGCCAATAACCCTGCGGCCGACCTCTGGAACCGCTACGGCGACGACAACGCCGGCAACGTAAGCATCACCATTCCCTACCAGGGCCGCAACGAAACCTTTAACGTGCGCCGCAGCGGCTACTACGAGCGGGACCTCACCAACCCCATCGTGCGCAACATCAAGGCCGATGCCAGCCTGCACTACAAGCTCACCGACAAGCTGGAGCTGAGCTACGGCTACCGCTTCGGGCTGATGGACGGGGTGTTTCAGCGCGGTAATAAGATTCAGCTCGATGGCGTGACGGTGCAGAACCACAAGCTGGAGCTGCGCGGCTCGGACTTCACCCTGCGCGGCTACATGCTGGTCGAAAACACCGGCGACTCCTACAACCTCAACCCGCTGGCCCTGAACCTGGATTTGCAGAACGGCTCCAACGCCGCCTGGGGCGCCAAGTTCCGCACCGAGCTGCAACGCCAGCTGGGCGCCGGTGTGGGCCTGGCCGATGCCATGCGCCAGGCCCGCGCCGTAGCCGACGCCGGCCGCGCCCAGCCCGGCACGCCGGAGTTTGAGGCCCTGAAAAAGCAGATTACCGGCACCAACAATTGGGACAGCGGCGTGAACGTGCCCGGCGCGCCCGTGCCCGGCGGCGCGGCCCTCACCCAGCGCAGCCACACCTACCACGCCGACGCACTCTGGAACCTCGGGCCGCGCATCAAGTTCGTGGACGTGGTGCTCGGCGCCGACGCCCGGGTGTACGCCGTCATTCCCGACGGCAACAACTTCGTGGACTTCGGCCGCCCGCTGGCGGAGCGCACCCAACCGGGCGGGGCCAACCAGTACTACCGCAAAGTCGGCGGCTTCGCGCAGGCGACCAAGCTGCTGCTGCACGACCGGATCAAGCTCACCGGCTCCCTGCGCCTGGACTACAACCCCGAGTTCAACCCCAAGCTCAACCCGCGCATTGCGGCCGTGTACTCGGCCGGGGCGAACCAAAACCACAACTTCCGGGCTTCCTACCAGAACGGCTGGCGCTTTCCCTCGCTGTTTGAGGCCCTGTCCTTCGTCAACAACGGCAATGTGCGCCGCGTGGGCGGCCTGGCCCGCGTGAACGAGGGCCTGAACTACCTCGACAACTCCTACACGCTGACCTCGATTTCGCAGTTCAACGCGGCCGTCAACGCCTACGTGGCCGCCAACGCCGGCACCACGGCCAGCCAGGCCGCCCTGCGCCCCGACATCCGCCAGCTGCTGCAGGTCGGTAACCTGCCCACCGAGCAGCCCGAGCAGATCAACGCCTACGAGGTGGGCTACCGCAGCGTGCTGCTCGATAACCGCCTCTCCGTCGACGTGGACGCCTACTACAACATCTACTCCGGCTTCCTGGGCCAGGTGGAAGTGAGCGTGCCCAAGGACGCCAGCGGCCAGCAGGTGCAGGTCGGCAGTGACGACGCGGTGCTGGCGGCGCTGAACGCCAACCGCGCCGCTCGGCAGGACCGCTACCGCGTGTACACCAACGCCCGCAACGACTACCACAGCTACGGCTCGACGCTGGGGCTGACGTACAACTTCATCCAGAAATTCACCCTGGGCGGCAACGTGAGCTACAACGCGCTGTCGGAAAACAAGCAGGCCGACATCTTCGTGACCGGCTTCAACACCCCGAAGTGGGTGACCAACGTGACCTTCGGCAACCGCGAAGTGGTGCGCAACGTGGGCTTCAACGTGGTGTGGCGCCGCCAAAGCGCCTTCACCTGGGAAAGCCCGCTGGCCAACGGCCGGGTGCCCAGCTACCAGACCGTTGACGCGCAGGTAAACGTGCGCGTGCCCGCGCTGAAGTCGACCGTCAAAGTCGGCGGGGCCAACCTGCTGAACAACCGCTACATCCAGTACGCCGCCGGCCCGACCATCGGCGGGCTGTACTACGTGGCCGTCACCTTCGACGGCACCGTGCTGCGGTAGGCCGCTTAGCCCATTCAGCTTGTCATCCTGAGCAAACGAACCATGAAACGCTTCACGCTTCCCCTTGCCCTTCTGCTGCTGTCGGCCCCGGTCGCGCGGGCGCAGAAACAGTTTGTGCGCGAGCAGCAAACCTGGCTCGGTGTGTTCAACCAGACGCGCTTCTCGCCGCGCTGGGGCACCTGGACCGACCTGCACTTGCGCCTGCACGACCACTTTGTGCGGGCAAAGTTTCAGGGGGTAGCGCGCCTGGGCCTGACCTACTACCTCACCGACGACGTGCGCCTGACCGGGGGCTACGCCTACGTGCACCACTTCCCCGATGGCGCCCGCCCCATCGCGCAGGCCGAACACCGGCCCTGGCAGCAGGTGCAGTGGTTTGCCAAGTTTCCGCAAGCCCGGCTGATGCAGTGGGTGCGGCTGGAGGAGCGGTTTCGGCGCCGCATTGCGGGCAACGAAGCCACCGACGAGTTTGACTTCAACTGGCGCACCCGCTACAACCTGGCCCTGTTCGTGCCCCTGACCCGGCGCAAGTTCGAGCCCGGCGGCCTGCAGCTGCTGCTGAACAACGAGCTGATGGTCAACCTGGGCAAGGAAGTGCGCTACAACTACTTCGACCAGAACCGGGCCTTTGCCGGTGTGGTGTACCAGCTCAACAAGCACGCCCAGTTGCACGCCGGCTACATGCACCTGTTTCAGCAGCTGCCGGCCGGCAGCACTTACCGCAACCAGCACACCATCCGGGTTTTTTACTTCCACAACCTGGACTTCCGGCCCACGCCAGCTCCGGCGCCCCCCACCGCTCCGGCGGCCGCGCCGGTCGGCACCTGAGCCGCGCTTCCCCTACCCCCGTTCACCGCCTGCGGAACCCGCTTCCGCCCACCGATATGACCGACAAGCCCCTGCTTTCCGAAGTCGAGCACGTCAAGGACGCCAGCAACTACCTGCGCGGCACCTTGCGCCAGAGCGTGCAGAACCCCATCACGGGCGCGCTGTACCCCGACGACACCCACCTGATCAAGTTTCACGGCTCCTACCAGCAAACCGACCGCGACCTGGAAAGCGAGCGGAAACGCCAGAAGCTGGAGCCGCTCTACTCCTTTATGATCCGGGTGCGCGTGCCCGGCGGCGTGGCTTCGGCCCAGCAGTGGCAGCGCATGGACGACCTCGCCAACGAGTACGCCAACGGCACGCTAAAACTGACCACGCGCCAGACCTTTCAGCTGCACGGCGTGCTCAAGCGCAACCTGCAGCCGACCATTCAGGGCTTCAACCAAGTGCTGATGGACAGTATAGCCGGCTGCGGCGACGTGAACCGCAACGTGATGTGCGGCGCTAATCCGCACGAGTCGCAGCTGCACGCGCAGGTGTATGAGGTTAGCCGGCAGATCAGCGCGCACCTGACGCCGCAAACCACCGCCTACTGGGAGCTGTGGCTCAATGGGGAGCAGCACCTGACGACCGAGCCGGCCGAGGACGCGGAGCCCATCTACGGCAAGACGTATCTGCCGCGCAAGTTCAAGATTGCCCTGGCCGTGCCGCCCTACAACGACACCGACATCTTCGCCAACGACATTGGCCTGGTGGCCATCGAGCAGAACGGGGAGCTGATGGGCTTCAACGTGGCGGTGGGCGGCGGCATGGGCATGACCTTCGGCATGCCCGACACATACCCGCGCCTGGCCGACCTTATCGGTTTCGTCCCCACGCACCAGGTGGTGGACGTGTGCGAGAAAATTGTGACCATTCAGCGCGACTGGGGCAACCGGCAGAACCGCAAGTTTTCCCGCCTGAAGTACACCCTCGACCGCGTGGGCTTGGCCGTGTTCGTGGCCGAGCTGCAGCAGCGCCTCGGCTACGCCCTGGAGCCCGCCCGCGCCTACCGCTTCGAGACGTCGAGCGACCATTTCGGCTGGGTGCAGGGCCCCGACGGCCAGCTGCACCTGGGTTTGTTCGTGGAAGGCGGCCGGGTGAAGGACACCGCGGCCGTGCAGCTCAAAACGGCCCTGCGCGAAGTGGCCGATTTCCACACCGGCGAGTTCCGGCTGACCGGCAACCAGAACCTGATCATTGCCAACATCGAGCCCGCGCACCGCGCCCGGGTCGGGCAGATTCTGGCGCAGTACGGCGTGCTCGGGCCGACTATAGCGCGAACGACTTTGCGGCTGGGCGCGTTGGCTTGCGTGGCCTTGAACACCTGCTCGCTAGCTTTTGCCGAAGCCGAACGTTATCTTCCCCAACTCCTCGACCGGCTGGACGCCGTTATCCGGGCCCATGGCCTGGCCAACGAAGGCATCCTGATCCGCATGACCGGCTGCTCCAACGGCTGCGCCCGCCCCTACCTGGGCGAAATCGGGCTGGTGGGCAAGGCCGTCGGGCGCTACAACCTCTACCTCGGCGCCAGCCACAGCGGCGAGCGGCTGAACAAGCTCTACCGGGAGATGTTGGACGAAGACGGCATCATCGGGGAGCTGACGCCCCTGCTGGCCGCCTACGCCCAGCAGCGCCAACCCACCGAACGCTTTGGCGACTTCGTGGTCCGCCAGGGCTACGTCCGCCCCACTACCCACGGCCAAAACTTCCACGCCTGAGCTCGTATGAACTCATCCGCTCTTCCCGCTTCGGTTCAGTCCGCTGCGACCGGCCCACCGGCCGGGGCGGCCACGGCCAGCACCAATGCCCTCTTCCCCGTTTTCCTGAAGCTGGAGCAGCTGCGGGTGTTGCTCGTTGGCGGCGGGGCCGTGGGCCTGGAGAAGCTCACCGCCATGCTGCGCAACAGCCCGCAGGCGGCCATCACCGTGGTGAGTGAGCAGATTTCCCCCGAAATCCGCACGCTGGCCGCCCAGCACCCGCCGGTGCTGCTGCACGAGCGCGCTTACCAGCTCACCGACCTCATCGGCCACGACCTGGTGCTCATTGCCACCAACGACCGCGGCCTGAACAGCCGCATCAAGCAGGAAGCGGCCGGCCAAGGCCTGCTGGCCAACGTGGCCGACACGCCCGCGGAGTGCGACTTTTACCTCGGCTCCATCGTGCAGAAGGGCGACCTGAAAGTGGCCATCAGCACCAACGGGAAGTCGCCGACGGTGGCCAAGCGCCTGCGCGACGTGCTCAGCGACGTGCTGCCCGACGAGCTGCACGAGGTGCTGCAGCACATGAGCGTCATCCGGGGCCGCCTGGCCGGCGACTTCGCCCAGAAAGTCCGGTCGCTGAACGAGGTGACGGCCGAGCTGGCCGAATCGCCCGAGACGACCATGTGGCGGCGCATCGCCACGTTTTCCCTGTTTGCCTTCGCCCTGCTGCTGGGCATCAACATCCTCTCCATCTACTACACCTGGCCGCAGGTGTGGGACGTGGTGAGCAATGCCCGCACGTTTTACATCTTCATGGCCGTGGGCTTCGCCGCGCAGCTCGTCGACGGGCTGCTGGGCATGGGCTACGGCGTGGTCACGGCCATCAGCCTGATGTCCTTGGGGCTCAACCCCGCGGCGGTCAGCGCCAGCATTCACACGGCCGAAATGTTTGCCGCGGGCGCCTCGGGCTACAACCACTACCGCTTCGGCAACGTGAACCGGCGCCTGTTTAAGGCCCTGCTGATTCCGGGCATCCTGGGCGCGGTCAGCGGGGCGTACCTGCTCTCGAAGCTTGGGGAGGAGTACAGCGGCTACGTGAAGCCCGTGCTGGCCTGCTACCTGCTGCTGCTCGGGGTGCGCATTATCTCGCGCGCGTTTCGCAAAACCGATCTGCGCAAGCGCAAGGTGAAGCACGTGGGCTGGCTGGCCGGCGCCGGCGGCTTCCTCGATTCGTTTGGCGGCGGCGGCTGGGGCCCACTGGTCACCAGCACGCTCATCTCGCAGGGGCGCACGCCGCAGTACGTCATCGGCTCGGTGAGCCTGACGGAGTTCTTCGTGACCTTTGCCAGCGCCCTCACCTTCTTCGCCACCATCGGCATTTCGCACTGGCAGGTGGTGCTCGGCCTGATCGTGGGCGGCGTGGCAGCCGCGCCGTTTGCGGCCCGCTTGGCCGGCCGTATTTCCACCCGCTTCATGTTCCTGGGCGTGGGCACCATGGTCATTATCTGGAGCCTTTGGGCGCTGCGCAAAGTGTTCTTCTAAGCCGGGTTTGCTCCTACAGCCGAACGCCCTGCCGAGTTAGCTCGGCGGGGCGTTCGGCTGTAGTCTGAATGCGCTAGGCTATTGGCTCATTGCCTTCCGGGCGGCGGCGAAAAGAGCTGGGCAGCTCGGCGGGGCGGCGGTTGCGGTAGAAGTAATCCTCGCTGTACACGGGCTGCTCGTAGAAGGGGCTGCCGTCGCGCACCGGCACGGGCAGGCTCAGGGCGCGCAGCATGGCTTCCTCGTAGTCGCGGCTGATGCTGATTTCCTGGTAGGGCGGGTAGTTTAGCACCGATTCGCTGGTGAGGGCCGGCACAAACACGTTGTCACCGTCGTCGTCGAGGGCCGCCGCCCCGATGGGAATCAGGATGTGGCGCTCGTGCTTGTTGATGTGCAGGGCGGCGTCCAGCTCTACGTCGAGGTAGCGCACTTTCAGCGCGTCGGGCTCCACAATGAGCTCGTACACGTCGCCAAACCGCTTGCCATCGGCGCCGCGCACGTTCCAGCCGCGCACGTCGGGGCTGCTGTCGGCTACTTCAAAATCGCGCAGGTCGCGCAGGCGCACCAGGTGCATGCCTTCGGAGCTGGGTATGGGAGTCGGTTCCATGCTGGTTGGTCGGGAGTGTTAGTGGGTGCCCTTACGCGGAAACGGGCTTTTCGAGCACGCGCAGTACGTTGGCCGCTTGTAGGAAGAAATCCTGCAGGGCCTGCTGCTCGGCCGGCGTGGCGGTGCGCCCGCTGAGCTGGTTGGCCTGCTCCACCAGGGCTTTGACGTCGCTTTCCACGGTGCTGTAGCCGCGGCGCTGCATCTCCTGCATCAGCTCGGCGGCCGCCACGAACCCGGGCCGCAAGGAGCCGCCGTCGCCCACGCGGCTGGTGGCGCTGGTCAGGTCGTTGCGCTTTTCTTCCACGGCGGCGTTGCGCAGGTCCGAGCGGTCGGCCATGCTCACCAGCACGTTGCTGAGCAGGAGCAGGCCACGACGGGCGTAGGTGCTGCTGCTCGGGTCGTCGGCCACGAAGGCGTAAAAATCGGCGGGGTCGGTGCCGGTTTCCGGGCTGGCCTCGTTGGCCAGGGCTCCTACCGACGGGTCGCCGGTGGGCGCTGCCGCGTCGGTGGCCTGCCCGGTGGTATCGGTTGGGCCGCCGGGCACGGCGGCCGCCCCGGCGGCGGGGGCTTCGGCGGGTACCGGCTCGGCCGGCGCGCTGCCGCTGTCGCGGCTCACCAGGTACCAGATGCCCAGCGCCAGCACCACCAGTACCGCCACAATCAGCGGCCACGGGCTAAAGGATTTCTTTTTGCGTTGGATGTTGATTTCGGCCATAATGGGGAGTCGGGTAAGCAAATCTTCTGGGCTTGCCATACGCAGCCGGCCCCAAAATAGATAGGCCGAACGCTATTTGTGCCGCCGAAGCGTCGGCGGAGCGGGCTTGGGTACCCGGGCCGGCCGACGACGTCACGCCTAAGTATGCCGGCAGAAGCATTACTTGCCGCCGCTACATTCCGTATTGCCGTCGCATGCCGCCCCGCACTACCTTATCCGAGTCCATCCTCGCCGACCTGCAGGCCCGTGAGCTGTTGCCGCCCGCGCAAGCTGACCTGATCCGCCAGGACGAAGCCACCCGGCCCCTGTCGCTGCACTACGAGCTGCGCCTGCTGCTGTACGTGGGCATCGTGGCGCTGAGCGGGGGCCTGGGCGTGCTCATCTACCAGCACCTCGACGACATCGGCCACGGGGTGGTGGTAGCCGGCGTTGCCCTGCTGATGCTGGCCTGCCTGGGCTACGCCCTGCGCCACCGGCAGCCTTTCACCTGGCAGGAGGCGTCCCGGGCCGGCTTTCTACCCGACTACAGCCTGCTGCTCGGCTGCCTGCTCTTCGTCACGCTGGAAACCTACCTGCAGGTGCAGTACCAACTGTTCGGCACCCGTTACGGCCTAGCCACGCTGCTGCCCGCACTGCTGTTTTTTCCGCTGGCCTATCTCTTCGACCACCGCGGCGTGCTGGCCATGGCCGTTACGGCGCTGGCCTCGTGGGTGGGCGTGACGGTGCAGCCGGTATCGGCGTTTTCGGCCAATGATTTCTGGCACTCGCACCTGAGCACGGCCGCCATTGTGCTGGGCCTGGGGCTGATGCTGGCCGGTCTGTTCTCGGAACAGTACCGGCGCAAGGCGCACTTCGGCTTCACCTACCTCTCGCTGGGCAGCAACCTGTTGCTTATCGCGGCCACGGCGGCCCTGCTCGACTTCACGCCCGGCGCCGAAGCCTTCCCGCCGCTGGTGCTCGTGCCGCTGATTCTGCTGGTGTGCGCGGCGCTGGTGTGGTACGCCCGGCGCACGCACTCCTACCTGTTCCTACTGATGGGCGTAGGCTACGCCTACGTGGTCGTCACCTACCTGTTCTTCCAGCTGCTCGACGGGGCGGGAGATGATTTCGGGTTGGTGGTTCTGTATTTTCCGCTGTCGGCCGTCGGCGTGGTGCTCTTCCTGTTGAACATCAAGAAAATCCTGCGTCTGCGATGAGCCTTTACGCTTATAACCCTGACTGGCCGCACCACGAGGCCGTGCACGCGGCGGCCACCCGTTGGCATCGGCGCGGCCTGCTCTCCGCGCAGCAGCTAGCGGAGATTCAGGCGGCTCATCCACTCGATTTCTACCGCCCGCCGGTGTTCGTGCGCATTGGGCTGTTCCTTTTTACCACGCTCGGGGCGCTGGCCGGCGTGGGGCTGGTAGGCACCATGTTCGGCTTCAACTTCCTCGGCACGTTGATCATTTCCCTGCTGATCGGCGGCGTAATGCTGGAAACCACCATCCGCAACAAGCGGCTGTATCACTCTGGCGCCGACAACGCCCTGCTGTACCTGGAGCTGCTGGGCCTCATCGTCCTCATCGGCTACGTGGTGTTTGAGGCTTGGGCACCGGCCGGCACTTCCGGGTCCGACTTTGGCAGCGCGCGCCTGCTGCTGGTGCTCCTACCTGCCGTGGGCGTGCTGCTGCTGGCCACGCTGCGCTACACCGACCGTCTGGTGGCGGCCACAGCCCTGCTGGCGGTCCTGCTGACCCTTGCCAACACCACCCTGCTGCTCCCGTTCGGGCCGCTGGTGTTGCCCTTCGTGCTGCTACTGGCTTCGGCCGGAACGTACGCCGCGGTGGTTCGCTTGCTGCAACAGCCCCGGCAATTCTACTACCGCCGCTGCCTGATCGTGCTCAAGGCGCTGGCGCTCGGCACGGCTTACCTCGCGGTTAATTACTTGGTGGTGCGCGAAGGCAACGCCGCTCTGCTCGGTACTGGCACCTCCGGCCAGATTCCGCTGGCGCCGCTGTTTTACCTGACCACCGCCGGCATTCCGGTGCTGTACTTGGTGCAGGGCCTGCGCCGCCCCGATCGTATCTGGCTGTGGCTGGGCCTGCTGACGGCGGCTTTCTCCGTGTACACGTTGCGGCACTACCGCAGCCTGCTCCCCCTCGAAACGGCGGCCGTGCTGGTCGGTACCGCGCTGATTGCCTTCGCCGTGTGGGCCACCCGCTATTTGCGCCACGGCCGCCACGGCCTTACCTCTGCCGCCGACGAAGCCACGCCCCAGCACCTGAACCTGGAGTCGCTGATTGTGGCGCAGACCGCTCACGCCGCCCCCACGGCGGCCACGCCCGCAGGGGTCGAATTCGGCGGCGGGCATTCCGGCGGGGGCGGCGCCACCGGCAGCTACTAATACCTGGTACCCCACGGGCCCAGAGGCCTTTCTGCCACAAGCAACAGCCCGGCGTGCAAGCTGCACGCCGGGCTGTTGCTGGCTCACCCCGTTGGGCTAAGCCGGTACCTTGCGGTACATCTTGGCCAGCTGCGCCACGGCGTAATCGACTTCCTCGGCCGTGTTGTACTTACTCATGGAGAAGCGGATGGCACCGCGGGCCGGGTCGCAGCCCAGGGCCGTCAGCACGTGCGAGCCGATGTTGGACCCGCTGGTGCAGGCCGAGCCACCCGAGGCCGATACGTGGTTGATATCCAGGTTGAACAGCAGCATCTCGTTCATATCCGACGGCGGCAGGCTCACGCTCAGCACCGTGTATAGGCTCTGCTCAGCCTCGGCCGACAGCCCATTGAACTGCACATCCTCGATTTCGGCCCGCAGCTTCTCGATAAACCGGTCTTTCAACCCCTGGATGTACTGCTGGTGCTGATCCATGTCGCGGTAGGCAATTTCCAGCGCCTTGGCCAGCCCCACGATGCCGTACACGTTTTCGGTGCCGGCGCGCACGTTGCGCTCCTGCGAGCCGCCGTGGATGAGCGGCTGCACCTGCACGCCGGAGCTGGTGTACAGAAAGCCCGCGCCCTTCGGCCCGTGAAACTTGTGCGCCGAGCCCACCAGGAAGTGGTTTTGCAGTTGCTGCACGTTGTGGCGGTAGTGGCCCATCGTCTGCACCGTATCGGTGTGGAAGATGGCCCCGTGCTGCCGACACAGCGCCCCAATGGCCTCAATGTCGTTCAGGTTACCAATTTCGTTGTTGGCGTGCATCAGGCTCACGAAGGAGCGCGTGTGGGAGCCGAGCAGCTCGTCGAGGTGCTCCAGGTCCAGGCGGCCGCGCTCATCAAAGCGCACGTAGCTCAGCTGCACCTCGCCGCTTTTTTCCAGCGCCTGCAGGGTATGCAGCACGGCGTGGTGCTCCAGCTTGGAGGTAATGGCGTGCTTCAGCCCCAGGGTACGAATAGAGCCGAACGCGGCGTAGTTGTCGGCCTCCGTCCCGCCCGAGGTAAAGCTGATTTCGGCCGGCGCGGCGCCAATCAGGTGGGCAATGGTCTTGCGGGCATTTTCGATGGCGGCGCGCACCTTTCGGCCGTGACTGTGGATGGAACTGGGGTTGCCGAAATGCTCCCGCAGGAAGGGCAGCATGGCGTCCAGCACTTCCGGGTCGAGGGGCGTGGTGGCGGCGTTGTCGAAGTAAACCGAAGTCGTGGGGTGGATCGGCGTCATACGCTAGCGCGTTCAGGGATGGACTGCAAAAATAACGGATTGACCATATCCCGGTCGTCGAAGCGCCGGCGGTGGCCGCCCAAGCATAGCGCCAAACCTATAATGATCAGCCCGAAGCTGCTAAAAACGGCCGCGCCACGGCCCAGGGACCGTGGCGCGGCAGCGTTGATTGCCCGGATTCGCTGGCAAATTCACCAATCGCGGAGCCGGACGGTAAAAAGCGGAATTAGCCTTTCGCCGAAATAATTTCCTTGATGTCGCCGATGATTTTCTGCGCCAGGTGGTCGGCCGTTGCGTTCGAGTCCGACTCGGCGTAGATGCGGATGATGGGCTCGGTATTCGACTTGCGCAGGTGCACCCACTCCTTGTCGAACTCGATTTTCACCCCGTCGATGGTATTCACCGGCTGCTTGGCGTAGCGTTTCTCCATCAGCGCCAGCACTTGGTCGGTGTTGATGTCGGGCGTCAACTCGATCTTGTTCTTGGAGATGAAGTAGCTCGGGTATGAGGCCCGCAGGCGCGTCATCGTCTTGCCCGACTTGGCCAGATGCGTCAGAAACAGCGCAATACCCACCAGCGCGTCGCGCCCGTAGTGCAGCTCGGGGTAAATGATGCCGCCGTTGCCCTCGCCGCCAATCACGGCGTTGGTCTGCTTCATCATGGTCACCACGTTTACCTCGCCCACGGCCGCCGCGGCGTAGCTGCCGCCGTGCTTCTCGGTCACGTCGCGCAGGGCGCGGGTGCTGCTCAGGTTGCTCACGGTATTACCGCCGCCCTGCGCCTGCAGGATGTAGTCAGCTACCGCTACCAGCGTGTATTCCTCGCCGAACATGGTGCCGTCCTCGTTGATCAGGGCCAGGCGGTCCACGTCGGGGTCCACCACGATGCCGAGGTCAAACGAGCCTTTTTCAAGCACCTTGGCAATGTCGCGCAGGTTCTCGGGCAGCGGCTCGGGGTTGTGGGCAAAGTCTCCGGTCGGCTCGCAAAAGAGCTTTTCCACCGTCGTCACGCCCAAGGCCTCCAGCAGCATGGGCACGGCCAGGCCGCCCGAGGAGTTCACGGCATCGACCACCACGCGGAAGTTTTTGGCCTTAATGGCCTCCACGTCCACCAACGGCAGCGCCAGAATGGCGTCGATGTGCTTTTGCAGGGCCGCATCATCGGTGCGTACCTGCCCCAGGGCGGTTACCTGCGCGAAATCGAATGCTTCCTGCTCGGCCAGCTCCAGCACGCGTTTGCCCTCGGCATCGGAGATAAACTCCCCTTTGTCGTTGAGCAGCTTCAGCGCATTCCACTGCTTGGGGTTGTGCGAAGCGGTGAGGATGATGCCGCCCCCGGCCTTGCGCGCCGGCACGGCCATTTCCACGGTCGGCGTGGTCGAGAGGCCCAGATCCACGACGTCGATGCCAAGGCCCTGCAGGGTGCCAATGACGAGTTTGCTGACCATGTCGCCGGAGATGCGCGCGTCGCGCCCCACCACCACCGTGCGGTTTTGCGTCTGCGTCAGCATCCACGTGCCGTAGGCCGCCGTGAACTTTACCACGTCGATGGGAGTAAGAGCCTCTCCCGCTGCGCCGCCAATAGTGCCCCGAATGCCCGAGATGGATTTGATTAGTGCCACAAGCCAAGTTAGTTTTTCAGGGCGCAAAAGTAGCGAATCCCCGGTGGCCGGCATACGGGTGCCCTAGCAGTGGCTTTCGTTTTTAGCTTGCCTCGTATATTTGAGACAATGGAGTACAACACCCCCGGCCGCCGCCCCGATCAACTGGCTGCCTTCGGCCGCTTACTGGATGTGCTGGACCGCCTGCGGGCCGAATGCCCCTGGGACCGGAAACAGACCCTGCAGACGCTCCGGCATCTGACCATCGAGGAAACCTACGAACTGGCCGACGCCATCCTGCGCGACGACCTGAACGACGTGCAGAAGGAACTGGGCGACGTGATGCTGCATCTGGTATTCTACGCCAAGATTGCCAGTGAGCAGGGCCGCTTCGACATCGCCGATGTGCTTAATGCTCAGTGCGAAAAGCTTATTCACCGCCACCCCCACATCTACGGCGATGTGCAGGCAGAAACCGAAGAACAGGTCAAGCGCAACTGGGAGCAGTTGAAACTCAAAGAGAAAGGCAACGATTCGGTGCTCGGCGGCGTACCAGTTTCACTGCCGGCCCTCGTCAAAGCCATGCGCATTCAGGAGAAAGCGCGCGGTGCCGGCTTCGATTGGGAAGAAAAGGCGCAGGTATGGGCTAAAGTTCAGGAAGAGTTGGCCGAATTCGGCGCTGAGTTCCGCGACGGCGACGTGGTGGACCCGGCCCGCGCCGCAGCGGAGTTCGGCGACCTGCTGTTTTCGCTCGTCAACTTCGCCCGCTTCGCCGGCATCAACCCCGAAGAGGCCCTGGAGCAGACCAACCGGAAGTTCATCCACCGCTTCCGTTACTTGGAGACCGAAGTGGCGCGCTCGGGTCGGCGCCTTGCCGATCTGACGCTGCCCGAGATGGATCAATACTGGAACGCTGCCAAACACTTGCCTTTGGACGGTACTAACCCCCACCCTACAAAATAGCCTTTTTTCGGGGGGCATAGCGTTTTAAACGCTTTAGGCCCTATTTTAATTTGGCGGCGCCAAGCCTTTTGTTTAGGTTTGCCAAGGATAGACCTACTACGAACGAAGGCCCCGCCCACGAGCAGACCCATAGTTTTGGCTTCTTTTCCTGAGCCAGCTGTGAGGGTGAGCGGGGCTCCGCCGTCTTAGGCCTTTCGGTTGTTTCAACCACTTTCCAACCCAAGTCAACCTTTTTCACCAACCAACTCTTTCCCTTAATCTCCGGAACAATGGAACAAAAGAATGCCACGAACAAGCCGGCTACGGCTCCCCGGCCTGCCGCTCCTGCCGCGCCGAAGACTGGCGAAGCTAAAGGCGGTTCGGCATTGGCCGCTATCGTTATTCCGCTGGCCCTCGTCGTAAGCTACCTTGTATGGAAATTTGTCATGGGTGACCCCAGCCACTTCCAAGGCAACAACAACCATAACAACCCCCTGCCCGGCGACTACCTCGGCATTGTGTACAAAGGCGGTGTAATCGTACCGATCCTGATGTCCATGTTCCTCATCGTGATTACCTTCTCGATTGAGCGTTTCCTGACCATCGGCCGCGCCAAAGGCTCGAAGAGCATCGAGAGCTTTGTACGCACCGTGCGCCAGAAGCTGAACGTGAACGACATCACCGGCGCCATTGCCGCCTGCGACCAGCAGAAAGGTTCGGTAGCCAACGTCGTGAAGTCGGGCCTGCTGAAGTACCAGGAAATGGCCCGCGAGCGGGGCATGGACAAAGACCAGAAGATCCTCGCCATCCAGAAGGAAATCGAAGAATCGACCGCCCTGGAACTGCCGATGCTGGAGAAGAACTTGGTTATCATCTCTACCCTGGCTTCGGTGGCTACCCTGGTAGGTCTGCTCGGTACCGTATTCGGTATGATCAACGCCTTCGCCGCTCTGGCTAACGCCGGTGCTCCGGACGCCGTAGGTCTGGCCAACGGTATTTCGGAAGCTCTGATCAACACCGCTCTGGGTATCTTGACGTCGGCCATTGCCATCATTGCCTACAACTTCTTCACGAGCAAGATTGACGAGCTGACCTACAGCATCGACGAAGCTGGTTTCTCCATCATTCAGACCTTCGCCTCGCAGCACGGCGACAACGGCGTCCAAAACGCACCGGTAGCGTAAACTAATCGCGCAACGCCGTACGTTACTGAATCAAAGAAACCTTTGACTAGCCAGAAATGCCCAAAGTAAAACCTCATAGAGTGTCGCCATCGTTGGACATGACCCCGATGGTAGACTTGGCCTTCTTGCTGGTGACCTTCTTCATGCTCACCGCAACGCCGACGGAAGACACGGCCGTGGTGGTGGACACTCCGTCGTCCACGTCGGACCGACAACTGCCGGACAAAGGCGTTTTGACGATTTCCATCGACAAGAACAAGCGCGTCTTTTTCAGCACCGAGTCGCAACAGGTCAAAATGAAAGCCCTGGAGCAAGTGGGCGCCAAGTATGGCCAAAGCTTCTCGGACAAGCAGAAAAAGCAGTTTGCCTTGTTGCCGGACTTCGGTCTGCCAGCGCAGCAGCTGGGTGCCTACCTCAATCTGCCCGCTGACCAGCGCAAGCAGGTAAACCAGCCCGGTATTCCGATCGACTCGCTGAACAACCAGCTGGCCGAGTGGGTAATGGCTTCGCGGAGCGCCAACATCAACGTGCTCGGCACGGCGCCGTACATCGCCATCAAGGGCGACGGCGCGGCCGATGTGCCGACGGTGAAGAACGTCATCAAGATTCTGCAGGAGAAGAACCTCAACCGTTTCTATCTCATCACCGACTTGGAAAACAAGCCGGTGGCTAGCAACTAATCGACCATGGCAGAAATTCAACAACAGGCCGATTCCGGTAAAGGAGGGAAGAAGCGGGCCAAGAAAATGTCGACCAAAATCGACATGACCCCGATGGTGGACCTGGCCTTCCTGCTCCTGACCTTCTTCATGCTCACCACGACTTTCGCCAAGCCGAAAGTGATGCAGATTTCGATGCCCGTCAAGCCTAAGCAGGAAGACGAGCAGAACGAACTGAAAGCCTCAGACGCCTTCACGATTCTGCTGGGCGAGAACAACAAGATCTTCTATTACGAAGGCTTGCTGGATGCCGCTACCACGAAGCTGCAGCCGACGGATTATACGGCTACGGGCATCCGCCAAGTGCTGCTCCAGCGCCGCGCCTCGCGTCCGTCGACGGTAGTGATGATCAAGGCTGCTGACAAGGCGAACTACAAGAACATGGTGGACATCTTGGACGAAATGACCATCACCGGGCAGAAGAAATACGCCTTGGTGGACATCTCAGCCGATGACGAAACCCTTATTAAATCTTCTGGCTTATGATGGACAACGCCCAACTGGCACGGGCATCCTTCGAAGACATCGTCTTTGAGGGCCGGAACAAAGCTTACGGAGCATACGTATTGCGCAGGCTGTACGGCAAGCACGTAACGCGGGCATTCCTGGTCGCCATCATCTTCTTCGCCTTGATGATCGGCGGTCCGCTACTGGCCCGTCTGCTCACGCCGAAAGAAGATGTGGCCAAGCCCAAACTCGACACGGAAGTGGTGCTGGAGGCCCCGCCCTTGGATAAAACCGAGCCGCCACCTCCTCCCCCTCCCCCCACGGCTCCGCCGCCCCCTCCCCCCAAGCTTTCGACCATCAAGTTCACTCCGCCCGTCGTGAAGAAAGACGAGGAAGTGCGCAAAGTGGAGGAAATCCCGGATCAGGAGGAACTCGAGGACAAAGTGGTAGCCACCGCAACGGTGGAAGGCAACACCAACAACCCCATTGACCTGAGCGGCCTCGGCGACGAGAAAAACGAAGCCGTAGCAGAGGTGGTAGAGCAGAAGGTCTACACGTACGTAGAACAGATGCCTCAGCCCCCCGGTGGCATGGAAGGCCTGATGCAATACCTCGGTAAAAACATCAAGTACCCGGCGCTGGCCCTGCGCAACCAGGTAGAAGGCAAGGTGTTCGTAAACTTCGTGGTTGGTCCTGGTGGCCAAATCACGGATGTGAAAGTTACCAAGGGCATTGGTGCCGGTTGCGACGAAGAAGCCGTTCGCGTAATCAGCAAAATGCCGGCCTGGGCCCCGGGCAAGCAGAACGGCCGTGCCGTGAGCGTGTCTTACACCGTCCCGGTGACCTTCACCATCAAGTAAGGCTGCCTGACTGCCTCGCAATCAACCATCAAAACCCCGAACTGAGCGCTGCTCAGTTCGGGGTTTTGTTTTTTGGGCTCATACAGAATTTTTCAGCAGGTGCCCATACCACCCGTCAAAGAGGGTACGTTTTGCGGGTGAAGGCCAGGCCGTGACGAGTTGGAACCCTGTGGAGCAGAACCAGACCTGGGAAGAGCAAGCATTACCGTTCACTTAATCCCATACTCGCCATGACTCCGTTGCAACTCCGCCCGTCCTCCTTCGACGAAATGCTCTTCGAAGGGCGTAACAAAGCCTACGGCGCCTTCGATTTACGCCGGAACTACCCCGTGCACGTTCGGCGCGCGCTGACCATTGCGCTGCTGTTGTTTGCCCTGCTGGCGGCGGCACCCATGGTAACTCGGCTATTCATGCCCGCCCCTGCTGCGCCGCCTGTCCTGCCAAGCAAGGAGGTTGAGTTCACCGATGTGACGTTTAAAGTCGAGGAACCCAAACCGGAAGCAGCTACGCCGGTGGCGTCAACCGCCAAGCCCATGGCTACTTACCACGTGCCTACGCGTGTGGTGCCAAACGAGCAGGCCAAGCCGCAGGCAGTTCCCGCCGTAGAACCCCTTGATGCCATGCCCAGCACGACTCCCTCCGTCGGGACCGGCACTGTGCCGGTCGATGGGACGGTAAATCTGCCGGGCACCGGCCTCACTCCAGGTGCCGGGACGGGACCGGCAGCCCCGGCCGCCAAGCCGGAAGTATTCCTGTCCGTGGAACACATGCCGGAATTTGTGGGAGGCCAAGAGGCTATGTTGCAGTATTTGCGGCGCAACATGCACTACCCTGCTCGCGCCCTGCGTGACCAAGTAGAAGGAAAGGTATACGTTGCCTTCACCGTCAGCGCAACCGGTGATATCGTAGATGTCGAAGTCATCAAGGGCCTGGGCTCAGGTACCGATGAGGAGGCTTTGCGGGTGGTGCGCAACATGCCCCGCTGGCAGGCCGGTGAGCAGAACGGGCACCCAGTAGCCGTGCGCTACACCTTGCCGATTACCTTCCGCTTCTCGCACTAGACAAACCATCCCCGCCCATCCCATATTTGCATTCTACATGCGGCAAAGCCCGCCTGAGCCCTTCGCTCGGACGGGCTTTTGTCTTTTTTTCGTGACCTCAAACATCGGATTGCCGTAATGCAGCGAACAAACGTTCTACTTTTACGCGTTAAGAAATAGCTGACGTTTCTGCAGCTTCAACCTCTTGAGCTATGCTTGATTCAAACGCGGATGAGCGCGTCAACAGCCGTCGGGGACAGCGCACCACCATGCGCTATTTCACGATGCTGATGGCGCTGGTATACATTGGCCTCGGGGCCTTTCTGATTGCGGCCCCCCCGGGCATCTTCGCCCTGGCCCTCACGACGCGGCGAATTGTGGGTGGCCTTTTCATCCTGTACGGATTACTTAGATTTGTTCGCGCCTTCCGCCAGCATTTCCGCAAACGACATGACACGCTTTAGTGCACCTTCGCGCGCCCTGGGGGCGACGCTGGCTCTGGGAGCCACCCTGCTGTTGGGCGGTTGCGGTGGCAACAATGCTTCCTCAACTGCGGAGTCGGACAGTGATACGCCTACCAGCGGCACGATCAAAGTCAGCATCGACAACACCTTCGAGCCCATTCTGAAGTCGCACGTCGATACGTTCCAGAAGCTTTACCAGTACGCCCACGTGCAGGCGGCCTATAAGCCCGAGCGAGAGGCCATGAAGGATCTGCTCGACGACAAGGTACGGGCCATCATCATTGCCCGCGGGCTGAAGCCCAACGAGCAGGCGGTGTTTGATCAACTGAAGATTGTGCCGCGCACCACGCACGTTGCGACCGATGGTGTGGCCATCATCCTTCACCCCTCGAACCCGGACTCACTGCTAACCCTAAAGCAGCTGCGCGACATTTTTACCGGTGCCACCAAGCAATGGTCGCAGGTAAGCGGCAAAGCGTCGAAACTGGGCGCTATCAACGCCGTTTTCGACCAGAATAACTCCAGCACCACGCGCTATGTGCAGGACTCCGTGACCCGGGGAGAGGCCCTGGCGCAGGGGGTGTTTGCGAGCGAATCGAACCCTAAACTCATCGATTACGTTGCTACCCATCCGAACGCAATTGGCGTAATCGGTGTTAATTGGATCAGCGACCAGGATGACGCGCAGGTGCAGAGCTTTTTGCGCAAGGTGCAGGTTGCCGCCATCGGCAAGGTTCCTGCACCACAAAAGCCCAGCGACTACGTGAAGCCGTACCAGGCGTACCTGGCCACCCAGGAATATCCCTTGCGGCGGAAGCTGTTCGTCATCAGCCGCGAGGCGCGCACTGGACTTGGCACCGGGTTTGCATCCTTCGTTGCGGGCAACCAAGGACAGCTGATCTTCCTGAAGTCCGGGCTGATGCCCGCTACGGGTCAGGTCCGCTTGGTGCAAGCCGATAGCCAATAACGGCGAACCGGCTCGTTGACATTGTCTCTCACTCTTTTTTCACTTACCCTTACCTCATGACCAATAAGCCCTGGAAGCTCACGCTCCTCGCTGCTTTTTCGCTCGCCGGTTCGGCCGTGTTTGCTCAAAACCTGCCGGCCGCTCGCCAAGCCATCGAACTGGAGCGCTACAGCGAGGCCAAGCGCCAGCTGCTGCCCAGCCAGTCGAACGCCGAAGCCGCGTTTGAGTTGGGCCGTTTGTACCAGAAGCAAGAGAAGGCCGACTCGGCCGCTTACTTCTTCAACATGGCTTCGAAAGACGTGCGCTTTCCGCTAGCCATGGTTTCGTCGGGCCGGGCGCTATTGGCGCAAGGCAAGAAAGTGGAAGCCGACATTCAGTTTGACGCGGCCATCAAAGCCACGAAGAGCAAAGATGCCAAGGTGTTTGCAGCCATTGGTCAGGCTTACGCTGAGTCGGGCATAAAGGACAACCAGAAGGGCATTGATGCTATTAATCAGGCCCTGAAGCTGAACAAGAAGGATGATCCGGCTTGGCTTGTGTACCTGGGCGACATGCACCAGAAGCGCGACAACGGCGGCGGTGACGCCATGAATGCCTATGACCGTGCGCTGGCGGCTGACGCTGGCTACACGCTGGCCTATTACCGCAAGGGGCAGCTAAACGTCCGTTCGCGTAACGGTCAGGAAGCGCTGGCCAACTTTGGCAAGGTGACGAGCATGAACTCGAACTATGCCCCGGTATACCGCGACATGGCTGAAATGTACTACTACGCTGGCCAGTACGACCAGGCGTCGCAGACGATGAAGCAGTACACGGATATGTCGGAGAAGACGCCCAACACGCAGGCGACTTACGCAGCTTTCCTGTACCTGAACAAGAAATATGCCGAGGCCCTGACGCAGATTGATGAGGTGCTGGCCAAAGACCCCAGCAACTTGACCATGAATCGTCTGCGTGCTTACACGTTGTTCGAAACCGGTCAGAACGACCAGGCAGTGGCGGCAATGGATAAGTACATGAAAATGGCGCCGGCTGAAAAAGTCATCACCGACGACTACGTGTACCAGGGCAAAATCCTGACGAAAGCGGGCCGCTCGGATGAAGGTATTGCCATCATCGAAAAAGCCATCAAGGCTGACCCGGCCAAAGCCGTGGACCTGCAGCACGACTTGGCTCAGGCTTACCTACTCAAGAAAGACTACCCCGGCGCCATCCGTACCTACACGGCCATTATGAAGGCCGGCAAGGGTACCCGCGCCGATAACATCTACTTGGGCCGGGCTTACGAGATGAACAAGCAGTATGCCAAAGCCGATAGCCTCTACGGCATTGTGGTGACGGAGAAACCGGACTACTTGCCGGGCTACCAGATGCGCGCCCGGGCCAACGCCAACCTGGACCCGGAAAGCAAGCAGGGCCTCGCCAAGCCGCACTATGAGAAATACGTAGACATGGCCAAGGCTGACCCGGCTAAGAACAAGGACGGTCTGGTAGAAGCCTACAAGTATCTTGGCTACTACTACTACCAGAAAGGCGACAAGCAAGCTTCGTTGCCCTATTGGCAGCAGGCGCTGGCCCTGAACCCCGGTGACGCCCAAGCCACCACGGCTATTGGGGAAATCACCGGCAAAGGAAAGGCCGCCGCTAAGCCCGCTCCAAAAGGCACCACGAAGAAATAATTGTCGAGGCCACCCAGAATTAAAAAAGCCCGCTACGTTTTCGTAGCGGGCTTTTTTGTGGCCTTCCTGGATACATCATCTAGTTGGGCTGAGTAGCGTATCGTTCCCAGCGCGTGAGTGCAGTGCGGAAATCCTCAGGTAGTTCTACCTCAAATTGCATCTGTGCTCCGGTAGCAGGGTGAATAAAACCCAGTGATTTGGCGTGCAAAGCCTGTCGCGGGATGATGTCAAACGTGTTTTCCACAAAGCTCTTGTAAGAGCCTGTGCGTTGCCCATACAGGATTCGGTCCCCCCCGTAGGCTGCGTCGGCAAAGAGCGGGTGGCCGATGTGCTTCATGTGCGCCCGGATCTGATGAGTGCGCCCGGTTTCCAAGTTGCATTGCACCAGCGCAACCGGCCCAAAGCTCTGCAGCACGCGGTAATGCGTCACTGCGTGCTTGCCTTCGGCGCTGCCTTCCGGAAACACCGTCATGAGCTTCCGGTCTTTGGGGTGCCGGCCGATGTTGCCCCGGATGGTGCCGCTGGCTTCTTTCGGCGTGCCCCACACCAGAGCTAGGTACGTTCGCTCGATGGTATGGTAGAAGAATTGGTTGGAAAGGTGGGTCATGGCCCACTCGGTTTTACCGATGACAAGCAGGCCGGAAGTATCCTTGTCGATGCGGTGAATCAGCCCCGGCCGGATATCGCCGTTGCGGCCCGTTGGCAGGTTCTGCAGGTGCCAGGCCAGACCATTTACCAATGTGCCGTTCCAGTTGCCGTAGGCGGGATGTACAACCATGCCAGCGGGCTTGTTTACCATCAGCAGTTGGTCGTCCTCGTAGCGGATGTCCAGTGACATCTGCTCGGGCACCACTTTATCCTCCCGCGGAGGCTCGGGCAACACCACCGTTACCACGTCGCCCGGCTTCACCTTGTAGCTGGACTTGGCGGGTTTGCCATTGACCTGCACCGCCTCGGCCTCAATACCGGCCTGCACCTTGGTGCGCGACACGTTGGGCAGGCGGTTGAGCAGGAATTTGTCGAGCCGCATGGGTTCCTGCCGGCCATCCGCCTGAATGCGGTGATGCTCGAACAATTCGTCTTCTTCGGCAAGCCCCGCCGTATCTTCGGGCAGCAGGTCAGGGTCGAGTTCGTGCATTGTGGTAGGGTAGTCGCGCAAAAATACGAAAGCCGGGGCCTGCGTGCAGGCCCCGGCTTTCGGGAATCTCAGGAGCTGAATTTACTTCTTCTTCACTTTGGTTTTGCCAGTCTGGGCTGCAGGCGTAGCGGGAGCCGGCGTGGTAGCAGGCTTGGCGCTGGGAGCCGGAGCGTTGTTCTGGCCGGGCGTTACGCCCATTTCTTTCAGGACGAGGTCCGAAATGTCGCCGTCTTTCGGGCCGTGCAGCAGAATGGGCGTCGTGCCAAAGCCGGCGTCGGAGTTGAACACGTAGGTGTAGCCGTTTTTATCGGCTACCACGTCAATGGTCTTTTGCAGCTTGTCGTACACCGGCTTCAGCAGGGTCTGCTGACGCTGCTGTACGGACTGCTCGGCGTTCTGCTGAAACTCTTGGATGGAGCTCTGCAGGTTCTGCAACTCCTTTTCCCGGTCGGCCCGGATGGGGTCAGCCATCTTGGCGCCGTTGTCCTGATAGTCCTTGGCCTTTTTCTGGAAGTCGGCCACCTTCGCGTCGAGCTGGTTTTTAAGCTGCGTGCTGTAATCTTTCAGCTGCGACTCTATCTGCTTGCTTTCGGGCATCTGGCTGATAACATAATCGACGTTGGTGTAGCCGATTTTCAGCGCGCCGGTCGCAGCAGTGGTAGCCGGAGCAGTTTGGGCCAGGGCGGCGGGAGCGGCGGTCAGCGTCAGGGCCGCGGCGGCCAGCACGAGGCGAAACTTGCGGGTCAGGGTCATTGAGCGAAAAATGTCAGGAAGGTTGAGAAGCACAAAGTTAATTATTCCGCGCACCCGGCTTGGAAAGCTGCTTGCCCTTGGTGGCCGGGGCCGGTTTGGCGGCGGGTTGTTCGTCCCCAAACTCCGGGTCAGCGGGCGTCTGAGGCGGGGTTACCGTACGCACTGCACCTTTCGGGCCAGGTTGGTTACGGTCTTCAGAAGCTAAACCTAATTCTTCCAATACAAATTCCGTGTAGTCGTGTGCGGGGTTGGTATACAGCATGGTCACGTCGCCGGATTTGTCGAAAACAATGGCCAGCTGCTTTTTCTTGGCCACCTTTTCCACCGCTTCGAATACTTGGTCCTGAATAGGCTTGGTCAGTTCCTGCCGCTTTTTGAAGAGCATGCCTTCGTAGCCGAACATCTTGTTCTGGTACGCCTTGGCGTCCTGCTCCTTCTTCAGAATCTCGTCCTGCCGCTTCTTTTTCATCGGCTCGGTCAGTAGCACTTCTTCGGCCTGGTAAGTGCGGTACAGGCGGTCGATGTCCTTCTTCTGCACTTCCACCTCTTTCTGCCAAGCCAGCGAAAGCGTGTTCAGTTCCTGCTGCGCTTGCGCATAAGCCGGCAATTTACTCATGACAAACTCCGAGTCGACGTAGCCAAACTTCTGGGCCCACGCCAGGGAGGGCAGCAGCGCCAGCCACAGCACGGGCAGCGCAAACAATAGTCGTTTCATATCCTACTGAACGCCGGCCACCGGCTGTTTGGTGCCTTAGCGGATTTGCTGACCGATGATGAAGTGGAACTTGCTGCGGTCTTGTTTGCCCGCCGCTCCCAGCGGTACCGGCACGTTGTCGAAGCCATACCCGTAGTCGAAACCAAGCAGGCCGAACGCCGACATGAAGATACGCGCCCCTACACCCGCCGAGCGGTACAGCTTGAAGGGATTGTACTGGTTGTAGTTGTCGAACGCGTTGCCCGCTTCGGCGAAGCTCAGCACGTATACCGTAGCCGCCGGGTTCAGCGACACCGGATACCGCAGTTCCATCACGTACTTGTTGAAGGCAATGCCACCGCTTTCGTTCTGCCGGGCCGTCGGAATAGCAAACTGGTCGTTGGGGTCGTCGTAGCCGCGCAAGCCCACGAATTCCGTACCCACCAAGAAGTTGGACGCCCCGCCAAAACCCAAACCGGCGCCACCGAGCTTAAAGCGCTCAAACGGGCCGTAGCCCCGGCTTTTGTTGTAGCGCCCGATAAAGCCGAAGTGGGCGCGCGTGTTCAGCACCAGCTTGTTGCCCAGCGGCGTAAACCACGAGGCGTCAAACATCCACTTGTGGAATTCTACCCACTCGTTTACGTTCGGATGGGCTCCCTTGAACACCGAGTACGGCGGCGTCAGGTTAAGCGACAAGGACAGGGCAGAACCACGACGGGTAAAGGTTGGATTGTCGGTGCTGTTCCGCGCCAGCGTCGTGTTGAAGGTAATGTTGTTGGCCGTACCCGTGCTGAAGCCGCTGAAATAAGGATAATCCTTCAGCTTGTACTGGCTAAACGAGAGGCTGTTGCTGAGCGTGAAGTAATCATCGGGCCAACGCAGGCGACGCCCCAGACCAACCGAAGCGCTGTTCACCTTGATGAAGCTGCCATTGCGAATGGCGTCGGCGTCGAGCGCTCCGCCAGTGGAGTAGCGCTGAATGCTCTTGTTCAGGCTCACGGTCAGCGAATTGGGCTTGCGGCCGCCCAGCCACGGCTCCGTGAAGGAAAGCGAGTACGACTGGAACTGCAGGCCGTTGGCCTGGATGTTCAGCGCCAGGCGCTGCCCGTCACCGCCCGGCACCGGGCGCCAGTTGCGCAGGTCGCCGGCCTTGCGCATGGAGAAGTTGTTGAACACCAAGCCCACCGTACCGATAAAGCCCGCAAAGCCACCCCAGCCGCCCGACAGCGTAATCTGATCGGAAGGCTTTTCTGAGACGGTGTAATTGATGTCCACGGTCCCGTCGGCCGGATTGGGCACGGGATTCAGGCCGACTTTCTCCGGGTCAAAGTAGCCCAGCGAGGAAATTTCTCGCTGGGAGCGGATCAGCAACTCGCGGTTGAACTTGTCGCCCGGCAGCGTGCGCAATTCCCGGCGGATCACGTGGTCCGAGGTCTTGGTGTTGCCGGCAATGTTGACTTCCTTGATGCGGGCCTGTACGCCTTCGGAGATGCGCATCTCGATGTCAATCGAGTCGCCTTCCACCCGCGTTTCCACCGGATCGATGGAGAAGAACAGGTAGCCGTCGTTCATGTAGAGCGACGTTACGTCCTGCCCGGTTGGGTTGTAGTTCAGGCGCTTGTCCAGCGACTCCTTGCTGTACGTGTCGCCCTTCTTGATGCCGAGCACCGAAGACAGCGTCCGGTCGTCGTACAGATAGTTGCCGTTCCACGTCACGTTGCGGAAGTAGTATTTCGGCCCCTCGTCCACGAAAATGCGCAGCGTCAGCTTATCGGCTTCGCGTACCGTGGCTTTGTGAATGCCAAACTTCCCGTTCTCCGTACCCAGCCAGCGGTAGGAATACTCGTCCTGCACGGTCACCAGCGAATCGCCCGTGATGATGGCGTCGCGGTAGCCCTGCGCGTTGTAGAAGTCGATGACCTTCTGCTTGTCGTCTTCAAAGTCGGACTTGTTGAACTTGCCGGAGTTCAAGAACTTGTACGACTTCTTTTCCTTGGTCTTCTTCATCTTCCCCTTCAACTTGCCCTCCTTGATGGCCTCGTTGCCGACGAAGCTGATGTCGGAGATGCGGACCTTGTCGCCCTTCTTCACGTCGATGACCAGCTCCACGCTGTTGGGCAGCGTCGAGTCCGGCTCCTGCGTGATGTTCACCTTCACGTTCATGAAGCCCTTGTCGGTGTAGTACTTGCGTACGGCCTGCCGGGTGTTGCTGAGCAGGGCATCGGTCACCACCTTGCCGCGCACAATCTTCACCTTGTTGCGCAGCTCGTCGGCCTGCGTCTTGCTGATGCTGGTGAAGAAAATCTTGGAAAGACGCGGACGCTCCTTCAGCTGGAAGTCCAGGAACACACGGTTGCCCTCGATGCGCTCCACCACCACGTTCACGTCGCCCAGAATGCCTTGGTCCCAGAGGCGGCGAATGGCGCGCCCGATTTCCTCGCCCGGCAGCGAGACGGGGTCACCCACCTTCAAGCCGGTCAGGCCCACCATGGTATTGGCATCGAGGTACCGAATACCGCTGATGGTAATACCACCGATTTCGTAGCGCGGCGGCTCCTGGCCCGAAGTGCCGGCCGGCGGCGTGGTTTGCGCCCGGAGTGAACCGGCCGTCAGTCCCAGCAGCAGCCCCGTCAGCAGGGTGCCGCGAAGCCGAGGGAGAAAAGAATTCATCGAAGAAAGAACTTACGAAACGGTCAGTTGCTCACTAGTCTTGCCGAAGCGCCGCTCCCGGCGCTGGTAGGCCAGAATAGCTTCGTAGAAATGTTCACGCCGGAAGTCCGGCCACAACAGTTCGGTTATGTATAGCTCGGTGTAGGCCAGCTGCCACAGCAGAAAATTGCTGATGCGCTGCTCCCCGCTGGTGCGGATCAGCAGCTCCGGATCGGGCATACCGGCTGTCGACAGGTAACTCGCCAGCTCCTCCTCTCCCACCTTCTCCGGTGCAACGGTACCGGCTGCCACGTCAGTAGCCAGCCGGCGGGCGGCCTGAGCCAAATCCCAACGGCCGCTATAGCTCAGGGCCAGCACCAAGGTGGTGCGGCTACCCGCAGCGGTCATTTCCATGGCCTCAGCCAACTCACGCTGGCAAGCTGCCGGCAACTGCGTGGTGTCGCCAATGGCCTGTAGCCGAATGTTGTTTTTGAGCAGCGTGGGCGTTTCCTGACGGATGGTATGCACTAACAGCTGCATCAAAGCCATTACTTCGTGGGTGGGGCGGCCCCAGTTCTCGGTGGAGAAAGCGTAGAGCGTGAGGTATTGAACCCCAAGCTCGGCAGCAGCTTCTACCGTGTCGCGAACAGCCGTAATGGCGCTTTGGTGCCCGAAGATGCGCAGCCCCCCCCGTTTCTTGGCCCAACGGCCATTGCCATCCATAATGACGGCAACGTGTGCAGGGATGCGAGTAGGATCAATAGCGGCGTGGGCAGACATGCGAACTGTTTGCGTAAAAGAGGCCGCAAGTTACGCAAATGGTTGCACACGCCGGGCTTTGAGTGCCTTAGCGCAGCAGCTTCGGGTCTGCCTTATAGGGGTCTGGGCAGTTAATCTTGTAGAAGGTATAAGACACGCTCAGGCCGGTATAGTAGTACCAGTCCTGGTCGAAGCGGTTGGCAAAAGCCGGGCTCTGATCCTTCACGTGGTCCAGCAAATCGGTAACCGCTTTGCGGGCGCCGGTTTCCAGCCCCAGGTTCCAGTGCCGTGACAGGGCTAATTTCAGGCCTACTCCCGCCGGGACGGCAATACCCAACGTGTTACTGGACTGGTTGAAGCCGGGCTGGGGGCCGCTGGTTTTGGTAAAAGCCATAAAGCCGGCCACTCCCACAAACACATAGGGCGTGAAATGGACCTTTTCACGCCGGTTATGGTAGTCAAAGAAATTATACTCCAATGTGCCTGCCACATCCAACAGAGAGCCTTTCATGCTTGCTTGGCGCAAAGTAGGTAGCGGAAGCGAGTTCCCGTTCTCGCCGGTCACGTCCGCGTCATTGGCGCGCAACAGGCCGTAAGTCACCGTCCCACGCAGGGTCACGGGCGCCGAAATGTCTTTGCGGTAAAAGGCCGAAACGGCTGGCCGGTTGTTCAGCAGCCGGTATTCTGGGGATAATTCGCCTTTGTAGTTGAGCGCCCCAAGGCCTATGCCTAGTTCGCTCGTGTTTTGGGCGGTGGCCACTTGGGCAAAAAAAACGCTCCCGGCTTGCACGGAGCAAACCAGGAGCGTTTTGAAGAGGAGTTGCTTGGTCATCAGGTGAAGGCTGCGTTGGCAGCAGCCAACGTCTGATTAACGGAATTTGGGGCTCTTGATGCGCGGAGCCAGAATGTAGTTCAGCGTAAGGCCCGTAACGATGTACCAGTCCTTTTCATTGCTCTTGCCGCGCATGTTGCCGGGAGCATCGAAGTTGGGGTATGGACCGTTGACGGCGTTGGTTTTCGTAATGCCGCGGCCAAAATAGCGCGCAGCATCGGATTGCAGGGCACCGGGGTCGGCATAGTTACCGCTTACGTCGTCAAGATAGTCCGTGAAGGTCTTGCGCCAGCCGATTTCTACTCCCAGGTCGAAGCTTTTGTTCAGCTTGTAGCGCAGGCCACCACCGAAAGGAATCGAGAACTGCCACAGGCTGTAAGCGCCGTCACCACCGGTGCCGAGTTGGCCTTCGGTACCCAGCGGCTGCAGGGCAACCCAGTCACCCGCATTCAGCGAGGAAGGAACGGCCGTGCCTTCCTGCACCAGGCCCTTGGGGTTGTGATGGTATACGGATACCCCTGCAAAAACGTAGGGAACGAAGTCCGGACGCTTCAGGTAGTTGTTGCGGTTTTCGACGAGGTCGAAGATACCAACGGCCGACAGCTCAACGATGTCGTTGCGGAAGCTCACGTTGCGGTTGTTACGGAAACCAGCTTCCGGGTCGGTGGCGCTAGCGGCTTTGGAGTCGTCACCGGTGATGCGGCCGTACGACAAAGCGGCGCGAGCCGAAATCCGGGGGGCAAAGCGACGCGTAAAGCTCAGACCGATGTTGGGGCGCGAAGCAGCGACACGCAAGCTGGTAATGCTGGGCTTAGGCACAACATCGCCGAAGTAGTTCATCGCATTCAGGCTCAGGCCAACGGAGTTGTACTGCTTCCGCTTGCTGAACTGCTGCGCACTCGCCTGGTTCGCAACCAGCGCCAGCGCTAATACCAGCGTCAGGGTGAGAGTCAAGAGTTTCTTCATACTGTGGAGCAAGATTATGATATCAAAGTTCAGGAGTGCGTGAAATCCACGCGGGCACGGTTGCAGTTGAAAGCAAAAGTAACAGGACCTAGGAATTATAAAAACAATTCATAGAAAAAATCCGATGCTTTATACTGAAAATCCAGCTGGGTTACGCCGATCAAGCCCCCAGTTGAGTTTACTGCGCAAGGTGCTGAGGAAATTCACGTGATTCAACTTAATCAGTTTGGCGTCGAATGCCTCTCGCCGTACGGCTACCTGTATGCCCGCATCCACCGTCACCGAACGAGAATCGAGCGACAAGAGGAAGTTGTTGCTGCGTCCCTCAATTTCGAACGAGATGACGCTGCGGTCGGGCACAATCAGCGGCCGCACGTTGAGATTGTGGGGGCATACGGGAGCGATGATGAAATTGTTGGTATGCGGCAGCATGACCGGGCCACCACAGCTGAGCGAGTACCCGGTCGAACCCGTTGGCGTTGAGACAACTAGCCCATCCGCCCAGTAAGAGTTTAAATATTCTCCATCGATATAGGTGTGCACCACAATCATGGAGGAGGAATCCCGCTTTAGGATTGAGAATTCGTTAAGCCCAAAGTCGAGCCCATCGAACACGTCCGGATCGGTATCGGCGTGGATCAGGCTGCGGCTTTCCAGCGTGAAGTGGCCACGGAACAACGCGTCTAAGGCCTGCGGAATATCCTGGGGCGAGACGGTAGACAGAAAGCCCAAACGTCCCGTATTGATGCCCAAGATGGGTATCTGCCTGCGCCCGACGTAGGTGACCGTATCCAGCAAAGTGCCATCGCCGCCGATGCTCAGCACGAAATCGGTGCCGACTAGGTCGGCGCCGCGCTCAAATGTGCTGATGCCTTCGGGCAGGCGCAGCTGCTGGTTCAGCGCTTGGTAGAAGCCCCCCGCTACCGTAATGCGAGTTTGGCGGGCGGCGAGGTCGTCGAACAGCGCCTGCAGATGCGGCGCCATGTCAGCGTCGAAGGGTTTTCCCAAGATGGCAATGCGCATATTCGAAGGGCGGCCGCTACGGGCCCATTAGAAGGGAAACTCGGTGCGGACAAAGAAACCACTATAACCATGAATGGTGCGGGTGTACTCCAGCGTAAAAACCCGGTCGTAGTATGTAACCAAGTGTAGCCCGATGCCGCCGCTGGCTAACAAGCTATTGGGCAAACGGTTGGAAACCGGCACCGTACGCTCGGCCACGAAACCGGCATCGGCAAAGGTATTCAGGTAGATAACCAGCGGAATACGGTCGAGGCGGGGGTCTTTCAACCCGGGAATATTGAGGCGGCCGGCGTCGAACAGCCGAAGCGAAAGCCCCTGCCGCAGTATCCCGTAATGGCGGCCATCGACCACGTAGGCATCGTAACCCCGCACCAAGGCCTGCCGGAAGCCCAGGGCGTGGCTATCGGCATAGGCCAGCCGACGCGACAGGCGTACCCGGCCTTGTACTCCGGTGTTGGCGTAGAAACCGTGCCCCAGGTCGAAGTAGCGGGTGTAGGTAAGCAGGGCAGTAGTCATAGGCGCACCGGCCGACTCCAGGAAGAAGCGCTGGGCCAAGCTAGCCTGCAGAAACGAGCCCGCGAGCGGGTAAGCAAACGTGTTGCGCCGGTTGAGTGTGCGGCTCAGCACGACATCGACATAGGCCCGCTGGGTAGCGCCGAGAAAATACTCCGGGTTGCGCTGCCGCACGGAGTCGGTGATGCGCTCCTGAAAGTAAAAGCCTTCCAGCGTGGTGAGGCGCTGCACGGTGCGACGCCACCGCAGGCCGCCGGTCACATACCAACGCCGGATGGGAAAATTATCATCGGCACTGTAGGCGTAAAGCCGGTCATTAAAAGTCCGGTAGTCGAGGGCCCGCGTCTGATACAGCGAGGCACCCGCTGAAAGGCCAATGCGGTGCCGCCCCAGGTTAGGCGTAATGTAGAACAGCTCGTACTTGCGGTTGAAACCCAGCTGCAGGTTACCATACAGCTGTTCGTTGCGCCCACGGAAGTTGTTGCGCACCAAATGGATGCCGTAATCGATGCGGCGCCACCGGTCGGGCCGTTCCTGCCAAGACCGGAAGTTGCGGTCGGCCAATGAGAAAATGGGTACTGGGAAGGTGTACCACCGCTCCTGCACGCTGAAGAGCACAATCAACTCGCCGTTGCGGCAGGTTGCCTGCACGTTGACCTGGTTGAACAGCTGCAGGTTGAACAGCCGGCGTCGGTTCAGCTCCAAACGCCGCGCCACGGTAGCGGTGCTGAGCGAGTCTCCCTCGTGCAGGTCCAGTTCGGCGCGGAGCACCCGCTCCTTGGTGACTTCATTGCCCACGAAGAGAATCTGCGCGAGGCGCAGCTGCTCGTAACCGGGGCATTGGCCTTGCAGCAGGCTGTCGAGGACCGGGCGTCGTAGCGAATCGGGCGCCCCCACCGCGACACGAGGTACGGTTACGCCCAAGCTTTGATTTCGCCCCCACCCCGCTGAAACCGCCGTCAGCCACAGCCCGACGACGAGCAAACCCACGCGCACTGCTACAGGCTCAGGTAACGCAGCAGCGCGTCGAGGCGGTCCTGGTCGGTTTCGTTTATTTCGCCCGCGCCGCTGAACTGCGCCGTGATTACGTAGCCGAAGCGCTCCAGCGTGGCCACGATACGGTTCAGGTTGCTGGTGTTAATCTTGAGGGTCAACCGGATGCGGCGAGGGTCGTCGGCATCTTCCGACACGTGGGCACTGAGCACCTTGGCACTGTTTTCCTCGATGTAGCGGCTGATCTGGCTTAGGGAGTAGTCACGTTCTTCCAGGGCCAGCACGATGATGCCGTTTTCGCCGGCGCTGCCCGGCGTCTGCCCGAAGGCCGCCAGGGTGTCGCCCACCGTCACCACGCCCAGGTACTCGCGCTGATCATCGAGCACAGGTATCAGCTGCACCTTGTTGCGAATCGCCAGCTCCATCACCGTGTAGAAGTGCTGGTCGCGCTGCACGTGCACGTCGGAGTATCCGAAGGGCACGGTGGACAGCAGCTGTTCGGGGTCGGCAGCTACGTCGATCAGGTCGGCTTCGGTAATCATGCCCCGGTACTGGCGGTTCTGCACCACCGGCAGCTGATCCACGTGGAATTCCTCCAGCCAGCGCGCCGCCTTCCCGGCGGAGTCTGACACTTTCAGCGGCGGAATCATCTGGTTGAGCAAGTCTTCAGCGAGCATCGAATGCATGGCGGCTCGGGGTAAGCAGTGGAAAACAGGGTCGCACCCTATAGAAGCGACGACGGGCCGCTGAGGTTGCACGCGCTGACCGGCAGCCGCAGCGGCTCCCGGCGGGGCTGTCCGAAACTACGAGGCAACGAGCAGATTTGCTACGCGGTGGCGGCGGGCTGGCCGGCGGCAGTGGGCTTTACGGCAGGCATCAAAAACTGATGCAGCAGGCGGTTAAATGCCTGGGGGCGCTCCATCATCGGGGCGTGGCCGCAGCGGTCGAGGAAGTGCAGCTCGGCGTTGGGCAGCAGGCGCTGAAAATCGTGCGCGACGACCGGCGGGGTAATCGTATCGTTCAGGCCCCAGATCAGGAGGACGGGTACCTGGATCTTGCCGAGGTCCTTGGTGAGGTTGTGCCGCTGAGCCGAACGCGCAATAGCAATGATACGCAGACACTTAGCATTGGAATTGGTGACATCAAACACCTCGTCCACCAGTTCCTGGGTCGCTATTTTAGGGTCGTAGAACGTGTAGGCCACCCGTTCCTGCACGTAGCCGTAATCGCCGCGCCGGGGGAAGGAACCGCCCATGCTGTCCTCGAACAGCCCGCTGCTGCCCGTCAGCACCAGGCGTGCTACCCGGGCGGGGTTGCGCAGCGTGTACACCAGCGCCACGTGGCCGCCGAGGGAGTTGCCGAGCACCACGGCCGGTTGCGTGAGGCCCATGGCTTTGGTGAAGTCTTCGACGAACTCGACCAGCCCCGAAATGCCGGCGCGGGTGAGCGGCAGGTCGTACACCGGGAGCATGGGAATAATCACGCGGTGCGTGCGCGAAAACTCATCGACCACGCCTTGCCAGTTGCTCAGCGCGCCGAACAGGCCGTGCAACAGCAGCAGGATTTCGCCCTGGCCTTCGTCGACGTACTTAAATCCGTTGTGCTGCTTGATCTGCAATTCCATCGTGGTTATTCTGCGCCGTGGGCGGAGCCGCAGGGGCGGCCCGATCCGTGCAATGATACGCAACAATCCGGACCCAATTGCGCAGCAAAGCCATGCCGCAGGTGGTTAGCAAGGCTTCGGGGTGAAACTGCACGCCGTAGAGTGGCAGGGTACGGTGACGTAGCGCCATTAGTTCGGCATGGGCATCGGCAGTGTGGGCGAGGGGCAGCAGCTCGGCCGGCAAGCGGCTTAGCACCAACGAATGATAGCGCGTTACCGGCATGTGCGGCGGCAGCTCCTCGAACAGCGCTTCGGCCTGCTGGCTCAGCACAATATCGGATACCTTGCCGTGCATGGGCCGGGCCGCCCGCTGCAGCTCCGCTCCGAAAAACTCGCCCAGTGCCTGATGCCCCAGGCACACGCCCAGCACCGGCACGCGCGCGTGGACTTCCCGCAGCAGGTCCATCATCACGCCGGCCGCCCGCGGCGCACCCGGCCCCGGCGAGAGCACCACCGCATCGAAGTCGAGGGCCAGCAGATCGGGCAGCGGCGTGTCGTTGCGGCGCACCACCACCTCGACCCCGAGCTGCTGGAAGTAGTCGAGCAGGTTGTAGGTAAACGAGTCGAAGTTGTCGAGCAGCAGCAGGCGCATCGGAGGAATGGTCAAATGGCTTGATGGTTAAATGGCTGGCCGTTCTGGCGAATCGTTGAACGACCAGCCATTTAACCATTTAGCCATTTAGAACACGTTCCGCAAAGTGCTCAGCAGCTCACTAGCAAATGGCATTACCACGCTCATCACATTCAGGGCTACCGGCGTAGCCTCCTGCACGATGGGCAGCACCATAGAATCCTGCACTAGCTCCCGGCCCAGCGGCAGGCCGGCCAAACCGGTGGCATATAGCAGCAGGCTGAGCCCGAGCACCCACTTGAGCACCCCGGCCGCCCCGCCCAGCAGGTTGTCGAGCATGCCCAGCGGGGTGAGGTGCACCATGCTTTTGAGCAGGCCGCCCGCCAGGTGCACGCCCCAGGCGATGAGAGCAAACACCAGCAGGAACGACACGAGCGGCAGCATGCCAAAGGCCTCGCCCACGTAGTGCCGCACCAGCGGAATGGCCGTGCCGAGCAGCTTCAGCCCACCAACGACGCCGAGCACAAAGGCCACCAGGGAGGCTACCTCCAGTACAATGCCGCGCCGGAAGCCTTTCACGGCCCCCACGGCGAGGGGCATCAGCAAGAGCAGGTCGAAGCCGGACACTGTTATAGGTGATTAGGTGATTGAGGGATTAGGTAATTAGGTCTCGGGCGCGTGAACGGCACTCAATCACCTAATCACTCATTAGAAATTGGTATTGTTCAGCAGCAGGCTCACCGTCTGCGAAATGGCTTTGCCATCGGCCTGCCCCGACAGCTCGCGGGCGGCTACGCCCATCACCTTGCCCAGGTCCGAGGGGCCGGTGGCGCCCACGCGGCGGATGATTTCGACGAGGCGCTCGGTCAAATCGGCTTCGGAGAGTTGGGCCGGCAGGTATTCCTCAATGATGGCCAGCTCGGCCAGCTCAATTTCTTCCAGGTCGGAGCGGAACTGCTGCTGGTAGGTTTCGGCGGCTTCGCGGCGCTGCTTGGCGGCTTTGTTGAGCAGCTTCAGCTCGGTGTCGGGCGTGATGCTGCCGTGGGCTCCTTCGGCGGTTTCGGCCAGCATGATCTGCGATTTGATGCTGCGCAGCGCGGTCAGGCGCACTTTGTCCTTAGCCAGCATGGCCTTTTTGATATCGGTGTCGATGCGCTCTTTCAGGGTCATAGGAGAGATATGAAATGGGATGGTGGTGAAATGATGAGTTCGATGTTTTGGTGGAGCAAGTTGCCGGGCAACTCACCATTTCACCACCACACCAACTCACCACCGCGGCCCACGCCCGATATTTGGGGCGGCGGCTGCGTAAACGGCAAAAATCCGCTAAATCTGCGATTCATGACGAAGCTAAGCGTAAACATCAACAAAATTGCCACGCTGCGGAACGCCCGCGGCCACAACCGCCCCGATGTGCTGCAGGCGGCCCGGGACTGTGAGCGGTTTGGTGCGCAGGGCATCACGGTGCACCCGCGCCCCGACGAGCGGCACATCCGCTACCAAGACGTGCGCGACCTGAAGGCCGTGGTGACCACCGAGCTGAACGTAGAGGGCAACCCCACCCCCGATTTCTTAGCCCTGGTGCGTGAGGTGCGCCCCGAGCAGGTGACGCTGGTGCCCGACGCGCCCGACGCCATTACCTCCAACGCGGGTTGGGACACGGTGCGCCACCAGCAGCTGCTCACGGGTATCGTGCAGGAGCTTAAGTCAATGGGTTGCCGCGTGAGCATTTTCCTCGACCCGGACTTGGAAATGGTGAAGGCCGCCGTAGGCACCGGCACCGACCGCATCGAGCTGTACACCGAGGCCTACGCCTCCGGCTACCACCACGACCGCGAAGCAGCCGTAGCGCCCTACCGCGCCGCCGCCGCGCTGGCCCGGCAATTGGGCCTGGGGGTAAACGCCGGCCACGATCTTGACCTCGACAACCTAGCCTACCTGCAGCAGCAGCTACCGGGCCTGGAAGAAGTCAGCATCGGCCATGCCCTCATCTGCGACGCACTCTACCTGGGCCTGGAAAACACCATTCAGCAGTACCTGCGGCAGTTACAGTAAGTGAAGAATGAGGAAGGAAGAAGGACGAATAGCAGGCCTTCTTCTTCTCTTATTCATCCTTTATCATTCGTCCTTCTTCCTTCCCCGCCGTGCCCCGTCTTTCCCTCCCCGACTTTCTTTCCGGCCCGGCCGATGCGCCCATTTTTGATGCGCGCGCCCCGCTGGAGTACGCCCAGGGGCACATCCCCGGGGCCGTGAGCTTCCCCATTTTCTCCGACGACGAGCGGGCTCAGATTGGCACTACCTATAAGCGCGTCAACCCGGACCGGGCGGTGCTGCTGGGCTTGGACTTCTTCGGGCCGAAGATGGGCCAGATGGTGAAGACCGCGCAGAAGCTGGCTCCGGGCAAGGAGGTGCGCCTGCACTGCTGGCGCGGCGGCATGCGCTCGGGCGCCATGCAGTGGCTGCTGGAGCTGGCCGGCTTCAAAGTTCACCTGCTCGACAAAGGCTACAAGGACTACCGCCGCTGGGCGCTGGCGCAGTTTGAGCAGCCGCAGCCGCTGGTCGTGCTCGGCGGGCTCACCGGCTCGGGCAAAACCGACGTGCTGCACGCCCTGGCCCGCCGGCAGCAGGCCGTGCTCGACCTCGAAGGCCTGGCCAGTCACAAGGGCTCCTCATTCGGCGCCATCGGGCTGCCGGCCCAGCCCACCACCGAGCAGTTCGAAAACGAGCTGGCCTGGGCGCTGAGCCAGACTCCGGCCGGCACCACGCGCCTGTGGGTGGAGGACGAAAGCCGGACCATCGGGGCGGTGGCCGTGCCGGCGGGCTTGTACGGACAGATGCAGCAGGCGCCGCTGGTGGTGCTGGAGGTGCCGCGCGCGGTGCGGGTGCAGAAGTTGGCCGAGGAGTACGGCCGCCACGACCCGGCCGCGCTGGCCGCCGCCATCCTGCGTATCCGCAAGCGCCTGGGCGGGCTGGCCACCAAGGAAGCCATGGGCGCCATCGGGGAAGGCGACATGGAAAAGATGGTGACGCTGGTGCTCGACTACTACGACCGTACCTACGCGCACGGCCTCGAAGGCCGCCCCGTGCTGCTGCGCGTGCCCACCGACACCTGCGACCCGGAAACCAACGCCGACCGGGTGCTGGCGGCGTTGCCCACGGTGGGACAAGCGCTGCCACAGCCAGCTGACCCAGCATGATACCTGTCCTGCGCGTGGCGCGCCCCACCAACGACCTCACCGCCCTACTACCCTTCTACCGCGACGGAATCGGCTTCGAGGTTATCGGCGCCTTTCACGACCACGCCGGCTTCGATGGGCTGATGCTGGGCCACCCGCAGGCCCCCTACCACCTAGAGTTTACCACGGAGCGCGTCCAGCCGACCGGCGGCGCGCCCTCGCCCGAGCACCTGCTGGTGTTCTACTTGCCCGATGCTGATGCGTGGCAGGCCGCCGTGAAGCGGATGCAAGCGGCTGGCTTTGCGCCCGTGCCGGCCCGCAATCCGTACTGGGACCAGCACGGCCTGACCTTTCAGGACCCCGACGGCTACCGCGTGGTACTGCAGCGAGCCGCCTGGGAGCGGTAACTTTGTTTGCCCCGCGCTGGTTTTATGCCCCCGCCGACTTTGACTACTATGGCTTCTTCCCCTGCTTCCACTTCCGCCGTCGATACCGAGGCTATTCGCCTGACCCAGTACAGCCACGGTGCCGGCTGCGGCTGCAAAATCGCGCCGGCCGTGCTCGACCAGATCCTGCACACCACCGTGCCGCAGCAGCCCGACGCCCGCCTACTCGTCGGCAATGCCTCCCGCGATGACGCGGCCGTGTACGACCTGAGCACCGGCCAGGCGCTCATCAGCACCACCGACTTCTTCATGCCCATCGTCGACGACGCGTACGACTTCGGGCGCATCGCGGCGGCCAACTCTATTTCGGACGTGTACGCCATGGGCGGGCGGCCGGTACTGGCCATTGCCATCCTGGGCTGGCCTATCGATAAGCTGGCCCCCGAAGTTGCCCGTCGGGTGATTGAGGGCGGGCGCAGCATCTGCGCCGAGGCCGGCATTGCCCTGGCCGGCGGCCACAGCATCGATTCGCCCGAGCCCATCTTCGGGCTGGCCGTGAACGGCCTCGTGGACATTCGGCACCTGAAGCGCAACGACACCGCCACCGAGGGCTGTCTACTGTACCTGACCAAGCCGCTGGGCGTAGGTATGCTCACCACGGCCCAGAAAAAAGGCCTGCTGCGCGACGAAGACGCCCAGCTGGCGCCCCAGCAGATGATGCAGCTTAACAAGCTTGGCGAACCGCTCGGCCGCCTGGCGGAAGTCAAAGCTATGACCGACGTGACGGGCTTTGGGCTGCTCGGTCACCTGGCCGAAGTGGCCGAAGGGAGCGGGCTGACGGCGGAAGTGGATTTTGCCGCCGTACCGCGCATCCTGGCCGCCGAGCACTACCGCCAGCAGAATGCCATTCCGGGCGGTACGCACCGCAACTGGGGCTCGTACGGCCACAAGATTGGCACCATCACCGAGGAGCAGCGCCACTGGCTCTGCGACCCGCAGACCTCGGGCGGCCTGCTCGTGTGCGTGACGCCGGCAGGCCGCGCGGCCGTGGAGGCGCTGCTGCGCGAGGCCGGGGTGCCGGCCGAGCCGTTTGGCCGCCTGCGGGCCCGCCGCTCGGCCCAGGAGCCGGCCATCGTCGTCGGGTAGGTGCGGCGGCTGCTCGTTCCGCTGCTGCAGCTGGTGGTAGCCGTGGGCGCGGCCAGCTGGCTGCTGCAGTGGGTGCTCCGGCTGTTCGGCCGGCAGCGCACCGTGTTTCAGGTCACGTACTGGCGCGGGGTGTACCTGCTAATTTGGCCGCTGGCCAGCCTGTCGGTGGCGCTGCCGCTGCTGCGGCCGCTGCTGGTGGGGCCGGTGCGCTGGTGGGAAGTGGCCTTGTTCGGGGTGCTGTTTGCGGTGGTGCTGGGCTTTGCCCTGCCCAGCCTGCTGCTGCACCTGCAGTACTACCGCCGCAACCGTCGCACCACCCTGCTTTTTGAGCCCAAGCGCAATTTCCTAGAAGTCTACGAAGGAGCCAGTCAGGTATCTTTTCAGCGGGCCGACATCCGGGAGGTGGAGTACGGCCGCTGCCGCGCCCGCCGCGCCTTCTGGAGCAATTACGAGTACCTGCGCCTGCACCTGCACGACGGCCGCCGCGTGGAGTTGACTTCCCTGCTTACGGATTTGCGGCCGCTGGCGGAGTTTCTGCGCCACACCCAGCTGCGCCCCGCGTGGCGCTGGTTCTGCTGGCTCTGAGCCGGGGCGGCTGCCGAAACCTGCCGGGGCCTGCTTATCTTGAACCCGCCCTTGGGCCCTCGACTCCGCTTACTCCCACACCTATTGCCCTACATGCGGTGGATTCCGCTCTGGTTGCTCCTGCTGGGGAGCGTGCTGCCGGCACGCGCCCAGGATACGCTTGCCGTCACGCGGCTGCGGGAGCACCTACGCACCCTTCCCGCCGATACCAGCCGCGTCCGGGCCCTTACCCAGCTCTGCTACGCGCTCCACGACCGGGCCCCCACCCGCGCCCTGCCCTACGGGGAGCAGGCCGTCGCCCTGGCCCGCCGCCTGGCCGACCGGCCCGGCCTGCTGCATGCCCTGCTTACCCTCGGCAGCTGCTACGCCAACTTATCCGACGGCCCCCAGGCCCTGCGGCTGCAGCAGGAAGCCCTGACCCTGGCCCAGCGCCTGCGCCACGCCGACGGCATCGTGCGCGGCTACGCCGGCATGGGCAGCATTCACCACGAGCGCAGCGACACGACCAGCGCCCTGCGCAACTACCGCCTGGCCCTGACCCACGTGCAGGAGCCGGGCGTGAGCGTGCGCACCCAGCTCATGCTGTTTGGCAACCTGGGCAGCCTCTCCTTTTATATGGGTCGTCACGACGAGGGCTTGCTCTACACGCGCCGCGCCATGCAGCTGGCCCACCGCCACGGCGACCTCGCCAGCGAGTCGGTGTACGTGGGGCACCTGGGCACCTACTACCTGGGCCTGGAGCGCTACGACGTGGCCGAGGGCCTGCTGCGCAAAGCCTTGACTCTGAGCGAGGCATCGAACAACCCGAGGGTGCAGACCAGCCAGCTCGTGCTGCTGGCCACGGCCCTGCTGTTTCGCGACCAGCTCGACGAAGCCGGGGAGTTGGCCCGCCGCGCCCTGCAGCTGGCCCGGCGCATTGTTTACCCCGAACGCGTGCTCGACGCCTACGACCTGCTGGCCAACATCAACGCCAGCCAGCACAATTTTGAGCAGGCGTACGAGTGGCGGCAGCGGTACGTAGGGCTGAACGATACGCTCAACAGCCGTGCCCGTCTCAGCACGCTCTCGGCCCTGCAGGCCCGCTACGAAACACGCACCAAGGAAAACCAGATTCGCCTGCTCACGCAACGCTCGCAGCTGCAGCAGCTGCGCAACCGCGAGCTGTGGGCCGTGGTGGGCACTCTGCTGCTGGGCCTGACGGGCGTAGGCGCGCTGACCTGGAAGCTGCGCCGCAGCCGCCAGGCCCTGGCCGCTAACCACGCCGCGCTGGAGCAAGCCAACGCCGCGACCCGCCAGCTGGCGTCCAGCAAAGACCGCCTCTACTCCATCGTGGCCCATGATCTGCGGGGCCCGGTCACCTCCTTCGTCGGCGTGACGGAGCTCATCGACTTCTACCTGCGCACCGGCGACGAGGAAGGCCTGCGGCGCCTGCCCGAACAGGTGCGGCAGTCGGCCCAACACCTCAACGGACTGCTCGACAACCTGCTGAACTGGGCTGTAAGCCAGACCGGGGAGCTGGCGTTCGAGCCGCAGAACTTGGCGCTGCCCGAGTTGCTGCAGGAGGCCGTAGAGCTGCACCAGAGCGCCGCGCAGGCCCGCCAGATTGCCCTTTCGGCCGCGGTGCCGGAGGGCATGAGCGCCTGGGCCGACGCGCACATGACGCGCACCGTGCTGCGCAACCTCATCGGCAACGCGCTGCGCTTTACCCCGCGCGGCGGCCTGATCCGCCTCGGCGCCGTCCGGGCCGGCTCGGCCGATGAAGTACTGGTAACGGTGACCGACACCGGCGCGGGCATGACCGCCGAGCAGGTGCAGGCGCTGCTGCACCCGACGCGGGTACTGGCCCGGCACCAGAATGGGCATACCCGCTCGGGCACCGGCCTCGGGTGGCCGCTCTGCCAGGCCTTCGTGCAGCGGCAGGGAGGCCACCTCGACATCCACAGCCAGCCCGGCACCGGCACCACGGTGCAGTTCACGCTGCCGCTGGCGCGGAGCTGATTGGCTGCTGACACCCCGTTCCGACGGCGTTTAGCGCCGGTTTCCGACCTTTGCCACCATGCTACAGCTTCACTACCGCGAGCAGGGCCAGGGCCGGCCGCTGGTCATCCTGCACGGCCTCTTCGGCACCCTCGACAACTGGCAGACGCTGGCCCGCCGCTGGGCCGAGCAGTTTCGCGTCATCATGGTGGATTTGCGCAACCACGGCCGCTCGCCCCACGCCGCGGAGCACAGCTACGCGCTGATGGCCCAGGACGTGCTCGGCCTTTTCGACCAACTTCAGCTTGGATCTGATACGACCCTGATGGGCCATAGCATGGGCGGCAAGGTGGCCATGCGCTTCGCCCTCGACCACCCCGAGCGGGTCGCCAAGATTGTCGTCGTGGACATTGCGCCGCGGTTCTCCGACATGGAACACCAGGACGACGTCATTGAGGGCCTCAATGCCCTGGATTTTTCCGCCATCGACAACCGTCAGCAGGCCGATGACGCGCTGGCCCGGCACATTCGGCAGTCCGACGTGCGCCAGTTTCTGCTCAAAAACCTGTACCGCCGCGAGGACAACTCCTTTGCCTGGCGCATCAACCTGCCGGTGCTCACGGCTGGCTTGGCGGCCTTGGGCGAAGAAATTACCGCTGAGCAGCCTTTTCTGAAGCCCGCCCTGTTTATCCGCGGCGGCAAGTCGGATTACGTCAGCGCCGAAGACAAGCTGCACGGCATCCCGGCCCTCTTCCCCAACTCGCAGGTGGAAACCGTGCTTGACGCCGGCCACTGGGTGCACGCCGAAAAGCCGGAAGAGGTATTTGGCCTCGTGTCGGCTTTCACCGCCAGCTGATCGGCGCGGCGGCAACAGCCCGGTGCACTTGGTTCAGGGTTCATCTTTCGTCTCTATTCTTCTTCTCTGCTTGAAACCCGGCACGCTTTACCTCATTCCCACAGTGCTGGCCGATGATACGGCCGCGCTGGTACTACCGGCGCAGGTGCCGGCCCAGGTAGCGGCGCTCCGTTATTTCCTGGTCGAAAACGCCCGCACGGCTCGGCGCTTTATCAAGCAGGTAGCGCCCGCGCAGGTAATTGAGGAGCTGCGCCTTACCGTTATCGACAAAGACTCGAGCGACGCGCAGGTGCGGGCCGCACTGCAGCCGGTGCTCCAGGAAGGCTTGGACGCCGGCGTGCTGTCGGAGGCGGGCTGCCCGGGCATTGCCGACCCCGGCGCGCTGCTGGCCCGCGAGGCGCACCGCGTGGGCGTGCGGGTAGTGCCGCTGGTGGGGCCGTCGTCGCTGCTGCTGGCGCTGATGGGCTCGGGCCTGAACGGGCAGAGCTTTGCGTTTCACGGCTACCTGCCCATCGAGCGGGCCAAACGCGTGGCCGCGCTGAAGCAGCTGGAACGCAACGCCCAGACCCAGCACCAGACGCAGCTGTTTATCGAAACGCCCTACCGCAACGGGCAGTTATTGGAAGACCTGTTGGCTACGCTGCAGCCGGGTATGCGCCTTTGCATCGCCGCCAGCCTGACGGCTCCGAACGAGTACCTGCGCACCGATACTGTAGCCGGCTGGAAAGGCAAGCTGCCGGATATCCACAAACAGCCGGCGGTATTCCTGATCGGAACGTAGCCCTTTGCGGCGCGCTACTTCATGACCTGGTACACGAGCAAGGACAGTACATAAGCCAGTCCTGTCATGTATACCAGTTGCAGCAGCGGCCAGGTCCAGCCTTTGGTTTCGCGGTAGGTGGTGGCCAGGGTGCTCACGCATTGCATAGCAAAGACGTAAAACACCAGCAGCGAAGCGGCGCGGGCCGGCGTGAAGAACGGCTGGCCGTTCTCGTCTTTCTCAGCCCGCAGTTTTTCCTGCACGGTGCTCATGTCCGCATCCTGTCCCACGCTGTAGATGGTGGAAATGGTGCCCACAAACACCTCCCGGGCGGCAAACGAGGTCAGCAGCGCAATGCTCACTTTCCAGTCGAAGCCCAGGGGCCGCACGGCGGGCTCGATGCTGCGGCCAAACACGCCGGCGTAGGAGTTTTCCAGCTTGTGCGCGGCAATCAGGTTTTCGGTCTGCTCGGGCGTCAGTTGCTGCCGGGTGGCCTCAATGCGGGCCTGCTGCTCGGCCTGCTGCAGGGCATTGCCGGGACCGTAGGAAGCCAGCACCCACAGCAGCACTGAAATGGCCACGATGACCTTACCGGCCTGAAACACAAAAGCCTTGCTCTTCTCGATGATGGTCAGCCCCACGTTTTTCCAGCGCGGCCAGCGGTACACCGGAAACTCCATGATGAAGAAGCTGCGCTCCTTGGCTTTGAGCACCACCTTGAGCGCCCAGGCCGAAAGCACCGCCGACACGAAGCCCAGCAGGTACAGCCCCATCAGCACCACGCCCTGCATGTTGAAAATACCCAGCACGTTCTCATCGGGCACCACCAGGGCCACCAGCACCGTGTATACCGGAATACGGGCCGAGCACGACATCAGCGGCACCACGAAAATGGTAATGATGCGGTCCTTCCAGTTCTCGATGGTGCGCGTGCTCATGATGGCCGGCACGGCGCAGGCCATGCCCGAAATCAGCGGCACCACGCTCTTGCCGTTCAGCCCGAACTTGCGCATGATGCGGTCCATCATGAAGGTGACGCGCGCCATGTAGCCCGATTCCTCGAGCACGGCAATGAAGGCAAAGAGCAGGGCAATCTGCGGAATGAACATCAGCACCCCGCCCAGCCCGGCGATGATGCCGTCGGAAAGCAGGTCGATCAGCGGACCTTCGCCCAGGCTTTTCACCTGCCCACCCAGCCAGGCCACGCCTTGGTCGATGAGGTCCATGGGGTACTCCGCCCAGGCAAAAATGGCCTGAAAGAGCAGGAACAGAATGCTCAGGAAAATCAGGTAGCCCCAGACCTTGTGGGTGAGTATCCGGTCGAGCTTGTTGCTGGCCGACTCGTTTTTTTCCGCCCGGGTGACGCGCACCACGTCGAGCAGCAGCTCCGAGATGCGAGCGTACCGGTCGATGGTTTCCTGCGCCTGCAGGCTGATCGAGTCGAACTTGTACTGCTCGCGCAACTCGGCCAAATAAGCCCGGTCGTCGGCCGAGAGAAACTTCAGCCGGTCGCCCTGGTGGGCGTAGTGCAGCGCCAGGTAGTCATTGTGCAGGTTGAAGTAGTAGCGAATCTGCCGGATCATCGGCAGCAGCTCCTCCGAGGGTTCGTAGAACGTTTGGGTGGGCGGCCCAAGCTCCTGCGCCATCACAATCTTGAGGGCCGTCACGCCCACGCCCTTGCGGGCATTCATGGGAATGATGGGTACGCCCAGCTGCCGCTGCAGCTCCGCCACGTCGATCTGGACGCCGTGCTGCTCGGCTGTATCCATCATGTTCAGGGCCAGCACCATAGGCAGCTGCAGGTCGGCCAGCTGGGTAAACAGCAGCAGGTTGCGCTTCAGGTTCGACGCGTCGGCTGTTACCACCACAAAATCGGGGTAGCCGTCGGCGCCCTGGTCGTAGAGCAGGTCGGTGATGACCTTCTCGTCGAGGCTCTTGGGATACAGCGAGTAGGTGCCGGGCAGGTCGATGATGTCGGCCCGGTGCTGGGGTGTGAGCTGGGCCGAACCGGTTTTGCGGTCCACCGTTACGCCCGGAAAGTTGCCGACCTTCTGATTCAGGCCCGTGAGCTGGTTAAACAGCGAGGACTTGCCCGAGTTGGGGTTGCCGATCAGCGCAATGCGCGTGTGGCGCTCCGCCGTTGGCAAAGCTGCCGCTACCTGCCCCTGTTGGGGCTCATCTACCACCGCCGCACGCGCCATTCCTTCAGGTTAGTCTTTCAGCATGATCGTAGCCGCCTCGCTCACCCGCAACGACAGCGTGTACTCCCCGTCCACGTGCAGGGTGATGGGGCAGCCCAGCGGCGCGCGGCCGTTGAGCGTCACGCGCGTACCCGGAATGCACCCCATTTCCAGGAGCTTGAGCGCCATTTCGGGGTCTTTGAGGCAGCAGATGGTACCCGTTTCGCCGAGGCGCAGGTCCTTGACACTGCGGGGCGTCGTGGCGGAAGCAAGGGTGGGTGCAGGCACGGGTGGAGCGGGTTATTTAGACAAGCTATAAACAAAGGTACGATCCACAAAGGTTTCTGCCAACATCACACCTTTTTACTAAGCCGTTAGCACTTACCCCGTTCGGAATTGCATTCTTATAAATATTCTTAGTGGACTTGCAATTACCCGACTGCTGGCTTGTATTTTTGAGGGTATAATCCACCGCTTATGCTCAGACGCTTACTTTTTTTCGTTGCGCTAGGTTGGTTGCTTCCGCAGTTGGCTAGTGCGCAGGATAACCGCATTACGGGCCGCGTGGTTGACGCCAAGACCAAAGAGCCCATTCCTTTCGCCTCCATCGGCCTCCGAGAAGAGCAAACCGGCGCGTTGACCAACGAGTACGGCTTCTTCCAGATGGCCAAGCCCGAGAAAGCCACGCAGGACTCCCTGATCGTGCAGGCGCTGGGCTACTTGCGCAAAGCCGTGGCGGTGAAGAAGACCGACAAGCTCGAAGACCTCATCATCGAGGTGGAAAAGCGCAACATCGTGCTGAAGAACGTGGAAGTTACGGCCGGCAAGGTGAAGGCCAGCGACATGGGCGCCCGCAACAACAACCCGGGTGAAGGCATGATTCAGGGCATGCCCGGCAGCCAGTACGCCTTTTTTGTGAAAAACGAGAAGGGCAAAAAGCTCGGCATGATCCGCACCGTGTCGTTCTACATCGGGGAACATGGCTTCCCGAAGGAGCCGTTCCGCGTCCGCATCTACAAGAACGACGGCGACTACAACGCGCCCAACACCGACCTGCTCACGGAGAACGTGGTGGTGTCGGCCCCGGGCGGTGGCCAGTGGTTTACCGTTGACATGACGCCTTACAACATTCCCGCCCCCGACGAAGGATTCTTCGTGGCCATGGAGTGGATTGTATCGGGCGATAAGTTCTACACCACGAACTTCATGGACAACTACACACCCTACGGCCAGATCATGCGCCCGACCTTTGAGTTCAAGGAAAGCCGTACCTGGACGTATTCCATGGGCAAGGGCTGGAGCCTGATTACGATGTCGAACGGCTCGGGCCTGCGCTACAACGCCATGATCAAGGCCGAAGTAGACGTGTATAAGTAAAGGGTTGACTGCTGTTTGTGGATTGTTTTTCGACAACAACAGCCACAACTAAAAAGGCCGACCCATCTGGGTCGGCCTTTTTAGTTGGTCGAGCCTTGCCGGGCGCCGGAGACGGTTTTACTATCCCGCCATCCGACCATCAACAGTCAGCAGTCAGCAGTCAGCAATCAATCAGCTGTTCCGCACCACGATTTCGACGCGGCGGTTTTGCTGGCGGCCGGCGGCAGTGGCGTTGGAAGCGGCCGGTGCCGCTTCGCCCATGGGCTGCAGGCTCACGCGCGCGGCCTCGATCTTGCCGTTCTGCACCAGCCAGTTTTTCACGGCTTCGGCGCGCTGGGCGCTCAGCTCACGGTTGTAGTTTTTGTCGCCGCGCGAGTCGGCAAAGCCCCGGATCTGCACTTGCTTGCCGCCGAAGCGCTTGCCGATGGAGCCCGTGATTTGCTCGAGCGTGGTTTTGGCCGTGGGCTTCAGCTCGCTCTTATCAGTGTCGAAGAACACGGTTTCATCCACGGAATACACGCTGTAGCGCTCGTTGCCGCGCACGGTCACGTCCGTGGACGTCACCTCTTCGTAGCGGGCGGCGGGCAGGTCGGCATCCACGTCCCAGTTATCGACGGCGTTGGCGGCGGTGCTGGCGGCAGCGCCGGCGGCATCGGCAGCCGTCTGGCCGTCGCGGTACACTACGGCGGTGTCCTGGGTCGCCTCCTGGGGTTCGTCTTTGGCTTGGGGCTTGTTGAGCCCGTCGCAGGCGGCCAGCGTCAGCGTGAGGGCGGTGAGGGGGAGCAGGTGTTTGACCATGGCGGAAAAAGGGAAAGGGAGAACAAGCGCGGTATACGCGCTTGTTCTCCCCCCGTTGGCGCCCACAGGCAAGTTAATTACTGATCCTTCCCCAAATCCATGATCCACTCCCGGATGGCCTCCTGGGCCTGGGGCGAAAACGTCTCGCGCTGCTGGCCACCCACGATGGGCCACTCGGCCGGATCGGACTGGAACAGGTGGTTCACGCCGTTGAGCTTTTTGCTCACCACGTGCCGGTTGCCCTTCAGCGCTTTGGCGAGCAGCGGCAGGTTGACATCGGCGGTGGCGTAGGTGTCGGCGGTGCCGTGCAGCAGCAGCACCGGGCAGGTGATGCCGGCCAGCTTCTCGGCGGGGTTGAAGCTCAGGAAGTGGCGGTAGCGCGCCGAGGTCAGCTCGGCGGCGCTGGCCTGGGCCGTGGCCTGGTCGATGGCCTCGTTGTTCTGGCGCAGCATGTTGGCCACGATGGCCTGGGCCTGGTTGTTGTCGGCGGTCTGCTGAATGATGTCGAGCATGGCCTTCTGGCGCTTGGCGGCCGCTTCGATCTGGGGCTGCTCGGTGCCCAGGGAGCGGAGCGTGTTGGTTTGCTGCTGCACCACGATGTCGCGGCCGGGCAGGCCGTGGGCGGCCAGCGTCACCACAAACGCCGGCGGCAACGGCTGCGCGGCGGCCAGCAGGGCCACGTTGCCGCCCTCGCCGTGGCCGATGACGCCCAGGCGGGACAGGTTTACCTCGGGCCGGGCCCGCAGAAAGTTCAGTCCGGCCTGCACGTCGCTCACCAGCTCGGCCGTGGTAGCCGCGGCCGGCGTGCCACCCGACTGGCCCACGCCGCGGTCGTCCACGCGCAGCACGGCAATGCCACGCCGGGTCAGGAAATCGGCCAGGGCACCCATGGGGCGGTAGTCGCCGATGGTGGCGTCGCGGTCCTGGGCGCCAGCGTCGGACACCAGCACCACGGCCGGGAAGGGGCCTTTGCCGGGCGGGATGGTGAGCATGCCGGCCACGCGCAGGTCTACCGGGATGTTGGTGAAGGTGACCTCCTCCTCGCGGTAAGGCGGCGTGAGGCGCACCTTGGCGCCGGTGCTGGCGGGCGGAGCGCTGTACTCCAGTGTCATGGGCGCTTTCAGACCCGGCTGCTGCCAGGTGCCTTCCACGTGCTTGCCGTCGGGCAGCAGCCGGCCCACAAACTGGCTGGCGGCCTCCTCGGCCACGAACACCACCGTGTCGCCGTGCAGCTGCACGTCCACGCTCATGCGCGACACCTTCTGCATGGGCACGTCGAGGGTGGCGAAATACTTGCCGCCGGCGAGCGTAACCACGCGGAAAATGACTTCCCACTGTCCGCCGGGTACTTTGAGTGGCCCTTTCCAGAGGCCGTCGAGGGCGGGCGCGGCCTGGGCACCCAAGCAGCTCAGCAGCAGAAGCAAGCCGCAGGCGTTTTTCAGGAAATAAAGTAGTCGTTGCTTCATGGTGGAATGGAGGCGGTAAACGGCGCGAATTATTGGGGGCCAGCTAAATAAGCAGGCTTCCGGCATACGAACATAATCAAATTTATTATCAAAATAAATCAGTGTCCCAAAATGAGCCAAAACCCGCCGTCACAGCTTACAGTCCGATGCTATAGGCCGCTTTTAGGAAAAAGAAGCGGCCGTTGAAGTTCATTTGCTGGGACTGGTACGGCAGGATGTCAAAGTCGTAGGGCAGGTTGGATGGGCGGCCGTACTTGTTGGCGAAATAAGTATTGAATTGGTCAAAGGTCGCAAAGCCGACTGGCGGCCGGCCATTTTTGTAGGCGGCGGTGTATATGTTGTCCGGGTACACATTCAGCAGATTGTTCACGCCAACCGTCAGGAGCAGCGACTTGGTGGGCTTGTAAGTGAACATCAGGTCCGTCGATGTTTTGGGCCGGAACACCATGTACACGCTCCCCTCGTCGAGTGGGTCGAAGTTGAAATCGTAAGTCTTGACCTGGCCGAAGTACACGTTGCGTAGCAACACGTTGAATTTGCCGATTTCGTAACCCGTGTTCAGGATGATCTTATTGGCCGGGTTGCCCGACTCAATCAGCGAGAGTTGCCGCTGGTCTATGTAGTCGTTGCCGGGCAGGTTGTCGGTTTGCAAGGGCTGGAACGCGGCCGGCACTTGCAAGCGGCGGATGCTGGTGCGGTTCACGTTGGCCGCTAGGCTCAAGTGCACCAGGCCGCGGCCGAGGTTGTCGCGGTAAGTAGCCACCAAATCGAGGCCGCGGGTGCGCGTGTCCACGGCGTTGGTGAAGAACTGCGCGTTGTCGGCGTTGGCACGAACCAAGGCTTGGTTGAAGGATGCGCGTGCGTTGGTGCTATCGTAGCCGAAGATGCCCGAGAGGATGATGCGCTCGTCGATGTCAATCTGGTAAGCGTCGGCCGTGAGCGTGAGCGTGGGCGTGGGCGTGAACACGAGGCCGGCGCTGACGTTGCGCGACTTTTCGGGGCGCAGGCGGCCGATGCCGGCGGCGCGGGCCACGTCGCTCTGGTTGTTGAAGATGCCCGCGTACACGTTGCCGCCCGAGGTGGGCAGCAGCGTGAGCTGGCGGTACAGCACCTGCTGCAGGGCCGGGGCGCGGAAGCCGGTGTTGTAGGCGGCGCGCACGGCCAGCTTCTTACCCAGCTGCAGGCGCGTGGATCCCTTGTAGATGAAGGCCGAGCCAAAGTCGGTGTAGTTTTCGTAGCGCAGGGCCGTGCTCACGGTCCAGCGCTTGGTCACGTCGGCTTCCACGTCGAGGAAGGCGCCCATGTTGGTGCGCGTACCAGCTACGGCCGAGGTTGGATCGAAACCAATGAAGCCCTGGGCACCGCCCGTCGAGCTGCTCACCCCGTCGGTTTCGCCCCGGCCATAATCCCGCCACGAGGCTTCTTCGCCCGCCACAATTTCGTAGCGGTCGGCGCGGAATTCCCCACCGAAGGCCACGTTGGTGCCGGCCAGCACTTTCGGGAAGAAGCGCGTGAGCGTGGCGTTGCTCACGTTTTGCACGAACTGGAAGCCGCCCGCGTCGAACTCGGTGGGCGAAGACGCGCCCATCGAAGCGTTGAGGGAGTTGCTCAGGTCGTAGCGCATGCGGTTGGCGCCGAGCACGTGACTCAGGTCGAGGGTCCAGGCGCCCAGGCCTAGGGCCAAGCCAGCCACGGCCGTGCCGTCGTGGATGCGCGTGTTGATGTTGGGCTGGTAGCCGAGCGCGTACGGGCCGGCCTCGGGCACGTCCAGCGGCTGGGCCGAGATGAGCACCCACGGCGCCACGGCCTGCCCACGGCGGCGGTTGTAGCCGCCGAAGGAGTAGAACCGGCTCTTGCCGCCCGTCTTGGACAGCGGCACGCTCAGGTTGTAGCTGCCGCGCAGGTTGTGGATGCGCGCGTCGCCGTTGATTTGGCGGAAGTCGTCGTAGGTTTTGCCGCTGGCCCGCAGCATTTGAGCCTCTTCCACGGGGTCAAACGAAAACACCGGCCAGGAGCGGATGTCGCGCTGGGCCGAGCCGCGGGTGGTGGCGCCGCGGTAGTCGCCCTCGGCCGTCACGTTCAGGAATCCCTTCTGGCCGAGTTTTATACCGCGGTTCAAACTCAGCAGCGACGTGAACCCGTCGCCCTGGCCCGTGAGGCCGGTGCTGAGCAGGGCGTTGCCGCCGTGGTTGTCGCCTTTCAGGTTCAGGTTGATTACTCCGGCGATGGCATCGGAGCCGTACTGGGCGGCGGCGCCGTCGCGCAGGATTTCCACCCGGTCCAGGGCGTTGGTGCCGAAGGCGTTCAGGTCGTAATTGACGGAGCCCAGGCCCCGGCTGCCAAGCAGGTTGATGAGGCCGGTGGTGTGGTAGCGCTTGCCGTTCACCAGCACCAGGGCCTGGTCGGGGGCCAGGCCGCGCAGGCTGATCGGGTCGATGTGGTCGGCCCCGTCGGCGGAGGTCTGGCGGGTGGAGTTGAACGAGGGCACCGCGTAGTGCAGCACCTGCGTAAGGTCTGTTTGCGGGCTCATCGGCGCCAGCTCTCGCAGGTCGATGACGTCGACGGGCACGGGCGAGTCGAGCAGGGTGCGGTCGGCGCGGCGCGTGCCCACAGCCAGCACGTCGGCCGCAAGGGCAAAATCGAGCTGGGTGGGCTTGTCGGCGGTCAGAAAGACGTTGGTTACCACCTGCGTACGAAAACCAGGCTGCAGGATCTGCAAAGTAAACGGCCCGCCCGGCAGCATGTCCGGAATGGAAAACTGGCCGAATGCATCGGTGGTGCCCGTGCGGCGGATGCCCGTGGGCATGTGGATGGCCACCACCGTTGCTCCAACTATCATATCGTCGTTTTCCGATTTTACGGTGCCACTAAGGCTAGCGCTGCGGCTTTGCGCTACCGCCTCGCGCGCGCTGCCCAGGGCACAAGCCGTCAGCCCAACGACAGCAGCAATAGTAAATGTTTGTCGCATAGAATTTGACCAAAATTTTATTCACGTCTTCGCAAAGTACTATCAAGCGACAATAGTACATTGCTTTTCTGAGTAAAAATGGAATTCAGTTTTTATTTATTCGCTGTTACTTGCCGGGGATGAACACCGGCTGTGTCAACGGTATCCTCTGCTCTCCCGACGGCGGACCTTATTCCGCCACAAACACTCGCTTCACCCGCTCGCTCACATTGGTCAGCAGCTCGTAAGGAATGGTACCGATGCGAGCGGCCAACTCCGTGAGCGGCAGATCTTCGCCAAAAATTACCGCCGCATCGCCCTCCTGCACGTCGGGGATGCCCGTCACGTCGACCATGCACATGTCCATGCATACGTTGCCGATGACGGGCGCGCGACGGCCCCGGATGAGCACCTCCCCGCCCCCGCGCGAAAACCGCCGGTCGTAGCCGTCGGCGTAGCCGATGGCGAGGGTGGCAATGCGCCGGTCGTGGTCGGCGGCCTCGCCGCGCCGGCCGTAGCCCACGGTGTGGCCGGCCGGCAGCCGCTTCAGCTGCGAGACGGTGGTGCGCAGCGTGCTGACGGGCCGCAGAGCGGAGGGCTCGAGGCCGGCCGCTTCGACGCCGTACAGGCCGATACCAAGCCGAACCATATCGAATTGCGCCTGCGGGAAGCGCATAATACCCGGCGAGTTCAGCGCGTGCTTCATGACGGTGTAGCCCAGGGACTGTTCGAGACGAGCCGCCATGCGCTGAAAGGCTGCCAGCTGCCGGTGCGAGAAGTCGTTGTGCTGCTCCTCGTCGGCGCCGGCGAGGTGCGTGAGGGCGCTGGCCACGCGCAGCGTGCCGGCGTGCTGCCGGAGCAGGGGTAGCAACTCGTCGAGGTCTTCTTCGGCGAAGCCGAGGCGGCGCATGCCGGTATCCAGCTTCAGGTGAACGGGCGGCAGCGGGCCGTCTTGAGCGGCCTGCAGGTACTCGTGCAGCCGGGCAAAGGAGTAGATTTCGGGCTCCAGGTGGTATTGGCGCAGCAGGGCGAAAGAATCCGGCGAGGGGTTCATCACCATCACCGGCAGCGAAATGCCGTGCTCCCGCAGCTGCACACCTTCGTCGGTATAAGCCACAGCGAGGTAGTCGACGCGGTGAAACTCCAGCAGGTTGGCTACTTCGTAGGAACCGCTGCCGTAGGCGAAGGCCTTCACCATCACCATCAGCCGGGTGTGGGGCTGCAAGCGGGCGCGGTAGTAGTTCAGGTTGTGCACCAGCGCGTCGAGGTTTACTTCGAGCACAGTGCCGTGAATCTGCCGCTGAAACGCCGCCACCACCCGCTCGAAGCCGAACCGGCGCGCCCCTTTCACCAAGATGGTTTCACTGCGAAAATGATCGGGCGAAAACCAGCGCAGCAGGGCGTCGGTATCGGCAAAAAACGCGCTGTCGGGCACGGCCGCGCGCAGCACGCCCGCGTGCGCCCCCATTTCGGGCCCCACGGCCAGCAGGCGCTGCACGCCGTGGCGGGCGGTCAGCTCGGCCACGCGCTGGTAGAGCTCGGCGGCGGGCAGGCCCGATTCGAGCACGTCGGAGAGGATGAGCGTGTGGCGGCCCCGGCGGGCCTGGCGGCCGAGGGCGTCGAGGGCGAGGTCGAGGCCGGTTAGGTCGTTGTTGTACGTGTCGTCGAGCACGTAGCAGTCGTGGATGGCCTGCTTCATTTCCAGGCGCATGGCCACGGGCTGCAGGCGCAGCAGCCGGCGCTGCACCTCCGCGGCCGGCAGCCCGCGCCAGAGCAGCACCACGAGGCAGTGCAGCGCGTTTTCCACGGAAGGCTCATCGGCCAAGGGTAGCGTAAACGGATGCTCCGCGCCCTGATAGCCCACGTAAGCTAGCGTCTGTTCCGGGTCGGCGCCCGGCTCCAGGCGCACCTGCACGGCGGCTCCGGCCGCTCCCTGCCGCGACCAGGTGACGCGCCGAACGGCGGCGGGCAGCGCGGCCGCGGCGGTGTGCACGTCGGGGTGGTCCTGGCAGTAAAAAAGCGTATCGACGTGCCGGAACAGCTGCATCTTTTCGGCGGCTTTCTGCGCCCGCGAGGCAAAGCCCGCGTCGTGGGCCGGGCCCAGGTTGGTAAACAGGCCCAGCGTGGGCTGAATCACGGCTGCCAGCCGCGCCATTTCGCCGGGCTCGGAAATACCCGCTTCGAAAATACCCAGCGTGTGCGCGGGCCGCAGCTCCCACACGCTCAGCGGCACGCCCACCTGCGAATTGTAGGAGCGCGGCGAGCGGCAGATCAGCTCGTCGGGACTCAGCAGCTGCGCCAGCCACTCCTTCACGATGGTCTTGCCGTTGGAACCCGTAATGGCCAGCACCGGCCGCGGAGCAAACTGCGCGCGGTGCCGCGCCGCCACGGCCTGCAGCGCCGCCAGGGCATCGGACACCAGCAAGATGCCCGCCTCCGGATATGCCGCCAGCCCCCCCGTCACGGCTTCCGCCCGGTCGACCACAAACAGCCGCACGCCGCGCCGGTAGAGCTCCGGCAGGTACTGATGACCGTCGTGGTGGGGGCCGCGCAGGGCCACGAACAGCGTGCCGGAGGCCTGGGCCATGCGGCGGCTGTCGAGCAGCAGGTGCAGTACGGGCGCGGCCGCGTCGGCCGGCGCCTGCAGCAGCGTGCCGTGGGTGAGGGCCGGCAGGTCGGAAAAAGTCAGCATAGGGCGGCGGGATTCCGCGGCAAAGGTAGGGCTTGGCCGCAGCCGCGCCGCGCATGGCAGGCACCCCGGCGGCGTCCCCGCAACATCAACTTTATAATCGTCAATGGGGTTAGGGGGCGGCGGCCGTATCTTTGCGGCCTTTTTCACCCGGCGCCGTGCCGCTTGCCTGACCTGCTGTTGAAACCGACGCGCTACCACGCCGCTGCCCTGGCGGCCTACCTTATCTGGGGCTTTTTCCCGATTCCGCTCCGGCTGCTGGCCGGCTACCCCAGCGGGCAGATTCTGTATTTTCGGGTGCTGCTGGCACTGGCCTTGCTGGCCGGCATCCTGCTGCTCGGGCGCCGCGCGGCCCTGCGCCGTACCTGGGAGCAGTTGCGCTCGGCCCTGCCCGCCGAGCGGCGGCGCCTGGTGGGCCTCACGGCTCTGGGCGGCCTGCTGCTCACGCTTAACTGGCTGCTGTTCATTTACGTGGTCAACAACGTGAGCGTGCAGGCGGGCTCCTTTGCGTACCTGCTCTGCCCGATTCTCACGGCGCTGCTGGGCTGGGCCATCCTGCGGGAGCGGCTGCGGCCGGTGCAGGGCGCGGCCATTGCGCTGAGCCTGGTCAGCTGCGGCCTGCTGGCCGCCGGGGCCTGGCAAACCGTAGGCATGAGCCTGCTGGTGGCCCTGAGCTACGCCAGCTACCTGATTAGCCAGCGGGTACTGCGCCATTACGACAAGCTGGTGCTGCTCGGCGCGCAGCTGCTGCTGGCCACGGCCGTGCTGGTGCCGCTGGCTGGCCCGCTGGGCGCGCAGCCCGCCGCCGGGCTGGCCGATGCGCGCCTGCTGCTCGTGGTGGGGCTGCTCAGTGCGGTCTTTACCGTGCTGCCGCTGTTTCTGAACCTGTTCGCCCTCGGCGGTTTGTCGTCGGGCACGGTGGGCATCCTGATGTACCTGAACCCGCTGGTGAGCTTCTTGCTGGCCTTTGTGTACTTCGGGGAATCGGCCACGCCGGGGCAGCTGGCCGCCTACGGGCTGATCATTGCCTCGGTGCTGCTCTACAACTGGCCGGGCAAAGCGGGCAAGCAGCCTAAGCTTAAGTCAGCGGTACGGGAGGTGGCGTAGCCAGGCTCAGGCTACCCGGGAGCTTCGCCACATATCTACGGCTTAGAAGCCAATGCCGAAGCGGAATCCGTGGTTGAGCTTGGTGCCCTGCTGGAAGCCCGTATAGTAATCCAGGCGCAGGACTTTGAAGATGTGTTCAATGCCCACGCCCAACTCCACGTACTGCTTGGCCGAGGGCGTGTAGAGGTAATTGACGGAGCCCACTTCCTGCCATTTCAGCCGGCGCATCAGCGGGATTTTGTTCAGGAAAAAGCCGTTGAAGTGGTGGTCGAAGTGGCCCTCCACGAAGTGCTGCCGGGTGGCGAAACGGTAGTAGTCGAGCAGTTGAAAGCGCGAGAAGTCGGCGGCGGCGAAGAAACGGTTGCCCGAAAACTGCCGGTAATCCATGAAGGCCAGCTTCGGCGTGCCCAGGAAACCGCCCACGTTCAGGCGGTAGCTGCTGGTACCCAGCAGCCCGAACTGCACCGACTGGCGGATGCCTGCTTCGAGCAAGGTATAGCGCACGTCGGAAATACCCGTGCCCCAGCCCTGCCGCCACGTCAGGCGCAGCGTGGGGTAGCGCGAGCCGAGGGTGATTTTACCGTCGGGGCGGGTGATGTAGCGCTGCCCGGGGCGCCAGCTCACCCACAGCTCCGAGCCCAGCGCCCGGCTGCGGCCGAAGCCGGTACCACCGGGTAACTCGGCCGCTACCGGGTCGTTGGGCGTGAAAGCCCGGCCCGGAATGTCCGTTATCAGGTCGATGGTGGTGTTTTCCAGCTCCCGCCGGTCGAAGTAGTTTACCGCGCCGCGTACCTGCAGGCCGTTTACCACCTCGGTCAGGTAGCCGATTTCGGCGCCGCGGCGCTGGTAGTACTTGGCGTAGTTGTGGTTGCGAAACAGCGTCGCGACGGTATTGATAACGGGCGTGAGCTGGGAGTTCGGGTCGAAGTTTTCCACCGTACGGCCCACCTGCACCTGCCAACGCGCCAAGCGGTTAGCTTCGTGCTGCCAGTTTATCTCAACCGAGGGACTAAACAGCTCGGCCGTGGTGCCGTAGCGCAGCGTGGGCGTCAGCCAGAAGCGCCGCTCGTCGTCGGTGTAGCGCGAGTAGGTAGCCTCCAGGTTCAGGATCGTGCCCTCCACGGTACTGTACTGCAGCAGCGTCATCAGCGGCTTCACGAAGTACGTCTGCTTGCGGTGGCTGTTGTTGTAGGTGTAGCCCAGCGAGATGAATTGCCCGGCATCGAACTTGTTGCGCAGGCGGTCCAGGGAATCCTGGTAGGGCTTGGAGTTGCGGATGACCTCGGTGCTGTCCTTCACGCGGTAATCCTTCACCTCGTCCTCGGTCAAAGGCACCGGCCGGATCTGCGCCCAGTAGGCGCTGTCCCGCTCGTTGGCGCCCTTTTCCACCCGCATGATTTCGCCGACGGCCAGCTTTTCCACCTCCAGCAGGTCGCCGCGGCGCGCGGCCGAATCGGCGGCGGCCTGGGCGGTTTTGCGGGCCTGGCGCTTCACCTGCCGGGTGGCGGCCCGCACTTCGGGGCGCTGCTGCCGGGCTTCGGCCACGGTTTCGGCGTGCACGGGCTCGTTCGAGGGCGCCGGGGCCGGGGCGGCGGGGGCTGGTCGGCTGGGGAAGGTCGGCTTCACGCGGTACTGCGAGAAAATGGCCGTCAGGAAGGCGTTGCCCTTGAAGCCAAAGGCTGAGATATTGGCCGTCAGCGTCTGCGACTGCATCACCCACACGTGCGGGGCGCCGGGCGCCGGGGCGTACTGCTGCTCGATGCGCGCGTTGTCGACGTAATCGAGTTGGGAGTCCTCGTTCAGGCTCAGCGACACGGAGTGCAGCCGCCACGTGCCCTCGGCCACGAAGATGTGGCCGGAAAACACGGGGTCGGTGCGGCGGCGCGGCGTCACCCGGATCTTGTGAATCAACTGCCCGTCCTGCTGGGTGCTGCCCTCCAGCACGTACTGGTAAAACAGGAAGGCGTTCGGGGCGATGGGCGACACGAAGCCGCGCTCCGAAAACACCTTGAGCACCGGGTTGTAAAAGTTCAGGCCGCGCCCGGCCCCGGCGCGGTTCAGGCTGAAGGCCTTTGCGTCGCCGCTTACCCGGGAGGATATCATCCGCTCGCGCACCACGTTGGGCTGCTGAAAAGAGACTTCCGACACCGACTCGGAGAGGTAAATGATGCCGGGCTTCAGGTCCGGCCCCACTTTGAACATGCCCAGCACGCGGTTGGGCATGTCCTTGAGGCGGGCCAGGGCTTTGATGTAAGCGCGGGCCGTGAAGCTGGCCACCTCGCGGCGGTGGTAGTTGCGCCAGTCGATGGCGTGCTGCACGATGGCGTAGGCCGGGTCGCGGTCCTTGGCGCGCACCACCACCTCGCGCAACTGGTAGTTTTCAGGGGTCAGCGTCACGTTCAGCACCGTGGCCGTGTCGCCGCCCAGGACGCGCACGGGCTGCACCACCGGCTTGTAGCCCACGTACTGAAACACGAGGTCGTACTGCCCGGCGGCGAGGCTGAGCTGGTAGTTGCCCTGCTCGTTGGAAGCCGTGTTGGTGGTGGTGCCCTTCACTGCTACGTTGGCAAAGCCCAGCGCCTGCCCTTTCGGGTCGGTGATGCGGCCGCGCAGAATACCCGCCGACGCCAGCAGCGGCAGCAGCCACAGCCCAATGGTAAAGCAATAGAGTAAGCGACGAATCATAAGCTAAGCCTGCATGGATGGGCAATTTATGGACTAGAGAAGCTTCCCGCGTCCAACGTTGCCTACGGCTTATGCAATATTTGCCGCCCCGCTACGGTCACTTGCCCGCGTGCGGTACACCCAGGCTTAGGTGCGCAAGGCTTCGCCTTCTACCACGTCGGGCTCGGGCGTGGGCGCCTGGGTGCGCCGGGCGTGGCGACTCAGGTACCAGGCGTTGAGCAGCACGCCAAGCAGCACCAGGCTCATGCCCACGTAGGCGCCCGGCGGAAAGGCTTCGCCGAAGAACACGAAGCCGAAACCGATGGCGTACAGAATGCCGATGTAGTTGAGGTTGGCCACGCTGGCCAGCCGCTCGGCTTGGTATGCCTTGGTCATGAACACCTGCGCGCCCTGCGTAAACACGCCGGTGAGCAGCAGCCACAGCCAATCGAAGCCCTGCGGCGTCTGCCAGTGAAACAGGCAGTAGACGCCCGCAATCGGCAGGGCCACCATCGGGAAGTAAAACACCACCACCAGCGGGTCTTCCTTGCCCTTGAGCCGGCGGATGGAGTTGTAGCTGAAGCCCGAAAACACGGCCGACAGCACGCCCAGCCCCAGCCACAGCGGCTCCACGCGCGCGTCAACGCCCTCGGCCCACACCACGCCCGCGAAGGAGAGCAGGAAAAATCCCCACTGCCAGGGCAGCACGCGCTCCTTCACCACGAAGATGCCGATGACGGCCGTGAAGATGGGCGCCAGGTACTGCACCGTCACGGCCGTGGCCAGCGGCATGTGCTGAATCGTGCCGAAATACAGCATCAGGGCCAGGGCGCCGGTGGTGCCGCGCGAGATGAGCAGCAGGTGATTGGTGCCCCACGGACGGATGCGCAGGGCCCGCAGCGTGAGGTAGCTCAGCAGAACCGACAGCGCCGAGCGAAACAGGATGATTTCCATGGCCGGCAGATGCCCCAGCAGCTTTACGCACACGTTCATTAACGCAAAACAGAACGTGGAAAGCAACATGTAACGGGCACCGCGGCTGAATATCATCTTGGAGGTAAAAGTGCGGGTCGACTACGAAGCTCGCAGCAAACCGGCGAATCCATTCCCATTTACAGGAGAATGGATATTAATTCCTTAATATTGTGTGAAATGTGCGGCAAGCGTATTACCTTGCCGCAGCTGAACCCAAGAACCTCTCCCGATTCTTTTGGTTTTGATTTTTGGATTCAACTTGTTTATGTGAGCGAACAGCCGCCGCCTTCTGGGCGGCGGCTGTTTTTTTGGCCATTTCCAAGGAACGCAGCCGCGCGGCTCCGGGCTGCGTAAGTCCCCTCTCCCCGCTTTTTTATTCTGACCGGTATGGACGACCACGGCCCGCGCAAACGCAAAACCTACACGCCCGGCGAGGCCCTGCAAAAAATTGCGGCCTACTGCGCCTACCAGGAACGCAGCCACCGCGAAGTGGAAACCGAGCTCCGCGGCTACGGCCTCGACGAGGACGAAGCCGCCGAAATCATGATGCGGCTGGTGCGCGAGAAGCTGCTCGACGACGAGCGGTTTGCCCGCTCCTTCGTGCGCGGCAAGCACCGCCTCAAGAAGTGGGGCCGCCGCCGCATTCGGCTGGAGCTCAAGCAGCGCGGCCTCTCCGAATTCTGCATCAAAGCCGGCCTGAGCGAAATCGACGGCGACGAGTATTACCAGAACTTAAAGGAGCTGCTGGAAAAGAAGAATGCGCTGGAAAAGGAATCGAACCCGCACAAGCGCCGCCAGAAACTCACAGCCTACGCCACCCAGAAAGGCTACGAGGGCGAGTTCATTCAGGACGCGCTGGGCGAAGTGCTGGGCGAGCAGGACTGAGCCCAGCTTGGCCGCGCTCCGATAACGACTGCGCCCCGACTTCTTAAGGCCGGGGCGCAGTCGTTGCACAGAATTCTTCTAGCCGTACGTCACGCCGAAGCGGGCCGCCACGCTCAGCAGACGCGGCAGGTCAGGCTCGGCGGGTAGCGGCGGCACAATCAGCGCGCGGGCCAGCTCCCCGACGGCCCGAAAGTAGTTTTCGTACCCGGCCGGGGCCAAGTGCACCAACACGCGGGCATAATCCGATTCGAGGCGGTACCAGTGGCGGCTGTCGCGGGGCAGGTGCACCACGTCGCCGGGGCCGGCGTGCAGCACCTGTTCGCCCACGTAGAAGCGCAGGCGGCCCTCGAGCACGGTATAGGTTTCATCTTCGCACCGGTGGGTGTGGGCGGGCGGTTCGCTGCCGCGCTGCAGGCACATATCCAGCAGGGCAAACTCCCCGAGGGTATCGGCCCCGGAAACAAGGGTTGTGACCAGCGTGCCCATGCACCAAGATGAATTGGCGAGGCTGCGCCGCCGCACGAATGGCTGCGCGCAGGGCATCAGGGTAGTTTCGTCTTCGGGGCGGGCTTCGGTGCAGGCCAGCACGGCCGGGGCGGTGGTTTTCATAGCGGGCAGGTTGGTCAGTTGGCGTTAGCCCAAAGCTATCCACCTCACTTGCTTGGCCCAAACGCCACGCATCACATAAACGGGTGACTATCAAAACATATCCCTGACCATCACCTACTGCCGTTCGGCCTGCACATCATTATGTGAGGCCTCAGCAGCCCGGCCCTGGTAGTAGCGCAGTCGCCTGGCCTCCACTGGCTTCCGAAGCAGCTGGTCAGCGGAGGGCTCCCCGTTGCGGCGGAGCGGTTTGAGGCACCAGCACTACCCGGCGGCCGGTCATGGTTTCGAGCATGGGCCGCAGAATCTGCTGGGCGTTTTGCTCGGTCTGGGCCAGGATGCCCGACTGCAGGGCGGCGCGGCGCACGTTCTGCTCGGCGTACTTGTAGCCCTGGTCTACTAGCTCGGCGTCTTGCAGAAAGCCGTTTTCCACGCTGTACACCCGGCTCTGCGCGTGGTCGATGCGCCAGGTACAGAGCTCGGCCGCCGGCAGCGCTACGCGCACCACGGAGTCGCCTTCGAACACCACATCGGTGGGGCGAATGCGGCGCAGATCCAGGCAGCCGACTGCCTCGCCGGCCACGATGAGGGCCACTTTGGCGTCGGGCAGGAAGCGGTAGGTGCTTTTCTTGTACTCCACCACGTCCTTGAAGCGGTAGCGCACCAGTTCCAGCCGGCCCAGCCCCTCAATCTTTTCCAGCACCGTGTTGTGGGTCACCGTCACGCGGGGTTCGGCGCGCAGCGGGTTGGCGTCGTCGAGTGTACCGGCGACTTTCTTCCACAGAAACCAGCCCAGGGCAAGCAGAAACAACAGCGGCAGCAGGCGCCGCAGCAAACGAACAAGAGACATAAGCGGCAATATGGAAGGGCAACTGCGAAACTATACGGCTCCGGGTGCCCGCACGCCGAAGCGCTGCGCAAAGCCCGTCCAGCCCTGCAGCCCGCCGGTGTGAATGGCCACCACCGTACTGCCCGGCGCGAAGTACCCGGCCTCGATGAGTTGCAGCGTGCCGGCCAGCAGCTTGCCGGTGTACACCGGGTCCAGCACGACGCCGTGGCGCTGGTAAAAGGCGTGTACAAAGGCCAGCAGTTCGGCCGAGGGCTTGGCGTAGCCCCCGAAATGCGCGTCGAGGTGGAGGTAGTAATTGGCGAAGCGCCGGCCCACGGCCTGCTCCGTCAGCCCATCGACCTCGGCCCGCAGCCAGCCCGCGCCTTTCAGCGCCGCTACACCCACGGCCTGCGCCCGACCGTTCAGCCCGGTGAGCAGGCCCGCCAATGTGCCGCCGGTGCCGCAGGCTACGGCCAGCGCGTCGTAGGGCTGGCCGGCCGCGTCCAGTTCCTGTACCAGCTCCGCCACGCCGCGCAGGGCCGGGGAGTTGGTGCCGCCTTCGGGCAGCACGTAGGCCGGGCCCAGCTGCGTGAGCAACTCCCCGATCCACGTCGGCTCCGCTCGGCGGCGGTAGGCCTCGCGGCTCACAAAGTGCAGGTGCATACCGTCGGCCCGGCACTGCTGCAGCGTGGGGCTTAAGGCGTCGGCCTCTTCTCCCCGCACCACGCCCACGGTGCGTAGGCCCCGCAGGCGGCCCGCGGCCGCCACGGCCGCCAAGTGGTTGGAGTAGGCGCCGCCAAAGGTCAGCAACGCATCGTGACCCTGCTCGCGGGCCGCCAGCAGGTTGTATTTGAGCTTGCGCCACTTGTTGCCGGGCAGCTCCCGGTGCAGCAGGTCGTCGCGAAGCAGGCGCAAGCGCACGCCGCGGCGCTCGGCGGCGGGCTCGGGCAAATCCAGCAGGATGGGAGCAGCAGTCATCGGCACATCAACCTGAGAGCTTGGCCTCCATTTCCAGAACTCCGCGTTCGAAAATGATGGACCGGCCAGGCAGTGGACAAAGCTAGCCCGTCGAAGACGGTGCCCGGCATCGAGTACACACAAGCCCGGCCCCGCGCGGCGGACGCGCAAGACCGGGCTTGTACAGCGGATTGAGCGGCACTTAAGCCGTCAGCAGCTCGTTGGGGCGGGCGGCCGCGGCGGGCGTGGCCGGGCGGCGCAGGGCGTACACCACGCCTCCCACCAGCACCAGCAGCAGCAGCACCGACGATACCAGCGACACCGTGTTGCCGAGGGTGTACTGCTTGGGCTCGAACTTAAACTCCACTGTGTGCTTGCCGGCCGGCACGGGCAGGGCCCGCAGCACGTAGTTGGCACGCAGGTGCGGCACCAGCTTGCCGTCGAGGTAGGCGTTCCAGCCCTCCGCGTAGTAGACTTCGGAGAATACCACCAGCCCTTCCTGCGCCGCGTTAACGGCGTAGGTCAGCTCGTTGGGCGAGTATTTCGTCAGAGCCACGGTGGAGCCGGCCGCGTTGTAGCTGGTTTTGGCCTGCGGGAACTTGCTCACGTCGACGATGGCCGTGGTGGCCGGATCGAAGCTGGTGAGGGCGGCCATTTCCTGGTCGGGGTTCTGCACGGGCTGCACGCTCGTCACAAACCACGCGTTGCCGAGGGCGCCGGGGTTTTGCTGCGCCTGCTGCTCACCCGTCTGCTGATCGGGCGGGGTGATGACGTAGCGGGCGTTGAGCATGTTGAGCACGCGCGGGTTGTTCTGCGAAATCTGCCGCTCGATCAGGTCCTGGTAGCGGCGCAGCTTGGCGCCGTGGTAGCCCCCGATGCTCTTGTGGAAGTACGAGGTCTGCGCGTCGTTGAACGGGTTGTTCAGGTTCAGCACGCGGTAGTGCTTGGTGGTGTCGGCCAGAATCTGCTCGTCGGCCTTCGAGGCGACAAACTGCTGGGTGATGGTGGTGGTGGTGAAGTTGTTTTCGCCCAGGTAGCGCTTGTCCACGGTCCAGAGGTCGGCCAGCACCAGTAGGCCCACCAGGCCGGCGGCCATGGTCAGGCTCAGCTTGCGGCTCAGGTAAAACCACAGCACCCCGGCCGTGGCCACGATGAAGAAGATGGAGCGGAACACGTCGGCGCGCATCAGGGCGGCGCGGTCCTGGCGCAGGGCGTCCAGCGGGAAACCCTGCGGCAGCTGCCCGTCTACCGTCCCGGCGAAGTCGCTGCCGAGGCCCAGCACCAGGGCCAGCACGCAGATGCCGGCGGTGATGCCGGTGGCCAGCAGCAGCTTGCGGCGCAGCTCGGCGGTTTCGGGCGTATCCGGCTGCACCGTGGGCAGGCCCGGGTGCAGAGGCGCCGTGGCGGCGGGGCGGGCGCGCAGCACGCGGGCCAGGGCCAGCACGGCCAGCAGCGGCATGGCCAGCTGGGCAATGGTTAGCGCCATCGACACCGCCCGGAACTTGTTATAGCCCGGAAAGAAGTCGAACATCAGGTCGTTGAACGAGGCGAAATTCTTGCCCCAGGCCAGCATAATCGAGAGGATGGTGCCCGCCAGCAGCCAGGTACGGGTACGGCGGTCGGCCACGAACAGGCCGAGCACGAAGAGCACGAACACCACCGCCCCCACGTACACCGGGCCACTGGTAATGGGCTGGTCGCCCCAGTAGGTGGGCATGCCGGCCAGGTACTGATCCAGCTGGCTGGGGTCGACGAGGCCGCTCAGGGCCTTGCCCGTGTTCGAATCGGCGGCCAGCTTGCTGGTGGACGCGCCGCCGAAGTAGTTGGGTACCAATAGCGTGATGGTCTCCCCTACGCCGTAGCTGTAGGAGAAGGCGTATTCGCGCTCGAGGCCCGAGCCGCCCTCCTCCTCCGCCGCGGGTGCCTGGCCGGGGGCCGTGGGCGCGGGTGTCTTCAGCTCCGAGCCGCCCCGGATGCTGTACTTGCCGTAGGAAGCCGTGGTGTAGAGGCGGCCGAAGCTCACGCCCACCGCCAGCACCGCGCCCAGGGCCAGCACGGCCGTGTTCTTAAGAAACTCCGGCAGGCGGTTTTCGCGCACGGCAAATACCAGCTCCACGATGCCGAACACGAGCACCAGCAGCAGCAGGTAGTAAGTAATCTGCAGGTGGTTGGCCCGCATGTTCATGGTCAGGCCCAGGGCAAAGAGCACCCCGCCCAGCAGCCGGTGCCGCCGGAACGTCACCAGCAGCCCCGCCAGCACCAGCGGCGCGTAGGCCAGCGCGTACGACTTGGAGTTGTGGCCGGCCGCGAGAATGATCAGGTTGTAGCTCGTGAAGCCGATGGCAATGGCGCCGATGGCCGCCAGCAGAGGCCGCAGGCCGATGCAGGCAAACAGCAGGTAGCCGCAGAACAGGGCCGCAAACAGGTTGGCCACCACCGGCGGCAGGCCCAGGGTAAACAGGTTGACTAGGTACACCGACAAATCACCCGGGAAGCGGGTGCTGATCAGGTAGGTGGGCATGCCCGAGAACATGGAGTTGGTCCAGAGGGCTTCCTGCCCGGTTTGCTCGCGGTAGAGCAGCGCCTCGCGGGCGCCGCCGTTGAACTGCACGATGTCGTGCTGGCTCAGGGTTTTGCCCCCAAACACGATGGGCGAGAAGTACAGGACGGCCAGCACGAGCAGGCAGGCCACGGCCAGCAAGTGCGGTAGCAGGCGCTGCCACAGGGGTAGCGGCGCGGCAGCCGGAGTCGGCGGAACTACGGAGGGCATGGAGAAGGTCGGTAGTCGGTAGGTAGTAAGCAGCAGATGGACGGCGGGAAGTCAGCCCCCGGCTAGTGGAAAGCGGAAGGCTGGCCGCCGCGCGCCGCTGGCACCCTGGCAACCGACTTTCCGCCGCTGACAATCCATAAAAAAGCCCGGCCGGCAGGCGCCAGCCGGGCTTGAAGCCCGAAGGTAGTCCGATTATTTTACTTCCTCGAACTCCACGTAGTCGCCGCCGCGGAAATCCTTTTTGGGCTGGCGCTTGGCCGTCGGGGGCACGTAATCGACGCGCACCCGTCCCGTGGACTCGGTAGTGCGCTCGTAGCGGGGCGGCGGAACTTGGCCGCCGAAGGGGTTGCCCTCGGCCCCAAACGGCATGCCGCCGGTGCGCATCTGCTTTTTCACGAAGGCCGTGAGGGCCCAGCGCAGCAGGTGCGGCAGCACGAGGCGCAGCAGCCAGAAAACCAGGAAAGAGACCAGCAGGAAAGAGAAAAAGCTCATCAGCTCGCGGGTTCAGCGTCGGGTTTGAAGTAAAAGTCGCGGTCGGCGGGGCCCGTGAGCACCGCCGGCGGACAAGGTACTAACCGCGCCGGACCGCTCAGGGTTTCCAGCACGTAGGGGCGGTAGCCCAGGTCGGCCAGCAGCTCGGCCACGCGGCGGCGGTTGTCGAGCCCGTTCAGCTCGGTCTGGATAACGGGACGGTGGCGGCGCAAGGTGCGTTGCATGTGGCGGAACACTTCGTACTCGAAACCCTCCACGTCGCACTTGATGAAGTCGAGGCGCTCGAAGTCGGCTAGCAGCTCGTCGGGCACCCGCATCTGCACCTCGTAGTACTGCCCGTACTGCTCGGCGGGGCTGCTGTCGGCCACCTTGGTCATGCCGTGGTGCAGCAGGCCGTTGCGGGCGGGGGTGCCCATGCGCACGGTGTCGTTCTGCCCGCCCAAGGCGTAGGGCAACAGCAGCAGGTTGTCGTGGCCGCTCAGGCGCACGTTGTCCTGCCAGATGTGCTGAAACAGGGGCACCGGCTCCACGGCCAGCACCTTGCCCTGCGGCCCGACCAGGCGCGACAGCGCCACGGAGTAGTAGCCCAGGTTGGCCCCGATGTCGAGGCACACGTCGCCGGGCTTCACCAGCTTTTCCAGGAAAAACAGCTCGGGGTACTTCTTGCGGCCCCAGCCCGCCGCCACCAGGCGCAGGTAGGCGTAGCTCGCCAGGCGGATATACCGCTCGAAGCCCAGGGTACTGACCAGCAGTTTGCGCAATGCCTTCATGTGGGGCAAAGGTAGCAGCTACCGGATTGGGGCCCGCCTGCTGCGCCACCACAGCTCGGTCCGGATAGCCAGCAGACTGATTCCCCAACTTAATCCGACCTGCAGCAGCAAGGCCGGCCAGTAATCATACGTCGGCGCGGCGGTTCCTTCGTCTGCCGACTGGTGCGCTGACAGCCACAGCGGCAGCAGTGCGTACGCGGCATCCATGGCCAAGAATATCGTAGCTATTCGCAGAGTAGATGACCAATCAGACCAAGGCAGAGCCCGGTATTGCTGCGCCTGACACAGCACCAGCCACCACGCCCCAAACAACACCGGCAACCAAGCCCATTCATCCGCAGGAGCCGGAAGTATCAGGGCCAGCCCTGTACTAGCTAACGTCATCAATCCTACTGCGGCGGCGGCTGAGCTCAGCATCAGCGGCCAGCAGCCGGCCACTCGGCGGGCGTACCATATGCCATTCAGCCACAAGGCCGAAGGTAGGCAGAACGTTAGAAAAGGGTTGATCAATGAGGGCAGGCCCTTATCGAAGCACATAAGCCCCAGCTCCCACCCTACGCCCACTGCCACCAATACCGTACTCAGCTACCGCAACCTAGTAAGCCGGCTTCGCATAAATGCTAGCATCGTTATGATTAGTACCGGCGCCGCCAGCAGGTGCATTCCAACGGCAACCTTGACTAGCCCTTCCGAGCCATTCAACGCGGTAGCCCGTACGGCGGGAATCAGCAAACACAAACTGAGCAGCAGACGGCGTGCTTTCATGGTACAGGGCAAGAAGCGGCTGGCAATATCGGAGCCAGCCCGCTACCTCGCCGTCTGGCTCCACCACCGCGACACCCCAGCGGCCACCAGTCCGCCCAGCGTGTACCAAGCCACGGTCATCAGCATGGTCTGCGGGGTGCGGTTGCTGGGGCCGTCGCCGAGGCCGAGCGGGCCGGGCAGCACCACGCCCCCTACTCCGGCCGCTACGCCCAGCGCCGCGCCGCGCCACCACGCGTCGGTGCCCGTGCCCACCAAGCTGTAGTAGAGCCCGTTTACCAGCAGGTCGCCGGCCATCGTGGCGTTGTAGGCGGTTTGGGCCCCGGGCTGCGGGGCGTGGGCGGCAGCCACGAGCTTACGCAGGCCGCGCACGCCCAACACGTCCATGCGCGGGGCATCCGGGGTAAGTTCTTTGGCGGTCTGATGCACCAGCGTCAGCACAATAGAGCCGCTCAGGCCGCTGATCAGCGCTTGGGTAATTTCGGAAGAGGCAGAGTTCATGATCGGACGAGTTTGAGGGGTGAAAGGGCCATTGCAGCGTATCGGCCGCCTTCGAGCGAAAAAAATTTCAGCTAAGACTTGCGCGGCATGCGCCAGGGCCCATTATATTTGCACTCCCATTGCGCGGCTTCGCACAAGGGAACTGAGAAGCCTGCTTAGCTCAGTTGGTAGAGCAGCTCATTCGTAATGAGCAGGTCGTTGGTTCGAGTCCAATAGCAGGCTCCACAAACAAAG
>NZ_BAAGRA010000007.1:0-76265 GCF_054783195.1 Hymenobacter coalescens | reverse complement strand
GCGTTTTTCAGACCGCCGTTGCCGTCGGTAGAGCTTGCCGGTTTAGGCGTTGCGCTTGTTCATGGCTTTGCTCAGCCAGCTGATGCCAGCGGCCAGGGCAAGGCCGCCCACCACTTTCTGGGTGGTGCTCAGCTTGCCTAGCTGGCCCGCGGCCGAGTCGCCGAAGTTTTTCAGCTGACCGTTCAGGCCGCCCAGCAGGTTGCTGGCTTTACCTTGGATGGAAGATTCCTGCGGCTGCTGCTGGCCTTGCGAAGCGTTGGTAGCGGTGCCTTTGAAGTCGGGAGTGTTTGGAGTAGCCATGATATACGGGGTATGAGGGTTCGACCATACGCCGGCTTTGCACCGGCTGTCGGATCAACTATTCGTAAAACCCGGCGCGCAGGTTACACCCAACGGTCTATTCCTCAGAACTACGCCGGTTTCCTGAAGCGGCTCTACCCTACCACATCAGGCCGGTCGTGCCCGGCCGAAGTATGCCCGGCGCTGCCCCGGCCGGCACCAGCCAGCGGCGGCACGCCCAGCATAGCGGCGTAAGCGGCAGCGTCCCGGGCACCGGCTTCGCGGGCTTCCACTTCGAAGCGGTTGGCGAAGTAGCCGACCCGCGCCGACTCCACCAGGTACTGCCACAAAAAGCGCAGCAAGCCGCGTTCCTGCACCTGCCGGATGTGGCACATCTCGTGCGCCACCCACGACGGTTCCCGCAGAAATTGCTCCCGCGTAACGCCGCTCAGGTGAATGGTGCGGCCCAGTACCATGGCCACGTTCGGCTGCCGCAGTTTCCAGCGGGCGATGCGCGCCCAGGGCGAGTGTTCGACAATGCGGGGAAGCTCCACCGTACGAGCTAATTGAAAGACAACAGGATACGAACCGTGCTGGCAAAGGTTGGCAAGCTCAGCAATACTTTTCGAGCAAGTTTTAGAATAAAAACAGGAAAATCCGCCATTTTTCGGCTAAAAGCTTGGACCGGGAATAGTTGGCGGCTAGCTTTACCCTATCGGCCCGGATAGAATCTTTCCAAACCGATTGCACAGAATCTCTTTTTAACCTTCTCCAACCGCCTCACTTAGAGAAGAAAAGTACGCCACCCGGTCTCACCAGGCCGCCGCTCGGGAGCGGAACCAACACCCACACGACGGACAATGAAGAACACCCTTTTGTATTGCCTCGCCGCTGTTTCACTGGCTCTTTCTTTTTTCTTTGACTACGCTCCTGCCGAAGGGCAGGCGGCACTGCCAGCCGGCTCGCCGGCCCTTGCCGAAGCTTCGCTTTTCTCCCTCGCCAGCGAGGGCAATGACCCGGGCAGTAACCCCTTCCGCGATTCGCTGAATGTCGGTTTCTACTCCCAGACCCTCGGCATCCGCGCCGACTACAACGAAGACGCTTCCCTGCTGCGCACCATTTCCGAATGGATCGGGACGCCTTACCGCTTCGGCTCGAACAGCAAGAGCGGCACCGACTGCTCCGGCTTCGTCACCCGCGTGTTTAAGGAAGTGTACGGCATCAGCCTTGTGCACAGCTCCCGCTCCATGTTTTCCAACGCCAAGCGCGTTGCCAAGGACGAGATGAAGACCGGCGACCTGGTGTTTTTCCGCCGCGGCCCGGGCCAGCCCATCTACCACGTGGGCATTTACCTGAAGGACGGCAAGTTTGCCCACTCGGCCACCAACGGCGGCGTGATGGTCAGCTCGCTGGAGCAGCCTTACTACCACCGGAATTTCTACGCGGCCGGCCGCGTCCTCAGCGAGTAAGCTTCTCTCAACAGCTTCTGCCAAGCCCCTGCCCTTCCGGCCGGGGCTTTTTGTTTGGGGCCAAATATTGCGTTTGATAACTATTTTGGCGCGAAACAGTATAGCACGGCAGTTGCCGGCCGCTCCCTGGTTGGCGTTTTCCGTGTGTTTCTCTCTTCCCATACATACCCATGGCTACTTCCAAACCCGACGGCGAGCGTATTGCGTCGTCGCCCTTGTTTAAGGGCTTTCTGCACAAGGCAGAAGGCTATCTGCGGCAGCCGCTGCGCATCAAGCAGCTCCTGAACGAAGCCTACCAGAAGGCCAGCGACAAAAAGGATATTGGACACCTGGCGCACGAGGCCTGGGAAAGCATGCAGACGCTGTTCCGCCTCGTGAAGTTCGCGGCGTCGGGCGAGTACACCGGCATTCCGACGCCCACGGTGCTGGCCGCCGTGGCCGTGCTTATCTACTTCCTCAGCCCGATTGACCTCGTTCCCGACTTTATTCCGGTGGTGGGCCTGCTTGATGATGTGGCGCTGATGGCGTGGTTCACGAGCACGCTCAAAACGGAGATGGACAAGTTCGCGGACTGGGAAAAGACCCGACCGCAAAACATCGTTGTGGCCAGCATGCCCTTCAAGCCGTCTGCGGAATCGGCCAAGAAAGGCCCCGTAACGCGGCAACTGATGCCCACCACCACCGATTCGCCGGTGGAGAAGGCTGAGCATAGCGTAACGAGTGGTCCGTTCGTGGAATCGGGCGAGTCGGCGAAGAAAGCGGGCCTGACGGACCTGCCCGGCGGCTCCAGCCCCGATCCGGCTAACCAATCAGACGCCCCAGCCCACCACCCCGAAATCGACATCAAACCGAACCCCAACGTCACGGGCGCCAGCATTTCCGGCAGCCGCGACCCGCGCCTGAGCGACGGCCGCGGCGGCGACACGGGCGGCAATGTTCGCTAGCCCTCCAGCCATTTAATAATGGCTCGACAGCACAACGGCCCGCTTCTCTCCGTGGAGAGAAGCGGGCCGTTGGCGTTTTTCAGTTGAGGCGGCTGTCGCTGGCCGGAATTAGCGCGCTTTGGAGCCCCCCAGATGCGAGGCCACGTAGCGCACGAAGTCGCGCACGGTGTTCAGCGGCACCTCGTCGGGAATGGTGATGTGAAAGCGACGCTCAAGCTCTAGGATAATATCCACGACGTCGACGGTATCGAAGCCCAATTCGCGGCTCAGGTTGCTGGAAACACGCAGGCGGGTGGGCTTAATAGCCTTGCGCTTGCTGATGATGCGGAGCACTTGCTGTTCGATGTTGGTGCTGCCTGGGGTAGTAGTCGTTCGGGTTAACATGGCTGTTGAAACGACGGTGAACGGTAAAAGAGAGAAAGATTGCCCGGTGAACCCCGACGCACGGCCGGTGGCCGTAGGTCGGAGTCGCCCCGGGCGAAAAAGGTTGCATGGCATATCGCAAAGCCGCCCGGTTGGCGTCCTTGGGCCCGCGCGGCGGATGCGGCGTCACCGATCAGTAACGCCGCATCCGTCCGGAGCTTGTGTGGCGGGGCTTAATATTCGGCGAGAATGGGCGGCCGGGCGGCTTCTATTTCCTCTTCGTCGGCTACCGGCTGTACGCCCGCATCGGGGTCTTTGCCGGTGACCTTGCCCTTCAGGGTTTCGCTGAGCAGGTACATCACCGGCACCACCACCAGCGTGATGACCGTGGCGAAAACCAGACCGAAAATGATGGTCCAGGCCAGCGGGCCCCAGAACACCACCGACTCACCGCCGATGAAGAAATTGGGGCTGAACGAGTTGAACATCTCGTAGAAGTCCACGTTCAGGCCGATGGCCAGCGGAATCAGGCCCAGCGTAGCGGCCGTGGCCGTCAGGATAACCGGGTTCAGGCGGGTGCGGCCGGCCAGCACGATGGCCTCCCGCAGGGGCATGCCCTGGGAACGGAGGATATCGGTGAATTCAACCAGCAGAATCCCGTTTTTCACCACGATACCGGCCAGGGCGATGATGCCCACCCCCGTCATCACGATGCTGATGTTCATGCCCGTGATGGCCAGGCCCCAGAACACGCCGGCAATGGAGAACAGCACCTCGGAAAGGATGATGACCGGCTTGCTGAACGAATTGAACTGCACTACCAGGATCAGGAAGATCAGGGCCAGGGCACCGAGGCCGGCTACCGGCAGGAAATCGGAGGTTTCCTTCTGGTCTTCCTGCGCGCCACCCATCTTAATGGTATAGCCGGGCGGCGTGGGGTAGGCTTTCAGCGCCGTCTCGATGTTGCGCACCACGTCGGGGCCGGTGAAGCCCGACAGCACGTTCGAAGAGATGGTGATGACGCGCTTCACGTCCTTGCGCTTGATGCCGCCGTAGGTGGTGCTGTACTTCACATCGGCTACCGACGAAATCGGCACCTGGCGCATCTGGCCAGTGGCGTCGCGGAAGGTCAGCGGCGAGTTCAGAATGGCGTCCACGTCTTCGCGGTAGGGCTTGGCGTAGCGCACCTGAATGGGGTACTCGTCGTCGGGCGTCTTGAATTTGCTCGCCTCGTAGCCGTAAATGGCCGTACGCACTTCCATGCCGATCTGCGCCGTGCTGATGCCCTCGCGGTTGGCGCGGGTACGGTCGATGTTGACGGCAATTTCGGGGTTGCGGTCTTCCAGGTTGGAGCGCAGCTGCTCGATGCCGCCGATGTTTTTCGAGTTGACGTAGCGGATAACGTCCTTCGACAGCGCGGCCAGCTTCGGGTAGTCGTCGCCGGCTACCTCGATGGCAATTTCCTTGCCCGTGGGCGGGCCGCTCGATTCCTGGTCCACCGAAATCTCGGTGCCCGGAATGCCTTTCACCACCTCGCGGATTTTGTCCATGTAGGTGCGGGTGCTCGGGCCTTCCCGCTCGCTCATTTCCTTAAAGGCCACGGCCACCTTGGCCAGGTGCGACTGCGACACGCCCGTCGCCGTGGCTTCGCCCGGGTCGCCGGCCCCAATGGCCACGTTGGTGATGACCGATTCCACGTCGGGGTTGCTGCGGCCGATGACGCCGTAGATGCGGCGCTCCAGGATGCGGGCCACCGAGTCGGTGACTTCTACCCGGGTGCCCACCGGCATTTTCAGGTAGGTGTACACGAATTTCGGGTCGCCCTTGGGGAAGAAATCCACCTTGGGGCTGCGCATGCCCACGGCCACGAACGAACCGATGAAAAGCACCACCACGCCGAGCATCACCAGAGCCGGATGCCCAATGGCCCAGCGCACCAGGTTGGCGTAACCATCCATGAAGCGCGGCAGGGCCTTGGTCTGGAACCAAGCAATCATGTGCACGAACACGAACTTGTCGAGCAGGGCGAAGATGATCAGGAACAGGAACAGGTTGCCGACGAAGGGCGAGCCGAACGCGTACCCCAGCAGGGCCACCAGCAGCATCACGCCCAATCCGATGAGGAAGCCTTTGGTCAGCTTGGGCTTGCGGGCGTCCTCGGCGTGGTGGTCTTCGCGCTCCATGAACGACACGGCAAACACCGGGTTCATGATGAAGGCCACGATGAGCGAGGACATCAGGGTCAGGATCAACGTGACGGGCAGGTAGAACATGAAACTACCCACGATGCCCGGCCAGAACATCAGCGGCACGAAGGGGGCCACGGTGGTCAGTGTACCGGCCAGTACCGGCACAAATACCTCACCGGCGGCAAACTTGGCGGCTTGCGCGGTAGTCAGGTTCGGGTGCTCGTGCAACAGGCGGTGGGTATTTTCGATAACCACGATGGCGTCATCGACCACGATGCCCAGCGCCAGCAGGAAGGCGAAGAGCACAATCATGTTCAGGGCGAAGCCGAACATGGGCAGCACCAGGAAGGCCAGGAACATGGACAGCGGCACCGACAAACCCACGAACAGGGCGTTGGTGGTGCCCATGAAGAACATCAGAATCACCGTTACCAGGATGAAGCCGATGATGATGGTGTTGATCAGGTCGTGCAGCGTCACGCGGGTGTCGTTCGACGTGTCGCCGGTGATGGTGATGCGCAGGTCGCTGGATTGCCCCTTTTTCGAATCTTCCACCAGCGCCTTGATCTTATCGGAGGCGTCGATGAGGTTTTCGCCCTGGCGCTTAATCACGTTGAGCGTAATCGAGGGCTTGCCGTCGAGGCGGGCGTAGGATTCGCGGTCCTTGAAAGCGTCCTCTACGGTGGCAATGTCGCCGAGGCGAATAGCCTGGCCGCTCAGGTTCTTCACCTGGATGTTGGCAATGTCGGCGGCGTTAACGTACTGACCGGCCACGCGTACGGCACGCTTCTGGTCGCCCACGTCCACCGAGCCGCCCGAGATGGTGATGTTCTCGCGGGCAATGGCCCCTTCGATGTCCGTGAAGCCCAGACGCGCGGCGCGCAGCTTGTAGAGGTCCACGTCCACGTTCACCTGCTGCTCCAGGGCGCCGATGATGTCGACGCGGGTAATTTCGGGCAGGGCCTCGATCTTATCCTGGAAGTCGTCGGCGAGTTTCTTGAGCTGGCTGGCCGGCAGGTTGCCGGCCAGGTTGATCTGCATGATGGGCAGCTCCGAGAGGTTCACCTCCTGCACGGTGGGCGGGGTGGGCAGGTCGTTGGGCAGCTCGTTGCCGGCCTTGTCGACGGCGTCCTTGATGAGCTGCTTGGCGTACTGCACGTCCACGCCGGAGTTGAACTCCACGTCCACGATGCAGTAGTCCTGGTTGGAGGTGGAGTTGATTTTCTTCACCCCGTTCACCGACTTGATTTCCTTCTCCAGCTGGCGCGTCACCAGGTTTTCGATGTCCGTGGGCGAGGTGCCGGGGTACACCGTGGCCACGATGATGCGCGGAATGACGATATCCGGGAATTTCTCCTTGCCCAGCTTGATGTAGGAGAAGATACCCGCCACGCACAACAGGAGCGTGATGATGTAAATGCTGGTCTTGTTATTAATGGACCAACTGGTGGGTCCAAACTCTTTTTCGATATCCTGCATGGGAGGTCGGAAGCTAGGATGAGAGACGTTTCGGGCCGCGCAGGGCAATAGCCGCCGCGGGCCAAAGTCCGCAGCTTTTCCGGCACCGGGCCGGACCTTGCGCTAAGCGCCTGCTTACCCGGCCTTGCCGGCAAGAGCCACCGTCTGGCCCTCGTTGAGGTTCTGATAACCCGCGGATATCACCTGGTCGTTCGTGTTCAGGCCGCTGGTGATTTCCGTGCGCCCGTTGTAGGTGGCGCCGATCTGTACCACGCGCTTGGCGGCAATCTTCTTGCCGCCTTTGTCCTCTACCACAAACACGTAGCTGTTCTCTTCGTCTTTCTGAATCAGGTCAACCGGGAGTACCGTCGTGCTGTTTTTGTTGTAGTTCTGGATGCGCACGGTCGCCACCATGTTGGGGCGCAGCTGCTGGGCCTGGGAGCCACTCAGGCGCAGCTCCACCGAGAAGGTACGGCTGGCCGGGTTGATGATGCGGCTTACGGTGCGCACCGTCGAGGGCAGATTGGTAGCCCCCAAGTCCGGAATATCCACCAGGGCCTTGTCGCCGGCCTTGATGTTGCTGGCGTAGTTTTCCGAGATGTCGGCAATCAGCTTACCGCCCGAGCCGCTCAGCAGGCGCACCACCGGCACACCGGGGTTGCCCATCTCGCCCACCTTGGCCGGCACCTCATCGACGGTGCCGCTGAACGGGGCCACCACGTTGTACATGGCGCGCTGCTGCTGCTGCGTGGCCAGGCTGCGCTGCAGGGCTTCGTAGTTGTTCTTGGCTTGCAGGTACTGGATTTCGGTGCCGATCTGCTGTTTCCAGAGGCGGTCCTGCTTTTCGTACACGGTGCGGGCCAGGTCGAGGCGGGTGCGCAGCTCGGCAATACCGGATTCGAGCACGGCCGCGTCCTGCGTGGCAATCACCTGACCTTTGCTTACCCGGTCGCCGCGCTGCACGCGGATGCTGGTGAGCACGCCCGGCACGCGGGGCGACACGTTGGCGTTTTCGTCAAATTCGGCGCGGCCCTGCACTTCCAGGTAGCTGGTGAAGCTTTCAGGCTGCACGCTGATAACCGATACGGGCGCAGCGGCGACCTCCGTGGCAGTGGCCGGCCCGGCTTTGGCTTCCAACTCGGCAATCTTGGCGGCGTTGGTGGCTTGTTCCTGCTTGAGCTTGGCCAGCTCGGCTTGGGGGTCTTTCTCGCCGCCGCAGCTGGCCAGCAGCGCCAGCGCCAGCAGGGCAGCCGAAGTCGTCGATTTCATGGTACGGGTAGCGAAAAACAGCGAGCGGGGCTCAGCAAAACGGTTCATGGTGCGGGGAGCGGAGGGTAGCTTGGTCATAAGGAGTACAGGCTAACCGCCTTATTTGGCCGGGGTGAGGGCCCCCGAAGCTTTGTTGAAATCGACTTTGGCGACGAGCACGTCGTAGAGGGCCGAGTAGTAATTGGTCTGGGCCTGGCGCAGGTCCGTTTCGGCCGTAATCACCTCCAGGTTCGAGCCAACGCCCTCCTGGAACTTGATCTTGGCGACGCGGGCCACGTTGGTCGCCAGCTCGAGGTTGGCCTTCTGGTTGGCCAGCACGTCCAGGCCGTTTTGCAGGGTGGTCTGCGTTTGGGCGCGCTCCAGGTCGATGCCCTGCTGCAGGGTGGTGAAGCCGCGCTCCACCTGCTCCAGCGCCAGCTTGCCCTGGTCGATGCTGTACTTCTTGCGGAAGCCGTCGAACACGGGGATGCTCAGCTGCAGGCCCACGTTGCCGAAGCCAAACCAGTTCTGGTTGATGAAGCCGGCCTCGGAACGGGAGCTGGGGCCCCGGAACTGCATCAGGCCGCGCAGCCGGGGGTCGGAGCCGATGAAACCGTAGGAAGCCACCGCGTTCAGGGTGGGCAGGTAGCCGGCGCGGCGGTTGCGCACGTCGAGCTTGGCCAGGTCGCGCTGGGTTTCCAGCACCGAATACTCGATGCGGCGGCTGTAGTCAAACTCTTGGCCGGCTTCGCTGGCGAGGCGGGTGCGCTCGGCTTCCGCGTCGAGCACGGCCCCGTCGAGGCGGTCGGTCAGCTCCACGGGCTGGCGCTGGTCGAGGCCCATCTGAAACTTGAGCAGGGCCACGCTCAGCTCCACCAGGCGCTGGGCGTTCTGCTGTTCGATCTTAAGGTTGTTGACCTGCACCTGCAGGCGGTCGACGTCGAGCTTTTCCACGAAGCCTTCCTTAAAGGTCTGCTGGGTCTGGTAGAGCAGCGTGTCGAGGCGCTGCACGTTGCGGGCCAGCAGCTGCAGCTGCTCGCGGGCCACCAGCGTGCTGTAGTAGGCTTTCGACACTTGCTCGGCAACTTCAATTTCGCTTTGCTGGGTTTGCTTGACCGACAGCGCCTCGTAGACCTTGGCGGCCTTGAGGCCCAGCAGGTAGGAGCCGTTGAACAGCATCTGCGAGGCCTGGGCGGAGGTATTGCCCTGCCAGCGCAGGCCGAAGGCAATCGGCGTCGGGCCGGTGGCGGGCAGCGGCGTGTAGGTGGGCGACAGCGTCACCGTTTCGCCCTGCTGGGCACGGTTGATCTGGTCCTGCGTGAGGGTAGTACCGCTGAGCACGCCCTGGCCGCCGGCCACGCTGCTGAAGTCGACCAGCGACTTCTGCAGCTTGTAGTTGTCGGTCACGGAGGCCGCTACGTTGACCTGGGGCAGGCCGGCGGAGCGGATTTCGCCGACGCGGGCCTGCGCCACGCGCTCGTTGATGCGGGTGGCCTGCAGGCTCGATTTGTTTTGCAGGGCGTAGTCGATGGCCTGCTGCAGGCTCAGCGGCATGGGCGTGCTGGTAGCCACGGGCTGCCCGGTAGAGGGCGTTTGAGCCAGCAGCTCGTGCAGACCCAGAAAGCCCAAGGCTGCCACGAGCAGCAATAGGCGAAACGCTTTAGTCATAGCGAAAAGATTGGGTATTGAGAGCGGGGGTGGATTATTCAGCTTCCGTCACCTGACGGTACTGGTTGATCAGGCGGTGCCCCTTCAGGGTGCAGATGCCAAAGAGAAAGTGCTCGACGGTGGCCGTGTGCAGGCGGTGCAGTTCAAACTGCCGGGGCGGGAAGATGCGGCCGTCGAACATGAGTTCGATTTCGGCCAGCCGCAGCCGGGCCAGCACGTCCACGTCGAGGTCGGCGCGGAACAGGCCCTCGTCAATGCCGCGGCGCAGGTTCTCGGTTATCTTGTTAAGAATGAACGTGTTCTTGTGCTGCTCAAACAGTGCCCATGCTTCGGGGTAATACTTCTGCAGTTCGTGGAAGATGCTCGGGTGCACGTTGGCGAGCATCGTCTTGTGCCACTGCATCAGGTTGTAGCTTTCTTCCAGCGCGTTGGTCCCGCTGGCAAACACCATTTCACAGTCCGATTCTTCCTTGACCAGGTGTTGCTGCAGGGTGGCCAGCACGATCTGGTCTTTGTTATCGAACCACTTGTAGAGGGTCTTTTTCGACATGCCGAGCTGGGCGGCAATGTCATCCATCGAAACGCTGCGGATGCCGTTGCGCATGAACAGCTCGACGGCTGTCTGCAGTATCCGGTCCTTGATTTCCATACTCACGCCACAAAGGTACAGCGGAAACTTTTGATGAACCCAAAGTTTCCAGTAGTTTTTTTGCTGACATAATCATGTGGTACAAGGTTCCCAAAGCCGCTTTACGCGCACAGACGCAGCGGCCGCCCGGATACTTTACCGGCCGCGCGGAATTTTTATCACCCCGCCCGTGGCCCCACGGGGCTCGGCGCTACCTTGTACCTTGCGCCTCCCCGTTTCATTCTTTCACTACCTCTCCCCGCTCATGCGCATCCGTACCGGCTTCGGCTACGACGTTCACCAGCTGCAGCCCGGCCTCCCCTTCTGGCTCGGTGGCATTCAGCTCGACCACACCCACGGCGCCCTCGGCCACTCCGACGCCGACGTGCTCATCCACGTCATCTGCGACGCGCTGCTGGGCGCGGCCAACCTGCGCGACATCGGCTTCCACTTCCCCGACACCGACCCGCAATACAAGGGCATCGACAGCAAGCGGCTGCTGAGCGAAGTGGCGCGCCTGCTTCACGAACGCGGCTACCAGATCGGCAACATCGACTCGACCATTTGCCTGGAGGCGCCCAAGGTAAACCCGTACATTCCGGAAATGCAGCGCGTGCTGGCCGCCGTGATGGGCATCGAGCCCGACGACGTGAGCATCAAGGCCACCACCACCGAGAAGCTGGGCTTCGTGGGCCGGCGCGAGGGCGTGGCGGCGTACGCGTCGGTGCTCATCGTGAAACCGTAAACACGTACTGACCGCAACCCTTGGGGCTTGAGCCCGTCTTTGCCGCGGCCCCTAGCCATTTCCTCACCAAACCCAACCCGCACCGCCGCTGCGGTGCCCGCTTTGTATGTCGTATAAATTCATGCCCGTGCTGCTGGCCGCGGCCCTGTTGGCCGGGCCGGCCCTGGCCCAGGACGGCCCTGGCAAGCAGAAAGTCAAGGTTAAGCGCAAAAACAAGGACAAGACCGAAGCGCCCGCCGCGCCGGCCCCCGCCGCCGAGCAGCCCACGCGCCAGGCCCCACTGCCCCTGGACAACGCCCGCACCTACGCCGAAAGCATCACCCAGGCCGACCTGCGCCAGCACCTCTCGGTGCTGGCCTCCGACGCGTACGAGGGCCGCGAAACCGGCGAGAAGGGCCAGAAAATGGCGGCCGACTACCTTGCCAACCGCTTCAAGGAGCTGGACCTGGTGGGCCCGGTGCCAAACTCCGACAACCCCTACCTGCAGCACTTCACGATGGTGCGCAGCTCCTGGGCTCCGGAAAAGATCAGCCTGCGCGTGGGCAGCAAATCTTACAAGTGGCTGACGGATTTCTACGCCATCGGCACGTCGCCCTTCGACGCGGCCACCACCATGCGGCCCGTGTTCGTGGGCTACGGTATTTCGGAAGCCGGCCGCTGGGACGATTACGCGGGCCTCGACGTGAAGGGCAAGGACCTGATCATCATGGCCGGGGAGCCCAGCGACGCGGCGGGCAAGCCCCTGCTGTCGGCCGATGGGCAGCCCACCAAGTGGGGCAGCAACTTCCGCAGCAAGGCCGCCGTGGCGCTGGAAAAAGGCGCCCGCAGCGTGTTTTTCGTGGACCACGACGCAGCCAGCTTCCGCAGCGGCATGAGCACCCAGGCCGCGCGCTACAGCCGGCCGAGCATTGCCTTTGCCGACAAGCTGCAGGGCAAGCTGGTGTCGTTCTACGTTTCGCCGGAGCTGGGCTACCAGCTGCTGGGTACCACGGCCGCTGGCTGGCGCAGCTACGCGGCGGCGGCCAACAAGGCCGGCAAGCCCACCAAGGCCACTTTCAAGCCCGCTAGCTTTACGCTGCAGGCCCCGCAGCAGCGCAGTTCCTTCACCACGGAAAACGTGCTGGGCTACCTGGAGGGCACCGACAAGAAAGATGAAGTGCTGGTGGTATCCGCCCACTACGACCACATCGGCGTCATCGACGGGGAAGTGCACAACGGGGCCGACGACGACGGCTCGGGCACGGTGTCGGTGCTGGAAATGGCCGAGGCGTTTGTGCAGGCCAAGCGCGCCGGCCACGGCCCGCGCCGCAGCATCCTATTCCTGACGGTGACCGGCGAGGAAAAAGGACTGCTCGGCTCGGAGTACTACACCGACCACCCCATCTTCCCGCTGGAGCGCACCGTGGCCGACCTGAACATCGACATGGTGGGCCGCACCGACAAGGAGCACGAAGGCCAGCCCGACTACGTGTACGTCATCGGCTCGGACAAGCTCAGCTCCGAGCTGCACCGCATCGTACTGAACGTGAACGAGCAGTACACCGGTCTCGACCTGGACTTCCGCTTCAACGACCCCGGCGACCCGAACCGCTTCTACTACCGCTCCGACCACTACAACTTCGCCAAGCACAAGGTCCCGGTGGCTTTCTTCTTCAACGGCGTGCACGCCGATTACCACGGCCCCAAGGACGAGGTAGATAAGATTGAGTTTCCAAAAATGGAGAAGCGCGCCCGGCTGGTGTACTACGCCGCCTGGGAGCTGGCCAACCGCGAGCAGCGCATCGTGGTGGACTCCAACAAACCGTAACGGAGGTGCTGAATGGCTGCCTGGCCGACGGGCCGATGGTTCTGCTTTGAACCATCGGCCCGTCGGCCAGGCAGCCATTTACCCATGTATGCTGATGCTAAAAACTCTACTCCCCGGGCTGGCGCTGGCCGCTGCCATTCTCGGCAGCAGCCCGGCGGCCCAGGCCCAGGCCAAGGTCAAAGTGAAGACCAAGCGCCACGCGGACCCGGCGGCCCTGGCAGCGGCGGACCACGCCACTCCCTACGCCGCCACCATCACCGCGGCCGACCTGCGCCAGCACCTTTCCGTGCTGGCTTCGGATGCCTACGAAGGCCGCGCCACCGGCGAAAAAGGCCAGAAAATGGCGGCTGAGTACCTGACCCGGCAGCTGGCCGCGCTGGGCCTCACCAGCCCGGCGGCGGGCGGCGTATCGGCCTACCGGCAGCCTTTCGGTGTGGTGCGCTTTGCCCCGGACGGGCCGGGCCGGCTGCGCCTCACCGGCACCAGTCAGACTTTTGAGGCCGGCCGCGACTTCGTGGGCTTCGGCCCCTCCCCTTTCCGCACCGACACCAAGGCTGAGCCGGTTTTCGCGGGCTTCGGCATCGAAACCGAGCAGTACAACGACTACGCGGGCCTCGACGTGCAGGGCAAGGACGTCATCGTACTGCAGGGCGAGCCGACGGACGGGCGCGGGCACTTCCTGCTCTCCGGCTCCAAGCAGGAATCGGAGTGGAGCACGGCCTTCCGCAAGGCCGCCTGGGCCCGCGACAAGGGCGCCCGCAGCATCCTGATGCTCACCTTCGCGCCGCGCGCTTCCTTTGCCCCCATGGCCGAAAGCATGGGCGCGGCCCTCACCGAGCCCAGCTACGAGCTGACCGCCCCGGTCCGGCAGCCCGTCACCGGCTTCATGCTCACCGACGCGCCGCCCGCCGGCCTGGCCAGCTTCCTGACGTCGCTGGACCTGGGCGCGGCCTTGCTCGGCACCACGCCCGATGCGCTGGGCCAGTACGTCATCGGCAGCTACCAGGCCCGGCAGCCCCCGCAGGCACCGTTCACGCCCAAGCCGTTCACCGTGCGGGTGCCGCAGCAGCGCACCGAGCTGGCCTCCGAAAACGTGCTGGGCTACCTGGAGGGCACCGACAAGAAGGACGAGGTACTGGTCATCTCGGCCCACTACGACCACGTCGGGATTCAGAACGACACCATCTACAACGGGGCCGACGACGACGGCTCGGGCACCTCGGCGGTGCTGGAGCTGGCGCAGGCGTTCAGCCAGGCCAAAGCCGCGGGCCGCGGGCCGCGGCGCAGCATCCTGTTTCTGCTCAACGCCGGCGAGGAGCGCGGCCTGCTCGGCTCCGATTTCTACACCGGTCACCCTGCCGTGCCGCTCGCCCAGACGGTGGCTGACCTGAACATCGACATGATCGGCCGTACCGACCCGCGCCACAAGCCCGCCGACCGCTACCTCTACCTGATCGGCTCGGACAAGCTCAGCTCCGAGCTGCACGCGCTGAGCGAAGCCGCCAACGCCCGCTATGCGCAGCTGCAGCTCGACTACTTCTACAACGACCCCAACGACGCCGAGAAACTCTACTACCGCTCCGACCACTACAACTTCGCCCGCCACGGCATCCCAGTCATCTTCTACACCAGCGGCCTGCACGCCGACTACCACAAGGCCACCGACGACGTGGAGAAGATTGAGTTCGATAAGCTCGCTGACCGCGCCCGGCTCGTGTTCTACACGGCCTGGGAGCTGGCCAACCGCGAACAACGGCCCGTGGTCGACTCGAACAAGCCCTAAGCCGCCGGGCCCATCCCATCGAGCACTTGCGCGGCGGCGGCCGTAAGCGGGATGCCAATGCCCTGAAAGAACTGCAGCAGGTCGCGTTCGGCGGCCGGCGAAGGCAAGGTCAGGTAGTACCGCTCGTCGCCGGATAAGTGCAGCTCGACTTTGGCGCGGCGCAGGAAACCTTCGGGCCGGTACCCGGCTTGCAGTAAGGCAGTATATTCGTATTGGCTGGTCTGGATTACCTTGATGGCAAAGTGAGCCGGGTAGAGCACCAGCCGCAGGCTTAAGCTGTTGTGGGAGTGCACCGGCAAAAACCCCAGCAGCACAGACCGGCGGTCAATTCGATCCACCGGGACGGCAAAGCCTTCGGCGGGCAGCGGCTGGGGTATGCGAGGTAGCGCCATAGGTACATCCGCCAGGGCGGATTCGTTTTCAGGTAATTGACCCTATGATTTCTTCTGGTAAAGCTGCGCAGTTTCTGACCGACTCCGACTCGAAAGCCTTCGATCTGGAGCACCGGCGCAAGATTCGCTTCAACATCGGCAAGTACAACGCCGCCGTGCAGACGGGCCTGGGCTGGTACCGCGACCATGAGCTGGCCCGCTCCCGCGCGGCTTACCGCAAGGCGCAGATCGTCAACAACCTCGACCAGTACCTGCTGCAATGGGAGGAAAACTTCACCCGGCGCGGTGGCAAGGTTATCTGGGCGCAGGACGCCAAGGAAGCCCTGGTGGAAATCGGCAAGATTGTGGCGCGCAAGCGGGCCCGCACCGTGGTGAAGGCCAAGAGCATGACCACCGAGGAAATCCACCTCAACCACTTCCTGGAGCAGAACGGGGTAGAGTCGGTGGAAACGGCCCTGGGCGAGTACATCGTGCAGCTCAACGGCGAGCGGCCCTACCACATCGTGACGCCGGCCATGCACCTCTCCAAGAAGGACATTGCCGACATCTTCGTCAAGCACCTCAAGATCGAGCCCACCGACGACGCGCAGAAGCTGGTGTATACGGCCCGCAAGCTGCTGCGCGGCAAGTACACCTCGGCCGAAATCGGCATCACCGGGGGCAACTTCCTGGTGGCCGACGTGGGCGGGGTGGCCGTGACCGAAAACGAGGGCAACGCCCGTCTCTCGGCCACTTTTCCGCGCACGCACATTGCGGTGGTAGGCATCGAGAAGCTCATTCCGACCCTGCAGGACCTGGATTTGTTCTGGCCCCTGCTCAGCACCAGCGGCACCGGTCAGCAGCTCACGGTGTACAACACGGTGTACCTGGGCCCGCGCCAGCCGCTGGAAAAAGACGGCCCCGACGAGATGTACGTGGTGCTGCTGGACAACGGGCGCACCAACCTGCTGGCCCAGCCCGACAAGCGCGAGGCGTTGCAATGCATCCGCTGCGGCGCCTGCCTGAACGTGTGCCCGGTGTACAAGAACATTGGCGGCCACACCTACGAGGCCACGTATTCGGGACCCATCGGCTCGGTCATCACGCCGCACCTGGCGGGCTTCGAAGACAACAAGCACCTGAGCTACGCCTCCTCGCTGTGCGGGGCTTGCTCCTCGGTGTGCCCCGTGCGCATTCCCATTCACAACATCCTGCTGCTCAACCGGCAGCAGGCCGTCAAGGAGCACTTGAACGACCGGGACGAAGCCCGCGGCATTAAGCTGTGGCTGTACGGCATGAAGCACCGCTGGACCTGGGGCGTGGCGCCCACCGCGGCCAAGAACTGGGTGCTCGACCGCCTGCTGGGCCAAGTAGGCTGGAGCAAACGCCGCGAGGCCATGCAGCTGGCGCCGAAGTCGTTTCGGCAGCAGTGGAAGGAGCGCCCGAAAAAGTAACCCCTCGAAAAAGGCCGGAAGCAGTTCCGGCCTTTTTCATACCGGCCTAGCGGGGCTTAGTTCGCGGCCTAGTGCATCAGCATGGCCGTGACGGCGGTGGCCACCGGGCCTTTCAGCGCCGGCGTCAGCGTGGGCTGCACCCACACCCGGCCGCGGCCCATCAGTTCCACCGCGGCTACCACCGAGCCGTTGGCGCGCACGAACTCGTAGCCGATGGGCACACCGAAGGGCAAGGTCATGGGCTTCCCGTCGCGGCGCAGCAGCTGCGCGATGGGGCGCACCTGCAGCACCGAGTCGCCGCTGGCAAGCGTGCCACGGGCAAACTGCGGCCGGTCGCCAAGCTGGTTTTTGCTTTCGAGCACCAAGTGCCAGGTGGGCTGGTCCGGGGCCTGGATGACGATGCTGTACAGCTCCTCGCTGAACAACGTCACCCCGATGCTGCTGTTGGGGCCAGGCGCTAGGCGCAGGTCGTCGCTGTGCGAATAGAAGGCGCACTGCGCCTGCCAGGCCGTGCCGCCCACCGGCTGCATGACGAACGAGCTTTTCTGCCTGGCGCGGGTCTGATCAAACCACACCGGGGCCGGTAGCCAGCGGCCGGTGTTGCCCCAGGTCCACGACGAGGTGCCGAACCAGCCCTTCTTGACCTGGGCGGTGGCAAACTCGCCGAACTGGTAGCTGGGCCGGAAGCCTTGCTTGCCGGTCACGGGCAGCGGCTGCGCCGCGGAAAGGGCTGCCGGCACCTGCATCGACACGCGGCTGGTGGAGCAGCTGGCCAGCGCCAGCAGGGCCCCGCCCATAAGAAGCTGCCGCAGCGGCAGCACGGAGGTCAGTAGACTGATCATCAGAAAGTAGCGTAACGCGTACCGGGGCAAAGCTAAGCGGCTGACGCGCGCGGCCCATCACATCTTCGGGGTTGCGCCGCAACGTCCCAACAGTGTGCCGACCACGCCGTAGAACGTTGTAAGCTCAGCTACGCGGCTTCGTCTGTTTTCTGATTATGTGGGAGTTATTTTTACGCGGTATCGTCCTGGTGGCAGGTATGGCGCTGGTGGTCCTGACGCTGTCGGCCGCCATTCGGTCGTTTGTACTGCCCCGCAACGAGTCGGTGCTCATCAACAACTGGCTGTTTCGCGGCATGCGTTACCTCTTTGAGGCCCTGGCCACGCGGGGCGCCACCTACGCCCGCCGCGACCGGGTGTTGGCGCTCTACGCGCCGGTTTCGCTGGTGGCGCTACCCATCTTCTGGCTGACGCTGATTTCGGGGGCCTACACGGGCATGTTCTGGGCCCTCGACGAAGGCAACTGGTTTCGCTGCTACCGCATCAGCAACAGCTCCCTGCTCACGCTCGGTTCGGAAGAGCCCACCCACGGCGTGGCGGCCACGGCCCTGTCGTACTCCGAGGCGGGACTGGGTCTGTTGCTGCTCACCCTGCTGATTTCCTACCTGCCGACCATCTACCAGTCGTTCTCGCGGCGGGAGCTGGTGGTGGCCCGGCTGGAGCTGCGGGCCGGCGCGCCCAGCTCGGCCCCGGCGCTGGTGGCGTGGCTGAACCGCAGCGGCAGCCTGCTCGACGACGAGGACCAATGGCTGCGCTGGGAGGAATGGTTCGTGGAAATCGAGGAAAGCCACACGTCCCTGCCCATCCTGTCGTTTTTCCGCTCGCCGCAGCCGGGCCGCTCCTGGGTAACGGCCGCCGGCATCATCCTCGACGCCGCTGCCCTCATCATCAGCGCGGTGCAGCAACCCCGCAGCCCCCAGCTGGAACTCAGCTTCAAGGCCGGCTGCATTGCCCTGAACCGGGTGTACCGCTTCTTCGATACCCGGGCCCGCAGCCGCCCCACCGATCTGGTGAACACCTTGACCGACGCCACCCAGTCCGCCGACGAGACCCGCCACGCGTTCGAGCACGCCTGCGCGCAGCTGGCCGCCGCCGGGCTGGCCATCCACCCCGACCACGCCGCCGCTTGGCAGCAGTATCAGGAGCTGCGCAGCCGCTACCGCGAGGCCCTGGAGTTTATGGCGAAGCTTGTTGTGGCCCCCGAAGTCAAGGCCCTCCAGGAAGGCTGAGGCCCGCGGCGGCCCCTCCTGCTGCCCGCTTCATGGGCAACGGAGGGGCCGCCGCGGGCCTCAGCCTTGCGGCCGTTTGCCTGGCATTGGTCGTTAAGCCCTGTCGGCTAGGCTTCCGGCTGATCCGGCAGGATCTGGATGTCCTGTACCAGGACTTTCTGCTCGATCTGCCGCGCCCGGGGCGTATTGGCCAGGCCGCCCAGGGCCGTTTCCTTGTAGCGCGTTTCCATGCTCTCCCCAACTTCGCCCAGGGCCGCTACGCACTGATCGACGGGAATGACGGGGTCGACGCCGGCAATGGCAATCTGCGCCGAGGAGAAGGCAATGGCCGAAGCCGAGGCGTTGCGCACCACGCAGGGCACTTCCACCAAGCCAGCTACCGGGTCGCAGACCAGGCCGAGCATGCACTGAATGGTAATAGCCACGGCCGCAAAGGCCTGTTCCACCGGCCCTCCCAGGCAGTACACAATGGCCCCGGCGCCCATGGCCGCTGCCGAGCCGGTTTCGGCCTGACAGCCGCCCACGGCCCCGGCGAGCGAAGCGTTCTGCTCAATAATCAGCGCGATGCCCGCTGCCACCAGCAAGCCTTCTAGAATCGTGCGGTCCTCGAGCTTGTGCAGTTCCTGCAGGGTGGTGAGGATGCCCGGCAGGATGCCCGAAGCGCCGGCCGTGGGCGCAGCCACCACCCGGCCCATGCAGGAATTCACCTCCTTGGCCCCGAGGGCGCGGGTGACGAGCATCTTGAACTCGGGCGAGAGAACCGTGACAGGCGAGGCGGCCACTTTTTTGGCCCCGTTCTTAATCATGCCCGAGCGCGAGGTCATGTCCTCGCGCAGCCCGGTGTGCACCGCGTCGCGCATCACGTCGTAGGCGCGCTGCAGGCCGTCCCATATTTCTTCTTCGGAGCGGCCTTTCTGCTCCATTTCGTAGGTCAGCACGGGCTGCCAGAGGGCTTCGCCGGTACGGTCGCAGTGCTGCTGCCAGGAAGCAAAATCGGTGAATAACAGGGACATGATCGGGCGGGAAAAGGAAAAAGGGTCAGGGAAAAAGCGCGCTGGTTCCCAAGGCTTGAAACGCAAGCCCGCGGGCCGTGGTGCCGAAAAGGCCGGCGAATTTCGGGATTTCCGCCGCATTAGGCTTTGTAGCCGCCTGGGCGCTGCCGGAGGAGTGGCCGGGCGGGGGTTTAGCCGGCAGCGTTTACCTTGCCGGCCTCATCCGCTTTGCCATGTCTGCCCCCTTTACGTTCAGCACCGACGCCGCCCTGCTCGACGTCAAACTCATCCACGACTTCCTGAGCAACCGTTCGTACTGGGCGCCGGGCATCGGCCGCGAGCTGGTGGAGCGCTCCATCCGTCATTCCTTGTGCTTCGGCGCGTACGCCGCCGACGGGCGGCAGGCCGCCTTTGCCCGCGTGGTATCGGACCACGCCACCTTCGCCTACCTCTGCGACGTGTTCGTGCTGGAAGAATTTCGCGGGCAGGGCCTGAGCAAGCAGCTGATGCAGCACATCATGGCCCACCCCGAGCTGCAGGGGCTGCGCCGCTGGATGCTCGGCACCCGCGACGCGCACACCCTCTACGAGCAGTTCGGCTTCACGCCGATGGCCAACCCGGCGCGCTTCATGGAAAACGCCCGGCTGGACCCGTACCGGGAAGTGGGCGCCGCTCAGTAGGTCCTCAGCACCATGCGCTGGCCGTGGCTGAGCTGGTGGCACTTCCGGCAAAGCAACAGCACGCGTCGGGGCAACCAAGCCCGCTGCCGCAACACTGATTTTCGGGCACAAAAAAACCGCCGGGGCAGTACGCCCCCGGCGGCTCATTGCGCGGCGCGCAGGCTTAGCCCGGCACCTGCTCGTTTTCGCCCACCAGCTTCACGGCGGCCGAATTGATGCAGTAGCGCAGGCCGGTGGGCGGCGGGCCGTCGGGGAAAACGTGGCCCTGGTGGGCGTCGCACACGCTGCAGAGTACCTCCACGCGCGTCATGCCGTAGCTGTTGTCCTTCTTGAACTTCAGTACGTTGTCCTTGACCGGCTCCGTGAAGCTGGGCCAGCCCGTGCCCGACTCGAACTTGGTGCGCGAGTCGTAGCAGGGCGTACCGCAGCACACGCAGGCGTACAGACCCGGGTCGTGGGCTTCGCAGTACTCGCCGGTGAAGGCGCGCTCGGTGCCGTGCTCCCGCGTGACGCGGAACTGCTCGGGGGTGAGCTGCTCGCGCCATTCGGCAGTGGTTTTCTCGACGCGGCGGTCGGGGGCGGGGGAGCCGTTATTGGCAAGGCGGATGACGTCGGCCCAGGTTTGCATATGCATCAGGTTTTGAAGGCGTGGAAAGCTTGGGATTGATAGCAACGGTTTTGGGGGGCCGGCGGTTTAACAACCCTTCGTACGGGGCGGCCCCGCCGGCACCTGCCTCAGCCCGGCCGAGCCCCATCCAGCGGCTACCCGCGCCTGCATTTCCCGTATGGGAAGCAGTTGACCTTGCACACCGTTTTCGCGTACTCGCCGCCGATGAAGCTTCTCACCGCCGCCCAGACCCGCCAGGCCGACGCGGCCACCATCCAGCACGAAAGCATTAGCTCGGCGGCGCTGATGGAGCGCGCCGCCACCGCTTTTACCGACTGGCTTTGCCGCCGCCTCTCCCCCACCGACGCCGGGGAGGTGCTCCTGCTCTGCGGGCCCGGCAACAACGGCGGCGACGGCCTGGTGGCGGCCCGGCTGCTGCACGAGCGCGGCTACCGGGTGCGCGTGGGGCTGCTAACTGCGGATCAACACTCGGCCGACTGGGAGCTGAATCGTCAGCGCCTGCCCCCGGCCATACCCACGGCGGAGTGGAGCACCGACCCGCTGCCGCCCATTGCGGCGGGCACTGTGGTAATTGACGCTCTGTTCGGCACCGGGCTGAGCCGGTCACTTTCGGGCGCGGCCGCTGACGCGGTACGGCACCTGAACGCGGCCCAGGCCCGCGTCGTGAGCATCGACCTGCCCTCCGGCCTGCTGGCCGACGCTCCGCAGCCCAAGGATAGCCCGGTGGTGAAAGCCCGGCACACGGTCACGTTTGAACTGCCGAAGCTGGCGCTGCTGCTGCCGCAGAACGCCGCCTATGTGGGCCGCTGGCACGTGGCGCCCATTGGCCTGAGCCCGCAGTTTTTGGCTGAAGTGCCGGCTGGCATGCACCTCGTCGACGCCGCCTTGCTGGCCGGGCGCCTGCCCGCGCGGCCGGTATTCGCGCACAAGGGCACCTTCGGGCACGCGCTGCTGCTGGCCGGCAGCAAGGGCAAGATCGGCGCAGCGGTGCTGGCGGCCCGGGCCTGCCTGCGCGGCGGCGTGGGCCTACTCACGGTGCAGGTGCCCGGCGCGGGCTACCCCGTGCTGCAAACGGCTGCGCCCGAAGCCATGTGCCTGACCGACGTCTGCAAAACCCACCTGAGCGAGCTGCCCGACCTGAAGCCCTACGCCGCCGTGGGCATGGGCCCCGGCATCGGGCAGGACGACGAGACGCGCGCCGCGCTGGAGGAGCTGCTGTGTACGGCTCGGGTGCCGCTGGTGCTCGATGCCGACGCGCTGAACCTGCTCGGCGCCAACCGCAGCCTGCTCGACCTGCTGCCGCCCGATACCCTGCTCACCCCGCACCCGAAGGAATTCGAGCGCCTGACCGAGCCGGCCCGCGACGACTACCACCGCCTGGAGCTGCTCCGGGCTTTTGCCCGGCAGTACCGCTGCTACGTGCTACTCAAAGGCGCCTACTCCTGCCTGGCGGCGCCCGACGGGCAGCTGTACTTCAATACCACCGGCAACCCGGGCCTGGCCACCGGCGGCAGCGGCGACGTGCTGACCGGTCTGAGCCTGGCCCTGCGCGCCGACCAGCGCCTGAGCCCCCTCTATGCCGCGCTGCTCGCCGTGTACGCCCACGGCCGCGCGGCCGACCTGGCGGCCGCACACACCGGTGAGGCTGGCCTCATTGCCGGCGACTTGCCTCCCTACATCGGTCCGGCGCTGCAGGAACTGACTACCGAAGAGACCCTGTAGCCCGAAAGGCCAATGCGCATGGATGTGCCCCCGCCCCTGCGCGCGAGCCCGCCGCGTTGGGGTCGGGTCGGGGTCGGTATGCTTGTCTACAAAGCGGCGGCCGCTACCAGGGTGGCCGCCTGCACCAGCAGCACCCCGTCGGCCAATAGCGCGAAGTAGTAATCGGAACGGGCTTCGTGGGCAAACCACACCACCAGGGCGGTGAGCAGCCCCGGCAGCACCAGCAGCGCGTGTCCCCACCAGCTCAGGTGCGGCAGCGCCAGCACCACCGAGGCCAGCGTGCAGGCCAGCGCCAGGTAGCGGCCCGCCTGGTGCCCGAGCAGGCCCGGCAGCGTGAGCGTACCGCCGCGCCGGTCGCCGGAGTAGTCCCGCAGGTCGAATACCAACGCCACGGCGAGGATAAAGCAGAAGCGGCGGGCAAACAGCAGCCCCACCTCGGCCGCCGTCAGCGGCAGCCCCGAGCACAGCGCGGGTAGCCACACCGTCACGGCCGACCACACGTAGGCAATGAGCAGGGTCTTGAGGCCGGGCCAGTCGCGCAGGCCGCGGCGGCGCCCCCCCGGCTCACGCGGCGGCAGCACCGGCCAGGAGTACGCCAGGGAAAGCAGCGCCAGATGCCCCAGAAACCACGTCAGGGTCCAGATGAAAGGACTCACCACGAACAACACGAGCACGCTGCAAGCCGCCGCCGTGACCACCACCAACAGCAGGCGTTGGTGTTCCACAATCCAGCGGCGACGTGGCTTCACGTGGGGCGGCAGGCGCAGGCTGCGCGGCCGGGCACCGTTCAGGTTGTAGACGAAAAGCGTGGCCGCCAGCACCAGCGCCGTCACCGTCCACGGCAGGGGCCGCTGCCAGTAGCGGGCCGAAGCAACCGTGAGGGCGGCGGCGGCGGCGGCCACCAGGCCGTTGCCGAACAGCAGCGCGTCGAGTGTAGCCCAGGCCCACCGCTCCAGGCGGCTGTCACGGCGACGGTAAACAAAGGGCTCGGGCATGCGGGGCGGCATCAGGCCGCAAATTATTCAATGAGCAATGAGCAATGAGGCTACCGCCCGCCCACCGGCGCAGTTACACCTTCTGTTCGTTATTAATGGCTCATTGGCAATTGCTCAATGCCCCTCACCCAAATTGCTCATTGTTCATTATCAATTGTCCTCCTCCCGCTATTTGCCTGTTTCCTCGTACGAGGCATCCACGGGCTTTGACTCCGGGGAGCCTTTCTGCCGCAGCCAGATGGTAAGGACCACGATGGAAACGATGCTCAAAAACTCGCTCTGCCAGTTCTGAAACGACTCAAACCAGAACCGCGCCGTGCCCATGTACTCCCAGTAGCTCACCGTCGGCTCGCCGTGGGCCTGCTGCTCAATGTTGTAGACCTCCATGCCGCCGAGCGCGTGCAGGGCAAACGCCCCGAGAAACAGCAGAAAAAACGCGATGCTCAGCGAGTGTTGGTATAGCCAGAGCGCGGCCCCGCCGGCCTTCACCGGCCCCGGGGCGTCGGGCTTGTTGGGGTCGGGCTCCCGGTCCACCTCTTCCGCCTCGTCGAGCTTCTTCGATTCGGCCGAGCCCTTCTGCCGCAGGCCCACGGTGAGCACCACGTAGAGCGCCATCTGCAGAAACTCGCTTTCCCAGTTTTCGAAGGTGGCTTCGGTCCAGTGCCCCGACTGTACATACTGGCCCAGGCTTAGCTTGGGTAGCTGCAGCTGCTGCAGCTCGTCGTTGTAGTCGTGCCAGCCGGTGAGCGTCTGGCCCACCAGGGTGACGAGCACCATGGTGGTGACGACCAGCGAAAGGCCATTTTGGTAGAGAAACCGCCGCAGAGGCGACTTCGGAGTATGTTGGGTCATGAGCGGAACCGCAGGGAAGGTGTTAACGCTACTACGCCTTCACGGCCTAAATGTGTTGGGCATCCTCCGGTAAACTCAACAAGAAAGCCCCAGCCGACGAGCGACTGGGGCTTTTTCCGTGTAAACCCGGAAGCGGGCTCCGTACTTCCCGGCCTACAGCACAGAAAGCTGGGCCTGGTGATTGTTCTTGTGGCGGAAGGTTTCGTCGTAGAGGTTCAGGCTGTCCTGCACGATTTTGTAGGCTTCCTCGCGGCCCATGAATTTCTCCACGACAACCTGCTTGTTTTCCAGGGCCTTGTAGTCTTCGAAAAACTTGCGCATCTCCAGCAGCGTGTGCGGGGGCAGCTCCGAAATGTCGTTGTAGTGGTTCATCGACACGTCGTTGGCGGCTACGGCGATGATCTTGTCGTCTTCCTCGTTGTTGTCAATCATCTGCATCACGCCGATGACCTTGGCCTCGATCAGGCACATGGGCACCACGTCGACGGAGCAGAGCACGAGCACGTCCAGCGGGTCCTTGTCGTCGCAGTAGGTCTGCGGAATGAACCCGTAGGCGGCCGGGTAGTGCACGGCGGAGAACAGCACGCGGTCGAGCTTGAGCAGGCCGCTGTCTTTGTCGAGTTCGTATTTGCCCTTGGAGCCTTTCGGGATTTCGATGATGGCATTGACAATGCCGGGAGCCTTCGAGCCGTAGTTAACGTCGTGCCAGGGGTTGAAATGAGCCATTAGTAAGTCAGTGGTAAGGAAGCACGGGATGGTGACCCGCTCTCGGTATTCGGGATGTTGATGAAAAAAGGGTGGTGCGGGCAGCTTCCCCTACGGCAACCAGGCCGCGGGCGTTATTTCTGTTTCGACAGCACGTCCTGCAAGGGTTGACCGGTGCAGCCGTCGGGCTCCTGAATGCGGAGGAAACGAGCTACCGTGGGTGCAATATCGGTAATCCGCGCCGGATATGCCGACTCCCCTTTCGGCACGCGCCAGCCCCAGAACAGCAGCGGCACGTGCGTATCGTAGGCGCCGGAGGAGCCGTGGGTGGTGCCCTTGTTTACCGGGTACGCGTACGACTCCAGCCAGCCGGGTTCCATCACCACCATCACGTCGCCGGAACGACTGGGCAGGTAGCCGTTTTCCAGGTACATCAGCAGCCCGCTTTCCCAGTGCGACTTCTGCAAATCGGTGGCGGCCACGGCGCGCATGACGCCCGTGAACTGCACGGCCAAGCTCACTACCTCCTGCTGTACCTGGTAGAGGTCGAGCTTTTTCTGCTGGATCAGCGGTCGGTTCAGGTACACCTGCTGGTTTTCGTAGCTGAGCACCCACTGGCCGGGGCCGTAGCGGCGCACCAGTTGCGCCTGCAGCGAGTCGCGCCAGATGCGGGGCCCCACCGAGCCGGCCGGAATGCGTTGGCTTTTGAGAAACTCCGGCGAGTGGGCCGCGCCGTGGTCGGCGGAGAGGAACACCAGCGCCTGTCCCTTGCCCACGGTTTTGTCGAGGTAGGTGAGCAGGCGGGCAATATCCTGGTCGAGGCGCAGGTAGGTGTCCTCGGTCTCGATGGCGTTGACGCCGAACTGGTGGCCCACGTAATCGGTGGAGGAAAAGCTCAGGGCCAGGAAGTCGGTCTGCCCGCGCTGCCCCAGTTGCTCGGCCCGGACGGCTTCGAGGGCGAAGTCCAGCGTGAGCGTGTTGCCGAAGGGCGTGGAGCGAATCACGTCCAGGTTGGCCGCCGCGGCGGTGGCGGGCGCCTCGCCGCCGGTGGGCGCGGGGGCCGGGGCCTGCGCGGGGGCCACGCCGCTGAGCACGGGCAGGTTGTGCGGAAACACGGGCTTCTGCTCGCCGCGGAAGGCCGCCTCCCAGGGCACGTCGTCGGCCGTGCTTTCGGTGTACTGCTCCAGGGGCAGCAGCGTCTGCCAGGGCTTGCTCAGGTACTCGCGGGCCAGCTGCCGGCTGTTGAACTGCTGCACCCACGCGGGCAGCTGCGGGGTGTAGAAGGTGCTGGTGATGAACGCCCCGTTGGCGTTGTCGAACCAGTACGCGGCCGAGGCCGCGTGGCCCGCCGGCAAGATGGAGCCGCGGTCCTTGATGCACACGCCGATGGTCTTGGCCTGGAAGTTGGTGGCCAGCCGCAGCTCGTCGGTGATGGTGGTGGTGAGCATGTGCCGCGGCGACATCTGCCCGGCCGCCGCCGTGCCGCCCACCGCCTGCACCGACTTGTCTTCGGTCACGTACGTGGCCTTGCCCGCTTCGCGCACCAGCCAGTTGTTGCCGATGATGCCGTGGCCCGAGGGCGTAGTGCCGGTGTAGATGCTCGCGTGGCCCGGCCCGGTATAGGTCGGCACGTAGTTGTAGTGGCAGTTCTCGAAGCTGAAGCCTTCCCCCAGCAAGCGGCGGAAGCCACCCGTGCCGTACTTGTTCCAGTAGCGGTACAGGTAGTCGTAGCGCATCTGGTCCACCACGATGCCCACCACCAGCTTGGGCCGGGGCAGGGGCTTGGCTTTTTGCGCCGAAGCCGAGACGCTGCCCAGCAGCGCGGCGGCTATCAGCGCGCCACTCAAAAAGGTATTTCGCATACAGGAAAAGCTGACCAGCGCCGCAGCCTGGGTCTCGGTCAATTTGGGGCCCCAAAGGTAACAGCCAAACGCTCACCGCCCACCGAACATAGCCGCCCCCCGTATCTGGTAAGGAAGAAGGAGGAATGAGGAAGGACGAAGGTGCTTCCCCGCTTTCCTCCTCACTCTTCCTTTCTCCTTCGCTGCTCCTCATTCCTCCTTCTTCCTTCCCTATGCTCCACGCCTCCGAGCACGCCCTTATCTTCGACATGGACGGGGTGCTCATCGACAACACGCCCTACCAGGCCCGCGCCTTCCAGCTGCTGTTTCGCGAGCTGGGCCTGCAGACCAAAGCCCTGCCCCTGCTGCGCCGGCTCAATGGCATGCCGGCCACCAACATTCTCAAAACCGTGTTTCGCCACCCGGTACCCGCCAAGGAGCTGAAGCAGTACGCCGGCCGCCGGGAGTTTCTTTACCGGGTGCTCTACTGGGAAAAGCGCAAGCCGCTGCCGGGCCTGGTGCACTTCCTCGAAGCGACCCGCGCCGCCGGCTTCCGCCTGGGCCTGGGCACGGGCTCGGCCCCCGAAACCATCGGCTACATCATCGACCACCTTGACTTGCGCCGCTTCTTCGACGTGGTGGTAGGCAAGGACGACGTGGACCGGGGTAAGCCCCACGCCGACACCTTCGCCGCGGTGGCCCGAAAGCTCGGCGTGGCTCCCGGCCGGTGCCTGGTGTTCGAAGATGCTCTCCTGGGCGAGCAGGCAGCCTATAAGGCCGGCATGCGTTGCCTGGCCCTCAGCACCGGGCTTAGGCCGGAGCAGTTTCAGGCCCCGCTGGCCGTCATCAAGGACTTTACTGAACTGACGCCGGAGCGGGTGCTGGCTTTGTTGGAAGCGCATCCCCAAGTCCCCAAACCCAGCAAGCAGCTGGCCCAGCGGAGGTACATGCACCTGTAAAAAGCCCTACCGGCCCGTCGCTTAAAGCGGCGGGCCGGTGGGGTTGAAGAGCTAAGCGCATCCGCTGTACGGCTACTCCACCGCGACGCGTCCGGTAGCGGCTCCGGCCCGCACCAGGTACATGCCTGCGGGCAGCCCCGCTACCGATATGGTCGTGGGCCGGCCCGATGCACCACTCGGCACGGCACGCACCGCGCGGCCCAAGGCGTCGTAAATCCGTATTTGCCCGGCCCCTGCCGGGGCTTGCACCTGCAGCTGGTTATGCGCCGGGTTGGGCCAGAGGGCCAGCGGCTGCGCGGCCGCAGCGGCCCTGCTGGTCGTGGGGCGGGCGTTGTTGAGGTACGCACTGGTGCCGGCCTGTGCGCCGCTGCCCGAGCCGACCACCACGTCCAAGTCGCCGTCCCCGTCGACGTCGCCCACAACTTGTTGTCCAGGGTACCCAGCAGCCAGTCCAGTGGTAGCTACCGGGGCTACTGCTCCGAAGGTACCGCCCCCGTTGTTGCGGAACAGCACCACCGCCCCCGTAGTATTGCTAATGGTCCCGGCCAGCAGGTCCAAGTCGCCATCGGCATCCACGTCGCCCAGGTTCAGATGATTAACTCCGGTGCCCACGCTGCCGATGTTGAGCCGCACCGGGCTGCCGAACTGCCCGGCGCCGCCGTTGAGCAGCACGCTGACGGATGAGCTGAACAGCGAGCCGACCAGTACGTCCAGGTCGCCGTCGTTGTCCACGTCGCCCAGCGTCATGGCTTCGGGGTTGATGTCGAGCGGCACCGTGGCAGTGCCGCTGAAGGCACCGGTACCGTCGTTGAGCCGCAGGGATATTTCGCCCGTGCCGGGGCCCTGCACGCCGGCGCAGGTCAGCACGTCCACGTCCCCGTCGTTGTCGATGTCGCCCACGGCCAGGTCGTTCGTGCTGTTGCCGTTGGTGCTGACGGATACGGTGCCGGTGCCGCTGAAGCCGCCCGTGCCGTCGTTGAGGCGCACGGCTACCAGCACGTTGAAGCTGCTGTACGTTCGGGTGGCCAGCAGATCCAGGTCCCCATCACCATCCACGTCGGCCAGGCTGGAGGCCGCGGTGACGGCGTTGATGGTGCTGCCCAGGTCGATGTCCTCGCGGCTGCCAAAGCCCGTGGGCAGCCGGCGCCACAGAAAAGCGGTGTTGCCGAAAGCGGCCAGCAGGTCGACGTCGCAATCCCCGTCCACATCGGCCAGGTTCACGTTCTTGCCGGGGTTGTTGATGGTAAAGCTCGTGCCCGAGCGGAAAGCGCCGGCCCCGTCGTTCAGGCGCAGCTTGAGGGCGGTAGGAGTCACGGAGAGCAGGTCCAGGTCGCCGTCGCCATCCATATCCGCCAGGCCCTTGGGCAGGAGTTGTTCGCCCAGCACCTCCGGGGCAGCTGGCGTGAAGGTGCCGCTGCCCCCCGCTACGGCCGTCGAAAAGTAAAACACCTGCCGCGGTGCGCTACTGCCCGCGGCGGGTGTGACGCTGGCCATGAGCACTTCGCCGGGTCGCAGGGCCTGCGTGGGCGTAAAGGTGACGGTGTTTCCGCTGCCCGTGACTGTGCCCGCTACCAGCCCGCGCTGCTTGCTGTAAAGCCGCAGGGATGCCCCGCTGATGGCTTGCGAGTAGGTGGCCTGCACGGTGGTGGTGCGCGATGCCGCGGGCGCATGGCGCGGGGGTTGAAGCGTCGTAACGGTGGTTTGGGCGAAAGCTGCGCTGGAGCAGAGGCCAGCGGCCATGAGTAGCGGTAGTTGCTTCATAGGGTATGAGCTGGTGAAGAACGAAACGTAGTGCCGGAGCCAGAACCCCGACACTGCCGTCGCCATACTACGCAAATGGCTCCGGTGCAGCTGCATTCCACCGAAAACCGACCGCCTGCCGACCACAAAAACGGCCCGCCTCCCTTGTGGGAAGCGGGCCGTTTCTGGTATTGCATGATCTGTCCTAGCGGCTGGCGGCCAAGGCTTCAGCGCCACCCACGATTTCGAGAATCTCGTTCGTAATGGCGGCCTGACGACCCCGGTTGTACGTCAGCTTGAGGGCCTTGAGCAGCTCACCGGCGTTTTCGGTGGCTTTGTCCATGGCCGTCATGCGGGCGCCGTGCTCCGAGGCGTTGCTTTCCAGCACTGCCTTGTAGAGCTGAATCTTGAGCGAGGTCGGAATCAGGCTTTCCACGATTTCCTCCTTGCTCGGCTCGAAAACGTAGTCCACGTTCGAGGTAGCGGCGGCGGTAGCCGTTTGGGCGGGCGGCAGAATGGGCAGCAGCTGCTCCGTACGGATGATCTGCGTGGCCACGTTCTTGAACTCGTTGTACACGATGACCACCTGATCGAACTGCCCGGCGCGGAAACCGGCCATGGCTTCTTCAGCCGCGGCGCGCACCGTATCGAACGACAGCTGCTGGAACACGTGGGTGTAGTTGCCCACCAATGCCCCGCGGCGGCCGAAGTAGTCGTGGGCTTTGCGGCCGATGGCCATGATGCTCACACCTCCGTTGGCGGCCTGCGTCGCGTAACGCTCCTGAATTACCTGGTTGACGCCCTTGAACACGTTGCTGTTGAAAGCACCGGCCAAACCGCGGTCCGAGGTAATGGCGATGATGAGCACGCGGCGCACTTCACGCTGCACGCCGTAGCCACCCGTTACGTCGGCGTCGGTCCCCTGCGAGAGGTTCGACAGGATGCCGTTCAGCCGCTGGGCGTAGGGGCGCATGCGCATGATGTTGTCCTGCGCACGGCGCAGCTTGGCCGCCGCCACCATTTTCATGGCTTTGGTGATTTGCTGCGTCGAGTTGACCGACTGGATGCGGCCCCGGACTTCTTTTAAGTTAGCCATGCTTGCTAAAAAAAGTTGTCAGTTATCGGTTGTCAGTTGTTAGTCTGGACGCCGCGAAGCCGGGCTTCGTCAGGTCCTAACAACCCACAACTGACAACTGACAACTACTTAATTATTTCGCGGCGTACGAAGCCGACAGGTCGTTGATTACCTGACGGATGGTGCCCGTGATGGTGTCGTCGAGCTTACCGGCCTTCAGGCCAGCCAGCACGTCGGCATGACGGGTGTTCATCACCTGCGTGAACTCCTTCTCGAACTCGCGCACCCGGTTTACCGGGATGCGGTCCAGCAGGCCGTTCGTCGCGGCGTAGATGATGGCCACCTGGTCTTCCACTTTCACCGGCGAAAACTGCGGCTGCTTCAGGATTTCCAGGTTGCGACGGCCACGCTCGATGGTGAGCTTGGTCGAGGCGTCCAGGTCGGAGCCGAACTTGGCGAAGGCTTCCAGTTCGCGGAACTGAGCCTGGTCCAGCTTCAGCGTACCGGCCACCTTCTTCATCGACTTGATCTGGGCCGAACCACCCACGCGCGATACCGAGATACCCACGTTGATGGCCGGACGAATACCCGAGTTGAACAGGTTCGTCTCGAGGAAGATCTGCCCGTCGGTAATCGAAATGACGTTCGTCGGGATGTAAGCCGATACGTCACCCGCTTGGGTTTCGATGATGGGCAGGGCAGTCAGCGAACCGCCGCCTTTCACGATGCCTTTCAGGCTGTCGGGCAGGTCGTTCATGTTGCGGGCGATGCTGTCCGAAGCGTTCAGCTTGGCGGCACGCTCGAGCAGGCGGCTGTGCAGGTAGAATACGTCGCCGGGGTAAGCTTCGCGGCCCGGGGGGCGGCGCAGCAGCAGCGACACTTCGCGGTAAGCCACGGCCTGCTTGGAAAGGTCGTCGTACACGACGAGGGCCGGACGGCCCGTGTCGCGGAAGAATTCGCCGATGGCAGCACCCGTGAACGGGGCAAAGAACTGCATCGGAGCGGGGTCAGCGGCCGAAGCCGAAACCACCACCGTGTAGTCCATGGCGCCGCCGCGCTGCAGCGAGTTTACGATCTGCGCTACCGTCGAGGCCTTCTGGCCGATGGCGACGTAGATGCAGAATACGGGCTCCCCGCGCTCGAAGAACTCGCGCTGGTTCAGGATGGCGTCAAGCGCTACGGTCGACTTGCCAGTCTGACGGTCACCGATGATCAGCTCGCGCTGGCCACGGCCGATCGGAATCATGGCGTCGATAGCCTTGATACCGGTTTGCAGGGGCTCATTTACGGGCTGGCGGAAGATTACGCCCGGAGCCTTGCGCTCCAGCGGCATGTCGTACAGCTCGCCCTGAATGGGGCCGCGGCCGTCAATGGGCTGACCCAGCGTGTTCACCACACGGCCCACGATGCCCTCGCCCACCTTGATGGAGGCAATTTTCTTGGTGCGGCGCACGGTAGCCCCTTCGCGGATTTCCGAGTAGTCGCCGAGCATTACGGCACCTACGTTGTCTTCCTCGAGGTTCAGAACCAGTGCCTGCAGGCCGTTCTCGAACTCAATCAGTTCACCCGATTGTGCCTTCGAGAGGCCGTAAATGCGGGCTACCCCGTCGCCAACCTGCAGCACCGTACCGACTTCTTCGAGTTCGGCTTCGGACTTGAAATTGGACAACTGCTCCCGCAGAATGGCGGATACTTCATCCGGACGTACTTCTGCCATGATGCTGACTTATAGTTGGGCTTGGTAGGGGTTCTCTTTGAAGGAGGTGCGCAGGCGGTTCAGGCGCGTGCGTACCGAGTCGTCGATCTGCCGGTCGCCGAGGCGCAGCACAAACCCGCCGATGAGCGAGGGGTCTACGTGCTCCTTGAGCAGCACTTGGCCGCCGGTCTGATCTTGCACCAAACGCTCCACGTGGGCGCGGAGTTCAGGGGTGAGCGGCGTAGCCGTGGTCACCTCTGCCGATTGGATGCCGCGGATGGCGTTGAACTGGGCCAGAAACTCGGGGGCCACAAATTCCAGCGCGTTTTCGCGGTTTTTTTGGGTGATGATGGCGAAGAACCGCATGGTCAGGTCCGACACCTTGCCGTCAAACAGCCGCCGCAGGATGGCCAGCTTCTTGTCGTGCTGCACGATGGGGTTGCGCAGCAGCAGCCGCAGGTCGCGGCTGCCTTCCAAGGTTTTGCCGAACAGGTCCATGTCCTGCTTCACCGTATCCAGCGTACCCTGCTCATGGGCCAGGTCCAGCAGGGACTTGGCGTAGCGGGCGGCGACTCGTAGTTCAGACATTGGGTTTGATCAGTTATCAGTTGCGGGTTGTCAGTTGTCAGTCTGGGCGCCAGAAGCGGGAAAGGGCTTCAGACAACTGACAACTGCTAACCGACAACTATCAACTCTAATTCAGTTTTACCTCTTGCAGGTAGTCGGTCACCAGCTGCTTTTGGGCAGTGGCATCCGTGAGTTCGCGGCGCAGGATGCGCTCGGCAATGTCGATGGACAGTTGCGCGGCCGTGTTTTTCACTTCGGCCAGGGCAGCTTGCTTCTCGTTCTGGATGGCTTCGCGGGCCTGCATGATCAGGCGGGCACCTTCGTCGGTGGCCTTTTGCTTGGCCGTCTCTATGAGCTGGTTGCTCATAGCGGAGGCTTCGCGCAGGATCCGGTCGCGCTCCTGGCGGGCTTCCGCCAGCAGCTTTTCATTGCCGGCCTGCAGGGCCTGCATTTCCAGCTTGGCCTGGTCGGCCTGACGCAGGGCGCCTTCGATGCTTTCCTCCCGCTCACTCAGAGCGGCCAGGATGGGCTTCCACGCGAAAGCACGCAGGATCAGCAGCAGGATAACGAAGATGGCGAGCTGCCAGAACAGCAAGCCGAAACTAGGGTTGGTAAGCATGGTCGCTTAGCAAAGGCTAGGTGAGAAATAGGTCTGGCCCGCGGCGCGGCAATGCGAGTGCAGCGAGGCCGCCCGAAACAACCCAATAACAACGCGAACCCGGCGCGCCCACCTTCCGGAAGGAAAGCGGGCGGCCGGGCTATAGGCGCTATTACTGCAGTTTCAGAGCAATCAGCAGGCAGACTACGACAGCGAACAGAGCTGCACCTTCGATCAGAGCCGCTACGATCAGCATAGCCGTCTGGATTTTGCCCGAAGCCTCGGGCTGGCGGCCGATAGCCTCCATGGCGCTGCCGCCAATGCGACCGATGCCGAGGCCGGCACCCAGGATAGCCAGGCCGGCACCGATACCAGCGCCCATTACGGCCAGACCAACAGCATTAACGACCTGCAGCAACAGAGTGAGAAGCATAAAACAGGGGTTTGGGGAGTGTGAAAAGGAAGAAAAATTCGAAAAAGGAAAGCGAAGGAAAGGGCGGCTTAGTGGGCGTGGGCCGGGGCGTTGGCATCGTCGCCGCCAATGCCGTGGTCGTGGTCGTGATGCTCTTCCACCGCGCCACCGATGTACATGGCCGTCAGCAGGGTGAAAATGTAAGCCTGCAGAACGGCCACCAGCAGCTCCAGGCAGTTGATGAACAGACCGAAGGCTACCGACAGCGGCGAAATAGCGACCGTGTTGAAGATGAAGATCAGCGAGATGAAGCTCAGGATGATGATGTGACCGGCCGTGATGTTGGCAAACAGTCGAACCATCAGCGAGAAGGGCTTCGAAATTACGCCGATGAGTTCCACCGGAATCATGATCGGACGCAGCCACAGCGGGACGCCGGGCGTCCAGAAAATGTGCGACCAGTAGTACTTATTGGAGCTGAACGTGGTGATGAGCAGCGTGATAAAGGCGAAGAGGAACGTGATGGCAATGTTGCCGGTCAGGTTGGCCGCGCCCGGCAGCAAGCCCAGCAGGTTGTTGAACCAGATAAAGAAGAAGATGGTCAGCAGGTACGGCAGGTACTTCTTGTACTTGGGCCCGATGGCTTTCTTGGCTACTTCGTCGCGAACGAAGATGATGATGGGCTCGAAGAACGACTGCAGGCCTTTGGGCGCCCGGCCGTGGTTCTTCTTATAACCGGCAGCAACCGAAGTGAATACGATCAGCAGCAAAGCAACGCTGATCAGCATGGACGCCACGTTCTTGGTGATGCTGAAGTCGTATACCGTCGAGCCGTCGGTGGTCACCAAGTGCTCGTGCTCGAGCTTCAGGCCGTCGTAGCTCTCTTTGAAGTCGTGGCCGAAGCGGCTCGACGAGAACACCGAGAGGCCTCTGCCGGGGCGGTAGGCGATGATGGGCAGCGGCAGGGTGATGTGTGAGTGGCCAATCGTAGCGAAGTGCCATTCGTGCGAGTCGCCGACGTGGTGCAAAATCATCTCGCCGGCGTTGAACTTGCCCTCTTCCGTGGCTTCAACCTGGGTGTCAGCGGTTGTAGAAACCTCTGTGGGGTGCTCTTGCGCGAAAACGGGCAAGGTCAGAATCCAGAAGAAAAGGAGCAGAAACCGCTTCATTCAGAATGATTTAAGGTCAGATGAATCCAAAACTATACCTCCTCGGAGCCCTGTTTTGAAAACGGGCGCAAGTTAGTCACGACGTTCCAGACTTCAAACCCGGTATAGAGAAAATACAGGAGGAAGAACAGGCCCAAAAAAGTCCAAGTGCTATGGCCTGCTTCGGCTCCGCCGCGCACTAGACAGGTTACAACAACCCCTAAAGCGAGTACCAAGCGCAGCGCCGTAGTGCTGAACCAGGCCGTCATGAGCGTCTCCGGGTCACGCCGGTAGGCCCGCCAAGTAAGCCAGAAGGTCAGGGCGGTGAGTAAGGCAAAGAACAGCAGCAACCAGTCGGCGCTCGGGTGTACCACTACCGCGCCGAACCGTACCCGCAGGGCGTAGATGCCGGCGCCGAGCAGGATGGAGAAGAGCAGCAGATTGCGAAGAAAGCGGTTCATGGATGCAAGGCGCGGGGAATCGGGCGCGGAGTCAAAGAGCGGGGCTAGCAGGAAGTCGACTTAATAAAAAGCGCCGCCGGAGAGTTCATTTGTCGCCGGAAACAGCGCGGATGATCTGGTACATGGCGGCGAAGACTCCTAATAAAGACAACACCACCGTGGCCCAGGGGCTCCAGCCCTGTTTCTCATCGAGCCAGACGCCGAGCCAGGTGCTGAGGCCGATGGTCACCAGCATCTGCATGCCAACGCCGGAGTAGCGGGCCAACTGGCTGTTGCGCTTGTCGGGCGGAGGCGTCGACTCGGACATGAATTTTGAATGAGGCTGCAAAGGTACGCCACGAACTCCATATCCGTTGCCAACCCGCACAAACTGAGGCTGCTTCCGCGCCTACTCGGGCCGTACCGCCGAAATTCGCGTACTTTTAGCTGATTTGCGGCGTTGTACCAGGTCCGGGGCATACCGAACGAAACGCCTGCCGACCAGCGTTTTCCCCGCAACTCATCCGTCCATCCACCGCTTGCTGCCCGTGCCGAATCCTGCGCGTCTTGCTTTATTTCCCGTCTGTGGCCTGCTGCTGGCCGGCACGGCCGCCCTGCTGAGCGGCTGCTCCGCTGAACGGCACAACGTGGTGGCCCGCACCTACCAGAACATTACCGCCCGCGACAACGGCTACTTCCTGGCCCGCGAGAAGATGCGGGCGGAGGAAGCCAAGCTCTACCAGGAACGCCCCAACGACTACAACCGGGTGCTGCCGCTGCTGCCCATCGTCGACTCGGTGAAAGCCGTGCAGCTCACGCCCGCCATGGACGAGGTAGTAAAGAAAGCTTCGTTGCCCATTCAGCGCCGTGGCACCAGCGACTGGACCGACGATGCCTACATCTTGATCGGCAAGACGCGCTTCTACAAGCGGGAGTTTGAAGAGGCCACCAAGACCTTTAAGTACGTCAACACCACCAGCAAGGACGCCAATGCCCGGCACGAGGCGCTGATCTGGCTGATGCGGACGTACATGGTCACCAAGCAGTGGGACAACGCCGCCTCGGTATCGGACCTGCTGGACAAGGAGCAGGGCTCGACGGCCAACGCCCGGGAGCTATTCCTGACGCGGGCCGAGTACTACCTGCACGAGGGCGACGAGAAGAAAGCCATCGAGAGCATTCAGAAAGCCTTGCCCTACATTCCGAAGAAGGATGAGCGCAGCCGCACGCGCTACGTGCTGGCGCAGCTGTACCAGAATACGGGCCAGGACAAGGAAGCTTACGCCGAGCTGAACAAGATTCTGAAGCGCAACCCGCCCTACGAGCTGGACTTTTTCGCCAAGCTCATGCTTGGTCAGGTCTCGGACCTGAACCTGGCCGACCGCACCCGCCTCGAAAAGTACTTTGCCAAGCTGCTGAAAGACCCCAAGAACAAGGAGTACCGCGACAAGATCTACTACGAGATGGCGCGGCTTGACTACCGCCAGCAGCACTACGACTCGGCGCTGAAGCTGCTCAACCAGTCGGTGCGGGCCAACACCACCAACCGGGCGCAGCGAGGCTACGCCTACTTGTTGGCCGGGCGCATTCACTACGAGAACCTGCAGAAGTACCGCCTAGCAGCGGCCTATTACGACAGCACCACCCAAAGCCTGCCGCGCGAGACGCCGGGCTACGCCGCCATCAAGGAGCGCCGCGACATCCTGCAGGACTTCGCCAAGCAAATTACCGTCATCGAAACCCAGGACAGCCTGCTCACGCTGGTGCGCCTGGACACGGCCACGCTGCGCACCCGGCTGCTGAGCTACGCCGATGCCGAAATGCTGCGCCGTAAACAGGAAGCCGACCGGCAGGCCGCTTTGGCCGCACGGGGAGCCAACGCGGGCACAACCGGGCAGGACCCCAGCCGCGCCGGCACGCCCGATACCGACCCGCTGGCTTTTGCCGGCAGCAACACCGGGCGGCAGTGGTACTTCGACAATCCCACGGCGCTTAGCACTGCGCGGGGCGACTTTGAGCGGCGCTGGGGCAACCGGCCACTTACCGACAACTGGCGCCTGAGCAGCTTGGCCACTACCGGTGCCCCTACGCCGGGCGGTGGCGCGCCGGTGGCCATTGGCGGGGCCGACAATTCCGTTATCAACCCCGCTGGCGAAGCCTCCAGCAAGCAAGCAACACCGGAGGATGAGCGGGCGGCCCTGGCAGCCCAGTACCGCCAGTCGCTGCCGTTCACGGCGGAGCAGCAGCAGCAGGCCGAAGCCCAGATCGGCGAAGCGCTGTTCGCGCTCGGGGCCATCTACAACCAGCAGCTGAAGGAGCCGGCCAACGCCGTGCAGACCTACGAGCAGCTGCTGCAGCGCCTCCCCCGGGGGCCACATACCGTGGAGACGTACTACACGCTCTACTTGCTCTTCAAGGAGCAGAACGACCCCAAGGCGGAGCAGTACGCCCAACGGTTGCGGCAGGAATTTCCAAACTCCTCTTACGCCCGCCTGGTGGCCGACCCGGAGTACCTGCGCCGCACCTCGGTTGCCAATGAGCACATGGCCGTGCGGCTCGATTCAGCTTTTGCGCTTTACAAGAAACAAGAGTTCAGGAAAGCCACCGCAGCCCTGGCCCGAGCGCGCAAGCTCTACCCGGACACGGAGCTGAACGACCGCGCCGAGTACTTGCAAGCCCTGCTGGTGGTGCGCACGCAGCCGCCCGTAGCCCACAAGCCGGTGCTCTCGGCTTTCCTGCGCAAGTACCCCGAAAGCCCGTTGGCGCCGCAGGTGGAGCAATTGCTGCTCACCTATAACAAGTACGAAAGCGGTATGCTGCCCGGGGCCCTTGCCTCGACGGAAAAACCGGTGGTGTCGTTTTTCCGGCCCGGCGAAGTGGACAACCGCGTCCGCATTCAGTACGGCGCCGACGAACTGCCTGCCACCAAGCCTGCTCCTACTCCCGCTCCGGCCGCAGCAGCGCCTGCCCCCCCCGCACCGACTACGCCCGCCGCTGGAGCCACACCGCCGCTGACGGCCAAGCCGGCAGTGCCGGCTCCCACCGATGGCAAGCTTGCGACTGCGCCCAACGCGCCCGCAACTCAACCGACGGCTCCTAACCCGGCTGCTGCCAGCCCTTCGCCGGCAGCCCCCGCCACACCGCCCGTAGAGCCTTCGCCTTACACCGCCAATCTGGCGGCACCCCACGCGGTGGCTATTGTCTTCCCCAACGATGCACCGGCCTTCAACGAGTTGGAGGCGCAGATGACCGCTTACAACAACCGGTTTTTCAAGGCCAGCAACCTGCGTTTGCAAAAGCAGCCGCTCGGTGCCGGGCAACAGGTGGTGATTGTGCAGGCCCTGCCCAACAGCAAGGTGGCGCAGAACTACGCCCTGAAGCTGCGTGGCCCCCAGGGTCCCCTGCTGAAGCTGCGCAATGCGGGTTACCAATCCTTCCTGATCGGTATTGATAACCTGCCTGTGTTTCTGACACGCGCCAACCTGGAGGAGTATTTACGCTTCGCCCAGCCCGTTTACTCAATTAAGAATTGAGAATCCAAAGCTGCGAATTGGTCGGGCGACATGTGCTATTGGCACTTAAGTAACTGAAGGCCAATTGCTGATTCTCAATTATTAGTTTTCCATTCGCCCAATGCCTACCGTTTCGCGGCCTAAACCTTCTTTCCGGGCCAAGCCCAACCGCCCTGAACGCTTCTCCGCTCTGGCCCGCACGCTGTGGGTACTGTTCGGAGCCGGCGTACTGGGCAGTATACTCTACATCCTGGCCGTCAGCATCAACTTCCTGAACCTGTTCGGGAGCATGCCGAACCTCAAAACCCTGGAGAATCCCAAAAGCGAAATTGCCTCCGAGGTCTACTCGGCCGACGGGGCGCTAATGGGAAAATACTTCCGGGAAAACCGGACGCCGGTTGCCTACGAAGAGCTGCCGCAGCAACTCATCGATGCGCTTATTGCCACCGAAGACATCCGCTTCGAAGACCACTCGGGCATTGACCTGAAAGGCATGGCGGCTATTCCCTACTATGCCATCCAGGGCAACGTTCGGCGCGGCTCCAGCACCCTGACGCAGCAATTGGCCAAGCTGCTGTTTCGTACCCGCGAGGACCTGAACGACGGCCGCCTGAACGATGTGCCCGGCCTGCGCATGCTCATCAATAAGACGAAGGAGTGGATTTTGGCGGTGCGGCTGGAGCGCAACTACACCAAGCGCGAAATCCTGCGCATGTACCTCAATACGGCGGAATACGGCTCCAACGCCTACGGGATTTTCACGGCCTCCAAGACCTTCTTCAACAAGAAGCCCCAGAACCTGAAGCTGGAAGAATCGGCGCTGCTGGTGGGCTTGGTCAACGGGCCGTCGTGGTTTAATCCGGTGCGCAACCCCGAGCGCAGCAAGCGCCGCCGCGACTGGGTACTCAGCCAAATGCGCAAGTATGGCTACATCGATGAGCCGGCCTATGCCGCCGCCGTGGCCCGCCCCATCAAGCTCGATTACAAAGTCGAGAACCAAAACGAGGGCATCGCGCCCTACTTCCGGGTGGAGGTCAGCAAAATGCTGCGCGAGTGGGCCAAGGAAACCGACCACGACCTGTACGCCGATGGGCTGAAAATTTACACCACCATCGATTCGCGCATGCAGAAGTATGCCGAAACGGCCGTGGCCGACCACATGAGCCTGCAGCAGCGTTGGTTTGACGCGCACTGGAAGGGTCAGCAGCCCTGGCGCGACGAGAATGGCAAGCTTATTCCGAACTTCCTGAGCACCTCCATCAAGCGTACCGAGCGGTACCGGGCTCTGCAGGCCCGCTTCCCCGACGACCCCGACTCCGTCAAGTACTACCTGAACAAGAAGTACAAGATGAAAGTGTTTACCTGGAAGGGTGGCGAAAAGGAAGTACTCATGTCCCCGATGGACTCCTTGGCCTACTACAAGCGTCTGCTTCACGCCGGGTTTATGGCCATGAATCCGCTCAACGGGCAGGTCAAGGCCTGGGTAGGCGGCATCAACTTCAAGTACATCAAGTACGACCACGTCAAGCAGGGCAAGCGCCAGCCGGGCTCCACGTTCAAGCCCTTCGTGTACGTGGCCGCCATCGACCAAGGGTACTCGCCCTGCTACCAGCGCCCCGACGTGGCCACCACCTTCCCGGCCGTAGCGGGTCGCGCGGCTTACACGCCCAAAAACTTCGAGGGCGGCTTCTCGGGCCGCACTTTCACACTGCGGCAGGCCCTGGCCCGATCCATGAACTCCATCACGGCGTGGCTGGTGCAGAAGCTCGGGCCGGAAACGGTAGTGGCCTACGCCAAGCGCCTGGGCATTACCTCCCCCATCGAAGCGGTGCCCGCCGTGGGCTTCGGGTCCTCTGATGTAAGCATCTACGAGTTGGCCGGCGCCTACAGCACTTTCGTCAACAAAGGTGTATGGACTGCTCCCATGATGGTCACGCGCATCGAAGACAAGAACGGCAACGTGCTCCGGGAATTTGTACCGCAGACCAAGGAAGCACTAAGCGAGGAAACGGCTTACCTGATGACCTATATGATGCGAGGCGCCGTGGAAGAGAAGGGCGGTACCAGCATCATCCTGCGCGGGGGCTTCAAGTTTCCTTATCAGATGGCCGGCAAGACCGGTACCACTTCCAACTACTCCGATGCTTGGTTTATGGGCCTTACGCCCGACTTGGTGTGCGGTATGTGGGTCGGCGGCGAAGACCGCAGCATCCACTTCCGCACCGGGGCGTACGGGCAAGGCTCGCGCCTCGCGCTGCCCATCTACGGCATCTTCATGAAGCAGGTGTACAAGAACAACAAGGAAATCGGCATCAGCACCGGCGAGTTTCCCAAGCCGCAGCAGCCGCTAAGCATCGAAATCGACTGCTCGCGCTACTACGGCGGTCAGCGCGATACGATTCCCTACGAGCAGAAGCTCAATCAGGTAGATCTGCAGGACATAGACCAGGAGGACATCTAGCCGATCTGCGCTCCTGCGGCGGCCCATCGTTCCCGGCCCCGGTTGCTCAGCAGCCGGGGCCGGGCTTTTTGGTGAATGGGTCGTTCGGGTTGAATTCTGCCAACCCCGCCGTTGTTTTGCTAGTTTAATTCCCGAGCTGACTTCGTTTCGTTACCGACTTTTCTATGGCTGCCCAAGCCCACCTGCAAGACCAGATTCGCCAACTGCCGCACCGCCCGGGCATTTACAAGTACTTTGACGTGGAGGATACCATCATCTACGTCGGTAAGGCCGTGGACATCCGGAAGCGCGTCAGCAGCTACTTCACCAAGCAGGACCACAATAAGAAAACCCAGCAGCTGGTCAAGAACATCCACCGCATCGAATTCACCATTGTTGATTCGGAGTCGGACGCCTTCCTGCTGGAAAACAACCTGATCAAGCAACACCAGCCCAAGTACAATATCCTGCTCAAGGATGGAAAGACGTATCCATTCATCTGCATTACCAACGAGCGTTTCCCGCGGGTGCTGCCGACGCGCAACAAGATCAACAACGGTTCGCGCTACTACGGTCCGTACGCCACTGGCACGGGCCTGAACGTCATTCTGGAGCTCATCCGGGCCCTATATCCGCTTCGCACCTGTACGTACAACCTGACGCCCGAAAACGTGGCTGCCGGCAAGTACAAGGTTTGCCTGGAGTACCACATCGGCAATTGTAAGGGTCCTTGCCAGGATCTGATCGACGAGGAAAGCTACAATCACCACATCCAGCAGATCCGCAACATTCTTTCCGGCAACCTCACCGTGGCCAAGGGCTACTTCAAGGACCGTATGATGCAGGCGGCAGCCGACCAGCAGTACGAATTGGCCCACCAGTTTAAGGTCAAGCTCGACAAGCTCGACGACTTTCAGGCGAAGAGCACCATCGTCAATCCTTCGCTGTCCAACATCGACGTATTCAGCATCGCCTCAAACGAGAAGTCGGCGTTCATCAACTACCTCAAAGTGATGAATGGCTCCATCATTCAGACGCAGTCTTTGGAGGTACAGAAGAAGCTGGATGAAACCGACCCGGAAATCCTGGCTCCCATGGTCATGCAATTGCGGCAGGAGTTTGAAAGTGAGTCGCGCGAAATTCTGGTAAATGTGGAGCTGCCCGACCTTCCCTTACCTGGTGTGAAGGTGGCAGTACCTGAAATTGGCGACAAGCGCAAGCTGCTTAACCTCTCGATCAAAAACGTCCTTTACCTGCGCAAGGAGAAGGAGTCGATGAACGAAAAAGCCAAGGATGTCAACGAAGTGCGCATTCTGGAAACGGTAAAGAAGGACCTGCACCTAAAAGAGCTGCCGCGCCACATTGAGTGCTTCGACAACTCAAATTTTCAAGGTGATAATCCGGTAGCTGCTATGGTGTGCTTTCGCAACGCCAAAGCCAGCAAAAAGGACTACCGCCATTTCCACATCAAGACGGTGGTCGGCCCGAACGATTTTGATTCGATGTACGAAATCGTCACCCGCCGCTACCGGCGGCTATTGGATGAAGGCGCGAGCCTGCCTCAGCTCGTCATTGTCGACGGCGGCAAAGGCCAACTGGGCATGGGCGTCAAGGCTCTAAAAGACCTTGGCCTGTGGGGTCAGATTCCCATCATTGGCATTGCCAAGCGCCTGGAGGAAATCTATGTCCCCAACGACCCGCTGCCGCTTTACATCGATAAGAAGAGTGAAACGTTGCGCCTTATCCAGCGCATGCGCGATGAAGCACACCGCTTCGGCATCACATTTCACCGCTCCCGCCGCGACGCGGCCACGCTTAAGACGGAACTCACCGACGTCAAAGGACTAGGCCCGGTGACAGCTGATAAGCTCCTCAACAAGTTTAAGTCGGTAAAAAAGATCAAAGAACTGACCCAGGCCGAACTGGTTGCAGAAATAGGCAAAGCCAAAGCCAAGGTGCTCCTGGACTATTTCAGTTCACAGGAGCAAGGTAAATCGAAAGACTAAGCTTGATCAAATCCGCTAAACAAAAAACCCTTGCCGGTAGTGGCAAGGGTTTTTTTGTTATAGATAATCGTTCGGGACTTCTTAGAAGCTCCAGAGGCTGTACTCGTAGTCGATCAGGTCCGAAGCGGCTTGCGAAGCTGCCAGGATACCTTGACGCTGGTCACCGTAGATTTCGTCCAAGCGCTGGTCGCCGGGGTTCGATACCTTCACGATGTAGGAGTTGAACAGCCACAGCTCGAAAGCATCAGCGAGGTTCTTGTGCTGGGCGTCATTCTGGGGGTTAAACCAGATGGCCTTATCCGGGTTGGCGCGGAAAACGCGCACCAGGTCGCTGTACTTGAACGTACCGATGGGCTTGTCGATACCAGCCGTATTGCCGGGAGCCGTAGCCGGTACCACCAGCGTGATGGTTTTGATGTCGTGATACATTCTCGACCGCTTCTTGTCGAAAATCATATCCTCCTTCAATTCCAGCTGGTACAGATCCTTCGGGCGGTACTCATAGCTCGGCGGCGCAGCAGGCTTGGGAGGGGCAACAGCTACGGTTTCGTAGATGATCTTGCCTTTCTTGTCCTTCAGCGGCTTGCCATTGGCACCCAATTTCGGACGACGTTCGGTTTTAGCAGCCGACTTGGTGCCCGTGGAACCCCACGCGTCACCACCGCCACCGCCCCAGCCACCATCGTCTTCCTTCAGACCGGCTGCTTTCTCCTCGTCCGTGAGTCCTTGGTTTTGTTCAGCGTATGACCCGTTGTTTTTTACCTCATCAGGGCTGTAAGTGGTCGTCAGCGAATCGTTGCGGTAAGCTTGCAGCTCACCCCGCTTCACGGCGTCCATAATCACCCGGGTAATCTCCTTGCCTTCCGAGAACATGGGCTTGTTCTGCTTTTCACGCAGGTCCACCTGACGCCATACCGTCTTGCGGAACATGATGTCAGAGCTCGGAATAGGACGGTAGGAGCCGTTGCTACTAGCCGTAGTAGCTTGTTCCTGAGCCGACGCCGATACCGACAACGTCAGACCAACCGCCAGCGCGGCAAAGGAAGTGTACTTGTTCATGTGAGGGAAAGGAAAAAAGGCAGCTAGTTGGTTCAACAACTGTAAGGATTAGAGCAGCGGCACGTTGAACTGCTTCGTCATGCGCACCTCTTCCTGCTCACCGCGGAAGTTCATGCGACGCACTTCCTTCACCTCGATGTACAGACGGTCACCTTCACGTGCGGCGTTAACCACGTTGGTCAGGTTAGCATCCGGCCCATCGATGGTCATCGTCTGCAGAGCCGGGCGACGGCCGCGTACCAGCGTCACTTCGTAGCGCGTTACACGGTAGCGAGCATCTTCGGGCAGGAAGTTGGCAAAGCCTTGATCCGGTACCGCCTTCAGGCTCAGGTTACGCACGGCCGTAATTGGCGTGCCCTGACGCTCGTTGGCTTCGCGGCCACCGACTACGCACTTAATGTCGGGCTTAGGAATCGGACGCACTTTGAAGGTTTGCGAGCCGATGGCATTGCCACCGCTGCTTACATTCAGAGTTACTTCACCCGAGTTCGGCACGAGCGTTACTTCGCCCAGTTTGCCGCCCTGGATAACCGTGGCACCCGAAGCTGAGAAGCCTGGCTTGTAATTAGCACCCAATGCGGGAACCGATACCGTCAGCTTGTTGCCGCACTTGAAGTACAGTGCCTGCACCGAAGCAGATTGGATTTGCATGACGGGTTTGGTAACCACGTAGGGAACTGTCACCTTGAACGTCGTGTCGCGGCCGTTATTGCGGATGCGCACCGTACCCGTCCAGGTTTTCTTAGCGTTACCCGAAGCATCAAATGCGCCAGGAGTAGCCGTGAACTCAATCTTGCCTTTGCCGTCCGGGCCTACCTGCAACGGCGAGCCATTCAGCGTCATTACCGGCTTCATGCCCGTGGCCGAAGCCGTCAGGAACAGCTCAGCTTTGTACTTGGTACCAGCTGCTACCGTGTTGGATTCGGCGCTGGCGAAAGCTCCGATCTTATCGAAGATGATGGCTTCAGCACCGACTTTCTTCGAAAGCTCCGACAGAGCATCGGATTCGTACTTCAGTACTTCCGCTTCTTTCTGCGACAGCACGGCCAGAGCCGCTACCAGCGGAGTGTTTTCAAAGTTCAGCTCAGCGAAGTTTTTGCTCTTTTGCGACTGTTCGGTTACACCCGGATCTTCCTTGGCGTCCAGCGCCAGAGGAGCGGCATTCGGCACAAAGCCTTTGATGAAGTTCGAGTAGCTGTTCAGCTCGTCCTTCATTTTGTAAGCCAAACCGTTCTTCGAAGGACCAAGCATGGTGATAGCCACCTTGTCCTCCATGCTCATGTTCTTGTATGCGCTACCGCCTTTGGTATTCTCAGTAGCGGCCAGCAGCTTGTCGCGTACATCCTGCAGGTAAGAGATTACCTGCTTGGTTTTCTCACGCACTTCCTCGCCCTGCTTCAGCACTGCCACGTCTTTGGGCAGGTTGCGGTTCTTCTCGACTTGCGCCTGAATGCCTTTTACGGCACCCTCGTTAGCCTTGGACACCTTTTGGTTGATGTTCGACAGGCTGTCGTCGAGGAACTTGAATTTGAGCAGAATTGCGGAGTTTACTTGCAGCGCCAGAAGAGCAGTCAGTACCAAGTACATCATGCCGATCATCTTTTGCCGCGGTGTTTCTTTACCTCCCGCCATTGTTATTGATTCCTAATAAAGAGACCTGGGTGGATGTTGAGAACCAATGCCTGTTACAACCAGCAATTAGCTGGTGGCACGCATAGCGTTCAGCATATTGCCGTACACGCGGTTGAGCGAGTTCAGATTGACCGTCAGCTTGGCCACCTCGTCTTTAAACTGCTCCGTGTCTTTGCCTGCGCTTACCAAGTTTTCCATTGCCTGGCTCAGCGTGCCGTAGAACTTGTTCATGGACTTCAGGTGCGTATTAGCATCCTGCAGTTCCATCTCGTACACCGCATTCAGTGCGCCCAAGTTCTTGGTCACGTTCTGAACCTGCAGGTGGTACTCTTTAGCATCAGAGGTAGCAGCTGACATGGCCGACATGGCTTCCGCGGTCTGTTTGTAGGCCACGTTGATATTATCAAGCGACTGAGCAGCCGAGCGCACGCGCTGGGTGTACTCATCGGTAGCATTAGTAGCGTCGCCTAGAGTACCCAGTTGAGCAGTTGTAGTGCTCAGACGGTTCAGACCTTCACCCAGCGACTTAATAGCGTCGGGGGTTACGTTGGCGTCTTTCAGCATGTCGTCGAGCTTGCGGGTCAGGCCTTTGCTCGAGTTGTCAGCGGCAAACGAATTGCTGTCAGTCGAAGGGTCGTAGCCTTCCGACAGCTGGGGATATACAAGCGCCCAATCCGGCTCCTTGTGCTGCGGCTGGAAGGCGCTCATCAAGAAGATGAAAGCTTCAACGCTAAGCCCCACGATCAACATAATATCGGCCCCCGGCCAGTGCTCAATCTTGAACAATGCCCCAACGATTACGACCGCAGCACCGATGCCGTAAATCATCGGCATGATTTTGTCGTAGAATACGCTCCCTTTAGCTGCCATGATGTGATGAAATGAGAAGAAAGTGGGTGTGAGGGTTGACTAGAGAAAAAGGGAGATGATTCCCCTTGGGTGCTTTACAGGCTGTTATTGGTGCCCATACCAATCTGGATCAGCGCGCAGCGGAAGCCAATGTAAGAGCGGGCCGAATCTTGGTATTCAAAGTTGCGGGTACCGGTTTCGAGGTAGTAAGCAATGTCCTTCCACGATCCGCCGCGTACCACTTTGCGTGGTTCGTTATCGTCGGGGTTGGTCGGGTTCATGTCCCATACTACCGGCATCGACGACTCCATGTAAGCGTCATCGCACCATTCCGATACGTTGCCAGACATGTCGTACAGGCCGAAGTCATTAGGGAAGTACGCCCCTACCGGCGAGGTATAAGCATAACCGTCGGAGGCATAATCCCCACGGCCCGGCTTAAAGTTCGCTAACATGCAGCCTTTAGTGTTGCGCAGGTAAGGACCGCCCCAAGGGAATGTCGCCAACTCACGGCCACCGCGGGCCGCGTACTCCCACTCTGCCTCCGAAGGCAGGCGAAAGCCCGGTACACCAGCAAGTCCTTCTTCTGCAGCTGCCGCGTTCTTGTTCTTCGTGCGCCAGTTGCAGAAATACTTAGCCGCAAACCAGTCAACGCCTACCACCGGGTAATCGTCGAAGGCCGGGTGGCTGTAGTAGTACTCCATCAGCGGGTCACCCATGTGGTAGGTGAAGTCGCGTACCCATACCGTTGTATCGGGATAGAGCTCGGTCATGATATATTCCTGCCCCAGCACGTCAACCGAATCCTGCAGAACGGCGTTCATGAACTGACGGTACTCGTTATTCGTGATTTCCGTCTCGTCCATGTAGAAGCCGGCGATGGTTACCTGCTTGTTCATGTTGACCATCGAAGCAGCAATGTCTTCGTCAGTCTGGCCCATGTGGAACGTGCCACCGGGGCAAGGAACCATCCCGAAGGGAACTTCCTGCGGGTTGAATTCCGGTCGGTCCTGAGCTCCTACCAGGTCACCCTGGGGGCCTTTGCCGAAGCTGCAAGCCCCCAACATCAAGGCCGCGGAGGCGATGAGGGGCAAACCAAGAAACTTGTTCATGTGAGGGTGAAAGTGACTGTTCAGGCGGCGATACCCAAAGATTACAATTTTGCGCTTGGCAAATTTAGCGACAATGCTTTTCGCAAACAAGCATTTGGCTAAACCCCATTCGTTTGTCTACGAATTGGTTAGCCAACCCGTCAAACGCAGAGGGGGCCCGAGTTATTACACGGACGCCAAAATCCTGCTTGCAAAGCTTGGAATCCCTGGAAATTATCGTCGGTTCCGGCTACTTAGAAGCTGTAGCGCGGAGTACGAATGGCAGGGCGCACAGCCAGCCCAGGCTTGGGCAAGCGGTAGGAAAGCATAATCTCATGCGAGCTAAATGCCCGGGCATCCTGATTAAATGCAATCCAATCAAATGCGTAGCCAATCCGCAACGCATTATCTTTCAGCACAGAGCCGCCAAGCATGCCGGTCAGGGATTCGTCGTAACGATAGCCTACGCCACCCCAGAACCGATCGTTAAACGTAGCTCGTAGGCCCGCTTCAAAAGAGTTGTTATCAAACGAAAACTTTTTGCTGTCGCCGAATTTGCCCGGCATCACCAGCTTACCGATAGCCGTAGGCGTCAGAACAACCTCATCCGTCAGATCAAAGTTGTACCCCACGCTGACGTAGGCGTGGTTTTCGGCTGTGCTCTTGGCGGTTTTACCGCCTTCGCGCGTCTGAAACTGAAACTCCGAACGCAAAAGGTTGTTAACGCTAACACCAGCGTACCAACGAGGCGACTCGTACCACACACCAACGCCCGCTTCCACTTTACGGTCGCTGCTATTGTAAGGCACGTTCGGGTCTTCTGGATCGACAGCGCGGTATTGCCCCTTGTTCAGGTTGTGAAAAATCCCTTGTACCCCTAAGCCCAGTGTACCCTCTTCGCCTACTTTGAGGTGCTTGGAATAGGACAAAGACGCCGTGGTAATTTTCGACTCGGCAATGATGTTACGGTAGATGTTTACGCCAACCCCACCACCGATAACGCGAACCGGCAGGGACAGACTTAACATGCCTACCTGCTCATCGCCGTTCGGATCAAAGCCTTTATAGTTAAAGTATTGATTGCGAACCAATGATGTAATTTCTCCCTGCCCCTTGACACCGGCATAGGCAGGGTTTAAATACATGCCATTGAAGGCATAGTGACTGAACTGCGGCTGTTGTTGGGCAACAGCTGAGCCGGCCACTGCTGTGAACAGTAAGGTGGCAAGTAGATTTCCCTTCATAGGAAGCGACTGAGAGGTGGGTGGTTACGGTTGATGGGTGGGTCAGCGTAAGTTTTTCAAATGTATAGAAAAATCAACCCGCAACAAATCCCGTAAAAAAAACAAGTGGCAGGCATAATTATATGCCTGCCACTTGTTTAACGCCTGATTTTCTAGCCTTTATGCTTTCTGCTTATTGTTGCGCGCTTGCTCTTTGGCTATTTCGGCGCCATGGTGGTACCGGATGTACGCTTCAATGGCACCGGTCATAGAAGGAGCGTTAGGCTGAGGAGCTTCGATATCAAGTTCTAAGCCTGCATCGCGCACTGCCTTAGCAGTGGTAGGCCCAAAAGCTGCGATACGCGTGCCTTCCTGCACAAAGTCTGGGAAGTTGATGAAGAGCGAACTGATGCCGGAGGGACTAAAAAATGCCAAGCAATCGTATTTCACATCCGACAGGTCGGACAGGTCGCTGGCGACAGTGCGGTAGATAACAGCTTCGGTGAACTTGAAGCCGTTGGCCCGCATAAACTCGGGAATGTCGTCTTTGCGGATGTCGGAGCAAGGATAGAGAAACTTCTCACCCTTATGCTTTTTGATGACATCGAATAGATCGGCGGCCGTACGCTGCCCGATGAAGAGCTTGCGCTTACGCAGCACAATGTATTTCTGCAAGTAGTTGGCTGTTTGTTCCGAGATACAGAAATACTTCATCTCTGCCGGCATTTCCAGCTTGGCTTCTTGGCAAATGCGAAAGAAGTGGTCTACGGCATTACGGCTGGTAAAAATGATGGCCGTGTGCTCCGCGATGTTAACCTTCTCCTTCCGGAAATCTTTGTAGGAAACCGGTTCGACTTGGATGAATTCGCGAAAATCTACCTTGATGCCGTATTTCTCGGCAATGGCAAAATACGGCGACACGTCGTTGGCCGGCTTAGGCTGCGTCACCAAGATGCTGCGAATGCGCTTGGCGTGCCGACCGGTGCCCGGCTTGTCTGTGCTCTCAGCCATAAGAGAAGGAAAGTAAAAACTAAGCGATACGAAGGGGCACTACAAGTGAGGCCCCTAAAACTAGTGCTTCTCAGTAGGTAATTACCAACAATTTGAGCAGCACGGTCAAGGGGATGATTTCAGTGGCGCAAAGGTAAGAAAACAAATGCAGATTCAGGAGGGAGGCACGCCGGTGCAGCGTACGGGCTACTCGGAAGGCTGTGGCCAGTAACATCAACGAAACCACCCCGTTGGAAAGCCATAACACGCCAGCAGGCCAGGTCTGATTCAACACCAAATACAATAGCATGACGACGGGCAGGAATAAGCCCATAAACAATAAACTACGCACGAACTCTCTGTACTGAACCAAGACCAGTGAGGACACGTTAAAGATGTATCCCATTAAAGAGAGGTATACTACCTTCAGAAAAACGAAGGCTGCTACCAAAATGGCATACGTGAGCACACGTAATACCAAAGCAGATTCGGAGACAGCAAAGAGCTGCCGCAGGATGATCAAGCTTTCCACATTCGTGTGAATGGCAACCATCAAAAGGCCCAACGAAAGCGAAAAGATTAGAATCAGCAGCAGATTAAGCCAGGTAATGGTGGGACGCGACAAGAAATTCTGCTCGCCCGGCGCATTGCTCCAAAGCTCGTAAATACGCGCAAAACCTGGTCGATAGATGGTGCGGATGCCACCGTATAGCAAGCCGATCAACAACAGGAAACACAAAAAGATATTCTCGCCCTCGTGCCCGGAAAGGCGCATTTGTGGCTGCCAGCTTTTAGTGGCCTGAGCAGGACCAGCCTTAACCTGTGCGGCGTTGGCAAAGGAATTATAGTTTGGCGACTGCTCGGCATGCCATACGCACAGCAAATGCGTGGTGTTCTTGGTGCGCGGCGAGACCAAGGCAGCCAAGTCCAGCGTGTAGTTGGCTGTGCTGGGGGCCCGAAATACCAACTGGTTGTCGAGAAACAATGCCAACCCCTCCCGGGCCGCAAACGTGATGCGGAAGGGCTGCCCGGGATGGATATTTACCCACTGGTAATAAGCCCGGGCAGGTGCATGGTATCGCGGCAGGTACAGAACCAGCTTATTATTGCCGGGTACGTAGATCAGCCATTCGCTGCTCAACCCAAGGGGAGCGGCTGGCGGCAATGGGCGGTATTCAACGGCCTGCGCGCTGGAGGCCAGTCCAAGCAGGCATAACCAAACTGCCAGCCAGCAGCAGGCTTTACGAAGCCACCCGCTGTTGGGCGCTACGGCTCCGGTACGTCCCCAGGAATACACTCAGCAGCAACGAAAAAGCGAGCAGCGCCACAATCAGAATGGTATTGCCCTGCTCGGCGAAGTTGATGACAAACAAGACCACCACCAAGTTGAGCAGCGCGAGCAGCAGTACGGTGCTGATCTGCTGGAAGCCCATGGCCAAAATGCGGTGGTGAATGTGGTTTTTATCGGGGGTGAAGGGCGAGGTACCGTTCAGCACCCGGACGGTGAATACGCGAATCGTGTCAAACAGGGGCACAAACAGAATGCCTACTGCCACGGAAGGGTTGGCGGAGTCGAAGGGCAGGTTGGTATGTACGCCCATCTCAATAAACTGAATGGTGAGCACCGATACGATGAAGCCGCACAACAACGACCCGGTGTCGCCCATAAAGATGGTAGCCTTATGAAAGTTGTAGCGTAGAAAGCCCAGCATTCCACCGATTACGCACACCGACACGAACACGTAGTTGCTGAAGGCCTGACCGCCGTAGCGGAAGAAGTAGTAGCCGAATGTGCTGACAATGATGATGACAATGGAGCCCGCCAGCCCGTCCAACCCGTCGATTAGGTTGATGGCGTTGGTGATGCCCGCAATGGCCAAGAACGTAAAGGCGTAGCTGATGCCGATGGGCAGCTCATGAATGCCCATGATGCCCTGAAAGCTGGTAATGCGGATATCGGCCATGAACATGACAATACCGGTAGCCAGCAGCTGCCCCACGAGCTTTTTAGCGGGCGAAATAGACACCAAATCGTCCTTCAGCCCGACAAAGAACAACACGATGCAACCGGCCAGTAGCTGCTGAATACCGTTGCCGAGGTCAGCAAAGATGGTAAGGGCCGACATGAAACCGGCAAAGATGGCGACCCCGCCGAGGCGCGGCGTAAGCACGGCATGCACGGTCCGCTTGTTGGGCAGATCGAGCATGTTCTTCAAATGGGCAATGTAGGTCACGGAGGGCACCGCAAAGAGGGCCACCAGAAACGCCCACAAGAAGGCCAGCCCCAGTTCCACGCCGTTAGGAGTCATATGTCGGTAGTGAGACGGGTAAAGGTACGGAACTACGGGCGAAGCCAGACGACGCTAGCTGTGCAAGATGCCTTCACGGCCCAGCAGGCCAATGGGAATCAGGTTGTCGGGCACGATGGAGTCGGGCACGAAAATGAACTTCTTGTCGAAGATCTGGCTGTCGCGGTAGTAGCTGACCCAGTACTGGTTGTTGAGGTGAAACAGGGCCGGGTCGATGGGCTCCAGGGGCACAGCCGACTGCGGGGCCACCTCCGGGAAGTGGTGGCGCAACGTGGAAGTGCGTACGGCATGGCCTTCGGCATCTAGACCGTAGCCGTTGGAGCTGACAATGACGTTCTGCAGGGCAAAACGGTTATGGTTGAGCAGGTACACGAGCCAGCCGGGCTTACCAGCTTCCACAGCGGCGGCATCCTCAGGTACAATGGCGACGGCTACGCCTTCAACCGGGTCAAAGTTGATGTCTTCTTTCATGCAATGCTGCTTGGGGCAGGGTAGATGAGCTAGCGAACCAGGAAGCAGCCCTTCCGAGGATTATTCAACGATTTCAGCTTCCAGGAGTTTGGCCAGTAGCGGCAGCAGCCGGTCTTCCACTTCGCGCAGCGGTACCTCGCGCCCCAGTTCCTGCGCCAGCGAGGTGACGGCCTTGTCGGTGATGCCGCAGGGCACGATGTGGCCGAAATAGGCCAGGTCGGTGTTGACATTCAGGGCAAAACCATGCATAGTCACCCAGCGGCTGCACTTGACGCCCATGGCGCAGATCTTACGTGGGTTCGGCGCACCCTCCTCGAAGTCCAGCCACACGCCGGTCAGGCCTGCAATACGCCCCGCCGTCAGGCCGTACCCGGCGAGCAGACGGATGACTGCTTCTTCGAGGGTGCGCAGGTACCAGTGGATATCCGGCCGGAAGTTGTCGAGGTCGAGGATGGGGTAGCCGACGAGTTGCCCGGGCCCGTGGTAAGTAATGTCGCCGCCGCGGTTGATGCGGTGGAAGGTGGCGCCGTGGGCTGCCAACCCTGCTTCATCCAGCAGCAAATGCTCGGGCTTCCCACTTTTGCCGAGCGTGTACACCGGCGGGTGCTCACACAGCAGCAAATGGTTAGGCGTTGCTTCAGGAGCCGCGCCGCTGGTTTCAGCCAAGCGGTTGCGGGTTTTGATGGCCACGGTGGCTGCCAGCAACTCTTCCTGCAGGTCCCAGGTGGGCCCGTAGGCCACGCGGCCCAGGCGCTGCACCTGCACGCGGCGGTTGGTAGCCGCTGCTGCGGGAATGGCCACGGGGGCAGGCGCAGCGGCGGGCTGCACGCAGGCGGAGAACAAGTCGATTTCCATAAGCGGGGCAAAATTACGAAACCCTAACCATCGGCGGCGGGCTCGGGTTGGGTGGGCAGCTAAGCTGGCCTAGGCTGGGTGTGCTTGCAGGCGGGTCGTTGCGCCAAAAGCAGTAGTTTCTGCCGCTGTACCTTGCTGCTTATGCACTCCCCTACCCTTGGCGCCGCCGGTGAGCAAGCCGCTGTCGACTTTTACCAGGCCCGCCGCTGCACGGTGGCTGCGCGCAATTTCCGCCACGGCCGCGCCGAGGTTGATCTGATTGTGCAGGAGGCCGCCCCGCCGCGCCTGATCTTCGTGGAAGTAAAGGTGCGCACTGATTTACGCTACGGCTACCCGGAGGAGTTTGTCACGCCGGCCCAGCAGCAACGCATCCGGCGGGCCGCCGAGCAGTTCATCATCCTCCGCGACTGGCAAGGCGACATTCGCTTCGATATCCTGGCGCTGACGCCCAACTCCCAAGGCTTTCGGATTGAGCTGTTCGAGGATGCGTTTTAGGAAATGCGCGGAAGGTAAAATGTGGACAACGGGAGAATACCAGCGGCATTTTCACATTGCCCACATTTTACCTTCCGCCCATTAACAATCAGTTCCGTCTCGGCTGAGCCGTGCTGCGCGCGTCGGCTTCGCGCTTGTCGAGCTTGTCCTTTTCGTAGATGAGGACACCGTTGCGGTTATACTCCTTGACTAGCACGGGCTCTGTTTCCGGCTCGTACCCGGATTCGCCGTACTCGTATTCGTAGTGCCGGCGGTTGCGGAACCCCCAGTACTTGGTCCAAGTACCCACTTTGCGGCCATTCTCAAACTGGCCCGACCAATCGGGCTGGCCGTCGTTTTTGAAGCTGATGTACTCGCCCTCGAGCTTGCCATCCATGTAGGGCACCACTTCCTTGATCATGGTGTGGCCGCCGTCGTAATAGCTGATGTTGGCGTCGCGCGGGAAGCCCTGCTCGTAGTGCACCTTGCTGAGCAGAATGTTATCCTTGTTGAACCGCTCCCAGCGCAGGTGCTTGGTGCCGATGTAGTAAAACCCGGTTTCCACCACCTTGCCGCCCTGCATCTTTTTGTAGGGTCCGTGCAGCACCTTGTACTTGCTCAGGTCGATTTCGGCCATGGTCGCCGTCTTCTCCAAACGTTTTTTGGCCGGATTAAACAGCCATTTCATCGGGGCGTAAGGATTGGGCTGCTTGGGTGTCTTCAGGTAGTAAAACACCTCAATGATCTGATTGCGGCTCTTAGCGCCCGATTTGGTGTAGCCTTTCTTGATCCGCTCCCCCATGAAGATGCTTTTCTTCTTCTTGGTGGTAGCCTTGCGCTGAGCGGCCTTCTCCTTTTCCAGGGCTTTGCGCTCTTCCTCCTTGCTCAGCTTCTTGGCTGTGCTTAGCGAAGGCGCGTTGGTCGTATCGCGGGCAATGCCGACGGTGTCGCGGCCCGCGGCCAAAAGCTTGACCTCGGGCTTGCTGTTGAAGGAAACCGTTTTCTTGGCGCAGGCACCGAGCAGCATGAGCGGCAGCAGCAACAGCGTGGGCGACAGACGGAACGGACGCATTAGCAAATCAGGCAGGGTTCTGGGGAGCGAAACGTAAATATAGGGCTGGATAGTGCCCGGCGGTGAGATGGAGAAATAGTGAACTGGCGAGTTGACGTTCGATAAATCCTAAATGCGCAAACGGTCCCGGCAACCAAAGCTGCCGGGACCGTCCACTTCACTTTGGTGCTGAAGAGTGCCGTAAAAACGCCACTACCCATTCCACCAATTCCCTATTTACCGCTTACTCGGCGGCCAGCAGCTCGGCGCTGCGCTTCACGAACTGCGTCAGGGCCTCGCCCTTCAGCATGCCTTGGGCCAGCAAGGCCAGGTCGAAGGCCTGCTTGGCCAGCTTGGTGGCCGCCTCGTCGTCGGCCTTGAGCACACGCTGGGCCACGGCGCTGTTGGCGTTGACGCTTACGGTATAGCTATCGGGCAACGAGCCGAACATAGCCATGCCGCCGCCACCACCCACGCGCTGCATGTCCTTCATGCGGCGCATGAATTCGGGCAGGGTGATGATGACCGGCGCGTCCTGGGGCGAGAGGGCCTCTACCTGCACGTGCATGGTGGGGTTGCTAATGGCCTTGGCAAACAGCTCCTGCAGCTTGGTTTTCTCGTCATCCGACAGCACGCTCTCGGTCGTCTCTTCCTTTTCAATGAGCTTGCTGATGGTTTCGGCGTCCACGCGCTTAAAGGTGGTTTTCTCCAACTTCTGCTCCAGCTGTCCGATGAAGTGGGAGTCGAGCGGACCGTTGAAGTTCAGCACATCGTAGCCGCGCTCCTGGGCCGCCACCACGTAGGCGTGCTGGGCTTCGGCGTCGGTGGTGTAGAGCAGCACGGTCTGGCCGTTCTTGTCCACCTGGTTGGCCTGCACCAGCTCCTTGTACTCATTCAGGGTCGAGAACTTCTTGTCGACGTTCTGCAGCAGGGCGAAGTCCTTGGCGCGGTCGTAGAACTTCTCGTCCGATAGCATGCCGTACTTGATGAACAGGCCGATGTCCGACCACTTCTCCTCGAACGACGCGCGGTCCTTGCGGAAGATTTCGGCCAGCTTGTCGGCCACCTTCTTCGTCACGTACTGATTGATTTTCCGCACGTTGGCATCGGCCTGCAGGAAGCTGCGCGACACGTTCAGCGGAATATCGGGCGAATCGAGCACGCCGTGGAGCAGCATCAGGAATTCGGGCACCACGTCCTTCACCTCGTCGGTGATAAACACCTGGCGCGAGTAGAGCTGAATCTTGTTGCGCTGCAGCTGCAGCTCGTCCTTCACCTTCGGGAAGTACAGGATGCCCGTCAGGTTGAAGGGGTAGTCCACATTGAGGTGAATCCAGAACAGCGGCGGCTCCGAGAACGGGTACAGCGTCTGGTAGAAGTTGGTGTAGTCCTCGTCGGTGAGGTCAGCGGGCTGCTTGGTCCAAAGCGGCTGCGTCTGGTTGATGATCTGGCCTTCGAACTCGATTTCGACGGGCAGAAACTTGCAGTACTTCTCCAGGATGCCGCGCAGGCGCTGGGGCTCCAAGAACTCGTCGGAATCCTCGGCCACGTGCAGCACCACGTCGGTGCCGCGCTCGGCCTTGTCGGTGGTTTCGAGGGTAAACTCGGTGCTACCGTCGCAGATCCAGCGGGCCGCTTCGGTGTCGGGCTTGTAGCTCTTGGAGAAGATTTCCACCTCCTTAGCCACCATGAAGGCCGAGTAGAAGCCCAGGCCGAACTGCCCGATAATCTGATCTTTCGCGGCAGCGTCCTTGTCCTTGTACTTCTCCACGAACTCGGTGGCCCCGGAGAAGGCAATCTGGTTGATGTACTTCTTAATCTCCTCCGCGGTCATGCCGATGCCGCGGTCCGACACCGTGATGGTGCGTTTGTCCTTGTCGACGCTGACCGTCACTTTCAGCTCCCCGGCTTCGCCCTGATACTCGCCCAGCTGCGCAAGGCTTTTCAGCTTCTGCGTGGCATCGACGGCGTTCGAGACCAGTTCCCGGAGGAAAATCTCGTGGTCGGAGTACAGGAATTTCTTGATGATGGGGAAGATATTCTCGGTGTGAATCGAGATGCTGCCGGTTTCCTGCATGGCGGGTACGGGTAGAAAAGTAGAACGTGGAACAGACAAAACGGCCCGGCCGCCCTGGGAGCAGCCGGGCCGGGGCACCGGAGTCAAATCGTGTTCCACTTAGCACAGGCGGGTCCGGCGCTGCCAGCCTGACAGGCTTCGACGCTTCGGCAAGGTAGATGCCGGCCAAAAATGCCGCTTACGCCCTCCTGCTTAGGCGCTCAGCAGCGCCGGGAAAGGAGTAGCCGCTACGGAAGTCGGGTTGATGAGCCATTCGAAAGCCGCGGGCGCATCAGCAAAGAATTGCACCTCAAAGCCCAGCCGACCGCCGTAGCTGTGCAGCAGGCTTTCGACGGTCAGCTGGTTGTACACGTTAGGGCTGAGTACCAGCGCCAGCTGCCGCAGCGCCGTGAGCGGCGCCACGCTCGGCACCAGCTCGTCGCTGATCCACGCCTGCTCTTCCAAGCCCAGATTGGGCAAGTCGTTCAGATCCACGATCCAAGATTCCACGTGGTACTGCCGCAGCCAGCCTTGCACATACTCCGCGGCCGCTTGGAAGCGGTGCATGTTGTAGTGCCCACGCCAACGGTGATACAGCAGGCGCAGGTTGGGGTCGTGAAACAAGACCAGCGAGTCGAAATAAGGCGTGTTCATCAGCCGAGAACAATAAAGGTTAACGACACGAAGAAAAAGTCGTGCCGATTCCGATGCTCAACTAATTGACTAACAACCGCTGGTGCTGGCCCAACGCCCAGACTTGCTGGCCGAAGGCTGCTTTAGATAAACAACGTTTCGGAAGGGGGCGCCGGGGGAGTGTTCTGGCGGGGGCGAAACTGGCGGGCCAGTTGGTAAAGGGTGCGGAGTAGCAGACGTTTCATGGGTGGGAATGGGTAAGGTGACGGGAACAAACTCCTTCCTGATACGCACGAGCCCCGGTCCGGCGTTGCCGCTGCAACCATTCGGCGGGGAGCGTGTTTTTTTACTTCCGCTTGGCCGAGTTCCGGTAATATTCGTACTTGGCCCCACCTAAGCCTCCCCGATGCGCGCATTTCGCACCCATATAGCCACCTTCCTGCTGCTCTGCTTCGTGCGGGTGCTGCTGCCGGAGTCGGCTATTCTGGCGTTGCACCGCCACGAGCACACGGAGAAGGAGGAAGCGCATCTGCCCCGGCACCGCGGCGACAAAGCCGTGCTGACCACCAAGCACCAGCACTGCCCCGTCGACCACCTGTTCGACGTGCCGTTCCAGCCCTCGGCGGAACTCACCCTCGAGCCGGTGGTGTACACGTATGCGCAGCCCGAGGGCGATGCGCGGCAGTCGGTGTGGGCCGGTACTGCGCCGGGCACGGCGCGCCTGCGCGGGCCACCGGCCCAAGCTTGAGTTCTGGTAAGTCCGGCTGCGCCCAAGCGTAGTCCGGGCCACGTCGGCTGCAACGCCCGGAGCACCGCGTCTCCGCGCCCCTGAGAGCAGCCGGCTTACTCTCAAGCTGTTTTCCTCATTTTCATGCGTTTCCGCCTTGCGGCGGTCCTGCTGTGGGCGGGGCTGTGCTGGGGTGTAGCCGTTTCGGCGGTTGCCCAGAGCACGTGCCTGCTGCCCTTGGCGGGCCGCGTCACGGACCATGAATCGGGCGAGGGGCTGGCCGGAGCCACGGTGGTATTGCTGCCGGGCCAGGAAGCCACCCAAGCCGATTCGGAGGGCCATTTCCATTTCCACGTCTGTGCTGGCACGTACCGCGTGCAGGTTCATTTCCTTGGCTACCACGCGGAGGAGGCGGAGCTGCGCGTCACGGGTGCGGCGGTGCGCAACTTTGCCCTGCACCCCGAAACCATTCGGCTGCGGGGGGCGGTGGTGCAGGCCGAGCGCGTAGTAACGCCGCTGCCGCAGGCCACCGGTACGCTCTCGGGACAGGCCTTGCAGGCGACGCGCGGCCAAGTCCTGGGCGAAGCGCTGCAGCGGATTGCCGGCGTCGCCGCTATTCAAACCGGGCCCAGCGTGTTCAAGCCGGTGATTCACGGGCTGCACTCCAACCGGGTGGCCATCATGAACAACGGTGTGCGCCAGGAAGGCCAGCAGTGGGGCCAGGAGCACGGGCCCGAAATTGATCCGTTCATCGCCTCCGAGCTGACCGTGGTGAAAGGCGCCGCCGGCGTGCGTTACGGCTCCGACGCGGTAGGCGGGGTGGTGCTGGTACAGCCCCGCCCCCTGCGCGACTCGGCCGGCGTGGGCGCCGAGCTCAACCTCGTGGGCATGTCAAACAACGGGCTGGGTGCGGCTTCGGCAACGGTGGAGGGCAACCTGCGCCAGTTGCCGGCGCTGAGCTGGCGCGCCCAAGGCACCCTGAAGCAGGCCGGCAACACCCGCACGCCCGACTACTGGCTGGACAACACGGCTTTCCGGGAACGAAATTTTTCGGCGGCTGCCGGCTGGCGCAAGCCGCAATACGGGCTGGAAGCCTTTTACAGCCACTTCAGCTCCCGCATGGGCATCCTGAGCGCGGCGGTAGTGGGAACCCAGGCCGATCTGCAGGCCGCCATCAGCCGGGGTCGGCCGGTGGGCAACGGCTCGTTCGGCTACGCCATCGGGCGGCCGTACCAGCAGATCCGGCACGATCTGGCTAAGCTAACGGGCTTCGTAAAAACCGGCCGCGGCAGCCGGTTGACGGCTACCGTGGCCCAGCAGCAGGACTACCGCGACGAATATGACGTGGTGCGTGCCAGCAGCGCGGCGGGCCGCCAAAACCGTCCGCAGCTCAGCTACCAGAACTACACCACCACGGCCGATGTGGTGTGGGAGCACCCGCATTGGGGAAACTTTTCGGGCAGCGTGGGGCTGAGCGGCACGTACCAGCGCAACCGGTACGCGCCGGGCAGCCGGCAGTTTATTCCGTTCTACACCAACACCGTAGGCGGGGCGTTTCTCATCGAGCAGTGGCAGCGCGGCCGCGTGCTGCTGGAGGCGGGTCTGCGCCTGGACCGCCGCGACCTGCAAACGCGCCGCCTGGCCCGGCAGGTAACCGACGATACGCTGCGCTACTTGGTGGACCGGCAGCGCTACCGCTACTGGACGCCGGCGGCCTCGGCCGGAGCGGTGTTCGAGGCCGGAGCCCACGTGACGCTGCGGGCCGATGCCGGGCTGGTGCGGCGCGCACCGGCGGCCAATGAGCGGCTGGCGCAGGGCCTGCACAACGCCATCTACGAGGAGGGCTACGACCTGAGCCGGCCCGCCGGCACGCCTCCTCTTAGCCCCGAAACTTCCTACAACCTGGGGCTGACCGCCACGCTGCACGCCAACCCACGCCTAAACGGGGAGCTGACCGTGTACCAGAACTTCATCGACGGCTACATCTACCAGGTGGTCGGTGGGGACTACCAGACGGTGCAGGGCGTGTTTCCGCTCTGGCGGACCCAGCAGACCGACGCCGTGTTTCGGGGCGTCGACCTGCTGGTGACCTACGCGCCGGCCCCGCGCTGGCTGCTGACGGGCCGCGCCGCGGCGGTCCGGGCCCGCAACCTGGCCATCAACGATTACCTAGTCTTCGTGCCCGCCGACCGCCTGGAGGCTTCGGCGCGGCGCAGCTGGACTGGCAATACCCGTTTTGCCCAGCCTTTTGCGCAGCTGGGCGTGACGGCTGTGCGGCGCCAGACCCGGGTGCCCGCCGCCGAGTACGACCTGCAGCCCGCTCCGGCCGGCTACGCCCTGCTCGGCGCTGAGCTGGGCACGACGCTGCGCCTGGGCGCCGTGCCGCTGGAGCTGAGCCTGACCGGCTCCAACCTGCTCAACACCCGCTACCGGGAGTACTTGAACCGCTTCCGCTACTTCGCCCACGACCAGGGCCGCAACGTGACGTTGCGCCTGCGCGTGCCGCTGAACTTCAGCCGGACCGCGCCTACCAACTGATTTCTCATTCAACATTTTTCCAACCCCACACTTCATGAAAAAGCCTTTGTTTCGTCCCTTCCTGGCAGCCTTGTTGCTCGCTACGCCTATGGTCTTCCTTGCCGGCTGCGGCAACGACGACGACGACCCCGAGCCCGAAGAGGAGAACGAGCTGATCACCACCGTGCGCTACACGCTCACGCCTGCCGGCGGCGGCACGCCCGTAATCGTAGAGTACAAAGACCTGGACGGCGCCGGCGGCAACGCGCCCACCATTGGTTCGCTCACGCTGGCGGCCAATACCACCTACACCGGAGCAGTAGCCTTTCTCGACGAATCGAAGACGCCGGCGGCCAACATCACCGCCGAAGTTAGCGCCGAGGCCAATGAGCACCTAGTGGTGTACGTGCCCGCGCCGGCCAACCTGCTCACCATCACGCGCACCGACCGCGACGGGAACAACCGCGAGTTGGGCCTCGCCACGCGCGTGGTAACCACCGCCGCTGCCACGGGCACGCTCAAGGTCACTCTGAAGCACCAGCCCGGCACCAAAAACGGCCAACCCGAGCCCGGCTCCACCGACGCCGAGGTGACGTTCCCCGTGACGGTGCGGTAACCCCCCGCCAATGCTGCTCCCCGCTTGGGGCGGCTTCCGCAGAGCACTGCGGAGGCCGCCCTGGGCGAAGCCTTGCCCACGTGTTTTTGCTTCTCTTCTTCGCAAAGTTCAGTTCTGCGCTATGAAAAACCTCAACTTGGTACCGCTGGCCGCAGCCCTGCTGGCCATCAGCTTCACGTCCTGTGACAAAAACAAAACGGAGCCGGCCAAGCCGGAAACGGAAAACAGTTTCGTACGCCTGCTCATCACCGACAAAACAACCAACGCCGTGACGCTGTTGAACCCGGCCAAAAACGAGCAAACCGCTTTCCAGGCTACCCACGGGGGTAGCGCGGTTTACCCGACGGGTACCGGCCGATGGGCGGCCGTGGCCAACGCCACGAACCACCTCGTGGAATTCTTCGATACGGGCATCGATCGGCACGATGACCATGTGCACGTAGTAGGTACACCCAAATGGGGCCTGACCAAAGCCACGGCCCGGACCCCCTCGCACGTGTACGCCTCGCATAACCAGGTGAGCATCTTTCACGACGGCGACGCCTCCATCAGCCACGTGGCCGAAGACCAGCTCCACGCGGCCGCCGCGCCGCGCAACTTCGTGACCGGCAACGCCCATCACGGCGCCATGATTCTGTTCGACAACGGCAACTACGCCGTCACCCATAAAAACAACACGGTGAGCGGCAGCCTGCCCGAGCAGGTTAAAATCGTCACGACCCAGGGAACCCTGGTACACGCCCCAACCATTGCCACCCAAGGCATCCACGGCGACGCCGGCGACGGCCAGCAAGCCCTGTTCGGCTCGCCCAACGGCGTGCTGCTGGTAAAGCAGAACGGCGAGCAACGCCTGATTCCGTATCCGGCCGGGGCGGGCAGCAATTGGCTGTCGACCATTTACTACGCCAAGAAGGCGCGCACCTTCCTTGGTTCGCGCAACGGCTACGGGCTCTTCCGCATCGACCCGGCCGCCGGCACCATGACGCAGGTGGGCTCAACGGCCCGCTTTGTGCGGGCCGCTCTGGATGCAGAAGGCGAGACCGTGCTCGTGCTGGGCGAAGACGGGCAGCTGACCGTGTACGACGCGGCTACCGGTGCCCGCCGCGCCAGCCGCTCGCTCAGCGGAATCCTCGACGCAGCCGCCGCCACGCCCCACCTGGCGGCCAGCCGGCACTACGTGTACGTGACCAATGCCCCGCAGGGCAAGGTGCACATGCTCAAGAAGGAAGACCTCAGCGACAAAAGCACCTTTGCCGTCAGCGGGGCCCCGCTGCGCCTAGCATTGGTCGGCGCGGATGTAGACGAGGAGGACGGCCACTAAGCGTCCTGCCTGCGGCGCGGCCGCTTGCTGCGGTGGCGCCGCGCCGCAGGTTGTTGGCGCTGACGAGCCGCCGACCATTCACGAGTTTGCCTCCATTTGGTTTGGTTATGGAGGAAAAAAGGGGAAGGCACCGGCCAGTGGTCGGTGTTTTCTTGTTTCAGGGTGCATCCTCTTCGCGCCCGCTCCGTTCATTGCCTTCTCCGTTTACCCCAGCTTCTATGTCCCGTTTATTGCTGGTTTCGGCGCTGCTGATGGCTGCCGGCACCGCCGCTGCTCAACCCACCCGCCCCAACGCCGCTGCTCAGCAGGCCGTGCCCTTTAGCGGGCGCGTGGTCGATCAGGCCACGCAGCAACCCCTGCCCGGCGCCACGCTGCTCTTTCCGGACCTCAAGCAGAGCACCGCCACCGATGCCGATGGCCGCTTCAGCTTCGGCCGCCTGCCGCGCGGGCGCTTCCTGGTGCAGGTCCGGTCCCTGGGCTATGGCACCTTGGTGCGCACCGTGGATACCGGCAGCGGGCAGCCGGCGGAGTTTGGCCTCACGCCGGCCGTGACGGAGCTGGGGCAGGTGGTCGTGACGGGCGTGTCGGCTTCCACGGAGCTGCGCCGCTCCCCGGTGCCCACCACCGTGGTCGACCGCGAAGAGCTGAACCGCCGGGCTTCGTCCAACGTCATCGACGCCATTTCCCGCACGCCGGGCGTCAACCAGATTACCACCGGCGCGGCCATCAGCAAGCCCGTCATCCGGGGGCTGAGCGCCAACCGCGTCATCACCCTGAACAACGGCGCCAAGCAGGAAGGCCAGCAGTGGGGCGACGAGCACGGCATCGAGATTGACGAGTACAGCATCGACCGGGCCGAAATCATCAAGGGGCCCGGCTCCTTATTATATGGTTCCGACGGCATGGCCGGGGTGGTCAACTTCGTGGCGCCCGACCCGGTGGACAACGGCCGGGTGCTGGGCTCGGTGGCGGCCAATTACCAAACCAACAACCACCTGCAGGGCTACTCCCTGATGAACGCGGGGAACTTGAACGGCTTCAACTGGATGGTGCGCGGCTCGGGCAAGGTGGCAGGCAACTACCGCAACCGCTACGACGGCCGGGTGTACAACTCGGGCTTCCGCGAGCTGAACGGCAGCGGCCACGTAGGCCTCAACAAAAGCTGGGGCTACTCCCACCTGACTTTCAACTCGTTTAACCAGCAGTTGGGCCTCATCGAAGGAGCACGAGACTCGGCCAGCGGGCAGTTCATCAAAGAATTTGCGGTGGGCGACGACGCCGTGAGCAGCCGCCTCGTCACCCGGTCCGACGTGCGCGGCTACGGCATCAGCGTGCCCCGCCAGCGGATCAACCACCTGCGCATCGGCACCGACAACAACTTTATCCTCGGTGCCTCGCGCCTGACGCTGAACGTGGGCTGGCAACAGAACCTGCGCCGGGAGTTTGGCGACGTGCTGGCCCCCGACGATCCGTCGCTGTACTTTCAGCTGCGCACCCTCGACTACGCCGCCCGCTACTTCCTGCCCGAGCTCGGCGGCTGGAACACCACCGTGGGCCTGAGCGGCATGCAGCAGGAAAACCAGAACCGGGGCCGCGAATTCCTGATTCCGGCCTACCGCCTTTTCGACGGCGGCGTGTTCGGCGTGACCAAGCGCACCTTCGGCCGTCTCGACGTGAGCGGCGGCCTGCGCTACGACCAGCGCCGTATCACGGCCGATGCGCTGTGGCTGGGCGACGAGGAGCAACCCGTACCGGCAGGCACTGCCGGAGCCGAAGCCAAGTTCACGGCCTTCCAGAACACCTACCGCAACTGGTCGGGCAGCGTGGGCGGGGCCTTCAGCGTCACCGACGACCTGGTGCTCAAGGCCAACGTGTCGCGGGGATTCCGGGCCCCGAACATTGCCGAGCTGGGCTCCAACGGCGTACACGAGGGCACCACGCGCTACGAAATCGGGGAGCCGGGCCTGAAAGCCGAAACCAGCCTGCAATCGGATTTGGGCCTGAGCCTGAACACGGAGCACGTCACCTTCAGCATTGACGCGTTCGACAACCGCATCCGCAACTTCATCTTCCCGCGGCGCATCGCCAACGCGGCAGGCGGCGACTCCACCCTGATCAGCGACGAAGACGGCGAAGAGTACCGCGTGTTCGTGTACGGCCAGAGCCCGGCCCACCTGTACGGCGGGGAGATGACCGTGGACCTGCACCCGCACCCGCTCGACTGGTTGCACTTTGAAAGCTCCTACTCCCTGGTCCGCTCCCGCCGCGACGCCGACAACGAGCAGCAGTGGCTGCCTTTCACCCCGGCCGACCGCCTACAATCGGAGCTGCGCGTGAACTTCCAGAAGGTACCGGGGCTGCCCCACGTGCGCAACGTGTACGCCCGCGTGGGTGTGGAGCACAACTTGGCCCAGCGCCGCATCTTCAGCGCCTTCGATACCGAAACGCCTACCGAGGCCTACACCTTGATAAACATGGGTGCCGGCACCGACCTCACCAACCGCCGGGGCCGCACCGTGGCCTCGCTGCTGGTAGCGGTGAGCAATGTATTCGACGTGGCTTACCAGAACCACCTGAGCCGGCTGAAGTACACCGACTTCAACTACCGGAACGGGCGTACGGGCGTGTTCAACATGGGCCGCAACGTGAGCGTCAAGGTGCTGGTGCCGTTGAGCTTCAAGTAGCAGCCGGCACGACGGATGGTTTGCCCAGAGGCTACCCGCCGGCGGCTCGTTGCGCCCGGGAGCTTAACCGACGGGCCAACCGCTCCGACGAACCGGCAACGGGGCCGTCGTTGTTACAAGCGTAGCGGGGGGTGACGCTTGGCTTTTGCAGGATGATTCAAATGCCTGCAGCGTGGCCAAGTCAGCCTTTCTAGTTCTCACGTCCCGCCCTCTAGCTTTGAGCGCATGAAACACGAGCACCACGACCATTCCGGTCACGGCCACGGCCACCACCATCACGGGCCGGCCGACCTTTCAACCGTTGGCCGCTCCTTTGGTTGGGGCATCGGGCTGAACCTGGTGTTCGTGGCTGCCGAAGCCGCGGGCGGCTGGTGGGCCAATTCCACAGCCCTGCTCTCGGACGCAGGCCACAACCTGTCCGATGTACTGAGCCTGGCCCTGGCCTGGGGCGCCTTGCTGCTGGGGCGGCGGCCCACCTCGGCGCGCTACACTTACGGCCTGAAGGGCATCAGCATTCAGGCGGCGCTGCTCAACGCGGCCCTGCTTTACGCGGCGCTGGGCGTCATCCTGTGGGAAACCATCGACCACCTGCGGCACCCGGCCCCGGTCAACGGGCCGGTGGTGATGCTGTTGGCGGGACTGGGCATCGTGGTCAACGGCTTCACGGCCTGGCTGTTCAGTCGCGGGCAGCAGGCGGACGCGAACGTGCGCGGAGCCTACCTGCACATGCTGACCGACGCGCTGGTGTCGGTGGGCGTGGTGGTGGGCGGGACGCTGGTGTACGTCACCGGCTGGCTCTGGCTCGACCCGGCCATCAGCTTCGTGATTCTGGTCGTGGTGGCCTTTGGCTCGTGGGGGCTGCTGCGCGAAACGGTGCAGCTGAGCCTGCAGGCCGTGCCCACCGGCATCGACCCGGGGGCCGTGCGGCAGTTTCTGCTGGCCCAGCCCGGCGTGACGGGCGTGCACGACCTGCACATCTGGCCCCTGAGCACCCGCGACACGGCCCTCACCACCCACCTCGTGCGCCCCAGCGGCACCGACAGCGGCTTTCTGCACGAGTTGCAGCACCGCATTCAGGACGAATTCAACATCGGCCACATCACCGTGCAGATCGAGCCGGGCGCCTGCACCCACGCCAGCTGCGACGCGGTGCATCCGTAGCGGGCCGTGCTGGTAGCGTGGGCATTTCTTCGTAACCTGCGCCCCTAATTTCGCTTCTGCATGGCCCTGACTTCTACCCCACCCGTTTCGCCCGCCCCCAAAACCACCGGCCTGCTCAGTGCGGCCGTGATAGTGGCCGCCCTCGGCTACTTCGTCGATATCTACGACCTGATCCTGTTCAGCATCGTGCGGGTGGAAAGCCTGACGGACCTCGGCATCCGGGGCGCGGCGTTGACCACCGAAGGCACCCACCTGATATCCATGCAGATGGGCGGCATGCTGCTCGGCGGTATCCTGTGGGGTGTGCTCGGCGACAAACGCGGCCGCCTGTCGGTGCTCTTCGGCTCGATTCTGCTGTATTCATTGGCCAACATTGCCAACGGATTCGTGCAGAGCATCGAGCAATACGCGTGGCTGCGGCTGATTGCCGGCATCGGGCTGGCCGGGGAGCTGGGCGCGGGCATCACGCTGGTGGCCGAAACGCTGCCGAAGGAAAAACGCGGCTACGGCACCATGATTGTGGCCACGGTGGGCGTGTCGGGGGCCATGCTGGCCTACTGGGTGGGCGCCGAACTGGGCTGGCGCAACGCCTACTTCGTGGGCGGCGGGCTCGGCTTGGCGTTGCTGGTGCTGCGCGTGGGCGTGTTCGAGTCGGGCATGTTTGAGCAAGCCAAGCAGCAGGACGTGGCCCGCGGCAACTTCTGGAGCCTTTTCACCAACGGCCCGCGCCTGCTCAAGTACCTGAAGTGCCTGCTGATCGGCGTGCCGCTGTGGTTCGTGGTCGGCATCTTGATTACGCTGGCGCCCGAGTTTGGCCGCGCCCTCGGCGTGCAGGGCGAAGTGTCGGCCGGGCTGGCGGTGTTCTGGTGTTACTTCGGGCTCGTGTTCGGCGACTTCGCCAGCGGCGCCCTGAGCCAGCTGCTGCACAGCCGCAAGCGGGCCCTGCAGCTGTTTCTGCTAATCTGCGGCGCCGTCATTGCGGCCTACCTGTTTGGCCTGCGCGGAGCCTCGCCCACCGCGTTTTACCGCATGTGCTTCGTGCTGGGCATTTCAGTGGGTTTCTGGGCCCTGTTCGTGACGGTGGCCGCCGAGCAGTTTGGCACCAACCTGCGCGCCACGGTAGCCACCACAGCCCCCAACTTCGCCCGCGGTTCGGTGGTGGCGCTGGTACCCATCTTCAACGGCGTGGCCGCGCTGCTCGGCACGGCCGCCGCACCCGACCTGATCGGCAGCAGCGCGGTGGTCGGGGGCGTGTCGCTGCTGGTGGCCTTCTGGGCCGTGAGCACCCTGCCTGAAACCTACGGCAAGGATCTTGATTACGTGGAGGTATCCTGAACCCGGCAATGGCCTGGGCCGGGAACTGCGGGGGTGCCCGCAGCGTACTCTATGCGCCACCACCTTACTTGTTCGCCATGAAAACGTCCCTAAGTACCTTGCTGCTGTTGAGCAGCCTTTGCCTGCTGACTACGGCGGCGCAGGCCCAGGTGCCGCCGCCCTCCCCCGAAACGCGCCCCGCCGCCTCGGCGCCCGCGCCGGCAGCCAACCAGCCCGCCGCCATGCCGCAGCTCGACGCGCCCGCGCAGAAGCCCACGCAGGCCGTGAAAGAGCGCGACAAGGCCCAGGAGAACCTGGCTAAAGAGCGGGAGAAGGCGGCCCGCGACGAAGCAAAAAATCGTCAACGCGCCCAAAACTAGCCCTAGCCGACGCACTCTTACTCTCCTCCCCTCCGCTGCATGGCCGAAACCCGCTTCACCCGCCGTTACTATTGGCCCCACCACTTCCTGATTCTGCCGGCCGCGCTGCTGCTGGCCTTCTACGCCGGCCGCCGCTACGCCGCCGTGGCCGGCAGCGACACCGACGAGTCGCGCCTCTGGTTTACCCTGGCTGCCGTGGCTGCCACGTTGCTGGGCACCATCTGGATCATGCGCCAGCACTACGCCCTCACCTTGCAGGACCGCTTGGCGCGGCTGGAGGTGCGCCAGCGTTACTTCGAGCTGACGGGGCAGCGCTTCCAGCCGCTGGAGGCGCGTCTGCGGCTGGGGCAGATTCTTTCCCTGCGCTTCGCCGGCGACGCGGAGCTGCCCGCCCTGGCCGCCGCCGCTGCCGCCGAGCAGCTCAGCCCCGCTGCCATCCGCGACCGAATTCAAGACTTTCAACCCGACCCGATGCGGGTTTGATAAATGGTTAAACGGCTGCATTGTCAAATGGCTGGTTGTTCTATCACCCAGAACAATCAGTCATTTAGCCATTTGACAATTTAACCCTCACACTCATGATTCTTTACAACGTAACCAGCAGCGTCGACCCGGAAGTGGCCGAACAGTGGGTGGCCTTCATGCGCGACGAGCACATGCCCGACGTCATGGCCACAGGTTTCTTCGTCAAAAGCCAGCTGCTGCGCCTGCTCAACGAAGAGGAAGATGGCTTCACCTACGCCGCGCAGTATTATTGCCTCAGCACCGAGCAGCTCGACGAATACCAGCGCGTGGCCGCGCCCGGCCTGCGCGCCGACCTCGAAACCCGTTTTCCGGGCCAGTACGCGTCGTTTCGCACGGTGCTGGAAGTCATCGAATAGAAGGAAGCCGCTGGCCGAACGCGCAACTGGCTGCCGGGACTGATGCGTCAGTCGCGGCAGCCAGTTGTTATTTAAGACCTACAGAACTATAAGTAATCTGTTACAGAGCGGCTTACCGCGGCGCTCCAACGGCCGCCAGCACTGCCGCGTCGCAGGAGTAGGCCTGCAGCTGCTCGGCCGTCATGTTGCCGTTGTGCCACTCGGGGTCGAGGTTGGCACCGATCTTCTTGTAGAAGCCGATGGCCGGCTCGTTCCATTCCAGCACCTGCCACTTCAGGCGATGCGCGCCGGTGCGCCGGGCTTCGGCCACCACCGCATCAAAGAGCTTGCGGCCAATGCCGGTACCGCGGGCAGCCTCGGTCACCACCAAGTCTTCGAGGTAGAGCATGCGACCCTTCCAGGTGGAGTAGGCGGTGTAAAACAGCGCAATGCCCAGGATGCCCTGCTCCGCGGTTTCGGCCACGAAGAAGCTGAAGATGGGTGCGGGCCCGAACCCGTCGCGGCGCATGTCGGCCAGCGTGTTGGTGACTTCCTCGGGGGCCCGCTCGTAGACGGCCAGTTCCACGATCAGCTCGTGGACGCGGGGCAGATCGGCTTCGGTGCCGCGGCGGATACGCAGGGAGGCGGGAGCAGAAGACATAGGCAGCAGGGGCTTTTTAAGAAAAGTAAAGCTACGACGACGGGCCGGCGTATGCCGCAGCCCGCACAAACAAGCGCCCGGCTTCCGCGTGGGAAACCGGGCGCTCGGGCAAGTATGCCACACGGGTGATTACATCACCGGCTGCATTTTCTTGATAACCGTGGTGGCGTTGACGGCGTTGATTTCCTGCGCGGCCTGGTCGGCAGCTACCGCGGCCGAATCCTTGCCAGCGGCTGCCCGGGGCAGCGCCGGCAGCTCCGCCGCCGCCATGTCGTCTTTCGTCTCGTAATCGGGGTTGCTGCAGGCCGAAACCGACAGCATAGCGCCGGCCACGAGGCCGAGCATCAGCAATTTTTTCATATCAGAAGCGGAAAAAGTCAAGGAGGGGCTCGTTTCGCGGCGCAAGATACGACCCGGGCGTAAACTGATAAGCGTGAGTACGCTGATTTCTAGTCCGGAGACTAAGCAGCACCGCCAAAAAGAAGCCCGAGGCCGGGGCAATGGCGCTCCGACCTCGGGGGCGGTTATTTCAGGTTTTGGTATGGGGTCACGCCCATGTTGTAGTAGGCAAACGACCACACGTCGGCCCACTCGTCGATGAGCAGCTTGGTACTTTTGCCCGCGCCGTGCCCGGCATTCACATCGATGCGGATGAGCTGCGGCCAGGGGCCGGTGTTGGCTTCCTGCAGGGCGGCGGCAAACTTAAACGAGTGCGCCGGCACCACGCGGTCGTCGTGGTCGGCGGTGGTAATCATAGTGGCAGGGTAAGTCGTGCCGGCCTTCAGGTTGTGCAGCGGCGAAAACTTCACCAGGTTCTGAAACTGCTGGTAGTTGTCGGAGGTGCCGTACTCCGGGGCCCAGTTCCAGCCGATGGTGAACTTCTGGTAGCGCAGCATGTCCATCACGCCCACGGCGGGAAAAGCCACGCGGCACAGGTCGGGGCGCTGCGTCATGGCCGCGCCCACGAGCAGGCCGCCGTTGGAGCCGCCCGCAATGGCGAGCTTCTCGGTGGAGGTGTAGCCTTGCACTTTCAGGTAGTCGGCCGCCGCGAGGAAGTCGTCGAACACGTTCTGCTTGTTGGGCGTCATGCCGGCTTTGTGCCAGGCCTCGCCGTACTCGCCGCCGCCGCGCAGGTTCGGAATAGCCAGCACGCCGCCGTTTTCCAGCCACAGCATGCGCGCCACTGAGAAGCCGGGCGTCAGGCTCACGTTGAAGCCGCCGTAGGCGTAGAGGTAGGTCGGGTTCTGCCCGTTCAGCTTCACGCCTTTCTTGTGGGTGATGAACATCGGGATTTTGGTCCCGTCCTTGGAGGCGTAGAATACCTGCGTGGTCACGTAGTCCTCGGGCTTCACGTCCACCTTCGGTGCGCGGAACACCGTGCTCTGGTTAGCGGCCAGGTCGTACTCGTAGATGGTCGTCGGGTAGGTGAAGGACGTGAAGGCGTAGTACACTTTCTTCGACTCCTTACGCCCGCCGAAGCCCGAGGCCGTGCCCAGGGCCGGCAGCTGCACGTCGTGCAGGGCCTTGCCGCTTTCGTCGTATACCTTAATCAAGGAGCTGGCGTCCTTCAGGTACGAGGCCACCAGCCGGCCGCCCACCTGGTCCACGCCCTCCAGCTTGTGCTCGGCTTCGGGCAGTACGTCCTTCCAGCTGCTGGCTGCCGGTTGCTTCGGGTCGATGGCCAGCACGCGGTAGCGCGGGGCTTTGTAATTGGTGTACACCAGCAGGCGGCCGCCCACGTTGCCCGCCAGGTTCATGTCCGACTCGTAATCCGCGCCCAGCGTGGTCCACTTGGTGGCCTGCTTGGGGTCGGTCAGGTCACGCACGGCCAGTTTGTTGCCGTCGGCCTTGCCGTCGGTGAGGTAGAGCACCAGGAACCGCTCGTCCTCGGTGACGGAGGCAATGCGGAAGCCCAGCGGCATCTGCTTGTTCTCGTACACCAGCTTATCGGCCGACTGCGCGGTACCGATGCGGTGGTAGTATACCTTGTGGTACTCGTTTTTGCCGGCCAGCTTGTTTTCGCCGGCCTTGGGCGCATCGTAGCCGCTGTAGTAGAAGCCGTCCTTGGTCCAGGCCACGCCCGATACCTTCACCCAGTTGATTTCGTCCTGGAGCGGCTGGCGCGTCTTCAGGTCGAGCAGGTGAATGGTCTGCCAGTCGGAGCCGCCGCCCGAGGTGGTGTAGGCCAGGTAGCGGTGGTCGTTGGAGAAGTACGTGCCCGACAGGGCGGTGGTGCCGTCGGCCGAAAACTTGTTTGGGTCGAGCAGCACTTCGCCGTCGCCCGCCTGGCCCACAGGCTTCACGTACAGCACCGCCTGGTTTTGCAGGCCGTCGTTTTTCTGGTAGTAGAGGTAGTCGCCCTCCTGCTGCGGCACGCCATACCGCTCGTAGTTCCACATGGTGCTGAGCCGCTCGCGGATCCGGTCGCGGTACGGAATCTGGTCGAGGAAACCGAAGGTGACCTTGTTCTGCGCCGTCACCCAGGCCTTGGTTTCGGGCGAGTCCGGGTCTTCCAGCCAGCGGTACGGGTCGGCCACGGTGGTGCCGTGGTAGTCGTCGGTTTGGGTGCCCTTGGCGGTTTTCGGATACGTGAGGGCGGCCGGCTTGGCCGGCGTAGCGTTTTCGGTCACGGGCTTCTCGGTTATCAGCGTCTGGGAGGGGTTCAGCTGCTTGGCGGGGCCGCAGGCGGCCAGCAGGGCCAGCGCAGCGCCCAGGGCGGGGCGGGTTGATTTCATAGACAAAGGGGCAATACGAGGGAAGTGCAAAATACGCCGGCCAATCGGCACCGCGCGGCCAGGCCGGCCACGGCGCTAACGCACCGAGGCGGCTTCGACCTTCCCGATTTTGGGAATGATCTGGATGAGGAAGCGTTTGTTGTCGCCCTCGCGGCGGCCCGAATAGCGCCCCGTGCCGAAGAAGCCGCTGCCGCCGATGATCAGCTCCACGGTGCGGTCCTGGCCGAAACGTAGGCCGTTCTGCTGCCAGAAGTTCGAGAGGTTCAGGGCCCGGCGGTAGCTGAGCTGGTAGGTGCTTTGCTCCTCCAGGCGGTTGCGCGGGTCGCCCTGGGGGTAGCGGGCGGCCATGCCCTCCACGATGACGAGGTAGCGCACCGGCAGCTCGGTGCGGATGGCGCGCAGGCGCTCCTGCAGCAGGCGGCCGGCGCGCAGCAGGGCGGGCTTGTACTGGTCCTGGATTTCGTCGCGGCCGGCCCGGAACTGCACGTCCACGCGCAACTCGTACCGCTCGTTCTGCGGGTCGTAGCGGAAGTAGTCGCCCTCCAGCCGCCTGAGCGACTCGCGGATGCGCTGAATCTGCTCCAGCTCCTTGGCCTTCACCTTCAGCTCGCCCAGCAGGCGCTTCTGGCTTTCCTCCCGGTCGCGAAACAGCTTGAAGCTGTACACGAACAAAACCAGCATGACGATGAACAGGCTGGTCATCAGGTCCACGTAGCTGGGCCAGAAGAAGTCGGAACGTTGCGGATCGGCGCTGGGCATGTAGCGAGTTGGGAGTTGTCGGTTGTCAGTTATTACCGCAGGTATTATTAGCAGTGGTAGATTCTGCCGTTTGCTCATCAGATGCACGAACTGCCAACTCGCAACTGATAACCGTCAACTTTCCTTTCTATTCTTCCTTCACCCCGCCGAACAGCTTGTCCATGCCGCGCTGCCAGCGGTTTTTGGCCGTGGCCCGGCGCAGAATCTGGTTCATCACCGTCAGCTCGGCCAGCAGCTTGGCGTCTACCTGCGCGTCGAGCTCCACCTTGCGCAGCAGCTCACGCTGGGTGGCCGTCACGTCGCGCATCAGCATGTCCTGGTTCATTTTCACGTCCTTGAGCGGGTCGAGCTGGCGCAGGATGCGCTCAAAGGCGTTGTCTTCGTTGATCTTGCGGAAGTACTCGCCCCACTTCTCGTAGGCCAGCTGGGCGTCGCGCTCGTGGTGTTCGAGGCGGCGGCGCATCAGGTCGGTGAGGTGCAGCGAGGCTTCGTCGAAGTACTGCTCGGTGCGGGCCGCCAGGTTGCTCATCTCGCCCTGGTGGCGCTGGAAGAAGTCGAGCTGCCGCTGAATCAGGTTGTCGTGCTGCCCGATGTACTGGCCCAGGTTGTTGATGCCGCGCTCGAAGCCGGTGAGGCGGTCGAGGATGCTGCCCACGGCCCGGCCCGACTCGGCGCCCTTGTCGAGCATCTGGTTGAGCTGTTGCTGGTAGGCCGTGAACTGCCCGAACAGCTCGGCCGACTGGCTTACCTTCTCGAACACGGCTAGGTTGGCCTGCGCCATCTTGTCGAAACCCACTTCCTCCAGCTTCACCAGAAAGTCGCGCTGCACGCGGATGTTCTCGGTGATGGTGTTCAGGATGGGCTCGAACAAGGTCACCTTGCCCACGAAATCCTGGTTGAACGCGTCCAGCACGCCCTTCAAGGTACTCAGGCTGGCCGACATGTCGTTGTGCAGGATGGGCAGCAGCCGGGCCTGCAGGAAGGTGAAATACTGATTCTGGCGCTGGTCGCGGGTGGCGCGGGCGTGGCGCAGCACGCTGTTGCCGAACAAGGTCAGCATCAGGCCCATAAAGGAGCCCGTCATGGCGATGAGCACGCCGGTGAGGAAGGGCGTCAGCGCGTCGTCGTCGGTGATGCCCTGCCGGGCGATGCTCACCAGACCCAGAATCACACCCAGGAAAGTGCCAAGCAGGCCGAGGTAGAGCGGCGTGGCCACGTTGGCCTGGGCGCTGGACTCCGGCCCCTGGGCCTGCCGGATGGCAATGTCCTTCAGGATGTTGAAGTCGGCCGCGGCGCCTTTGTTGTGGCGCAGGTAGTCGTTGGTGTCGCGCACCAGCTCCCGGAAATCCTCAGAGGCGTCGTCGAAGCGGATGATGTCCACCGGAAACGCGTCGGCCGGCGCATCAGCGGCGTAGTCGGCCATGTCACGGCCGTCGGGCGTCACGAGGCGGTGCTCCACGCGCAGCTGCTCCTTGGTGGCGGGGTACAAATCGGCCAGGCGGCGGGCCTGCGCCCGCGTACGCACGAAGGCCCGCACCTGCAGCGCCACAATGACGGTCACCACGACCAGTTCCAGAATTATTTCGAGCATAAGAGCGAATCAACGGGAAACAGCTGTCATCCTGACCAAGGAGCCTGGCTAAACAAGAACGTCATGCCTATCTGGCGTCCACTTGTCGAGACATCTCCACGGATAGTAATGCCTACTATCGAACGAAGCGGTAGAGATGCTTCGACAAGCGGACGCCAGATAGGCATGACGGCTGAGCACGGCTACCCCTGCTCAGGACAGCAGACAAATTACGCTACTCGAAGTGAATGGCGGCCTTCTGCTCGATTTGCCAGGCGCCGCCCACCTTGCGCAGCTGCCCGGGCTCATCGGTGATGATGCGCGCCGCCGGGCCGGCCGGCGGCTGGTAGCGGCAGGCCTCCCGCAGGGAATACTGCGCGCTCTGGATGGCGTAGGCGTGCACGGCCTGGTTGGGGTTGATGCGGAACGAAGCCACGTCGGGCCGCTGCGGGTCGGGCGTGATTTCGTAGATGCTGTCGTGCTGGGCCACGGTGTGCAGGTCGTAATCGGAGAAGCCCCCGTTGACGGGCACCTTCACGTAGAAATGGCCCACCGGCACCGGCTCGGGTACGTGCGCCGGGGCAGGCGGCGTCACCGGCGGCGCGGCCATGGGCGCGGGCAGCTGCACGGGCGGCACCAAGGTGTTGAAGTCGTCGTGCGGGGCGGCCGGCGCGGGCGGTGGGGGCATGGGTGCGGCCACCGGTTTGGGCGGCTGCGGGGCCGGGGCTGGCGCCGCGGCGGGGCGCGCCGTGGGCGGCGTAGCGGGGCGGGCCGCCGGGCGCGGC
>NZ_BAAGRA010000006.1:0-76753 GCF_054783195.1 Hymenobacter coalescens | reverse complement strand
ACTGCCACACCGCGTACATGTCATGCCCCAAGATACAGATAGCTATGAGGTTGTAGCAATGCCCCGCCAGAAGCTTTGGTTTCTGGCGGGGCTTTGTGTTTCAGGTTATAAAGGAATGCTGGTAACGTTTCGGGGCTTTGCGTTCGGGCGGGAAACGATGTGCAAAAGCCGATATTATTACTAAAGTTAAATTGAAAAACTGCTGTTGAATTTTGCATTTCAGCCTGCCTAGCGCAAACCCTTATTAGCTGTTATCCTAAATTCGTTCTTCAGTCTCTTTATTTTTATCTGCTAAATAAAATTTATAGGTTTCAAACGCTTCTTCATCGGGAAGGCCATCTAGTAAATTCATAATTGTATATGAGATGCAGTCTATCCAAGTCGAAAGCAACTCTATTTGAGTGTCAGATATTAAACCATTTCGTCTTAACATTCCGCCTTGATCAACTGCCCAAGCTCTACTTAAATAGCAAATACCCCAAAAGTTTGAAATTATTTGTCTGTCAATATTGTCTTTATAAAATTGCTGTTTAAGCACTTTTGCAATTTCCATTAATTCGTGAAAATTATTCTCAATAAGTTCTCCTTGAAACGGGCGTAACATTCCTAAAAATCCTTTTTCGCTTTTGGGGTGGTCAATGTCTTCGTGAGTAAAGCTGTGGTGCTTCAAAAGTTCAACGGCTTCTTTTTCAGTCATAATTAGCCTTCGTATTTGTTAATTCTTTTGTTAGTTACGGTTGGTTTCTGGGTGACGGCTAACATTCTTATTGCCAAAACCGGCAACAGCTTTTGGGTTTCGGTTATATGTAGGGCGGTAGTGTTATAACCGAAGTGCGGGTTGCTACAGGCCCAAGGTATCCAGGGGCGAGGCCGGGCGGTTGCGTTGGGCAACATGGGTATAGATTTCGGTGGCTTTGATACTATAGCGGTTTCGTGAACGGTTTGTCCCGCACTCAGGCGGGTTGGGTGTGGTAGCCGCAATGGTCCAACCAGTTGCGGGCGTCTTGGCTGGTAATCCAGCCGATGGCCTCGTGCAGGGCCGCTTCCAGTTCGGCCAGCGTGCGGGCAGCGGCTGCCCTTAACTTGGTTTTGAGCTTGCTCCAGGCCTGCTCGATGGGCGTAAAATCGGGCGAGTAGGGCGGCAAAAACACCACCTCTATCCCGCGTGTGGCCAGCCACTCGCGCAGCCCGCTCAGGTGGTGGACGGGCAGGTTGTCGAGCACCAGTACGTCGCCACGCCGCAGCGTTGGGGCCAGGCAGCGGGCTACATAGAAGGCAAAGCGGCGCTTGGTCAACGCCCCCCCCAGCAGTTGCACGGCGCCCAGGCCGCGCACGGACAAGGCCCCGATGAGCGTGCGGGACGGGCCGCGCTTGAGCGGCCGCGCGCCGCGTACGCGCTGTCCGCCCACCGCCCGGCCGTGGGTACGCACGTAGTCCAGGCGCAGCCCCGTTTCGTCCAGAAAATGAAAGTGGGCCACGTCCGGGCGCGTGCAGACGCATTCGACGTGCTGGCGCCGAGCCACCTGCACGTCCGCCCGGTTACGATCGGCCGGGTGTGGGCTTTTTTTTGCGCCGCAGCCGCTGCTCGTCCAGCACTTGCCAGATGCAGGTCTGGCCCACGGGGCGCCCGCCCCGGGCTTGCCAGGCGTGGTTCACTTCGGCCAGCGTCGCATCTGCGTGCTGCTGCACGTAGGCCACCAACCAGGCCTGCGCCGCCGCGCCCAGGTAGCGGGCCCGGCCACCCGTGGCGGGCTTGGGCGCCAGCGAGCCGGTGGCCGCCTCACGCCGCACCAGGTCTTTGACAAACGAGTGGCTCACGCCAAAACGCTCTGCCACGGCCGCTTTGCGCGCGCCCGGCTCGCGGCAGGCAGCCGCCACGCGGCGGCGCAAATCGAGCGAATACGGTTTCATCTTCCACTCTACGCAGCAGCTCGTAGCTAGGACGAACTGTTCACGAATCCGCTATAGCATGACCGAGCAGATCCTGAGAATGTCTGTACCCGCTTCCAGCATGTGCGGCGTAACGGGGCGCCGGATGCCAGCCTGATCGGCGGCTTGCTTCCCCACCAGCTGCAAGCTTCTTTCGCTGTAAGGCTTTCCCGGCAGCTGACCTTCAAACAGGAGCGTAACGGGCCGGAACTGCCGGTACTGCTCGCGTACTAAATGTAGTAAACGCTTAGGCAGCGGCAAGTCCCGGTCTTTTTTGCCCTTGCCACCGCCGCACGTGCAATGCCATGCGCTCGTTGTCGGTGTAGGTGGGCGTGAGGGCGTTTGGTGTGTGGTTTTCCGGCTGAGGCTGGCAGGCAATGTGTCGGGTTAGCTGGGGAGCTGAACGCCGAATCAAAGGCCCACAGGGGCCGGCTCCAGATACCCCCTGAAAGAAGTACTTGCAATATTGTATATTGTATTAATTATAAATCAAGGGCTTGAACGGATCCAATACCTCGGACGAGCCTCACTCGATAGGGGTGAGACCAGTCGTAGCAATGCTGGTCGTAGGGTACCGAGTGGCAGCCCATCGGTACAGTGGGCCGAAGCACGTCACCGGCCAGGTTATGTAGTAAGAGGGACCACTCCAAACCCGTGCGCGCATGAACTCCCAGCCCGCCGCCGACTTACCGCCCGTGCCCACCGACCGGCCCGCCATGGTCAATTGGTTTAGCCCGCCGCAGCTCACGCGTACCGGCCTGCTGGCCCTGCTCTCCGACGTGTTCGGTACCTACGCCGACCGCCGCGAGATGCAGGCCGCGCTTAATCCCAAAGGGGAAATCATCCGCGACTGGGAAAATGAAACGGAGGTGCGGCTGGATTTCATTTCCGACCTGGGCGAAGGCTGGGACTCCACGTACTCGCTGGCGTACCTGCTGGCGCAGCCCCAGGTGCAGGTGCGCGCCACCGCCGACGCGGCCGCCCCCAAGCGGACGTTGCCCAAGGCCGACATCGTGCTGATGGGCGGCGACCTGGTGTACCCCACGCCCACGGTGGAGGAGTACAAGCGGCGCTTCGTGGCTCCCTACGAAACGGCGTTTCCGCCCCGGCACCGGCAGCCCGGGCAGCCGCCCGCGGCCGGCCGTCCCCAGCTGTTTGCCATTCCCGGCAACCACGACTGGTACGACGGCCTCGGGGCCTTCCTCAAGCTCATGTGCCAGCAGCGCACCATCGGCAGCTGGCAGACGCGGCAGCAGCGCAGCTACTTCGCCATCAAGCTGCCCCACAACTGGTGGGTGTGGGGCATTGACATCCAGTTGCACGCCGACATTGATGCGCCGCAGAAAGCCTATTTCCGCAAGGCCTGCCAGATGGCCCAGGAGGGCGACAAGGTAATTCTGCTCACGGCCGAGCCGGTGTGGGTACACCCGGGCCACAAAACCGACCTGACGCCGCTGCACACCCTGCAGTTTTTCTGCGAGGAATTTATCACCAAGCCCAAGCCCGGCTCCCGGCAGCCCACGCTGCAGCTGCCCCTGATTCTGAGCGGCGACCTGCACCACTACGCCGCCTACCAGGGCCACGACCCGGTGACGCACCAGCCCGAGTGGCGCATCACGGCCGGTGGGGGCGGGGCGTTTCTGCACCCCACGCACCAGCTCAAGGAGCACCTGCAGATGCCGGGCGGCGGGCCCGCCTACCGCGGCACGTTCTACCCCGCGCAGGCCACCAGCCGCCGGCTGACCTGGCAAAACCTGCTGTTCCCGTTCCGTAATCTGCCCTTCGTGCTCCTGCTGGGCTGCGTGTACCTACTCTTTGCCTGGGCCGTGGCCGGCACCGAAATCCACTACAAAGACCCGACAAAGAACATAGTCGGTACCCTGCCGGACTTGGTGCAGACGCTGGCTATCAGTAAGTTCGATACGCTGTTCTGGCGCGTGCTCCTGACGCGCCCGTGGTTGATGCTGATTCCTGTGGTGCTGATGGTGGCGCTCTATCAGTTCACGGATATCAAGACGACCCAGAAGTTCTGGGCCCGGATAATCAGTGCCGGGCACAGCCTGACGCAGCTGGTGGCCCTGTTCGCGGTGCCCACCGTGTTCGTACTGGTGGTGGACGAGTTGACGAGCACCAGCATCGCATGGGGAGAAGGCTGGGTGGTGTCGGTGGGCGGGCTGCTGGTGGTGGCCGCCATCGGGGCGCTGGTGGGCGGGCTGCTGATGGGCGTGTACCTGCTCGTGTCGTTGCTGCTGATTCACACCCACGAAAACGAGGCGTTTTCTGCGCTGCGTATCCCCGACTACAAAAACTTCCTGCGCATGCACCTGACCCCGGAAGGGCTGGAAATTCACGCCATCGGGCTGGACAAAGTCAGCCGGAAATGGAAAATCAGCGCGGACGCGCAGGCCGTGTCGCGGCTAGAGCCGGAAACGCCGCTGGATCCGCACCTCATCGAAACGCACTTCATTCCGGCCCCCGTTACCGCCGCGGTGCGCCAGCACGAAGACGCCGTACCGCACTGAGCAACGCCCTGTAAATTCGCCCGTCAGCCGGTGGGTGTTGGGGCGGTCCGGGCCGCTGCGCGCAGAAACTGCGGTGGCTCCGGACCATCAGTAGCAGGGCTGGTCGGCGTCGGTCAGCGCGTGCAGAAAGGCAATCAGGGCCTGTTTTTCCGCGGTGCTGAGGCGCAGGCGGTCTGCCGCCAGGGTTTGGGTGGGCGCGTTCAGGCCCAGGCCGGCCCCGCCGCCGCGGTCGTAGAAGTCGATGACTTCCGCCAGCGTCTGGTACACGCCGTTGTGCATGTAAGGAGCAGTCAGCGCCGCGTTGCGCACGGTGGGCGTCTTGAAGGCGTACTGCTGGTACGGAATGCGGTGCAGCCGGTACTTGCCCTGGTCGTGGTCCAGCTGCGGGTGCAGGGTGTCGGGAGTAGCGGGCACGCCCAGCACTTCGTTTTCCACCTTGTCGTAGAGCGGGGGCACGCTGCCGTTGAACAACGGCAGGTAGTGGCAGGTGCCGCACTGCGCCTTGCCCATGAAGAGGTTGAAGCCCTGCACCTCCTGCGCCGACAGCACCGTGGTGTCGCCGCGCAGAAACTGGTCGAAGCGCGAGTTCAGGCCCGACAGGGAGCGGACGTAGGCGGCCACGGCGCGGCGGATGTTGCGCTCGGTGAGCGGGCTGGGCTCGTCGGCGAAGGCCCGGGCGAACAGCTGGCGGTACTGGCCCTTGCGGCGCAGCATGGCCGGCACGGTGCTGAGCTGCCCGCCCATTTCGGCTTTGTTCGACACCACGGCATGCACCTGGTCTTCGAGGAAGTGCACGCGGCCATCGTAGAACTGCTCGGGCTGCAGGGCGGCGTTGAGCAGGGTGGGCGTGTTGCGCTCCAGCGCGCTGCCCGCCACCAGGGAGCGGTTGACGGCCAGCCCGTCGGTGTAGGCCTTGCCGGGCTGGTGGCAGCTGGCGCAGGAGCGCCCGCCGCCGCCCGACAGCGCCGGCTCCTGAAACAGCGCCGCGCCCAAGGCCAGCACTGCGGGCGTAGGCACCGCCGCATCGGCCGGAGCGAAAAAGCCGGGGTCGAAGGCGTCGGCGGCGAAGTAGCTGGCCGCGCCGGGGCGCACGGCGCGGCGCGCGGTTACCACCGGGATGTTGCGCTCGGCCTGAGCGGCGCGCAGCGCGGCCAGCACGGGGCTGAAGTGGCGCACCAAAAAGGCGGCGCGGTCGAAGCCTTCGAAACTCTGGCCAGGGCGCTGCAGGAAGGCCACGCCGCGACGCAGCTGCAGCAGCAGGGCGGGCGGCGCGTCGTAGCAGGCCGCCACGGCCGCCGTGGCCTCGAGGGTGACGGCGGCTTCGGGCAGGGAGCGGCGGGCCGTGGGTGAGTCGAAGCCGGATACGCCCTTGGCCGCCAGCCGGTACAGGTTCAACCGCAGCGCGTCGAAGGTTTCGGGGTCAGTGAAGGTTAGCTCCGGTGCCCGTTGCTGCAGGTAGCGCGTCTGAAACAGCAGGTTTTCCAGCTCCTGGTGCACCAAGTCGCGGGTGGCCGGGTTCAGCGGCTCGCCGCCGTACACGTACTCTTCCAACACCTGAAAGCCGGTGGGCGGCACAATGAGCTCCGGCTCACTGGGCTCGGACTCGGGCAGGGCAGCCCCATTGAGGCGCTGGGCGGTGCTGGGGTAGTAGTACTCCACGGCAAACTCCAGGTACTTGTACTCCCGGCGGCAGGCGGCGAAGTGGGCCTGCAGCGTGGTCGGGCCGGCCTGCCGGGCGTCGCGCTGGAAGGTCTGCAGGGCCTCGTGCAGGCCGGTCAGGTGTTGGCGGTAGTAGCTTTTGACCTGGTCGGCGGGGGCGGGCCGCAGCACCGTGAAGGAAAACAGCAAGGCGGCCAGCGCCAGCAGCGCGGGGCGCAGCCGGCGGGCGCGGTGGAAAAAGCGCGGCATCAGTCGAAGTAAAATTTGGCTTCGGGCAAAGCGGCCTGCGCCCGCGCGCGGGCTTCGGGCGTGAAGGCGTTGTGGCGCACGATGACGGTGCGCAGCTTGCGGAGCTTGCCCAAGGAGCGGGGCAGCTCGGTCAGCTGGTTGTCGTTGGCAATCAGGATTTCCAGGTTGCGGAGCTGGCCCAGGCTGGCCGGCAGCGCTTTCAGCTGGTTGCCCGACACGATGAGCACGCGCAGCTCGCGGCACTCACCGAGGCTTTTGGGCAGCTGTTCCAGCTGGTTGTTGGCCGCGTTCAGCTCCCGCAACGCCCGCAGCTGGCCCAGCCGGGCGGGCAGCTGCTGCAGGCGGTTGTCGTTGAGGTACACTTGCTGCAACCGATGCAGCTGCGGCAGCGAGGCGGGCAGAAACAGGAGCTGGTTATGAGCCACGTTGAGGTAGCCCAGCTCCCGGAGCTGGCCCAGCGGCTCGGGCAGGGAGGTAAAGCTGTTCCAGGCCGCCACCAAAAAACGCAGGCTGTCGAGGCCGCCGATGCTGGCGGGCAGCTCGGTGAGCTTGTTTTCGTCGAGCTGGAGGTGGCGCAGGAGGCGCAGGCGGCCCAATTGCGGCGGCAGGTCGAGCAGTCCGTTCTTGTTGGCGAAGAGCACGCGCAAGCTGTCGAGGCCGGTCAGCTCCTCGGGCAGGTGGCGCAGGCGGTTTTGCTCCAGGTACAGGGTGCGCAGGCCCGGCAGCTGCTGCAGGCCCGGCGGCACGGCCTCAAGCTCGCTTTGGCGCAGATTCAGCTCCCGCACGCAGGCCGGGCGGCCCAGCGCCTCGGGCATGCTGAAAGCCGCCGTGGAGCACTGCGCCAAACACGTGTTGCCCTGCAGAGCCTGCAGGGCAACACTTAGTACGAAACCGATCAGGCGGCTTAGCCTCATTGCTTGATAAAGTGACGGCTCGTGGTGGTCGTGGCCGTTTTGACGACCACCGTGTACTGGCCCTGGGGCAGCTGGCCGATGGGCAGCACGAGGCGGTTCGGGCCTTTGCTCAGCGCCTGGGTCTTGGTTTGCAGGCGCTTGCCCAGCAGGTCAAAGATTTCCACCGTAGCGGCCTCCGAACGGTCGGCGGTCAGCTCTAGCTGCACTTCGGTGCTGGCCGGGTTCGGGTACAGCTCGGCCTTGGCCAGCGCGTGCTGGCCCTTGGTCGAGGCCGTGGTCGTGTTGAGACCCAGCGTGCCCTTGCGGCCGATAACCAGCGTGGTGGTCGTGTTGAAGCGCACCTGCTGGCCGGCGGCGTCGGCCATCGTCAGCGTGTTGCCCGCGTCGGGCCCCTGCAGCGAGAGGAACATGAAGTTTTCGTCCGGCGAGAAGGTCATGCCGGTCGGCTCGGAGTTGGCCGGAATCAGGGCAAACACCTCCACCTGCGGGGCGGCCTGGGTGTGGCAGGGCTTGATCAGCCAAATGTGGTTGCGGCCCCCGTCCTGCAGCACGTACAGGTTGCCCTGCGAGTCGAAGGTCAGGTTGTCGGCGCCGGTGCCCCAGGCCTCGTTGAGCGTGCCCGAGCCGTAGTTGATGGGGTAGGTTTGGTTGGTGACGCCCACCGGGTTGCCGGCGAAGATTTCAAAGCCGCTGACGGTGGGCCCATCGGCGAAGCGGTACACGCGGCCCGTGCCCTTGGCCGTGAAGTAGATCTTGCCGTCGAGCGGGCTGATTTCGATGTCCTCCACGCCGTTGAAGTCCGTCGCGCCCAGGGCCGTGGCCAGGGCTACGGTGGTGTTGCACTCGGTGGGGGTGGAGTTGGGCACCGGCACCCAGGTGCCGGTGGTGGCCGTGCCGATGGCGCCGTCCAGCTTCAGCACGTATAGCGTGCCGTTCGAGAGGTTGCCGGCCGTGGCGGCCACGTACTTGTACACGTAGCTTAGGCTGCCCTCGTCGGCGCCCTCGTACACCGTGCGGCGGTCGGCGGCCACCGCCACGTTTTCGTGCCTGAAGCGGCCCATCTTCCAGAGCTTATCGGGCGTGCCGTCGTTGTTCTGGTCCTTCACCGAGCGCGTAGCCGGGTCCAGCTCCACGTTCCAGCCGTAGTCGAGGTAGCCGTCGTTGTTGGAGTCGGCCGCGTTGGTGCCGGTCGGGGTGTTTTCTTCGCAGGTCACCACCGTGTTCCAGGGCGTGATGCCGCCCGAGCAGTTGTTGTAGGTGCCCACCACCGGGGCGAAGTTCACCGGGTTTTTGGCCGTCACATTCCACAGCTTGGTGGTGGCGTTGAAGCTCAGATCCAGGATGCTCACCCCGGACGTGGCCGCCGACGAGCCTTCGTGGTTGATGGACAGGTAGCCGTTCTGGCTGCTGCCGTTGATGGGTACGTAACCGGTGAAGTCGTTGGCGAGCTTAGTGTTGCCGCTGCCGGGGGTGGTGTAAGGCGTGGCGCCCTGCAGCAGCACCTGGAAGGTGTGCGTGGCGGGCAGCACGAAGTCCTGCTGCTGGGCGCGGGGCTGCACCGAGGTGAAGCTGCTGATGAAGCCGGCCGGTAGCGGGGCGCAGGTCGCGGCCGGGATGGAGTTGTCGGGCAGCAGCTCCAGGTCGAAGCTGATGTCGGAGCTGCTCACGCGGTCCTGGTGCACTTCCACGGCAATGGTGTTCGTGCCAGCTGTCAGCACCGATTTCGGCAGGACGGTTTCGAAGAAGGTGCTTTCGTTCGCGGCGTCGACGGTGGCCGAGGCGAAGGTGTTGTAGGCGACCGGGCCGCTGGGCATGTTGGAGCGGTGTACTTCCGTGCCGTTGAGGTACACCACGGCGCCGTCGTCGCGCTTCAGGCGCAGCTTCACCCCGGTAAAGCCCGTGAGGCTGCCCACCGTAAAGGTTTTGCGGAAGTAGGTAGTGACAAACTTGTTCGAGGAGCTCGGGCCGAACGACACCACGGTGGCTTCGTTGCCGTCGCCGTAGCCCAGCTCGGTGTTGCCCGCGGCCCAGGCCGCGTCGTTGAAGCCGGCGCCCTGCCAGGCCGTGCCCTGGTCCGAACCGTTGTCGAGGTATTTCCAAGCGCTGCCGGCGGGCAGCAGCGGGGTGGTCGTCTGCGCCCAGGCCGGGGCGGCGAGCAGGCCCAAGGCGAGCAGGAAGAGGGGAGTAGTCGTGTGTTTCATACGGAGCTGGCGGAGCCGGTTGGGGCGGTTAGCGAATGGTGCTGAAAGGCGCTGCAAGCTCGGTTAAGCGTGTTTTCTGGGGTTTATGCGCGGGTTAATGCTGCGTGAAGAATGCGTGACGGCAGTGTTATGAGCCTCAGGGCCGCACCGCCCCCGGTCGTGGCCCCGACCTTCGCCGGCCATGCACGTATGGGAGTAGCCGCCGCTTCGCGGCAGGGCCGGGCCCGCCACAATGGGCGGGGATTAGCTTATTTGCGCTTCGCCTGGTCGGGCCCCACGTCTTACCTTCGTTTATGCTCCGTCGTCTAGTCCCCGTTCTCGCCCTTGGGGCCACCGCCGCCTGCGTGCCGCTCGGCACGCCCATCACCGACCCCAATGCCGGCCGCCCCGGCCAGAGCAGCCCGGTGCAGGCGCCGCGGGCCAACCAGGAACTGCGCTTCGAGGACGCGACCTACGACGCGGACATCCAGAGCGTGCAGTGCTACGCTAGCGACGGGCAGCCCACCGAAATCTTCAACGCCCCGGTGGTGCCCCTGGCCAGCGCCGGCAGCATCGTGCTCGAATTCGACCTGCTCGGCGACCAGAGCCGGCGCCTGACGGCCCGCCTGGTGCACTGCAACGCCGACTGGTCGCCCTCGGTGCTCACGGATCTGCAGTTTCTCAACGAGATAAACGAGTTTAACCTCACGCAGTACCGCACCTCGGTGGGCACGCAGGTACCGTATTTTCACTACCGCCTGCAGGTGCCGCCGGTGAAGCTGTCCGGCAATTTCCTGCTGGTGGTGCAGGACGGCAACACCCGCGTGCCGCTGCTCTCGCGCCGCCTGCTGGTGTACGAAAACCGCGTGGAGGTGCAGGCGCAGCTGGGCCTGGCGCCCGGCGGCGCGGCCCGCTACACCATGCAGCAGATCGACTTTGGCATCCGCTACGGCGCCTTCCCGCTGGTGAACCCGGCCGTGGAAACCAAGGTGGTGCTGCGCCAGAACTTCCGCTGGGACAACGCCAAGTACGGACTGCGCCCCACCTTCGTGCGCGACGCCGAGCAGCAGCTCGATTACCAGTACTTCAACTTCGAAAACGCTTTCCCGGCGCTCAACGAGTTCCGGTTCGCCGACATCCGCTCCCTGCGCGCCACCGGCGTGGGCGTGCAGCGCATCGATATGCAGGCCTCGCCGCGCGGGGTGCTGCTGCTGCCCGAAACCACCCGCGCCGGCCGCGCCTACACCCAATACGAGGACGCCGACGGCCAGCGCGTGTTCGAAAACCGCGAATACGGCAACGGCGCCACCAACGCCGACTACGTGTGGACAACCTTCCAGCTGCGCGCCGAAAGCCCCGCGCCGGGGCCCGTGTACGTGTTTGGGGCCCTCTCAGACTGGAAGCTGAAGGACGACTTCAAGCTCACCTACAACGCCGAGCAGCAGGCCTACACCGGCCGCGCGCTGCTCAAACAGGGCTACTACAACTACTATTTCGTGGTCGGGCAAAACGGCGCCGCGCCCGACGCGGGCTACTTCGAGGGCAGCTACCAGCTCACCCAGAACCAATACGACATCCTGGTGTACTACCGCCCGCCGGGCACCCGCGCCGACCTCATCATCGGCTACCGCCCGCTGGTGGTCAACGGCCAGCAGGTGCGCACCAGCCAGCCGGGCCTGTTCCGCTAGCGGCGGCCCGCCGCGTTTGGGTCAGGTCTTATAGGGCGTTGTTAAACAAATAGGTGAAAACCTACGCCTCGTCAGCCAATTAGCCTGCATGATTGTGATAAGGTGCAAAAGCGGTGACGGGTACGTTTCCGGTTCATAAACGGGCTAAGCTAGCCCGCCTAAACTGTCTAGTTTTTGGCGAGTACTACACGTGTTGAATTAGCAGGCGCGCAGGGTGGGAATGGGGTATTGCATCGGATGGCTATCTTGGCGCATGGTCGTACTCATGCGTGTATTACTAGTCCTGTTCTCTATCCTTCTGCTACTAGCAAGCCTATCTTATTTTGCGTACGTGGCCTTTGAATGGCACTTGCCAATAGTTTTTTTCTTCTGGTTTGGGTGGATAATCTGGTTGCCCGTTTTGCTCTTGCTGATCCTAACATGCCTCTGGAATCTAGGGGTATGGTTGACAAGACAATTCCAGCAGTAGCAAAGGCGCTAGCCTTAACGTTCGTTTTCACCAGCTTCTTTCATTAGCATTAAGGGACGTATAAAACCATCGTCTCCTACTATTCTTATGGCGCATTCGTGCCTTATCAGTAGCATTTGAGCTATTTGGCTGCCGAGTCGGAGGTTTTCCCCTATTTGTTCAACAACGCCCCTTATACCTGGGTAGGGGTACATTCAGCCGAAAACTTCCCGGGTATATACCTGCGGTGACGGGCTGCTGAGCCGGTCTGGCGCACCGGCCCATTACTGCTGGACTGCCTGCCCGGCCGGGAGCGAATGGGCGTTAGCGGCGGTAGAGCAGGGCGTTGTCGATGCCTTGCACCGTGGTCAGCCACTCGGTTGTTTCCAGCATAAACACGTCGAGCGGCTGGTCGGGCTGTACTTCCTCAAATGCGCGCTGCACGGCACCCAGGGCGGCCCGGCGCGCATCCTCGGAGTAGGTATCGAGCCGAAAGCCGAGCACCAGGCTCAGCTCGCCGCCGCGCAGCATGGCGTACTGGTATACCTCGGCAATGGTGCTGACGGCGCGGCAGCTGTCCACCAGCCGGGCCACCAGGTCCGGGGTCAGGGGGCGCTGCGGCGGGCCCACCTGCACCTCGGTTTGCTCCCGGATAACCTCCGTGCGGATGCTTTCGCGGCTGCGCTCCAGCACGAACATGGTCGGGGCGTTGCTGTTGATGACGATGCGGCCGATGCCGTGGTCCTGGCAAAACGCCAGCGCATCGGCGGCGCGCAGGGCCGTGTACTGGCTGGGCTGACCGGCCCACGCGCGCAGGGCCGGCTCGTCGGTAAAGGCGGCCAGCGTTTTCAGCCCGTCCACGTCAAACACGCCCGTGAGCTTCAGGGTGCTGCCCTCGGTGAGGGTGCGCCAGCTGCCGGCGTCGCCGTCGTCGTTGAGGGACGGCAGCAGCAGCAGGGCATTGCCGTGGGCCAACTCCTCCACCACCTGCCGGTAGGTGGCCACCGACTCGTCGGCGGCCCAGGCGGCGAGCAGCTGCAGCAGGCGGGTGTTGTCGGGCTGCGGGTCGGTGGCGTCGGTGGCTGGGACGGGCGTGGGGGCAGGCTTGCGCCCGAACAGGGACTGGAGGAAACGGGACACGCGGCGAGGAGAAGAAGGTGAAGTAGGAGAGGGGGCAGGCAGCCGGCTGGTAATGCCGTGAAGCTGTTCGGTGGCGTTTGGGTGGCTCGGCCCCGGACTGTTCTACGATAGTGGTTCTACGAACTTGGAGTTGTAGGACCACGGCGGGAAGCTGATAACGTACCCGGTGCGGCTGGCTAAGCCTGGGCGCTGAGCACGCGCTGGGCATCGCGCACCACGGTGGCCCAGGTCTGTTGCATCAGCTCGGCCTCCACCCCGGTGCGGGCCACGTATTGCTGCTGGTACTGCTGCAGCTGCCCGTGCAGGATGCGGCAGCGGTTCTGGAAGCCCGCGAAGTCGGCCACCAGCTGCTCCTTGGCCTCGGGCTGCAGCAGGCGCTGGGCGTGCACCTTGAAGTAAGTATCGGCCAGAAAGCGGCGCGACACGAGCAGGCGCTGCAGCTCGTCGCGGTCCGGGTCGGTGAGCTGGTAGGCCAGCTGCACTTCCACGGCCAGCAGGTCGGCGGGCTTGGCCGCGCCGGCGTACTCCTCGAACAGGCCCGTGTACTGGGCTGGCGTTTCGGGCTTCACCTGAAAAAGCTTGTCGAAGATGAGCATGTTGGCCAGCTGCTGCTCCAGGGCCTGCCCGAAATACACCGCCAGGCCAAAGTGGGCGTAAACTTCCTTGGTTTGCTCTTCGGGGCTGAGCTGATTGAAGTGGGCGAGAAGCTGCTGAATATCCATGTGGCAGCGAAGGTCCGCAAAGCAAACGGCAGCAACAAAAAAGCCCCGCTATCCGGCGGGGCTTTTTCTAATACCACCGTTTCCGCCAGTGGTGGTGATGGTACGGGAAAGCCACGTTGGCCTCGTCTTCGCCCTGCCGGATGCGCCGCAGGGCTTTGCGGGTCTGGGAGCGGTGGCGGCGCTGGGCTTCCCGCAGGCACCAGCCCCCGTCGTCGGGGCTTTGCCAGTAGTTTTTAAACCGGGGGCGCTTGTGCCGGGCCTTCCAGGCCCAGCGCTTTTTGGGTTGTGTCATGCGAAGTGTAGGTGGGTCCCTACTTCTCCGCCGCGGTGGTTACGTGTCTGACCATGCGCTCAAGGTGGCTATTTGCCGCCGGCCGCCGGTTGGGCGCAAGCCGCTGCCGGATAGGGGAGAACGGGCCGCGGCGGGCAGCCCGGCACATCTTGTGGCCGGATGGCTGCGTAAGCAGCAGGTACCACCTCCCGACGCCCGCCGCATGTCGCTCTACAATCTCTGCTTGGTGGTGCTGGGCGTGGCCATTCTGGCCGTCGCCTGGCTGCCTTCGCTGCTGCGCAAATTCCCGCTCTCGTACCCCATCCTGTTCGTGGGACTGGGGGCACTGGTGTTTGCGTTGCCGATTGGCCTGCCCGCCCCCGACCCCATCAAATACTCCGGCTTCCTGACCCACCTCACCGAAATCTGCGTGACGGTGGCCCTGACGGGCACCGGCCTGAAAATCGACCGGAAGTTTTCGCTCCGCCGCTGGCGGGTGCCGCTGCGGCTGGTGCTCATTCTGATGATTGTCACCATGGCCGGCTTCGTAGCCGCCGCCTGGGGCCTGGGCGGCATGGCGCTGGCTTCGGCCGTGCTGCTGGCCGCCACGCTGGCGCCCACCGACCCCGTGCTGGCCGGCGACGTGCAGGTGGGCAAGCCCGGCGAAGGCCGCGAAGACACCGTGCGCTTTGCCCTGACCGGCGAGGCCGGCCTCAACGACGGCCTCGCCTTTCCCTTCGTGTACCTGGCCATTGCCCTGCTGCCGGGCGCGGGCCCGCTGGCTGACCGTCTGCTCGAGTGGGCCTGGCAGGACGTGGCTTACCGCACGGTAATGGGCGTGCTCGGCGGCTGGCTGGCCGGGCGTGTGCTCTCGTTCCTGATTTTTGATCTGCCGCACCGCATCCGCATCAATCCCGAGGCCTACGGCTTCGTGGCGCTGGCCGTCACCCTCACGGCCTACGGCGTGACCGAGCTGCTGCACGGCTACGGCTTTCTGGCCGTCTTCGTGGCCTCCGTGACGCTGCGCGCCCACGAGCGCAGCCACGAGTACCACACCGAGATGCACGAGTTTACCGACCAGCTGGAGCGCCTCTTCATCGTGGTCATTCTGATTTTGTTTGGCGGGGCGCTGGTGCACGGGCTGTTGGCACCGCTCACGCTGCGCGGGGTGACCCTGGGCTTGCTGCTGCTGCTGGTGCTGCGCCCCGTGGGAGGGATGCTCAGCCTGGGCCGCGGCCGCATCAGCTGGCCCGAGCGCCTGGTAATTTCCTTTTTCGGCATTCGCGGCATCGGCTCCTTCTTCTATCTGGCCTTCGCCACCAACCGGCATTTCTTCCCCGACGCCCGCGAGCTGTGGGCCACTACCGGCTTCACGGTGCTGACTTCCATCGTGCTGCACGGCGTGCTGGCCACGCCGATTATGGATTGGCTTGACCGCCGGCAGGGCCGGCCCACCGCCGTGGAGCTAGAGGAGCAGCACATGGCCGAGGCCGAAGCCACCGACCAGCAGGCCGCGGCCGCCGCGGGCAAACGGTAGTGGCCGGGCTTCCGGCGTAACCTTCCGCCCTGGTACGTTCGTTGCAGAGGCGTTGCCGTATTCGCATCCTGATCTTCCTCCTTCATGACTCCCACCTTGCTGCAATCCATACGCGCGGCGGCCCTGCTGGCCCTGCTGCTGCCCCTCGCGGGCTCGTCGAACCCGGTGACCGATAACGCCGCCCGCAACCGGGCCGCCCCGCCCGTGCAGGGCGCCCAGCCCGATCCGGCGGTGGTTGCCCAGTTCGGCCTGCTCAACAACACCAAGCTGCAAAGCTACATCGACGACAAAGGCATGCAGATGGGGCGCGTGTCGGACCGCCCCGCCGACGTGAAAGGCTTTACCATCGTCGATTCGCCCATCATCAACGCCTTTGCCACTCCCGACGGCCACGTGTACTTCACCCGCGGCATCATGGCGCACTTCAACAACGAAGCGCAGTTTGCGGGCGTGCTCGGCCACGAAATCGGCCACATCACTGCCCGCCACGGCCAGAAGCAGCAGACGCGCTCCACCATTGCCAACGGCGCGCTGATTCTGGGCTCCATCCTCTCCAAGCGCGTGGCGTCCATTGCCCAGCCGGCCTCGCAGGTGGTGGGCCTGGGGCTGCTCAAGTACGGCCGCGACGACGAAAACGAGTCGGACAAGCTGGGGGTGAAGTACTCCAGCAAAATCGGCTACGACCCGGCTAGCATGGCCGACTTCTTCCTCACGCTGCAGCGCACCGAGCAAAGCAGCGGCGCGGCTACCATTCCGACGTTCCTTTCCTCACACCCGAACTCGGCCGACCGCTACCAGAACGTGAAAAAGCTGGCCGTGCAGGCCGAGCAGCAGGCCGGCCGCCAGCTGGCCGTCAACCGCGACCAGTACCTGCGTCTGATCGACGGGCTGCCCTACGGCGACAACCCGCGCGAAGGCTTCGTGGAGGGCAGCGTGTTCTACCACCCCGATCTGAAGTTCCAGTTCCCGGTGCCCTCGGGCTGGAAGTCGCAGAACTCGCCCTCGCAGTTTCAGATGGCCGAGCCCAACGGCAAGGCCGTCATCGTGCTGCTGCCCGGCGGCAACAAGGGCCTCGACGAGACGGCCCAGGCCCTGGCCCAGCAGCTGAAGCTGCAAAACGCCCAGGCCCAGAAAACGACCATCAACGGCTTCCCCGCCATGGCCATTCAGGGCGACCAAGTGGGGCAGGACCAGCAAACCGGTCAGCAGGGCATCACGGCCCGCACGCTCACCTACCTGATTCAGGACGGCCAGAGCATTTACGTCTTTGTCGGGCTCACGTCGCCCGCGGCCTTCACCACCTACGCCGACGACTTTCAGCGCACGGCTCAGGGCTACCGCCGCCTCACCGACGCCGCCAAGCTGAACCGTCAGCCCGAGCGCGTGCGCATCAAAACGGCCAAAGCTGGCCAGACGCTCAGCCAGGCCCTCGCCGCCAACGGGGTGCCCACGAAGCGCCACGAGGAAATGGCCATTCTGAACGGCATGAAAACCTCGGACAAGCTGACCAGCGGGATGCTGTTTAAGGTTGTGGGGAAGTAATTTCTATCGGCTAAAGGATGAAGCGCTAGGCTTCGAGTTAATCGAAGCCTAGCGCTTTTATGTGTGTCTCGATTTCCCGTTCGTCGAACAGAATCCACACATCATCGCCGTAAGGCAGGTGCGGTACGAAGTTGTTCTCGGCGCACCAATTGGCTACACCTATGCGGTGACCTCCAAAATTCAGTACAACCAAGTGAGGCTCATTGTAGAAGGTTTCCTGCTTCGTTCCGTGGGTACCATACTCCGTCCACGTTTCCTTGCTCAGGCCGAATACCTCAAATGCTTCCAACGGCTGACCCAAGCAGCGTTGCCAGTACACGGAGTCTGGGGCAAAACGCTCGACTTCGGTGCAGAATGACTCACAGGATACACTCAGACTATACTGCATCCAGCCCGGAACAGTGTCCCAGCTGATATACACCGTGACACGGCCTTCAAACACCAGCTCCACCTGCTGTGCAATAATGTCGGTGGCGCCGTTGCTGGTAAGGATATCCAACGGGTGCATGTCGTGATAGTACACCTCCGTTAATATCATTCCTGTTACCTCCCTCAGCGGGGTCGATACGTGCTGCCGCAGGGCTTCACGCATTAAATAGTCAGCCATTGTATATGAAAAGCGCCTCGGCCAAGTCTAATGGGAGCGTTGAAATTACGAAGCCGCCTTCACCACACTAGCCGCGTGCCCACGCTTAGCTGCGTTAGCAGTTCGGTATAGCTGCTGTATTCGTCGCCCTCGTGGTAGGGGCCGGTAGCGTTCAGCTCGGCCGTGAGCTGGTGGCGCCCGAGCGGAAAAGCGTAGCCTAGGCGCAGGGCCGGCAGTACGTCGTGCTTGCGCAGGGTGTAGACACGGGCCCAATAGCTGTGGTAGTCGTCTTTCAGATACTGCAAAGCCACACCGGCGCCCACAAATAGGCCACGGCGCTCGGGCTGGCGGCCCAGGCGCAGTTCCAGCAGGGCGGCCCCGGTGAGGCAGTCAAACTTGCCCTCCTCGAACTCGTTGGCGAAGTTCCGGTCGAAGCGCCGGCGGAAGTAGTGCACGTAGGTGCTCAGGCCCAGGCGGCGGAGCGGGCGGTAGTCGGCGCCGATCTGAACCGACGGACCCACATAAACCATGTCGGCGTTGCCGCTGGCGTGCAGGCCCGCGTAGGGGCGCAATTGGTGTTGAGCAGTGGCCAGGCCGGCTAGCAGGAGCAAACAGAAGAGTAGAAGTAAGCACATACGCAGCAAGAAAATACGACAAACGCCCCGGCTGAATAGCCGGGGCGTTTGTAAGATACCAGAGCGGGAGCCGGGGTGGCAGCCGGGGCTGTTATGCTTTTTTTAAGAACTCGGTCTTGAGCACCATCGTAGTGCCCCCGGCCCGGCCCTCAATTTCGCCAGCGCTGTTGGTCAGGCGAATGTTCTTCACCAGTGTGCCGCGCTTGAGCACCTGCGAGGAGCCTTTCACTTTCAGGTCCTTGATGAGCGTCACCGAGTCGCCTTCGGCGAGCAGGGTGCCGTTGCTGTCTTTTACGTCCATGAAGCAGGCCGCTTACACGTTGAAGCGGAAGTGCATGATGTCGCCGTCCTGCACCACGTACTCCTTGCCTTCCACGGCCATCTTGCCGGCTTCCTTGATCTTGGCTTCCGAGCGGTACTGCTCGTAGTCGGGCAGCTTGATGACCTCGGCGCGGATAAAGCCCTTCTCGAAGTCGGAGTGGATGACACCGGCCGCCGCGGGCGCTTTGTCGCCGCGGTGAATGGTCCAGGCGCGTACTTCCTGCACGCCGGCGGTGAAGTAGGTAATCAGGTTCAGGATGTCGTAGGACGCGCGGATGAGCTTGTCCAGGCCCGACTCGGTGAGGCCGTACTCGCCCAGGAACATGGCCTTTTCCTCGGGGTCGTCCATTTCGGCAATCTGCGACTCGATGGCGGCCGAAATCACCACCACCTGCGCGTTTTCCCCGGCTACGTGCTGGCGCAGCGCGTCCACATAGGCGTTGCCCCCGGCCGGAATGCTGCCTTCGTCCACGTTGGCCGCGTAGATAACGGGCTTGATGGTGAGCAGCTGCAGGTCTTCCACCGCGGCCAGCTCTTCTTCCGTCGCGTCGAGCGAGCGGGCGTTATTGCCGGCCTCGAGGTGAGCCTTGAAGCGCGTCAGGGCCGCCACCTCTTTCTTGGCTGCCGCGTCGCCGCTCTTGGCCGAGCGCTCCGACTTCTGCAGCTTCTTATCGATGCTTTCCAGGTCTTTAAGCTGCAGCTCCGTGTCAATCACGTCCTTGTCGAACACCGGATCTACGCCGCCGGCCACGTGCACAATGTTCGGGTCGTCGAAGCAGCGCACGACGTGAATGATGGCGTCGACTTCGCGGATGTTGGCCAGGAACTTGTTGCCCAGGCCTTCGCCCTTGCTGGCGCCTTTTACCAGGCCGGCGATGTCTACGAACTCCACGATGGTGGGCACCACGCGCTGGGGCTTCACGATTTCCTCCAACACCTGCAGGCGCGGGTCGGGCACGGTGACCACGCCCACGTTGGGCTCGATGGTGCAGAAGGGGTAGTTGGCCGATTCGGCCTTGGCGTTCGACAACGCGTTGAACAGGGTGGACTTGCCCACGTTAGGCAGCCCGACGATACCGCAGCGGAGACCCATGCGTTTTGCTTATACTGATATGCTGAATTCGAAGGGAAAGAATGAGCTGAAACTCCATTCGGGGGCAAAGGTACGAAGTCCGAAGGCGGGAAGCACCGGCGGCTGTGAATTGGAGCTGGCATCTAAGGCCCCGAGCCGCGCTTTAGCGTAGCCGGGCGGCGTAGTAGGCCGGAAACTCGCGCAGCAGGCTGTACCCGTCGCGCAGCTCGAAGTAGGGGGCATGGGCCGAGTACACCTGAAAGTGGCCGGCGCGCAGCAGCAGGTACTTGCTGCGGGTGAGGTGGTAAAACTGCGACACGACGATAACCGAGCGGAACCGGCACCGCGTAGCCAGCCGGGCAAAGTTTTCGGCCGATGCGCGCGTAGTATTGCCCAGGTTGTCGACGATGATGGCCGCCCGGGGCACGCCCTGCGCCACCAGGTACTGGCTCATGGCCAAGCCTTCGTAGTGGCCCTCCCGGCCCAAGCCGCCGCTGACGACGATTTTGGGCGCCAGCCCGGCCCGGTACAGGGCTAGGCCTTTGTCGAGCCGCGCCCGCAGCCGGTCCGAGAGGCTACCGTCGGCGTGGACGGTATTGCCCAGGATCAGCAGGCTGTCGGCGGGCCCGATGCGGTCCTGCAGACCGTCGCGGGCCACCCACCCGCAGTGCAGGACCACCCAGCCGGCCACCACGGCCAGCAACAGGTAAATGAACGTTCTCATGGGCCGGAAGGCGCTGCCAGGCTGCCACGCGCAGCAACGCGCTACCGCCGTAGCCGGGGCCGGGCGGTAGCGCGTTGCTGGTAACGAGGCAGTTAGGGCTTAGTAAGCGTCGGGCGTATACTCGGGGCCTTCGTAGCGGTTGGGGTCGTTGAACTCGGGGCGCGGACGGTCCAGGTCGGCCACTTCCTCGGGCGTGAGCAGCTCCTGCCGCACGTACTCGATGGCGTCTTGCAGGGCGTCGGCAAACTTGAGGAAGTCCTCTTTGTACAGGAAAATCTTGTGCTTCTCGTACGAGAAGGTGTCGTCGTCGCGCAGGCGGCGCTTGCTCTCGGTAATGGTCAGGTAGTAGTCCTGACCGCGCGTGGCCTTCACGTCAAAGAAATACGTGCGCTTGCCGGCTTTAATGCGCTGGGAATAAATCTCGTCCTGTTCGTAGCGGTCTTCCACGGGGTCCAACAAAAAGATGAAGAAAAGGGAGGGGTACTGGGATATTTTGGGATGATTGCAAAATTCCCGGCTAAAACTAGGCTTTTGCCCACGGATATAAAAATTTTTAGGCCAACAAATTCGGCCTCTCAGGCTTAGGATAAAGAAGGCAAAACGACGACCGCCGCTTCGGGGGCTGCGCCGTACCCGGCGGGCACCACGGGCGCAACCCGTGCGTTACCTTCGCAGTCATTGCCGTTGGTACTTACTCCGCCTCCATGCCTCCTCAGCCGCTCGATCTGGCCGCCGTCCGCTCCTTCGAAAACCTGGAATTCCTGGCCCGGCAGCTAGTGGATGGCTTCATCACGGGCCTGCACCAGTCGCCCTACCACGGCTTTTCGGTGGAATTCTCGGAGCACCGGCTCTACAACCCCGGCGAAAGCACCCGCCACCTCGACTGGAAGGTGCTGGCCCGCACCGACAAGCTGTTTGTGAAGCGCTACGAGGAAGAAACCAACCTGCGCTGCCACCTGCTGCTCGACGTGAGCCCCAGCATGTACTACCCGCGCCCCAGCCACGACAAGCTGCACTTTTCGGTGCTCTGCGCCGCCGCGCTGGCCACCCTGCTGCAGAAGCAGCGCGACGCGGTGGGCTTGGTCACCTTCGCCGACCGCATCGAGGTGCAGACGCCGGTGCGCTCCACCAGCACCCACCGCCACACGCTGCTGCTGCAGCTGCAGCAGCTGATGGAGCGCGCGGCCCCCACCGAGCGCGGCGGCACCGACGTGGCGGGCGTCATCCACCAGATTGCCCAGCAGATTCCCAAACGCAGCCTGGTCATCCTCTTTTCCGACATGCTCGGCCGCAGCCAGCAGGACCAGGCGGCCACGCTGGCCGCGCTGCAGCACCTGAAGCACCAGCACCACGAGGTGCTGCTGTTTCACGTGATGGACCGCGCCACCGAGGCCGATTTTGACTTCGCCGAGCGCCCGTACGTGTTCGAGGACGTGGAAACTGGCGAGCGGGTCAAGCTCAGCCCGGCCCAGGTGCGTGAGCAGTACCGCGCGGCCATGCAGCGCTACACCCAGGAGCTGGCCCTGCGCTGCGGGCAGTACAAAATCGATTTCGTGCCGGTCGACATCCAAGAGCCTTTCGACAAGGTGCTGCACGCCTACCTGGTTAAGCGCGGTAAAGTCCGCTAACCTCCTTTTACTTTCCCAAACGACCCATGGAGCACATAGCTTTAATTGTCATCTGCTTTGTGCTGACGGTGCTGAGCGCGCTGATTACCGCCTACATTGCCCAGGGCAAGCCCTTCTGGCGCTGGTTTCTCATCGGCATGCTGCTGCCCTACGTGAGCATCTTCATTGCTATGATCATGGTGTACCGCGAACAGAAGGCCGAGGAAAAGCAGCAGAAGGGCTAAATGTGGTGTTGCCGGGTTTGCGGGCTGGAATATAAATACTCGCCCTGGGGTGAGGACGAGCAGACGCCCGACTACACCATTTGTGACTGTTGCGGCGCGGAATTCGGGTACGAAGACTATACGCCCATTTCAGCCCGGGCCTACCGGCAACAGTGGCTGACGGCCGGAGCTAAATGGTTTACACCTAAGCAGCGGCCTGCCAACTGGCACGTAGACCTGCAACTGAAGCAAGTGCCCGCGGCTTACCGCTAGGATTCCGGCGTGTTGTCCAACGACTGCCAGAGGTACTTGCAGGCAAGGGAGCGGTAGGGCCGCCAGGGCTCGGCCAGTTCCGTCATGCGCTTGAGCAGCGCGCGGCCGGTTTCTTCGAGGCCGTAATGGCGGCGCATGGCGTTCTGAATGCCCAGGTCACCCTCGGCAAACACGTCGGGCTGGTCCAGGGCAAACATCTGCAGCATCTGGGCCGTCCAGCGGCCTACGCCCTTGATCTGCGTCAGGTGCTGGGTGAAGGCGTCCTCGGAAAGCTGCGAGAGGTGCGCGTGGTCGAGCTGCCCGGCCAGGTTGAACGCGGCAATGGCGCGCAGGTAGCCGGCTTTCTGCTGGCTGATGCCCGCCGCGCGCAGTTCGTCGTCGGAGAGCTGCGCCAGCAGCCGGGGCTCGGGGTAGCCGTCGGGGCGAAACAGGCCTTCAAGCCTGCGCCAGATGGCCGCGGCGGCCTTGGTCGAAATCTGCTGGCTGACCACGGCCTTGAGCAGGGCCAGGTACAGATCTTCGTGGGCGGAGGCCCGTACCGGCCGGCCCCGGGCAATCAGGGCGGCCAGCACCGGGTCGGCCTGGCTGAGGTGGCGGCGCGCTTCGTCGTGGTCGTAGGTGTAGTCGGCGGGCAGGGTCATGGCGCAAACTTACCGGCCGCCGCTGATTCGCACACGCAGCCGCGGGAAACGCGCGCGTAGTTCGTCGTAGTCGACCCCAGCCAGCAGCGAGGAAAAGCTTAGGTCCAGGCGCTTCAGATTGGGTGGTAGGTGCTGAACAGGCAAATGACGCACGTACGTATCGGCGAAACTCAGGTGCCGCAGCGCCGTCAGTTCCCGAAACGAAGGCGGCAGCGTACGGAGCGGAAGCAGGCAGTTTTCAAGGCGCAGCAACCGCAGGTTTTCAGGCGACCGAAGTCGGCGGGCAGCTCCGTTATATCGGTTCCACGAACCATGAGGTAGCGCAGTTGCGTCAGGTTCGACAGCCACGGCGGTACGGCGCTGATGGCCAAATTAAGCAGGAGCAATTCGCGCAGCTCGGTTAGCTGGCCGATGGCATCGGGCAGGGCAAACGCAGGCTCGCCGGTGAAGGGCGGACCGCCCCAGCTCCGCAGGAAGAGGTAGCGCAGGTGGGTGAGGCGAGCGAAGTCGGCGGCGTGCGGGGCCAGGTCAAAATCAAAACTCAATTCCAGTTCCCGTACCCGGCCGGCGTGGCGCGCGGCTTCGGCAAGCGAAGTCCACCGCTTGGGTCCGAACCACGGCCGAAACGGCAGCCAGGGGCGCTGGTAGCAGGAGGCTGAATGCTGGAAGCTCACGCGTCGAGCAGCATGTGCACCTCGTGCAGCCCCGGCGCGAACTTGTCCGGCGCCACCTGCAGCGTGCGAAAGCCCAGCTTGGCGTAAAAGCCTTCGGTATGCTGCGACGTCTTGATTTCGATGGCGACGCCCGGGTGCGCGCGGCGGCACGCCGCCACGCGGTACGCGCTGAAGGCCCGGCCCACGCCCCGCCCGTGCAGGCGGCGCTCCACCATGCCCCAGGTGAGCACGGCGTAGGGGTCGTTCAGGGCGTAGCCGCCGGCCGCGGCCAGCCCCGGCCAGTCGGGCAGCTCGCCCACGAAGTAGGGGAGGCCCTGCGTGAGCACCGGGCCCCGCAGAAACGCGCGCAGCTCGGCTTCTTCCTCGGGCACGAAGTAGGGCGCGAGGTTGCTGGTAAACAGCTGTATGACGGCCGTTTCGTCGGCGGCAGCGTAGGGGCGGATGCGTAGGGACAAGGGGTTCATCGGGGGCACGTGCGCGTAGGCGGCGAAAGGCAAGCGCCTAAAATTCCACACTTTTGCCCGAAACCAAGCCGCCCGGCGCGACCAACTACTTCTGCATATGCCCATCCGCCGCCTCATGCATCCCATTCGCGAACTATCCGAACGCGGCCAGCTGGCGGGCGTGCTGCTGCTGCTGGCCACCGCCGCTTCGCTGCTGCTGAGCAACTCCGGCTTCGGGCCGCAGTACCTCGCCTTCTGGGAGCAGCACTTCGGCTATGGAATGCTCGATAAGTCGGTCACGCACTGGGTCAACGACGGGTTGATGGCGGTGTTCTTCTTCATGGTCGGGCTCGAAATCCGCCGCGAAGTGCTCTACGGCGAGCTGGCCGAGCCGCGGCAGGCCATGCTGCCGGCTTTGGCCGCCGTGGGCGGGGTGGTGGTGCCGGCCCTGGTGCACCTGGCCCTCACCCGCGGCACGCCCGCCGCAGCCGGCTGGGCCATTCCCACCGCCACCGACATTGCCTTTTCCCTCGGCATCCTTTCCCTGCTCGGCGACCGGGTACCCTTCGCCCTGCGCGTGTTTCTGACGGCCCTGGCCATCATCGACGACCTGCTGGCCGTGCTCATCATCGCGGCCTTCTACACCGGCGGACTGCACCTGGGCTATCTGCTCGGCGCTGCCGGGTTGTTTGGTTTGCTGCTGGGCCTGAACCGGCTGCGGGTGCGGCCGCTCTGGGTATACCTCACCCTGGGGCTGGGCTTGTGGTTTTGCGTGCTGGAGTCGGGGATTCACGCCACCATTGCCGGCGTGCTGCTGGCTCTCACCGTGCCCGCCGACCGCATCGAGGACCTGGAACACGCCTTGCAGCGCCCCATCAACTACGTTGTGCTGCCGCTGTTTGCGCTCTGCAACACGGCCATTATCCTGGCCGCCGACGTGCTGCCGCAGCTCACGTCCGGCCTCGCGCTGGGAGTAGGGCTGGGGCTGCTGTTGGGCAAGCCCGTCGGCATCGTGGGGGCCACGTGGCTGCTGGTGCGCCTGGGCCTGGGCCAACTGCCGCCGGGCGTCAACTGGCGCCGGTTTATTGGGTTGGGCTTCACGGCGGGCATCGGGTTTACCATGGCCATTTTCATCGCCACGCTCTCGTTTGCCGATCCGGCTGCCATCGACGTGGCCAAGCTGGCCGTGCTGCTGGGCTCGGCCCTGGCGGGCATTGTCGGCGCGCTCATTCTGGCGCCGGGGCGCCTGACCGAACAGGGGGAAGTGGAGGAATAGCACGGGCCGGGACGCGAGCCACTGGACTACGCCCCGGCCCGTGCGCCCTACTGAGGCACCGTTTGCAGGGCTTTCAGCACCTGACCGATGGCCGCATCGTCCACGTCGAGGTGCGTGACGAACCGCACCATCTGCGGGCCAAAAGCGGAGGCTTTGATGCCGTGGTCGGCCAAGTGCGCCAGGAACTGGTCCTCCGTCAGGCCGTCGCGGAGGCGGAAGATGACCAGGTTGGTCTGGGCCGGCAGCACGTAATCGACGTACGGGGCCGCCTCCAGGGCCTCGGCCAGCTGCCGGGCGCGGCGGTGGTCATCGGCGAGGCGCTCCACGTGGTGTTCCAGCGCGTGCAGGCCCGCCGCGGCCAGGTAGCCGGCTTGCCGCCAGCCGCCGCCCATCACCTTGCGGATGCGCTTGCACTTCTTGATAAAAGCCGCGCTGCCTACCAGCACCGAGCCGACGGGCGTCCCTAGGCCCTTGCTCAGGCAGATGGAAATCGTGTCGAACAGCCGGCCGTATTCCTGGCTACTCTGCCCGGTGGCCACCAGCGCGTTGAAAATGCGGGCCCCGTCGAGGTGGAGCGGAATGCGGTGCCGCCGGGCTAATTCGGCAATTTCTTCCAGTGCCGCCCACTCGTAGCAGCTGCCGCCGCCGCGGTTGTGGGTGTTTTCGAGGCTGATGAGGCTGGTATTGGGGTAATGCACGTTGTCGGAGCGGATGGCCGCGGCCACCTGCGCCGCCGTCAGCCGGCCCCGGTCGCCGGGCAGCAGCGCCACCGAGGCTCCTGAGTGAAAGGCAATGCCCCCGACTTCCCAGAGGTAAATGTGCGAGGTCTGCTCGCACACCACTTCGGACATCGGCTCGGTGTGCGCCTTGATGGCAATCTGGTTGGTCATCGTGCCCGAGGGGCAGAACAGGCCGGCCTCCAGCCCGAAGCGGCGGGCCGCCTCGTGCTCCAGCTCCCGCACGGTGGGGTCTTCTTCGTACACATCGTCGCCCACCTGGGCACGGAACATGGCATCGAGCATGGCCGCAGTGGGCCGGGTAACGGTATCGGAGCGAAGGTCAATCATGAGCAAAGCCAGGAAGAAGCAAAAGAAACCCGGGCCGCGTCAAAACGGGCCGGTGGGCTCGGGAAGGGCAAAACTACGGGCTGCCCGCCGGAGAATCGCCGGCAGTTTACGGAATCTGATTCGGCCGGCAGTAGCCAAGCTGCCAAACTTTTGCTTACCTTTGCCCCCTCATTCTGCAGAATAGACTCAAACCGACCGCGTCATGACCGTTACTCGTCTCAAGCGTAAGCACCGCAAGAACATCGCCCGCGCCAACAACAAGGTGCAGGAAATTAAGGACCTGCTCCGTACCCCCGTTCTGAAGAACGTGGACATCGAAGAGCTGAAAGCCAGCTTCAAGAAAAACGAGGCTGCTGCCTAGTTTTCAAGCCGCCGCTTCCGTTTAGGAAGTTCGCGGCGGCAAGTCCGGCCGGTCGGCTGGTACCCATAAAAAAGCGCCTTCCGTGGCCACGGAAGGCGCTTTTTTATGTGCCTAGAGTTGTCCTCTTGCACCTTGAGCGCAAAACGAAGTACGCCCGAAGGAGGCGCGCTGGCGCCTAAACGGTTCCGGTGCTACACCCGCGGGCCCAGCTCAACGGCCTGCAGATCCAGCACGCGGCCCGCTTCTACCCGGAACTTGAGCAGCGTGCGCACCTTGTGAAAGCCGTGGCGCCCGGCGGCCCCGGGGTTCAGGTGCAGCAGGCCCAGCGCCCGGTCGGGCATGACGCGCAGAATGTGCGAATGCCCGCAGATGAAGAGGCCGGGCCGCTCGCGCTGCAGCAGCGCCCGCGCACCGGGCGCGTAGCGGCCCGGGTAGCCGCCGATGTGCGTGATGAGCACCTTGAGCCCGGCCACCTCAAACACCAGTGTTTCGGGGCAGCGCAGGCGCACCGTTCGGTCGTCGATGTTGCCAAACACCGCCCGGAGTGGCGCTATGGCCTGCAGTTGGTCGAGCACCTGCTCGGCGCCTACGTCGCCGGCGTGCCAGATTTCCGTGCAGTCGCGCAGGTGGTGCGCGATGCGCTCATCGAAATAACTGTGGGTATCGGAAAGCAGGCCTACGAGCATGGAAAGGGGCAAATAACCGGCCGCAAGGTACGGCCCGCGCGCTGGCGGCATGGATTGGCCGGCTAATTTCCGGAGGCGTGTTACCTTTCCTGCTCGCAGCCGTATCTGGCCTGACTGGCCGCCACACCCGGCCCGCCTTGCCAGGCTTGGACCACAGCTTTCGTATCCCGAAATTAATGCTGTGTTTTGCAGCTTGCCGGACGATCAACCGCATCCTTTCTCCTTCTGACTTGCCGCGATGAACGTTTTCATCAACGACATCCCGATTATCATCAAAAAGACCTCTGACAAGGTCTACAAGCACCGCTACGACCTGATTCTGGGGCCCGAAGATGAGTTCATCTCGAAGGACCTGGTGGGCGACGTGCTGGTGCGCGACGTGACGCCTGCCTTCATCGACCGCATGCTGCGCCTCATGGAAGTGAAGAAGCTGAAGAAGCTGACTTCCCTGACCCTGCTGGCCCGCAAGAAAAAGGCATTGATCCTGCACTTGAAAGACCAGTTCCGCATTGCCAAAGCCGCCGGCGGCCTGGTGGTGAAAGACGGCATGATCCTGATGATCTACCGCCTCGGCAAGTGGGATTTGCCCAAGGGCAAGCTCAAGAAGGACGAAGACCCCGCCGAAGGCTCGCTGCGCGAAGTGGAGGAGGAGTGCAACATCAAGGTGGCCCTGGGCGACAAGCTGCCCAGCACCTGGCACTCCTACGCCTACAACGGCAACAAGATCCTGAAGAAGACCAACTGGTACATCATGCAGTGCCTCGACGATTCGCTCATGAAGCCCCAGGCCGAGGAGTACATCGAGGAGGTGCGCTGGATGGAGCCCAAGGAGGCGCTGCAGGCCCTGGACGAGTCGTACGCTTCCATCGCGCTGGTGGTGCGCCACTACCTGAGCGAGGTGGCCGGCCACTCCAACGCGGCCGAGCCCATCAGCCACTAAGCCGGGGCCTTTGGCTTTTATGCGAACAAGTCGCGCTTGCCTGCTGCTGGGGCTGTTGCTGCTGTGCGGTGGCGCGGCGTGCACGCGCAGTACCTCCACGGTAGAAAACCCCACTCCGGGCCGGCCGCGGCCGGGAGGTACGGGGCGGCGCCTCAACGCTCCGGCCCTGGTAGGCCGCAACATCGATCAGGTGCGCCGGCAGCTCGGCCCGCCCCGCGAGACGCGCACCCAGGCCATCGGGCTGGAGCCCACGCGGCAGCAGCTGCAGGACACCAAGGGCGAAGACTGGATCAACACTTTTGAGCAGGACGGTACGACCATCGTCGTGACGTTCAACGCACGCACCCGGCAGGTGCGCGACCTGGTGCTGCTCGGGACCAACGAGGACGAGCTGGTGCGCCGCGCCGGCCTGGAACTGGTCGACGACCGGTACCTGGTGCTACCGGTGCCCGACCCCGCAGCGCCCACTAAAATCATGGGGGTGCGCGTGCTGCCCCGGTAGGGGGAAGGAAGAATTAAGAAGGAGAAAAGACGATTGGCGCGCAACCCTGTGAGGAGCAGGAATGTAGCCTCATTCCTCATTCCTCATTCCTCATTCCTCATTCCTCATTCCTCATTCCTCATTCCTCATTCCTCATGGCAGGCATCTGGAACGGCACGAAGTCGTCCACGTTGCCGCCAAAGCGGTGAATCTCGCGGATGATGGTGCTGCTGATGGCGGCCAAGGCCGGAGAGGTAATCAGAAACACCGTTTCTAGTTCGGGGTTGACGTGGCGATTGGCCTGCGCGATGGTGTTTTCGTACTCGAAGTCGGTAGTGTTGCGCAGCCCGCGCAGCAGAAAACGCGCCCCCGTCTCCCGGGCAAAATCGGCCGTCAACCCTTTGTAGGCTTGCACCGACACCCGCGGTTCACCCTGAAAAACCGCTTCAATAGTGGCCACCATCTGTTCGACGGGCAGGTAGCGCTGCTTGCTGCTGTTGTTGCCGATGGCAATGATGATGTGGTCGAACAGCGCGGTGCCGCGCCGCACGACGTCGAGGTGGCCGTTGGTGAAGGGGTCGAAGGAGCCGGGAAAGAGGGCTATTCTCATGGTTGAATTGTTAAATGGCTGAATAGTTGGTCGTTCTGGGGTTGTTGGCACGGCCAGCCATTTCGCCATTCAGCCATTTGATAATTACTCGCAGAGGTGCAGGCTGTAGAGTTCGAAGTAACGGTATTCGAACACGTCGTTGAGGCGGTAGCTGTAGCCCAAATCGTAGGGGCGGTTGCCGAAGCGCACGTGCCGAATGTACTTGCGAAGCACGGAGAACAGCTCCGAATCGTGCATCAGGTCGCCGTACACCACCACCGGGTCTTCGTCGGGGTTGAGGCTCAGCTCCTGCATCACCAGGATGACGTAGTAGATAAAGTCTTCGGCGGTGCTGAACGTGAATACGTTGCAGAATTCCGGCCGCTTGTCGCGCACCACCACCACGGTCAGTTCCTGCGGCCCCACGCTCAGGAACAGGCGCGGGGCGCCCTGCCGCTCGCTCTGGTGCACCACGCCTTCGAGCAGGGCGCTGGTCTGGTGCAGCAGCTTCTGCTGGGGGTACGTGCGCTCAAACCACTCGGCCAGCGGTTTTTCGGCGGCGAAGATGCTCACCACTTCCTGGCCGGGGTGGCGGTAGCGGCGCACCACTTCGTGCTGCGGATCGAGGGTGTGGTGCAGGCGCAGGTAGGTGGCCTCGTCGCCGTCGCGGAACAGCGGGGCCGGCAGCAGCGTGAAATGACGGTGCTGCACGGCCAGGCGCACGCGGTTCCAGCCGGGCTGGCCTACCAAATCGTGCTGGGCGGCCAGGGCCTGCAGCTGCCCGGCCAGCGAGGTAGCCGGCAGGGCGGCGTAGTCTTCCAGGGCCACGAAGCGGTTGCGACGCACATCGGCCACGCCCACGCGCAGGCCGTGGGCCCCGGCCGTGAGGTAGAGATTGTAGCCGGCCAGGTTGGTCGGGTCCAGGGTTTCGTCGCGCAGACGGTGCAGGGCCGTGGGCGGGGCCAGGGCAGAATCGGCGGAAGCTACGAGGGAAGACACGGGCGGCACTTCAGAGGCGAATAGGAGGTCTAAAGGTACGCAGAGGCCGCCCATCGGCCGCACCCGCCGGCCGCTATGGGAAACACCTTTCCTTAAATTACCTTGTTGCCGGCCTTTACCTCTTTTACGTGCTCACGCCAACCAGCGTATTCCAGGGCCGCTTCACCAAAGCCGACTGACATGAAGCCACTACTACCCCCGGCCTTGCTGGCCGCGCTGTTGCTGGCGGGCTGCCAGTCCAAGCCCCGGGAGCTGCCCCAGCCCCAGGATGAACCCGAAGAGGCGTGCCCGCCGCCGCCGCAGTTTGGCTACACGCCGCAGGAGGTATACCCGTACCGCTGATCGTCGGTGTACAACCCACGCGACGCCCACGAAATAGCCTACCTCATGGATACGGTGAGCCTGCCCGGCCCCGGCCCGCGCCTGCGCAACCTGTGGACGCACGACCTGCGCACCGGCCGCGGACGGCGCCTGGTCAACGACGTGGTAAGCGGCCCCGACTGGAGCCGCCGGGGCTGGCTGCTGCTGGTGCGCTCGGGCGGCCAGGTCTGGAAAGTCAAAAGCAACGGCGACAGCCTGACCCAGCTCACGAGCCAGGGTTATCACTACAGCCCCTCCTGGAACCCGGCCGGGACGGAGTTTGCCTGCTCCCGGCAACTGACCAGCAACACCAACAGCGGGCTGGCCATTCACCGGGCCGATGGCACGCCGGTGCGCTTCATCTCTACCACGCAGCGGACGGTGTTTCACCCGCTGGCCTGGTCGCCGGACGGGTAGCGCATCGCGGGGCTGTACGCCGGCAGCGGCCGGCAGATGATCAGCACCTACGAGCTGGCCACGGGCCACATCGAGGAGCTGGCCGCGCCCACGCCCCACCTGGGGGTGAGCAGTATCCGCTGGCTGCCCAACGGCCGCGACATCGTGTGGGCCGATATCCATCAGGGCGTATCCCTCACGAGCACGACCAGCCGCGAAACCCGGCTCATCCGCGCCGTCTGCCCGGGCGGTACCCGTACGTTTTCCATGGTGAGTGCCTCGCCCGACGGGCAGCGCCTGCTGATGCTGCGCGTCGACGGGCAGCCCAATAGCGCGTACATGATGCTTACCGCCAGCCTGGAAACCACAAACCTGAATGGCAAAGACATCCGCAAGCTTGGGTTCTAGCAAGGCGAACCAGCGAGAATCCGTCAGCGGCTTAACAACTCCAATTACCAACGCGCCGCCGGGCAGGTACCCGGTGGCGCGTGTGTGGTGATGGTACTTTCCCGTGAAGGATCCTTCAGCGCAGGCGCAGCTGCGGAATGTACGCGTCGTCGGTGCTGATCAGGTCGCGCAGGATGGGGTGCACCTGCTGCGGCGGCAAGCGCACCAGCTCCTGCGGGGTGCGCCAGGCCAGGGCCGTGAGCAGCTGCTGGTCGGGGGCGTGTTCGGGGTCGTGGCCGAGGCTGGGCAGGGCAGCCGCATCGGTGGGGCGCACCTCAAAGAACATTTCCAGGGCCTGCAGCCGGTCGCCGTGGTACTCGTGCAGGTGCAGGAAACGGCCGACGGTAACTTCCAGGCCGGTTTCCTCACGAAACTCGCGGGCCACGCCCTCGCGCAGCGTCTCGCCGAAGTGCCAGCCCCCGCCGGGCGGCGACCAGAACGGTTGCTCGGCGGGCAGTAAGCCGCGGTGGGCGGTGAGCAGCAGCGCGCCCTCGTGGACGAGCAGCCCGCAGACGCGCACCCGGGCGCGGTCGGTGTAGGCGTGCAGCAGCGGATCAGGAGGCAAGGTAGGCGTGGCGGGCATAGGTGCGGGTAGGTAAAGCGGAGCGGTCGGGGTTGCAAGTGTACGGCGCTAAACCCGATCTGGCCCGTTGAGGTTGGCCGAAATTCCGCCGGCCTGCTGGCGCCGCTGGGCCCGCCAGCGGCGCAAGCGGCTTACCACGAAGATGATAAAGCCCACCGCCAGGCCCGCCACCAAGAGCGGCAGCAGCAGGGCCAGGGCGGCGCCCACCACGGCCAGCACGTTCTCGATGGTGGCGAAAAAAGGGTTGCCCAGGCCGCCGGTAGCCACCGTGGAGCCCGCCCGCAGCAGCGCCGTGCCCGACTGCACCACCCCGGCCGCCCCGCCGCCCACCAGCACGCCCAGGCCCCAGCGCAGCACCGGGTTCAGCTCGGGCAGGGCCGAGGTCATCAGCAACGTGCCGGCCACGAAGGACGCGGGCGTGGTGAGCGTGTCCAGGAAATTATCGACCACGGGCAGGTAGTAGCCCAGCATTTCGGCCAGGGTGGCGGTAGCCAGCACCCCCAGCGCCGGCCACGAGCCCAGCCACGCAAAGCCCGGCGACGGGGCCAAGTAGCCGGTGCGGTAGGCAATGCTGGCTGCCAGCAGCGGCACGAACACGCGGAAGCCGCTGCACGCGGCCAGGGCCAGCCCGAGGGCGCCGGACAGGAGGTAATCGGAGGGATTCATGGCCGAAGCAAAGAAGAGAATGGCTACGCTCACCAGTATACGAAAAGCCGCGCGGGAACTGCCAAGGCCACCACCCCAGGTTGCACCGAGCCGGATCAGGCTGGCAACCGGCGGAAACCCGCTTCGCCCGACGTGGGGTACCTTTGCGCTGATGTCTGCTTATTCTGCCTCCGCTACCACCACCGACGACGACCTGACCGTCCGCATCCGCCGCAAGCTGCAGCGCCAGCACTTCATGCACCTGATCGGCGCCGACCTGACCACCATCGAGCCAGGCCGCGTGCAGGCCGAGCTGGCCCTGGAGCAGCAACACCAGCAGCAGCGCGGCTTTGCCCACGGCGGCCTCGTGGCCACGCTCTGCGACCTGGTGGCCGGCTTTGCCGCCGTCACGCTCATCCCCGACGACCACGGCATGGTGACTTCCGATCTGAAAATCAGCTACCTGTACCCGGGCCTGGGCGACCGGCTGGTGGCCACCGGCTGGGTGCTCAAGCCCGGCCGCCGGCTGCACTTCTGCGAAGCCGAAGTGCGGGCCTTCGGCGGCCAGAACCCGGCCGAGGGGCTGCTCATTGCCAAGGCTTCGGCGACGATGGCGGTGGTAGAGCCGATACAATCATGAGCAATCCGTCGGCCTCCGAGTGGAAATATTACGTCGCCTGGGTGCGCCTGCACCAGCGCGACCAGTATGTACTGTGGTGCACGGCGGAAAACGAAGACGCGCTGTGGGCCGACGAAAATGGTCGGGTGCCCGTTTTGGGCAGCTCCAATGGAGTGAGGCAGCTGGCCCGGCAGCTGAGAGTGGCTTTGCAGGAAGAAGAGCCGCTTTGTCAGGATCTAGACCGCGCCTGGGCTTGGATAGCTGCCCCTCACCAAGAAGTTCCTTGTGCTGCATGCCTGACGGCCTGGAATCTGTTTGATGATCTGGCCAATGGAGTTAGAGCCGAGTTTCTCGGCTGGCGCCGGGGCCCAGTGCGCAACCGGGTGTTCGACAAGCTGTACGACTGTTCGGGCTTCTGGCGCATTTCACCCGCGGAGGCCCGGCAAGACCGGCACTGGCGCAAAGAGGAGCGCAACACCCTGCGCCGCGTGCTACGGCAGGGTTTCCGGCTCTGGGCGAAATATGTTTACCCAGCACCGAATCCGGCTGCCTAATTTGCTGTTCTAAGAGCTGAGTTCAGCGCCCCGAATGATAACAACCCGCATACCTTCCGTTCGCAACTACTTCCCCTTCGACCCCACCGAAGACCAGTCTACCCTGTTCGGGCAGCTCGACGGCTTTTTGAAAGACCAGCTGCCGGGCCGCAAGGTGTTTTTGCTGCGCGGCTACGCCGGTACTGGCAAAACCACCGTGGTCAGCGCCCTGGTGAAGTGGCTCGACAAAATGGGCCGCAAGTACGTGCTGATGGCTCCCACCGGCCGGGCCGCCAAGGTAATGGCCCAATACGCGGGGGTGCCTGCCAGCACCATTCACAAGCGCATTTACCGTAAGTCGGGCGGCTCCGACAACATGGCCTTCACGCGCCAGCCCAACCGCTCGGGCGAAACGCTGTTCATCGTCGACGAAGCCTCGATGATTTCCAACGAGAAGTCCTTCGGCGAAAGCGCGCTGCTGGACGACTTGCTCGGCTACGTGTTCGAAAAGACCACCAACCGCTTGCTGCTCATCGGTGATACGGCCCAGCTGCCGCCGGTGGGCCAGAGCCTCAGCCCGGCGCTGGACGCGGGCGTGCTGGCCTCGTCCTACCGCTGCCGCGTCGACGACGCGGAGCTGCGCCAGGTGATGCGCCAGGCCGAGTCGTCGGGCATTCTGATGAACGCCACCGTGCTGCGCGAAGAGCTGCGCCACGCCCAGGACGCCACCCCTGGCTCGGCCGACGCCAATCCGCGCATCAACTTCGTGACCAAGGGCTACCCCGACCTTTACAAGATGGGTGGCGACAAGCTCGAAGACGGCTTGCGCTGGGCCTACCGTCACTACGGCCACGAAAACACCACCATCATCTGCCGCTCCAACAAGAACGCCAACCAATACAACCAGCTGATCCGGCGCACCTTGTTCGATGCAGAAGAAGAAATCGAGGCCGGCGACTACCTCATGGTGGTGCGCAACAACTACACCTGGCTGCCGGCCGAGTCGGAAGCGGGCTTTCTGGCCAACGGCGACTTCGTGGAAGTCACCAAAATCGTGCGCCGCATCGAGGAGTTCGGCTGCCGCTTCGCCGATGCCCGCCTGCGCCTCGTGGACTACCCCGACGAGCCGGAGCTGGAGGCGCGCCTCTTGCTCGATACCCTGCACACCGAAAGCCCGGCCTTCCCCGCCGACCGCAACAAGGCCCTCTACGAGGCCGTGAAGGCCGATTACGCCCACCTTACTACCAAAAAGGAGCAGGCAGCGGCCCTGCGCGCCGACCCCTACCTGAACGCGCTGCAGGTGAAATTTGCCTACGCCCTGACCTGCCACAAAGCCCAGGGCGGGCAGTGGCCGGCCGTGTTCGTCGACCACGGCTACCTGAAGGAGGACATGATCAACGCCGAGTTTACGCGCTGGCTGTACACGGCCGTCACCCGCGCTTCGGACAAGCTGTTTCTGCTGAATTTCAACGCCAAGCTGGTGGACACCGACGCGGAATGATTCTGTCGGCGTTGGTGTTGGTCCAACGAGTGTTTCGCCTTGATAACCTGAACTGTATGCCGCTGTTACGGGTGTTGCTGGCCGGCAGCCTCTGCCTGCTGACGGTGGCCGCCACGGCCCAGACGACCCCCGGCAAGCCCGGGCGGCCCCCGCGCGGGGCCGGTCCTTCGGCGTGGCGCAACCAGCCGCCTGCCACGGCTGTGGCGCCGCCGCTGTCGCGGCAGGACCGACGGGCTTACGAGAACTGCCCCAGCCCGCAGCGCTACTCCCGCAAGCACCGCCGGAAGCTGGTGCGCATCTGGTAGCTTTGCTCATCTGATCTTCACTGGCTTGGCCCGATTCTTGGCCGGCCGCGCGAAAAGATTAAATTTGTTGACCACCTCTTCACAGTATACCCGCACCATGAAAAAAGCACTTGTCCTGGCGCTGTCGCTCACCCTGGCTGGATTTGCCGCTCAGGCCCAGTCGGCTTCCGTTCAGCCTGCCAACGCGAAAGAAAAGGTAGCTGGCCCGGCCATCACCTTCACCGAAATGAAGTTTGATTTCGGCAAAATCAAGCAGGGCGACGTGGTTGAGCACACGTTCAAGTTCAAGAACACGGGCAACGCGCCGCTGATCATCTCCAACATCGGCACGAGCTGCGGCTGCACCACCCCGGACTGGACCAAGGACCCCATCGCACCGGGCAAGACGGGCACCATCACGGCCAAGTTCAACTCGACTGGCAAAATGGGCATGCAGAACAAGGTGCTGACCGTGGAATCGAACGCCGCTGCCGGCAGCGCCATGGTGTCGCTGGTGGGCGAGGTGCTCGACCCGGCCGCGGCTCCGGCTCCGCAGGAAGCTGCCGCCGAGACCAAGATCAAAGCCAAAGACGGCGACGTGAAAGTGAAATCCAAAGGCAAGAAGTCGTAATTCGACCATCCCCTTAGCACGCACAACGGCCCGGCCAGCAGTACGCTGGCCGGGCCGTTGTGCGTGCTAAGGGCCGGAATATTAGGGCAGGCGCAGGGCCGCCACGGCGAGCATAATCCAGCCGATGATGAACAGCACGCCGCCGATGGGCGTGATGGCGCCCAGCCAGCGCACCCCGGTGAAACACAGCACGAACAGCGAGCCGCTGAAGACAACGATGCCGCCGAGCCACAGCCAGGCCACCGTGCCCAGACTGGTCAGCTCGGGCCGCAGCGCGCGCAACACGCCCACCGCCAGCAGGGCCAAGGTGTGGTAAAACAGGTAGCGCACGGCCGTTTCAAACGTGTCGAGGCGCTGGGTGGCTTCCAGGTGCGCTTTGAAGGCGTGGGCCCCGAAGGCCCCAAGCGCCACGCCCAAGGCGCCGAGTACGGCGGCCGTGAGCAGAATAAGGCGGGCAGTCATAACAAAGGTGGTGAACAGGTGAAGTGCGGAGTGTGGCCGGCGCAGGGGCTGCGCCGGCGGCTGGAGCTGAAATTATTCTTCCGTGGCCGGGTAAGCGCGGTGGCCGAAAATGGCGCTGCCCACGCGGATGAGCGTGCTGCCCTCATCGATGGCCAGGCGGTAGTCGCCGCTCATGCCCATGGAAATTTCGCGGAAGGCTTCATCCTGCGAAAAGTAGGTGGCTTTCAGGTGCGCAAAGTAGCCGCGCAAGGTGCTGAACTCGCGCCGCAGTTGGGCTTCGTCGTTGGTGTTGGTGGCAATGCCCATCACGCCGGCCAGCCGCACGTGGCGCAGCTGGCCGGCGGCTTCGTCCTGCAGCAGCGCTTCGGCTTCGGGCAGCGACAGGCCGAACTTGGTCTCCTCGTCGGCAATGTGGAACTGCAGCAGGCCGTGAATCATCCGGTCGTGGCGGGCAGCCTGCCGCTCCAGTTCCAGCAGCAGCTTCAAGCTGTCGATGCTCTGCACCGTGTGCACGAAGGGCGCAATGTACTTGACCTTGTTGGTCTGCAGGTGCCCGATCAGGTGCCACTCGATGTCGGCCGGCAGCGCGGGCTGCTTGGCGGTGAGCTCCTGCACGCGGTTTTCGCCGAACAGGCGCTGCCCCGCGTCGTAAGCCTCCTGAATCAGCTCGACGGGGTGGGTTTTCGACACAGCTACCAGCCGGCAGCCGCTGCCGCTGAGCTCCTGCTGAAATTGGTGAAGGGCGGAGGCAATGGACATAAGGGGTAATGAAAAGCGAAGTAAGAGCGAGAAAGACAGGCGAAACGGCGTAAGCACCGCCGTTGGCCACCACGCCGACGGTGAGAAACAATCTTCCAGCCGTCCGGCTTGCTCAATCTTCCAGCGCGTTGGTTAGAAAGGTGTTTTTCAGCGCCAACCACAGCAGCCACAGCCCCAGGCACCAGTAGAGGTAGTAGCGGTAGTAGTCGTGGGTGTTGCGGTAGCGGGTGAGCTTGATTTCCGACTGCTCCAGGCGGTTGATGCGGGCGAAGATGCGCTGCAGGGCCGAGTTGTCGGTGGCGCGGAAGAACTGCCCCTCGCCGGCCGCGGCAATCTGGCGCATGGTCGTTTCGTCGAGGCGGGCCTCCACGTAGCGCGGGCGGCCCAGCTCGTCCTGCCCGTAGGCCACGCGCCCGTCCTTGCCCAAGCCGATGGTGTAGAGCTTCAGCCCGAAGCGGTGGGCCAGCTGGGCGGCCGTGAGCGGGTCGAGGGCGCCGGCCGTATTCTCCCCGTCGGAGAGCAGAATGCACACGCGGGAGCGGCCGGGGGCCGTGCGCAGGCGGTTGGTGGCCACGCCCAGGGCCGTCCCGATGGCCGTACCGTCGGTCGGAATCATGCCCAGGCGCAGGTTCTGCAGCTCCTCGCGCAGCAGCTCATAATCCGTCGTCAGCGGCAGCACGGAGTAGGCCTCGCCGGCAAAGGCGACCAGCCCGATTCGGTCGCCGCGCCGGCCCTGCACAAAGGCCTGCGCCACGCGCTTGGCAGCTTCCAGCCGGTTGGGCTGCAGGTCCTGCAGTTCCATGGAAGCCGACACGTCGACGGCCAGTAGGATGTCGATGCCGCGGCCGGTCTGCTCCACCCGCTCGTCGGTGCGCTGCGGGCGGGCCAGGGCCAGGATGCCCATCATCAGGCTCAGGCCCAGCACCACGTCGGGCACGAAGCGCAGCAGGGCGCTCCAGTGGGCGCGGGCCTGCCCACGCACGAAAGCCACTCCGAGCTTGCTGCGGCGGCGCTGGGCCAGCGCCTCGCGCACCAGAAACAGCAGCACGACGGCCGGCAGCAGCAGCAACAGGCGCGGGTGCGCCCAGGTATAGCCGGTAAGCGTGGAGTAGCGCAGCCCGTCGAACAGCGGCGCCAGGAATTGCTGCCAGAATTGATCCATGCGAGCCGAAAGGTACGCAGAAGGGTGGGGAAGGCCGCGCGGCAAGCTTACCCGAATTGCTGCTTGGCGCCTGAGCAAATGCCGGGGCCTAGGCCCGCCGCTGGGCTGCGCGCACCAGGGCGTAGCGGCGGTCGGCGAAGCGGCGCAGCGAGTCCAGGGCGTGGTCGGTTTGCTCGGCGGCTTCGTCGGGCTGCTGGTTGCCGTAGATGATGCGGTCGGAGAGGCGCAGGGCGGTGGCCACGTCGGCGTCGCCCTGGTAGTGCGCTACGATTTCCTTGGTAGTCAGCGTGTTCAGGGAGTTTCCCTCGAGGCGAGCGAGGTAGTTTTTCCAGAGCGTAATGGCGCGCTCCATGTTGGCCAGGGAGCGGCTGAGCTGGAAGCGCTCCAGGTGGCGGGCGTACTGGGCCAGAAAGTACACGTGGTTGCGGGCCATGCGGTAGCGCTGGTAGCGGCGGCGCAGGTTGCGGCCAAACGTCCACCACACCACGCCGGCCAGCACCAGCACAGCGGCAGCGGCGGCCAGCCAGTAGGGGTAGTTGAAGCGCTCGGCTAGCGGCTGTAGTGCGGTGCTCTGGCGCAGGGGCGGCAGCGGCGCGTCGGGCGCGAGGATGGGAGCCGTGTGCCGCAGGCGGATGGCAGTCGGCCGGGCGTAGAGCAGCACCGTGTCGCGGCCGCGCAGCAGCGTGACGGGCAGGCGCAACTGGAGCACCGAGTCGAGGGCGAACGTGCGCAGCACGTAGCGGCACCGGTCGTAGCTCAGCCCCTGCCGGGTGCGGGTGGGCCAGTAGCGCCGACGCACGTACTCGAAGGGCTGGTACTCGGCCGTGGAATCGGGAAACACCACGTTCAGGCCCGGCGCGTGCCGAAATGTCAGCTCGTACTCCACCAGCTCGCCCACCTGCACGCTCGGCTGCACGAAGCGCCCTACCGGCACCGAGTCGGGCTGCGCGGCCGGTTGGGCCAGGGTCAGGTTGCCGTTCAGCCCCAGCACGGCCGCTGCCCAGGCAGCCCGTCGGGCCCAAGCTCGTGCTGCCTTCACGAGGCGGAAGCTTGGGGTTGGGCGCCGCGGCGGTTGCGCAAGCGAAACAGGCTCACCAGTTGCGGCACGTAATCTACGTCGGTGGCGATGCTCAGAAACGAGGTGCGGTGCCGCCGGCAGATCTGCCCGATCTGCTCGCGCGTCTGCTCGTAGGTGGCGCGGTAGCGCGCCCGCCAGGCCTTGGATGAAGTATTTACCCACACTGTGCGCCCGGTTTCCTGGTCGCGCAGCGGCACGATGCCCAGCGGCGGGAACTCCTGCTCCCGCCGGTCCAGCAGCTGCACCACGATCAGGTCGTGCTTGCGGGCCAGCATGGTCAGCTCCCGCTCGTAGTCGGTATCGATGAAATCGGAGAGCAGCAGCACCAGGCTGCGGCGCTTGAGCAGGCCCAGGGCCTGCCGGATGCCGGCGGCCACGTTGGTGCCGGCGCTCTGCGGCTGCAGGCCAAACACCGACTTGATGAGCGCGTAAGCGTGGCGCAGGCCCTTGCCCGGCGGTAGGTACAGCTCCTTCTGATCGGAAAACGCCAGCACGCCCAACTGAGCGTCCTGCCGGGCGGCCGACAGCGCCAGGATGCCGCAGATTTCGCGGGCCACGTCGAGCTTGCGGCGGCCTTCGGCGCCTACCTGCTGCGAGCGGCTCACGTCCAGCAGCAGCAGCACCGATTGCTCCCGCTCTTCCTTGTAGGTTTTGACGAAGGTGCCGTGGCCCTTGGCTGACACGGCCCAGTCGATGGCCCGCACCTCGTCGCCGTATTGGTACTGGCGCACGTCGTCGAACTCCAGCCCGGTGCCCTTGAATACGGAGTGAAAGTCGCCCTGCAGCTGGGCGTCCACCACCTTGCGGATGCGGATTTCGAGCTGGCGCAAGCGGCGCAGAATGGCCTGGAGCGAGGTGTCGGGAGCGGGAGTGGTCATGGGCCGGGCGGCTAAAATAACGGTACGGCGCGCAAGTACTATTTTTGCCTGGTGAAGAATTCCCTGCGTACCGCCCTTTTGCTGACTGCCTCCCTGCTGCTGAGCCAGTGCGACCGGCCCGAAGAACCCGTGCCGCCCGCCAAGCTCCTGCCGCGCGAGCAGCTCGTCGGCCTGCTGGTGGACATGCACATTACCGAGGCGCGGGTAGAAGCCGCCCGCCTGCAGCAGGATTCGGCTCGCGTCCTTTACCGGCAGGAGGCCAAAGCGCTGTACTGGCGCCACGGTACCGACGAAGAAACCTTCAAGGAAAGCATGCGCTACTACGCCATCCACGGCAAGGATCTGGAAGAAATCTACGGCACGGTGGTCGACAGCATTTCCATGCGGCAGGCCAAGATTCAGCCCGCCCCGTAAGGCCCGGCTGCTAACTCAGCGGCGGCATACGTAGAAAGCGTTTGACGGCAAGGCCTGCCGCCGCGCGACCCTGCGCTGAGCCGCGCTACATCAACCGGCTGCCGTTGGGCACCGGCCCGGCGAAGGACGCCAGCACGATGCGGCCTTCCGCATCGGCAGCACCCGTTACGAGCACCTCGGAGCGCATGGGCCCGATCTGCCGGGGCGGGAAGTTGACCACGCACAGCACCTGCCGGCCGACCAGCGTTTCGGGCGTGTAGAGGGCTGTAATCTGGGCGCTGGACTTCTTCAGGCCCAATTCAGGGCCCAGGTCGATGAGCAGCCGAATGGCGGGCTTGCGGGCTTCGGGAAAGGGCTGAGCCTCCACGATGGTGCCCACGCGCATATCCACGCGCTCAAAATCGGCCCAGGTGATGGGGGCGGGAAATTCAGACATGGGCCGCAAGGTACAGCCCAGTCCCATGCCGCGCTACTGCCCGGTGGAAGCCGTGCCGGCCGTAGCCGGGGCCGCGTACGCCTGCAACTCCCCGAGGCGGCGCACCACCTGCTCGTCCCAGCTTTTCTGCTTGACGAGGTTCAGGCCGTGGTTGGTTTCCACGTCGTAGCGCTGCTGCTCGCGCTGCCAGTTGGCAATGGCCACTTTCATCACGTTGTTGAACGCCGGCTGCAGGTGCTCACAGTCGAACTTGAGCGTCTTGAGCTTCTGGCGCAGCTGCCGGGCGTGCACTTCCGTCAGGTCGAAGTGCACCTGCTCGTGGTGCAGCAGGGCTTCGGAGGCGGTGTGCGGCGTCTTCACCCACGATTCGGTAGGGGTGAAGGTGGCCTGTACGTTGGCCGAAAACACGTAGTCCTGGCACCCGATCTGCGCCCCGATGCTGGCCGTGGTCAGCGCGTGCAGTGGATCGGCGGTGTTGGGGCGGGCCTTGAAGTCGGCCCAGGTCAGCGGCCGGGTCGCCGACCACGCCAGCAGCTCGGGCTTGGCCGCAGGCGCCTGTTGTTGGGCGGCGGGACGGGGCGCCGGCTTGGCCGGAGTACCTTGAAAGGGCAGCAACACGCGCAGCAGCAGCGGGAGGAAGAGCAAATCGAGCATAAGGGGCGCAACCAAGTGGAGGTAAGCTACGTAGCCTGCTGCCCTAACGACGCAGCCGGGCCCTTTCGTTCACTACCGGGCGGGGACGCCGGCGCTGACCGTTTCGCGCTGAAACCGCCACAGCAGTAGCAGCGCCACAATCGAAAGTCCGGTCAGCAGCCCGATCCACACGCCCAAGGCTCCCCAATTTAACACAAAGCCCAGGAAGTAGCTGAGCGGCAGCGTCAGCACCCAGTACGCCAGCAAGGCCACCAGGGAAGGTACTTTCACGTCTTCCAGCCCCCGCAGCGCGCCCAGGCCCAGTACCTGCAGGCCGTCGGATACCTGAAACAGCGCCGCGATGAGCAGCAGGGTGCCGGCCTGCGCTACCACGGCCGGGTCGGAGTTGTAGAGCGTGGGAATGTGGTGGCGCAGCAGCACCAGCAGCAGCCCGCAGCCCGCCATGAAGGTGAAGGTGAGGGCGTAGCCGGCGAAGCCCGCCCGGCGCGCTTCGGCTAGGTTGCCCACGCCGCGCAGATTGCCGACGCGAATGGTTACGGCCGTGGCAATGCCGCTGACGGCCATGAACGTCACCGAGGCCACGTTCAGGGCAATGCGGTGCGCGGCTTGCACCGTGGGCCCCAGCCAGCCAGCCATGATGCCCGCCACGCTGAAAGCGCCCACTTCAAAGACCAAATGCGCCGCGATGGGCAGGCCAAACCCGAGCAGGCGGCGCTGCGAATCCCAGTCGGGGTGCCAGCTGCCCACGGCTTCGCGGTAAGGCCGCAGGCGCGGGGCGCGCAGCACGTAGGCCGCCATGAGCACCGCCATCAGGGCGCGGGCCAGCAGCGTAGCCCAGGCCGCGCCCATCATGCCCAGGTTGGGCGCACCCAGCTTGCCGAACACGAAAGCGTAGCAGAGCAGGCCGTTCACCAGGTTGGCCAGGATGGAAAGCTGCATGGCCTGGCGCGTGAGGCCCAGGCCCTCGGCAAACTGACGGAAGCCCTGAAACACCATGAGCGGGATGAGCGAGAGAAACATCACCCGCATCCAGGGGGCGGCCAGGGCCACTACGGCCGGGTCCTGCCGCAGGTAGCTCAGCAGGGGCAGGGCGGCCCAGCCCGCGGCGGCCAGCACCAGCCCGGCCAGGGTGCACACCGTCACGCCGCTGACCAGCAACTGGCCGCTGCGGCGCACGTCGCGCTGGCCATCGGCGGCGGCAACGAGGGGGGTGATGCCCATGGAAAGGCCCAGGCCCATCATCATGAACACGCTCACCACGTCTACCGACAAGGACACGGCGGCCAGCGGCACCTTGCCGGTGTGGCCCACCACCACGCTGTCCACCACATTGACGAGCACGTGGCCGAGCTGGCTCAGCACCACGGGGTAGGCCAGCAGAACAGTAGGGCGAAAATGCGGACGGAGGTCGGCCAGGGCCATAAGCAATGCGGAAAAGGCCGCAAAGATACGGCCCTTATCGGCTGACAGGGCTAATGGGGTTGAGAGTGGAAGCTGATCGGGCGCCCGAAAGCCGGCTGCCCTCCGCCGGCAGTATGGCCCCGCGTGCCGGGCGGCAAGCCGAGGGTGCCTGCAGCCGGGGCATCTCCGGCTTCGCCAAAGGCCCCCGACGTTGCGTCAGGCCGCTACGGTGCCGGCGCCAGCAGCACGTCGGCAAACCACTGCTGCTCGTCGCAGAAGGTCTGTTCCACGCGCAGTCCGGCCGCGGCCGCCAGCTCTTCGATCTGGGGCAGCGTGAACTTGTAGGAGTTTTCGGTGTGAATGGCTTCCCAAGCTTCGAAGGCGAAGCTGCGCCCGAGCGCGCCCACGTGCACCTGCTGGGCGCGGCGGCTGATCAGGTAGGAGCGCATGGCGCCGGTAAGCGGGTCGTAGTCGGCGAAATGTTCCCAGGCCGTAAGGTCGAAATCGGCGGCCAGCTCCTGGTTGAGCCGCCGCAGCAGGTTCAGGTTGAAGGCCGCCGTTACGCCCTGGCTGTCGTCGTAGGCGGCGCGGATCTGCCGCGGGGCCTTGCGCAGATCGAAGCCGATGAGCAGGCGGTCGTCGGGGCCGAGCTGGGCGGCCAGGGCGGCCAGAAACTGCTGCCGCGCCTCGGGCAGGAAGTTGCCGATGTTGGAGCCCAGAAACAACACGGCTTTGCGGCCGCTTTGGCTGCGCAGTGCGGTCAGCGCCGTGGTGTACTCGGCCGTGAGTGGCTCCACGCGCAGCTCGGGCAGCTCGGCGCGCAGGCTGGCGGCCAAGCCATCGAGGGCGGTAGGCGAAATATCCACCGGGGCGTAGGTAAAGGCTGTGCCAGTGGCGAGCAGCTCGCGCAGCAGGATCTTGGTTTTAAGACCGTCGCCGGCGCCCAGTTCCAGCAGGTGAAACGGCCGCCCGTCGACCGGCGCCAAGGCCCGGCTGATGGCCTGGCGGTGCCGCGACAGCAGCTCAAACTCGGTGCGGGTGGGGTAGTACTCGGGCAGCTCCATGATCTGCCGGAATAGCTCGCTGCCCACTTCGTCGTAGAAGTACATCGACGAGAGGGCGCGCGGCGGCCGGCTCAGGCCTTCCAGCACGTGGCGGGCCAGCGGCGAGAGGGAAGCGCCGGCGGCAACCGGCGCAGGCGAGGCAAGGGAAGAGGTGTCGGAATAAGGCATGGGAGCAATGCGGCAATGAGGAGCAGCGGGCGGCCCGAAGCCGACCCGCGCGGTGGTAACAGCCAACGGGCCGAAAGGTCAGCGGGCAAGCCGGATGCCGGTGAACTGCCAGCGCTTGTCGGCGTGGAAGAAGTTGCGGTAGCTCACGCGGATGTGGCTGCGGGGCGTGGCGCAGGAGCCGCCGCGCAGCACCAGCTGATTGATCATAAACTTTCCGTTGTATTCGCCCAGGGCGCCGGCCGCTTTCTGGTAGCCGGGGTAGGGGTGGTAGGCGGAGTAAGTCCATTCCCAACAGTCGCCGAGCAGCTGGTGGCATTGGTCGGCAGGGGCATCGGCAGGCAGCGGCGCGGGGTCGTACCGCTGGCTTTCCACGAAGTTGCTGGCCCCGGCGTCGGTCCCGAAGTGCCGGGCGGCCAGCTCCCACTCGGCCTCCGAAGGCAGGCGGGCACCGGCCCAGTGAGCGTAGGCGTCGGCCTCGTAGAAGCTGATGTGGGTAACGGGCGCGGCCGGATCGAGGGGCTGCAGGCCGTGGTGGGTGAAACGCTGCCAGGCGCCGCCGGCGGCTTCGGGGCGCACCCAGTACAGTGGGGCCTGCCAGCCCTCGGTCTGCACCAAATCCCAGCCCTCGCCCAGCCAGTAGCGGAAATCCTGGTAACCGCCCGCCTCCACAAAGGCCAGGTACTCGGCGTTGGTGACGAGGCGGTTTTGCAGCTCAAAGGGCGCGACGTACACCGGGTGCGCGTTCAGCTCGTTGTCGAAGCAGAAGCCGGGCGCGTCGCCGGCCTCGGGCTGGAAGCCGATGGTGCCCAGGCCGCCGGGCACGGCCAGCCAGCTGGCCGGCGGCAGGGCTGGCTGCGGGGCGGGCGCGGGCCGTCCAGCGGGCCAGTAGGCCGGAGCCAGCGGGTTGGTGCTCAGGACGTATTTGATGTCGGTGACGAGCAACTCCTGGTGCTGCTGTTCGTGCTGCAGGCCCAGCTCCAGCACGTCGGCAAAGGCCGTGGCCACCCCGGCCGCCAGCAGCCGCTGCATGTGCTCGTCGACGTGCGCCCGGTAGGCGTACACGTCGGCCAGGGCCGGGCGCGAGAGGGTGCCGCGGTCGGCGCGGTTCACGCGCGAGCCGAGCGAGTTGTAGTAGGAATTGAACAGAAAGGCGTACTGCGGGTGAAACAGCTGGTAGCCGGGCAGGTGCGGCTGCAGCAGGAAGGTTTCGAAAAACCAGGTGGTGTGGGCCAGGTGCCATTTAGGCGGGCTCACATCGATGACGGGCTGCACGACGGTGTCTTCCGGGAGCAGCGGCCGGCACAGGGCTTCGGTGTGGGCCCGCACCGCCGCGTAGCGGTCGGCGGCGGAAGCAAGGGCAAGGGCCGGAGCAGCGGCCAGGGTGAGCGAGGTCGACATAAGTAAAGCGGCAAGTGCTGGTTGGTACGAGAATAAACCGTCGATGGGCTTGTTTGGCCGGCAGGCCATCGGAAAAATCGGACTAAATATTTGTTGATCAATAGATAGGTATAGCATTGGGGTTGCGGAAAAATCGGGGCCAAACCCGAACCGCCGCCTCGGCCGGGCGTAAAATCCAGCACCAACCGGCCGTTGGCAGCCACCCCCGGTAGCTGCGCGGCATCTTTCCCATCAACCCAAACACCTACTTTCAATCATGGCTAATCAACAAGGAAAACGCGGGCAGAACGACCCGAACGCCGCCCACAACCAGGGCCATAAAGACAGCAACCAGTCATCGGAACAGGCCCGGCACATGGGCTCTACCGAGGAAAACCGCTCCATCCAGAGCGGCGTATCGGGCATTCCGAGCCAGATGCACGTGGGCGCCGACCGCGCCGACGACCTCGAAGACCAGGTGAACACCACCATGAGCAGCGGCATGGGCCAGAACCGTCCGGGCGAAAACCAAGGCGCGCCCGGCAACTACGGCACCGCCCGCAGCGAAAAGGACGGCAACAGCCGCACCAGCAGCCGCAAAGACCAGGGCGAATAGCGCCGCCGGGGCCGGCAACCGCCGACCCGTCGTTTGGCGTATGCGGTCCAGGTTCCGATACGTTCTCACCCTCTTACACCCGCACCGCCATGAATACGTCCCAACCCAACGCCGACCAGCCGCGGCCCGACGCTGAAATCAACGCCCAGAACAAGCCCGGCAGCCAGAGCAGCAGCGGCATGAGCGACCAGCTCGACGATGCGCTGGTGGAAGCCCACGAACGCGAAAAGCAACGCCGCGGCGAGCCGTTGGACGTTTCGGAAGAAACGTTGGGCGACAGCTCCGAGCCCGGCTCGCCCATCGGCCGCTCGCCCGAAGCCAGCACCGGCCCGGTGCAAGACTAGGGCCTCGGCCTTGTACATTTCGGCAAGCGCCGCGCTCCTGGCCAGCTTTGGCTGCCGGGGCGCGGCGCTTACTTTTACGGCCCTTACCCACCCTGCCCATGGCTTTGCGCCTGCATCACTCGCGCCGCGCGCTGCGCTTCAACTTTACGGCCCGCACCTCCCGCGGTGCCCTGACCGAACACGTAGCCTGGTACCTGCACCTGACGCAGGACGGGCAGCCCGGGCAGCAGGGCCTGGGCGAAGCCGCGCCGCTGGCCGGTCTCAGCCCGGATTATCGCCCCGACTTTGAAGCGCGCCTGCAGCGGCTTTGCGCCGAGTTCAATGCCCGCGCCTACGCCTCCCTGAGCCCGGCGGAGGCTGCCGAGCTGGTGGAGCCCGAGTGGCCGGCCCTGCGCTTCGCCCTGGAAACCGCCGTCCTCGACTGGCAAGGCGGCGGCCACCGGCAGCTGTTCGACAACGCGTTCAGCCGGGGCGAGGCCGGCCTGCCCATCAACGGGCTGGTGTGGATGGGCGACGCGGACTTCATGCGCGCGCAGATCCGCAAGAAACTTGACGAGGGGTTCCGCTGCCTCAAGCTGAAAATCGGCGGCATCGACTTCGCCACCGAGCTGAGCCTGCTGCGCAACATCCGCGAAGTGGCCAGCCCTGCCGAGCTGGTGTTGCGCGTGGATGCCAACGGGGCCTTCACGCCGGCCGATGCCCCCACCAAGCTGGCCCAACTGGCCGCATTCAGCCTGCACAGCATCGAGCAGCCCATCCGGGCGGGGCAGGGGGAGGCGCTGGCGGCGCTCTGCCGCACCTCGCCCGTGCCCATTGCCCTCGACGAGGAGCTGATCGGGGTGTCGGACCCGGCCCGGCAGCGCGCCCTGCTGGAGACGGTGCGGCCCGCCTACGTGGTGCTCAAGCCCACGCTGGTCGGCGGGCTGGCCGCCGCCGGGCACTGGATTACGCTGGCGACCGAGCTGGGCATCGGCTGGTGGATGACGTCCGCGCTGGAGTCCAACGTGGGGCTGAACGCCATCAGCCAGTACACGGCCGGGTACGCGGTGGGCGATATGGCGCAGGGTCTCGGTACGGGGCAGCTGTATCACAACAACTTAGCTGCGCCGCTGCTGGTGCGCGGCGGGCAGCTGCACTACGACCCGCGCGGTACCTGGGAGCTGCCTGGGTAACCTAGCTGGCGAACAGGCGAAACATTTAGTATCTTATTCCGCCAATCCGCTCCCCTTCGCTCTTTCTGCCCGCCGCCCATGGCTGCGCCCTGTCCCTTTCGACGTTCATTGTGCGGCCGTGCAGGGCTGTTGCTTGGGCTATGGATGTGGTTAGCCGTGGGAGCCGCCGCCCAGACGCAGGGACCTTTTCAGCTGCGGCACCCCAAAGCCAAGCAGGCGCGCCTCTCCTTTGAGCTGCAGCGCAACCTGATCGTGGTGCCGGTGCAGCTGAACGGCCGCGGCCCGTATTACTTCATGCTCGATACCGGGGTGGGCACTTCGCTCATCACCGACTCGCGCCTGCGCGATTCCCTGAACCTGCGCCTCGGGCAGCGCTACCTGGTGGCGGGCGTGGGGGAGGAGGCACCGCTGGTGGCTTTTCAGACCGACAGCGTGCGGGTGGAGCTGGGCGACGCCGGCCGGCCCAGCGCTACGGCGGCCTGCCTCACGCTGCTGCTGCTGTCGGATGACATTTTCGACCTTTCTACCTACGTGGGCCGCCCCATTCACGGCATTCTGGGGGCCGATGTATTCCGCAGCTTCGTGGTGGAGGTGCACGCCGAAGACCAAATCTTGACCTTCCACCGGCCGGAGCGCTTTCGGGCGCCGCGAGGGCGGCGCTGGGCGGGGCTGCCGATGGAAATTGAAGGCGGGAAGCCCTACGTGCGAACAGAGGTGGCGCTAAACGATTCCTTGGCGCTGCCCTTGCGCCTGATTCTGGATACGGGGGCCGGTCACGCTCTTTCTATCGAAACCGGTTCGGACCGGCGGCTAAGCCTGCCGCCCAAGCGCCTGCGCACCTACCTCGGGCGGGGCCTCAGCGGCGATGTGCACGGCTACCTAGGTCGGGTGAAGGGCCTGCGGCTGGGGCGTTACTACGTCAAGTCGCTGGTGACGTCGTTTCCGGACGAGGAAGCCGTGCGGGCCCGCGTGGAAGTACCGCGCAACGGCAACCTGGGCTTCGAGCTGCTGAAGCGCTTTTCGACCGTCATTGATTACCCGCACAACCGGCTGTGGCTGCGTCCCAACAAGCTTTTTCGCGACCCGTTTGAGCACGACATGTGCGGTATCGAGCTGCTGGCGGGCGGCCCCAACTACCGGCGCTACACTGTGCGGCGCGTGGAGCCCGGCTCCCCGGCCGACGTGGCCAAGCTCCTGCCGCAGGACGAGCTGCTGTCCATCAATCTGCAGCCCGTGAACAACATGTCGCTGACCCAAATCACGCGGCTGCTGCACTCCGCCGACGGCCGCCAGTTGCTCATGTTTGTGCGCCGCGCCGACGGGGAGCTGTTCGTCACCCGCCTTACCCTGAAGCGGCAGCTTTAACGCCGGCTTCGCGCGGCCCAGCCGTTTCGGCCTGAACTGCGGAGTGCAGCGGCCCGAAAAGAATGCGGATGGATTGTGGCTCCAGCGGATTTTGCTTCCGGGTTTTGGGTAAGCCTGGCAAGCCGTCTCTGAACAGAGGACGAGTTGCTCCGGTGCATCGCGCAGCACCACGCCTGGCAACGCGCGCAGAACGACATTGCCAGGCATGGTGGGCGGTTGAACCTGCCTGCGGGTTAGTGCAGTACCTGCAGCTTGCCCCGTAGTACCTGCTCGTTGCTCAACCGTAGCTGCCAGGTGTAAAGGCCCGCCGGCAGCTGGCGCACGTCCAGGGAAAGTTGGTGCCAGCCGGCGGGCAGCTCCTGCGGCGGCAGGGTTAGGGCCGGGCAGCCCAGCGCGTCGCAGAGCAGCAGGGAGGCCGTCGCCGCTTCGGGCAGCCCAAGGGCTGCCACGGCGAGGTCCGCGGCCGGGTTCGGATAAAGCGAGGCTGCGGCTTTTTCTACTTGCAGGTCCACCGTCCGCACGTCGCTGTCGGAGCTGCTGCCGTCGAAGTCCAGCTGGTGCAGGCGAAGGTGCCAGCGGCCGGGCTTAAGGCCGCTCAGGTGGTGGGAATAACGGCGCGCGGCGTTGCTCTGCCCGGCGCCTTCCACAAAGGCCAGGGTGCGGAATGCGGAGTCGCCGGGCCCCTGGGCCTGCACCTCGAAGCCGCGGTTGTTTTGCTCCTGGGCCGTCGTCCACGTCAGCTGCACCCCCGTGGCCTTGCGCCGCGCGTCAAACGCCACCAGCGAAATCGGGAGCGGGACGGTCAGCCGAATCATGGCGTCGTTCACATCGAAGAAGACGTTGCCGTTGGCCCGCACCATGAACCGGCCGGTGGTGGTTTGCACATTGGGGAGCTGCACGGCCTGCGAGCCGTCGTTGAGCGTATTGCTCAGCAGCACGGTAAACGTCTGCCCCCCGTCCTGGGAAAAGAGAATGTCGACGGTGGAGACGTTGAGCGGGGCAGCCGTGGTGCCATTGACGGCCCACTCAACCGTGGCGGTGGCTCCCGGCGTCAGCGTAACTGGGGTGTTGAAATTGGTGATGAAGAAGGGGCCGAGGTTGCTGACGTTCACGACCAAGTTGTCGGAGCTCACGCCGCCGCCGCCGGGGCGGTTGTCGCGCACGGTCAGGCGGAAGTTCAGGGTACGCGTTATCTGCGGCAAATCCTCGCCAATGTCCGTGCCACCCAGAATGGTAGCCATTTTCGGTAGGGTACGGGTGGGACTGGTACCGGGTGCAAACGAGCGGAACTGGGCCGCCGTGGGGCTGGTGAGGATGACGGTAGAGCCCGGGGAGCCGGCGCTACCGGCGTCGAGCTGCTCCCAGCTATAGGTAAGCACCGTGCCCGGATCGGCATCGGTTCCCGAGCCGGTAAGCGTGAACGGGGTACCCTTTGGTATGATCAGGTCGGGGCCCGCGTTGGCCGTCGGCACGGCGTTGCCGGTAGGGGCAGCGCTGGCGCAGCTGCCGTTCCCGCTCAGGTAGGTCTGAATTTCATCCTGGCTGATGGCGTGAAAGAACGCCTCGGATTGCGCCTGCAGGTTGTCGCTTTCGCAGAGGCCGGCGTAGGCCATGATGGAGCTGCCCGAGCCGGCTTCCACGGCCGTGGGGCCGTGGCGGTTGCCGCCGCACAGCCCGGTTACGCTGTTAAAGGTGTGATTGGCCCCGAACTGGTGCCCCATCTCGTGCGCCACGTAGTCCACGTAAAACGCGTCGCCGAGCGGACTGGTGAGCCCCGTCACGCCCCGGGCCTTCTGGTTGCGGCTGGCCGCATTGCCTGTGTTGTTGCGGCACACCACGCCCACACCCGCTATGCCCCCGCCGCCGGTACTGAATACGTGGCCGATGTCGTAGTTAGCGGATCCGATTTCGGCGCCCACCACGTCCCGGTTTTCATCCAGCATGGCATTGCCGTCGTTGTTGGAGTACGGGTCGGAGGCACCATCGAGGTAGATAATTGATGCGTTGTTCGCAACGAGCTGCAGCCGGATGGCCAGTTCCTGTTCGTAGATGCCCGTCACCCGGTTTACGGCCGTGGCCATGGCACTCAGCACGTTGGTTTTGTTTAGTGAGGCGCCGGCGGCGCTGGTCACGGCCTCGGCGTACTGCCCGGTGCAGGCCAGGGCCAGTCGGTAGGTGCGCAGCTGCGTGCCGTAAGGAGCCGCGGCGGGGCGGCCGGCGAGTTTGCCAGCCGCCCCAGTGCCCGGCGCGGCATCGGCCACGCGGCAGCGCCAGGGCGCTGCGAAAGCCCGGTCAGCTGCGGCAAAGCTGCGGTAGTGGTCCGTTGCGCCGGGCACCGGGTCGATAAAGAACCGGCCGCGAGCCGCGTCGAGCACCTGCGCATGAAAACCCAGCGGCGTCAGGTCGAAGCGGGCCGTGACGGAGGGGTTGCTCAGGCTTTGCCCGGCGTAGGTACGAATGCCGGGGTGGGCGGCCGCCAGCGCCGGGTGCAGCACGGGCGTTTCCCACACCCGAAACAGCTCCGTGCCGCCGTCGGGCAGCGGCACGGGCAATACCGGGCCCGCCGCGGCACGACTTTCATTGGGGGCGGTAGCCAGCAGGTCCTGCAGCTGCGCGGCATCCACGCGGAGCGTCCGGGCTTGCCGGAGGCTGGCTGGCAGGGCATGGGAGGTGGGGGCGGTGCGCCACAGGGTTGGGGCCGGGCGCTGCTGCGCCACGGCAGAACTCAGCACCAACAGTAGACCCCAGGGGTACAGCAGCTTCATAGAAAAGCATAGCGTGTGAGGAGAGCAATAGTGGTGGAGTGCTGGCAATATGTAAAAATTATTATAAATAATATGACTAAATTACTCAGCTCGTCCATGCACAATCCGAGTGCAGCGCGCAAGTGCAAAAGCAAAGCGGGCGGGTGCGCCGCGGCTAGTTGCCAAACCTGTATCTTGGAAACCGCCCCCAATGGCTTTCCCGGTCGATTTTCCTCCTGCCTCGCCGCCTTACCTGCCATGTCCCTGGCTTCTGCCCACGCCGCCCCGCCGCCTCAGCCGCCCTCGGATGCGATTCTGGCCAATCAGCACATCTACAGCGACTATTATGACAAGGACTTTGTGCGGGCCCTCGACGAAAACGTGCTGCAGTTGCTCGACCGCGTGTGGTTTCGCTCTGAGCTGGTAGGCTTTCTGGAAAACTACCCGCAGCGCAACAACCCAGATCGGCCGCTCATTTTCTGCTCCAATCACTCGGGCATGGCCTTCCCCTGGGACGCCATCGTGGCCCTGTCCGACCTCTTCCGTTCGGTGCCCTGCCTCTCCGACATGCCGCGGCCGCTGTCGGCGCCGCTGCTCTCGCAGTCAGCCCTGATGAACCCGTTTCTGCTGCGCGACTTCTGGAAGCGCTGCGGCTGCGTGGACGCCACCACGCTGAACTTCGAGACGATGATGTACTACAACGACCACAACCTGATGCTGTACCCGGAAGGCGTGCCGGGCATCGGGAAGGGGTTCAACCGCAAGTATCAGCTGCAGCGACTGGCCAGCAGCGTCGTGCGCCTGAGCATTCAGCACAAAACCGACCTGATGCTCTTCGCCACCGTCAACGGGGAGTACCTGAACCCCGGCGCCTACAGCTTCGAGTGGATCAACAAGTGGGTGCGCAAAATCGGCATCCCGTTTTTGCCCATCACCTGGCTGCTGATCGGCATCATCCTGCAGCCCTGGGTGTTCTACATGGCTTTTCCGGCCAAGCTCACCTTCGTGCTCGGCAGCCGCCTGCGCCCGGCCGACTGGGTGGATCGGCCCTTCGAAGACCTGACCCGCGACGATTTTGTGGCCCTGGCCGAGCGCGTGCACGGGCACATGCAGCGGGAGCTCGACGCCGCCGTGGCCAAATACGGCCAGGCCCCTTTTCGCTGGGGCGAGCTGTGGCAGCGCATGAAGCAGAACTGGCGCCACTTCCCCTTCTACCTGCCGCCGTTCTGGCCGCTGCTCTTCCACGAGTTTGAGCGCGGCTACACCAAGTACGGCCCGAAATACAAGCTGCGGCTCAGCGGCTTTGGCACCACCCTGCGTTTGTTGTGGCGCAATCCCTTTGTCATCAGTTTCTTCATTCCGGTGCTCGGCCTGATTCCGATTGCCATCCGCGGATACCGCAAGCACCGCATCGGGGAGAAGCTGCCCGGTCAGCAGTAAGAGGTGCTGGGGCCGCGGCAAACGGCGCGAGCGTTGGCTCCGCGTGTCGCTGCCACGCTCCGCTAGCTACCTCAGTTACTTCCCAAGGGGGGCCAAGCGGCTGTCGGCTAGTACTTCAGCACGGCCTGCTTGTATTGCTCCCGGATGTACGGTTGAGCTGATACAACCAACCCGCTGGCCTCCTATATTTCAACTCTTTGACGCGGGCCTTCGTTACAGAAGAAACCCCTCACTCGCTCCCGGCCTGTGCCCTACTTCTGCCGGCACTGGCTTTCTTGTCCGCCTCCCACCCATGCCTTCTTTTCAGCACCAAATCGTGAAGCGCCTGCTCGCGGCCGCCGCCGGACCCATTGCCCGCCGCCGGCCGTCCATCCACCGCATGCGGCTGGGGCTGGAGCTGGGCACGCTGCTGCAGTTTATGCCCTGGAACGTGCATTTTCGGCGCGTGCCGGCCGAAGAAGGCCTGGTGGCGGAGTGGATAGAGCCCGAGGGCGCCGATGCGCAGCGGGTGCTGCTGTACCTGCACGGCGGGGCCTACGTGATGGGGTCATTGAACACGCACCGCGGCTTTATCGGGGCGCTGGCCCAGCGCTGCGGCCTGCGCGCCCTCTCGGCCGACTACCGCAAAGCACCGGAGCATCCGTTTCCGGCGGCGCTGGAAGATGCCGTAACGGCCTGGCAGTGGCTGCTCACCCAGGGCTACCGGCCCGAGGACATCGTGGTGGCCGGCGACTCGGCCGGGGGCGGCCTGGCCCTGGCCCTGCTGCTGTACCTGCGCGACGCCGGCCAACCGCTGCCCGCCGCGGCCCTGGGCCTCTCGCCCTGGACCGACCTGGCCCTACCGGCCGCTGCGCGTCCCCACGACGAGCTGAAGTTGGTCGAGGCCCTGGAAATTCGGGCCTGGGGGCAGCAGTACGCCGGCACCACGCCGCTCACGCACCCGCTGCTCTCGCCGCTGCACGCCGCCCTACACGGCTTACCGCCGCTTTTGTTGCAGGTATCGGATGGCGAGCTGCTGTACCCCGACACGCTGGCGCTAGCCGCCCGCGCCCGGGCGGCGGGCGTACCCGTCACGCTCCAAAGCTTTGCCGGGCTGGTGCACTGGTGGCACCTATTCTGGCGGACCGTGCCCGAAGCCCGCACCGCCCTGCAGCGCGCCGCCGAGTTTGTGCGGGGCATCTGGCAGGCCCAGGCCGATGCGCAGCTCGCGGCCGCGGCATTGCAGGCCCGGGTGCTGCGCGCGCCCAAACCCGCGCGCCGGCACCTGCGGCCCGCTGCCTAGAAGCTTTTGAACCTGAAACAGCCGGCTATGATTTTTTTCAGCAAAAAATTGGCAGTCAAGCCTCTCGGAAATATTTAGCTTTTCGTAGGTTTGCGTCAGGTAGTCGGCATGCATACTACTTTGGGCCTGCAAGCCCGCCGCGTCGGTTTTCACCACTCTCAACTTTCTCCCGCCATGGAAGATCTGTTCAAAAAGTTCATTTACGCCGGTGTTGGGTTCGTTTCGCGCACCAACGACCGGGTGCAGGACACCATCAATCAGCTGGTGCAGGAAAACAAACTCTCCCAGACGGAGGGCGAGAAGATCATGCAGGCCCTGCAGAAAAACACCGACACCAAGCGCAAGGAGTTCGAAACGCAGATCAACAGCATCGCCAAGCGCGTGATGAAGGGCATGGGCGTGGCATCCAGCGCCGATGTGGAAGAGCTTAAGCGTACCGTGAAGGGCTCGGGCAGCAGCAAGGCCTCGGGCGCAGCTTCGGCCAGCGGGAGCAAGAAAGCCAGCACGACGGCGGCTTCCAACGCTTCGGGCGCAGCCAAAACGGCTACCAAGGCAGCCGGCGCGGCTTCCACGGCCGCCAAGAAATCGGCCGCGGGCAGCAAGGGCGCCACTACGGCCAAGAAATCCTCGGGCACTGCGGCCAGCGGCTCGGAGGGTGGCAGCAACGCCTAACAGGGCAGCTGCCTTGGGCAGGAACCCCGCTGGCAGGTTGTCAGCGGGGTTTTCTATTGCACCGAATCCGGGTGGGCACGCGCGAAGCCCGACCTTCACGCCTGATTTTTTCCGACTTTGGCGGCAATGTTCAAAAACACGATGACCAACCTGGGGCGCATCCGCCAAGTGGCGGAGGTGCTGCTGCGCTACGGCTTTGAGGACGCGGTGACGAGCACGGCGCTGCGGCGGCTGGTGCCGCGCCAGCGCCGCCGCACCTGGCAGCACGGGGAGGGCAAGCCCGTGTTTGAGATGTCGCGCTGGGAGCGGGTGCGCATGGTCATCGAGGAGCTCGGGCCGACGTTCGTGAAGCTGGCCCAGGTGCTCAGCAACCGCGCCGACCTGCTGCCGCAGGAGCTGGTCGACGAGTTTGCCAAGCTGCAGAGCTCGGTGCCGCCTTTTGCCACGGCGGAGGCCAAGCGCATCATTGAGGCCGAACTCGGCCGCCCGCTGGGAGAGGTGTTCACGGATTTTGAGGACGTGCCGCTCGGGTCGGCCTCCATCGGGCAGGTGCACAAGGCCCGGTTGCTCGACGGCACCGAAGTGGTGGTGAAGGTGCAGCGCCCCGACGCCCGCGACAAAATCACCACCGATCTGAGCCTGCTGCGCGAGCTGGTGCGCCTGACCGGCGGCTACCTGCGCAAGCAGGGGCTGAGCAACCCGCAGGACATCGTGGAAGCCTTCGAGCGGAGCATGATGCAGGAGCTGGACTACACCTCCGAGGGGCGGGCCATGGAGCAATTTCGCAAGCTCTACGCTGACTACCAGACGTTTTACGTGCCCAAGCCCTACCGCGAGCTGAGCACGGCGCGGGTGCTGGTCATCGAGTACATCAGCGGGTGCAAGATTACCGACAAGGAGCAGCTGCTGCGCTGGCGCCTGGACCCGGCCACGGTGGCCGAAACGGGCATGGACATTTACCTGACGCAGATCTTCGAGTTCGGGGTCTTCCACGCCGACCCGCACCCCGGCAACGTGCTCGTGCGCCCCGACGGTACCATCGTGCTCATTGACTTCGGCATGGTGGGACGGCTAACCAAGCAGCAGAAATACGCCTTTGCGGGCGTGTTCATCAGCATGGGCCAGCAGGACGCGCGCGGCATGGCCCTGAACTTCCGCCGGTTGGCCCTCACGGCAGACATCCGCGACATGCGCAGCTTCGAGGCCGACCTGCAGCAACTCATCGACGACTTTGCGGGCCTCGACGTGAAGGAAATGAGCATGAGCGCCCTGGCCGAGCGCCTGCAGAATGTCATCTACCGCTACAAGCTGCAGGTGCCCGGCTCGGTGTTCCTGATACTGCGGGCCCTGGTGATTCTGGAGGGCATCGGTAAGGTGCTGCACCCGGCTTTCAACACCTTCGAGTTCGTGCGCCCTTACGGCCGTCGGCTGGTGCTGGAGCAGTACTCCGTTTCGAACGTGACCACCGAGCTGCAGTACACGGGGCAGCAGCTGCTGGCCCTGATGTACACGCTGCCCACGGATATGCGCCAGATCGTGCGCAAGCTATCCAAGGGCGACCTGCGCGTGCAGGCCCAGCTCAGCGGTTACCTGCCGCTGCTCAACACGGCCGAGCGGCTGGTATCGCGCGGCATCATCACGCTGCTGGCGGTGGCGTTTTTGCTGTTTTCGGGCCTGAGCCTGCTGGGCAGCTACCCGGCCGCGCAGATGCCCTACTACCGCGGCCTACCCGCCATTACGTGGTGGGGGCTGGGCATCACCGGCTTCTGGCTGTTGGTGCTGTTCATCCTGACGGTGCGAAAGGAAAGGCAGTAGCAGGGCGGCCCAGCTACTCGTCATGACTGAGCAGGTGAGGGGCGGCCCGTCGTGGCGGCGCCACCACGGCGGGCCGCCGCTCAGGCGTTGCCCACAAAAACCAACCACGCCGGCAAATCTGTCCCCGTCCGTCGGCTATTTTTGCACTGTGGGATTTTCTGTTGCTTACCGAATGCTGGGCGCGTTGTGCGTTCTGCTGCTTTCTGCTGCCGTTTCACGGGCCCAGGCCCCCTTGCTGCGCGACGTAGCGTTGCGCACCGACACGGCCACCTACCAACTCAGCCGGCACACGGTTATCGTGCAGGGCGAGCCGACCCTGTTCTTCTGGTTTCGGCGCGACGACGAAACCGTAGAGCTGCGCCTGTACCCCGAGCGCATCGCCGGCGACAAGCCGCTGCGCCTGCGCAAGGCCGCTGATTTTCAGCAGCTCGACTCGCTTACGCGCGAGCCGGACGGTGCCTGGCGCACCCGCATCAAGTTTCAGGACCTGACCAGCAGCCAATTTATCCGCTTAGTGGTGGAGCAGCCCGGCGCTACCGCCGACGAAACCCTGCGCGACGTGGTGCCGCTGCTGCCCGTGGCCTACACCTCCGTGGGCCTGCGCGCCTCCGACGACGAGCTGTACGTGGGCGAGGAGAAGGTGCTGGAGCTGAACAGCTCCAACCCGCGCAACGTGCGCGCCACCGGCGAGTGGGTGCGCACCGACGACTTCGACTACCGCGTGCTGCGCGAGGCCAACGGGAGCCTGCGCCTGCACGTGCTGCCCAAGCAGCTAGGGCGCCGTACGCTCACGGTGAAGCTGCAGAGCGAGCGGCCCACGCTGCACAGCGGCGGCCGCCTAAACTACCAGTTGCCCGCCCTCAAGCAGGAGTTTACCGTGAAAGCCTCGCGGCTGCGCTTTCTGTCGCCCGACAAGCGCACCGTCACGCTCGATGACGTGGCCCGGCGCCGCGGGGTGGAGCTGATCCTCGACAACGGCCGCTCCTTTGATCTGCGCCGCACCTATCGCCTCGAAGATCAGGAAGAGCCCGGCGGAGCGCTCATCGCCGAGCTGTTTACGCGCCAGTACCTCTCCAACGACCGGGTGCTCTGCTACCTGCGCCCCTACAACACGCACCGCCAGACCGAAGGCTACCTCTACCTGAAGCAGAACGACCAGGCGCTGTACGTCACCAACCTGGATATCACGCCCAAAACCACCATCACCAGCGTGCAGGTGCTCCACCGCGGCGGCGACTGGACGTCCTCGCTCAACGTGAGCCCCGGCGAAACCGTGGACGTGCGCCTGGAAGGGGAGGGGCTGCAGAAGGCCCGTTTCCACTTTGAGGATTTGCCCGTCATTCCGTCCGACTCCTCCGTGCGCTCCGACGCGCGGGTGGTGCTGCGCGTGCAGGTGCCCATCACCTTCGACAAGCGCAAAAGCGCCATCCTGAACGCCGGGCAGCCCACGGGCTTCAGCCTGAACGTGCGCGAGTTCCAGCGCCCGCACCCGCTCGACTTCGTGTCGGTGGCCTACGGCGAGTCGGCGCGGCCGATAACGCGGCTGAACGGGCCGGTGCTCTACCCGCGCACCATTCGCGACGTGGTGTTCAGCTTCAACACCAACGCCATCGACTCGGACAAGGCGCTGTACGGCAAGCAGATTCTGAACTTCGAGATTCGCACGCTCAACAGCAAGGGTGAGCTGGTGGAAATCCGCAACGTGGAAAACGTGGTGGTGTGCCCCGGCGACAACTCGCCCCGCGCCGCCTTTTACCAGGACAAGCAGTGCCGCACCGACCCGCTGAGCCTGAACAGCCTGCTCGGCCGCAAAACCTACGACCTGGACGACTGGAGCCGCATCATCGTGACGGTGAAGCACCAGGCCAGCCAGTACCAGGAGCCGGGCTCCACGCAGGTGGTGGAGCTGGTGCTCAAGCGTACCTTTAAGTTCGACATCGACGTGAGCTTCCCCGGCGGCCTGCTCACCAAGCGCGCCGGCGAATCGAGCTACACCGATTTCGGCGGCATCTCGCTGGCCACGCTGGCGCAGTTCAGCTTCTACCACCCCGAAAAAATCAACCGCCTGCGGCCCTACAAGGTCGGGGCCGGCTTCGTGGCGCTGAACGCCTTCAACCTGAACAACGCCAACACCAACCGCGACCTGGGCGTGGTCATCCTGGGCTCGGTGTACCCCACCCGCCGCGACGCCAAGCTCACCTTCCCGCTGTACCTGGGCGGCGGCTACCTGCTGACCAAGAAAAAAGCGTTTCTGATGTTCGGGCCGGGCATTGGGGTGCGGCTGTAGGGGGCTGCCTGGCAGAGCCTGTTCAGACCATCACACCTTGCGGGGCTTCCTGGGGATGTATGAATACCACCGGGACTCCGAAGGGCTTGGCTAGGGTTTCGGCCAGTTGCAGCGCGTCGGCTTTGGCAGGCAGGGCCAGGCGCTCCACCACAATGCCTTCGGCAGAACCTGTTACGGAGAGCATTACCACCCAAAAGGCTTCTTGATCGGTGCGCATGCGGCCGGGCCGGCCGGAGGTGCCTAGCTGCGAAAAGTATTTGACCACTACCCGGCTGACGGGCGGCAACTCCTCCCAGCCGCCGATGCGCCAGCCGCCGATTTTGGTGAAATGTCGCAGCCGGAAGTTGGGCAAATCTACTTCAATCCCTTTGGAAAGCACGAAGGGCATTAAGGCCAGTACCAGGCAAATGCCACTCAGGACGGGTTGCCTGAGGTATATGCCTAAGCCTACAAAAACTGCTGTCTGCGCCCAGGTCAACGGGGTTGGTCGGGAAGAAGTGGTAATTTCCATCAGGAGGTCAACGGCCGTGCTTAACTGCAGTGGGTACTAAATATGAAGGCCGGGCTGCGAAACCCGGCCTTTCAATGGAGAAGTAAATTAGGCTATTACCATCCCAAATAAGCCTGTCAGGATGGCATTATAAACCAGTTTACTGCAGCTGCATCTCCTGAATGATCTGCTTGATGCGGCCATCCAGCTGGGCTTGCGCGTCCTCGAACGACTCGTTAGCGCCGAAGGCCGGGTTTTTTAGGCTGAAGTAGAACTTGATCTTCGGCTCGGTGCCTGAGGGGCGGGCCGATACCTTGGAGCCGTCCTCCGTCAGGAACTGCAGCACGTTGGAGCGCTCTAGCGTCAGCGGGGTCTGCTCGCCGGTGCGCAGGTCGCGGGCCACTTGCTGCTGATAGTCGAGCAGCTGCACCACGGGCGAGCCGCCGAGCGAGGCGGGCGGGTTCTGGCGCAGCTCGGCCATCATTTCCTGGATTTCCTCGGCGCCGCGCTGGCCCTTTTTGGTCAGCGAGATGAGGTCTTCCTTGTAGAGGCCGTAGGTGCGGTACATCTGCACCATTTCCTCGTAGAGTGTACGGCCCTGGTCCTTGGCCACGGCGGCCATTTCGGCAATCAGGCAGCAGGCCGATACGGCGTCCTTGTCGCGCACGAAGTCGCCGATCATGTAGCCGTAGCTTTCCTCGCCGCCGCCGATGTAGTAGTGCCCGTCGTTCTGGGCCTCAAACTCGCGGATGACGCCGGCAATGTACTTGAAGCCCGTCAGCGTCTGGAACGAGCGGATGCCGTAGCGCCGGGCCACGTCGCCGAGCACGTCGCTGGTCACGATGGTGTAGACGATGTAGTCCTTCTCGGGGTTGAGCTTGCCGGCCTGCTGGCGGGCCGAGACGAGGTAGTGCGTCAGCAGCGCCGCCGTCTGGTTGCCGTTGACCAGCACCCACTCGCCCTGGGTGTTTTTCACGCCGATGCCCACGCGGTCGGAGTCCGGGTCGGTGGCAATGACGATGTCCGCGTCGAGCTGCTTGGCCTTGTCTAGGGCCATCTGCATAGCTACTTTCTCCTCCGGGTTCGGCGACTTCACGGTGGGGAAGTTGCCGTCGGGCGTGGCCTGCTCCTCCACGATGTGGATGTTGGTGAAGCCGAAGCGCTTCAGCGCGGGCGGCACCGTGGTGATACCCGTGCCGTGGATGGGCGTGTACACGATTTTGAGGTCGTGCTGGCGCTGAATGGCGGCGGGGTTGATGCTGAGCTGGGCTACCTGGCTCAGGTACGCCTCGTCCACCTCGGCGCCGATGATATTGATTCGGGACTCGTCGGCCGCAAACTTCACCGCGTCCACGCTCTGGATGGCGTTGACTTCGCGGATGATGTTCTTGTCGTGCGGGGCCACCACCTGGGCGCCGTCGTTCCAGTACACCTTGTAGCCGTTGTACTCCTTGGGGTTGTGCGAGGCGGTGATGACCACCCCGCTCTGGCAGCCCAGGTGGCGGATAGTATACGACAGCTCGGGCGTGGGGCGCAGGTCCTCAAACAGGTACACGGTGATGCCGTTGGCCGAGAAGATACCGGCGGCCGTCTGGGCGAAGGCGCGCGAGTTCAGGCGCGAATCGTGGGCCACGGCTACCTTGATTTCCTGGCCGGGGAAGCTCTGCAGCAGGTAGTTGCACAGGCCCTGGGTGGCCATGCCCAGGGTGTAGCGGTTCATGCGGTTCGAGCCGACGCCCATTACGCCGCGCAGCCCGCCGGTGCCAAATTCCAGGTCGCGGTAGAAGGCATCGTTCAGGCTTTCTTCGTCGCCGTCGGCCTGCAGCCGGACGATTTCCGCTTTGGTTTCGTCATCGTAGTTGCCGGTAAGCCAGGTATTGATTTTCTGTTGAACGTCAGCGCTCAGAGCCATACAGGAGGAAATGTCGAGTGGAGTATTTCTACGCCAAAGAAAACGGAAGTTTGGACACGGTGTAGCTGAAATAGGATAAGGCTCACATTATCATGCGATTGAACCGCGCCCGGATTTTTCCGCACTTGCAGCCGTCTTAGCGGCTGCGTGGCGCCGGGCCCGGTTGGGGCCTAACAAGCAGCTGCTAAGGCACCTCCGCCACCGTTCCGTTCCCTTTTTTCCGCTTACCCCGCTATGAAAACAATTCACCGCCTGACCAGCCTGCTGATGTTCCTGCTGGTGGCCCTGCTCGTGGTGCTGCCCTTCGCGGTGGCGTTTGCGCAGAAGCCCGTGAAGGTCGACGTGCTCCCGTACTTCGACAAAGTGCCCGCCACGCCCACGGCCTTCAGCAGCACCCTCAAGCGCCCGGCGGGCTTCGCCGAGCTGAACAAGCAGCTGGAACAGCTGCTCGTAGGCATTGCCTCGGGCCGTACCGCTGAGCAAACCCGCGAGCAGCAGGCCCACGAAGCTTTCGGCAAACAGGCCACGGCCGCCGGCGTCGACAAGATGACGGACCAGCAAAAGATGGCTTACATGCAGCAGCACGGCGCCAGCATGCCCGGCTACAACCCGCAGGCCATGCAGCTGGCCCAGCAGATGCAGGACCCCGCCTTCCAGGCCAAGCTGGCCAAGATGAGCGACGCCGAGAAAGCGCAGCTCATGCAGGCGCAGATGGCCCCGGCCGGCTCGGCGCAGCAGCGCATGGTCACGGACCCGAGCTTTCAGGCCGCGCAGGCCGACTTCATGCAGCAGATGAAAAGCCCGGCCTTCCGCACCGCCTGGGAAAAGAAGTCGGAAGCGGAGCAGGACGCCTACATGGCCCAGCTCATGCGCAAGCACGGCCTGAACGAGGCCAAGATGAAGGCCATCGGCGGCAATCAGCCCCCGGCCAAGCTGGCCCCGCTGGTGGCCGGGCCCGCGGTGGACGCCAGCTCAAAGTTGGCGGAGACGGTGATGGCAGAGATGGGCAGCACGGCTTTCGCGCGCCAGCAGCAGCAAATGCAGCAAGATCTGGAGGCCGTCATCACGGAGCACCGTGCCAAACGCGGCCCTGAAGCCCGCGAGGGCGACTGCCGCGGCCAGCAGCAGCAGTACGACCTGGACCGCCAGTACCTGAAGCGCCGCCTGGACGTGATGAGCAAGTACCTGCCCCAGCTCAACGCCACGCTGACGGCTCAGAAAGCCCAGGCCATAGCCCGCGTGACGCCCTTCCAGAAGGAGCTGGCCAAAATCCATTACGGCGACGACATCCAGCGGCCCGAAGAGAAAAATTTCCTGCCCGCGCTGGCCAACGGGCAGCAGATGATGATTGGGCAGGTGCAGCAGCTGGCCAGCGCGGCCAGCGCCATCTACGACCTGAACCAGGAATACACCGAGCTGAAGAAACTCTACGACCAGCCCTTCCAGTGCGAGCAAGCTGTGTGCTTTCCCGCCTTCGCCCGCGTGACGCTGCCCGGCGGCCGGCAGGTGCACATCAGCCAAGTGCGTCCCGGCGACCTGGTGCTAGGCTACGATGCCGCGCGCGGGCTGGTGGTGCCCACCCGCGTGGTGCGCCTCGATATCCACGACGAAAAAGCCTACCCGCTCGTGCAGCTCACCATCGGTACGCCGGAAGTGTACGCCGGCCTCGACGCCGCGCCGGCCCGGCCGCGCCGCGCGGCTTCCGAGCTGGTGCTCACGCCCAACCACCCCATCGTAACCACCGACGGCCAGCAGCTGCGGGCCGACGAGCTGCGTCCCTCCGACGACGTGCTGCAGCTGCAGCCCGAAGCCACGGTGGAAACCACCCACCTGGGCGACCGGCAGGCCGCCGGCACTGCCCCGATCGTGTATAACCTGCGCACCGAAACCGGCAACTACTTCGTCAGCGGTGTGCTCGTCGGCTCGAAATAGGCCTTGCTGTGTCGAGCTTCTGGGCTGATACAACAAAGCGCCCCGGCTAAAGTGGCCGGGGCGCTTTGTTGTGCGAAGGCTGGCGGGGGCTATTGCACGACCATGCGGCGCGTCACGCGCTGCCCGTCGATGGTGAGCTGCGAGAGGTACACACCGGCCGCGAGTTGGACGGCCCGGAAAGGCGCCGCGTAGGAGCCGGCCGGCCGGGTTTCGTCGAGCAGCGTGGCTACTTCGCGGCCCGTCAGATCCAGCACGCTCAGACGCACGTGACCGGGGCGCAGCAGCACGAAGGGAATGGTCGTGTGGTCGACAAAGGGGTTGGGGAAGTTGGGCTGCAGCTGGGCCACTGCGGCGGCGCGTTCCTGGCGGTTGCTGTTGACCAGCTGATTGGTCAGGATCGGGTCGTTGGTCTCCGCCGCCGGGGTGGAGCCGAGCACGCCGGCCGGCCCGCCCGCTACCGAATTGGCCACCTGCTGGTTCGTTACGCTTTCAAACTTGTAGTACGCCCGCAGGCCCGAAGCCACGGGATTGGGGCCGTTGTTCATGTCGGCCTGAATGCCGGCTGCGTCGCGGGCGGTGGCCCACACGGCTACCTCATCGATGTAGCCCTGCCAGCCCGAGTCGCCGGAGTTGTAGCCGATGCCCAGGCTGGTGCCGGACTGCCGGGGCGCATCCACCGCCGAAGCCACCTGCGTGCCGTTGACGTAAAGGCGGCTGGTGGTGCCGTCCCAGGTGTAGGCCACGTGCGTCCAGGTGCGCACCGGTACGGTGCCGCCTTCGAGTACGCCGTACACTTCCAGCTGGCCGAGGCTGTTGACGCCAAACCAGTCGGCGTCGTTGCCGAATTCCAGCACGGTGCTGTAGGAGCCGGCGTTGCCAAACGCGGTGCCGTTGAAGTACACCCAAGCTTCGAGCGTAAACGCCCCGGTCGGGGCAGCCAGATTAACCGAAACCTGGTCGTTCTCGGCAGTGGTAAAGCCGAGGAAATTACCGCCGCGCTGGGCGTAGCTACTGAAACTGATGCCGGTTCCCAACAGGGCGAGCAGGCCGGCTTTGCGCAGAAATGGGGTCATGTCGGGCTGGGGTATAAGGGTGAATCCAATCGGGCAAGAATGGCTGGCCCGGCGGCTCCCTGAGGGCCCGTTGACGACCCGGCGGGCATGCCGGAGCCAGCTTACAAAGCAATGCCCCGAATACCGCCGCAGCAATAACATGATCGTGTGAGGCTTACCCCGGGCCCCAAACGGAAAACGCCCCGGCCAGGCGGCCGGGGCGTTGCGAGAAAACGGTGCTGCCGTTCGGGGCAGCGGAAGGCGGCTTATAGGTTGCCGCGCAGGGCCTGCTCCCGCTCGATGGCTTCGAACAGGGCCTTGAAGTTGCCCTTGCCGAAGCTCTTGGCACCTTTGCGCTGAATGATTTCGAAGAACACCGTGGGACGGTCCTCCACCGGCTTGGTGAAGATCTGCAGCAGGTAGCCCTCCTCGTCGCGGTCCACCAGCAGGTTCAGCTCCTTGATGCTCTCCAGCTCCTCGTCGATGCGGCCCACGCGTTCCAGCAAGTCGTCGTAGTAGGTAGCGGGCACGGTGAGGAACTCCACGCCGCGGCGGCGCAGCTCGGCTACCGTCGAGCGGATGTCGTGGGTGATGATGGCAATGTGCTGCACGCCCGCGTCGTGGTAGAAGTCGAGGTACTCCTCGATCTGCGACTTTTTCTTGCCCTCGGCCGGCTCGTTGATGGGAAACTTCACGAAGCCGTTGCCGTTCGACACCACCTTCGACATCAGGGCCGAGTACTCGGTCGAAATGTCGTCGTCGTCGAAGGTGATGAGCAGCTTAAAGCCCATCACGTCCTCGTAGAACTTTACCCACTGGTTCATCTGGCCCCAGCCCACGTTGCCCACGCAGTGGTCCACGTAGTGCAGGCCCACGGGGTTGCCCTGCGGCACGTTGCTGCTCTTGGCCACGAAGCCCGGCAGGAAGGGCCCCGAGTACTTGGAGCGCTCCACGAAGGTGTGGATGGTTTCGCCGTAGGTGTAGATGCCGGCCAGGGTTACCTCGCCGTGCGCGTCCGAAATCGTGTAGGGCTCAAAGGCAGGCTTGGCGCCGCGCTTGGTGGTTTCCTCGAAGCTCTTGCGGGCGTCGTCCACCCACAGCGCCATCACCTTCACGCCGTCGCCGTGCTTGGCCACGTGCTGGGTGATTTCCGAGTCGGGCAGCAGCGACGTGGTCAGCACCAGGCGGATCTTGTTTTGCTGCAGCACGTAGCTGGCCCGGTCGCGCACGCCGGTTTCGGGACCGGCGTAGGCCACCAGCTCAAAGCCGAACGCGGCCTGGTAGAAGTAGGCCGACTGCTTGGCGTTGCCGACGTAAAACTCGAGGTGGTCGGTGCCGTTCAGGGGCAGAAAATCGGCGGTTTGCGAGGCAGCGGCAGCGGCCGGGGTAAGGGTTTCCATGCGCAGTGGGTGGGTTTTGGGTGGAAGAATGGCCTGTCGGGGAAAGATGCCGTAAAAATACTCTTTCAGGCTAATTCGTGCCCGCCGTGGGCATTTTCTTGATTCTTTCCCAAATTTGCTCCGGACGCCGCACCTTCCCCAACCCGGCCGCCTTACTGACTCCTATGGATACCAACGCCCTGAACAAGGCCCTGACGGCCCTCCTCACCAAGAAACACGAACTGCACCAGCTCGCCTACAGTGATGCGCGCTACGACGACGTGGAAGAAGAGCTGCACGACCTCGAAGACGACTTCAACGAGGAGTACGGCGAGTTTCTGGAAGCTGCTCTGGAAAAGGTACACGGCGACTTGGGCTCCGATACCGACGTGCTGCTGCCGACGGCCTACCTGCCCGCCAACCCCCAGCCCACAGCCGAAGACGGCGTGTGGGTGGATTCGGAGAAGTACCCGGGCAAAGTGCGCCTGGTGCTGCTGCCCAACCCCGTCCGCTTCGTGCTGAACACCAGCAAAGGCCAGCAGCACGAGCTCTGGAAGGCGTAAGTCGTTGAGAATTGCCAAATGGCTGCATGGCCAAATGGTTGGTCGTTCTGACGTGTTAGAACCACCACCCATTTGGCCATGCAGCCATTTAACCATTTATTCCCATGCTTTACCGCGTAGCTGAGCAAGCCGACTGGCAACGGGCCCAACAAACCGGCTTTTTTGCCAGTGCCGACCTGCAAGCCGAAGGCTTCATTCATACTTCCGAGCTGCACCAACTGGTGGAAACCGCCAACCGCTACTACCTCGGCCGCCGTGACGTGCTGCTGCTGGAGCTCGACGAGCCGGCGCTGCAAGCCGCCGCGGTGCCCGTCAAGCGCGAGTGGGCCGCCAGCCGGCAGCAGTTCTTCGCCCACGTATTCGGGCCGATTCCGCTGCGGGCCATTCCGCGCACCTTTCCGCTCACCCCCGCTGCCGACGGGACTTTCGCGCTGCCGCCGGCGTTGCAGCCCACGCCCTAAGCCCGCCGGACGGGGGCAGGCGCCGGGCAGAAAGAAGAAGCTGGCTGGGCTGGCTGGCACTTGTTTCCGGGCAAGAATCATCGTTTCTTACGTGTCCACCTAGCTTCGTCACGTATGCCGCTTTCTACCCTTCGTTCCGTTGCCCGCCTGCTGAGCGCCAGTGCCTGCGCGGTGCTGCTCGGCGCCTGTTCCACCTCGTACTACGTGCTGGTGAAGCCCGCCGGCGGCGAAGGGCGCTGGCAGGATGGGCTGGAAGTCGTGTCCAGCCAGGCCGATAGCCTGGACGTGCGCCTGGGCGTGGTATCGACGTCCGGGCCCTGGCTGGAGTTCGACGTGACGGTCCGCAACCGCAGCTCCCGGCCGGTGCTGGTTGCGCCGGAAGCCTTTTACCTCGATGCCTACGGCGGGCAGCCCGGGGCAGCCGTAGCAGCCGGGCCCTTGCGCGTGCAGGCCGAAAACCCCGAGCAGAACATCCAGAGCCTGCAGCAGCAGGTGCAGTACCACGAGCAGAAATCCACGGCCCTGCCGGCCACGGAAGTGCTGTCGTCGCTTTCCAACCTGGTGGATGACCTCAGCAGCAAGAAGCGCAAGGAAACCGAGGAGCAGCGCAACGCCCGCGAAGCCAACTACAAGGCCGAAATGGCCCGCTACGAGCAGGAGCGAACTGCCCACGCCGTGCAGGCGGTTTCGGCCCGCCAGCAGGCGCAGGCCCTGGAGGAGCAGCTGCTGCGCAAAACCACCCTCGATCCGGGCTATGCCCTGCGCGGCCGCGTGCGCTTCCGCCGCTACACCGATTCAGCTACGCGGCTGCGGCTGGTAACGCCCGTGGCCGGCCGCGAGCTGGCCGCTGAGTTTACCCAGCAGCGCTTCCGCATGGATGGCCGCCAACTGCCCACCGCTACCGCTGCGCCCACCAAAACCGTCGGCCCTGCGCGCTAATGCCCGGACCGGCCGGCACGGAAGTCGCAGCTGTCAAGCAGGGCTCCTAGGCACCGCTGACTGCAGCTGTTGCGCTACAAAAAAGGCCCGCCGGATGATTCCAGCGGGCCTTTTTTATACGGGCAAGAACCTTACTTAATGGCAACGGGCAGTTCCATGTTTTCCCAGCGCAGCACCAGGCCGGGGCTGGTCACGGCGTAGGTCAGCCGCTCGTTCATCGAGGATGCTTTGCGCGGCGTAGCCGTTACGCGCAGCGCGTCCTGCTTCTCGTCGTACTTGTAAGCGCCCCACTGGTTGGGCGTTTTGTTGAATACCACCGTCCACTGCTGCTCCGTGGGAATGACGAAGAACGCGTACGTGCCGGCGGGCAGGGCCTTGCCCTCTACTGTCACCGGTTGGTCGAAGGTAACCGTGGTGGCTTCGTTGGCGCCGGCGCGCCACACTTGGCCGTAGGGCACCAGCTCGCCCCAGATCTTGCGGCCCTTCACGGCGGGGCTGCTGTACTTCACGGTGACGTTGGCTTTGCCGGCCTTGCCGGTGGCAGTGGCGGCCGGGCTGGGCTTGGCGGCGTCCTGGGCCTGGCTGGCTACCGACCAGAGCACCCCGACGAGCAGGGCGAGAAATAGACGGAAGATGCGGGTGTTTTTCATGGGGTTTGGAAAAGAAGAGGGGGTTGGGAAATGCCGCAGGCGGCAAGCGAAAGGTAAGGGAATCACGAACTTCAGCCATGGACGCGGGCCAAGCAAAGGAGCTGCATGAGCTCCTGGCTTCCGTAACTGAAAATGCGCCGATTCATTTCCACGCTGTAAAAGCGTTCTGCGGCCAAGTTGTTGCGCTTGCCGAAGCTCTGGTCGGGTCCATACGGCTCCGCACGCCGTCACGGCACCGCTGCCCCGCAAAAAGCCCTCGAACCTCGCCTGCGCGGACGCTAACCGAGGCCCGAGGGCTGCATAAATGTCGCTGGCGAAGTCGCCGTGGAGATTAGATGAACTCGGCCAGCTCCAGCCACCGCTCGCTCTTGCTGTCCAGCTCGGCGTCGGTGCGCTTGAGGTCGGCGGCCCAATCGGCCAGCTCCTTGTGCGAGCCGTTGCCCGAATTCAGCTTTTCGATGAACTGCTGCTTCTGGGCTTCGAGGCGCTCAATGTCCTTTTCCAGCGTTTCGTACTCCTTTTTCTCCGCGAAGCTGAGTTTGCGCTTCGGTGCGGCCGGGGCCGCCGGAGCGGCTTTGGTTTCGGCCGAAGGGGCCACGCCGGCCGCGGCTTTGGCCGTGCGCGCCTGCTCGCGGGCGTACTCCTCCGATTCGTGCTCCTTCTGCCACTCGCGGTAGTCGGTGTAGTTGCCGGGGAACTGCCGGATCTGTCCGCCCGGCTCCAGCACGAACACGTGCTCTACCAGCGCATCCATGAAGTACCGGTCGTGCGACACGATGAGCAGGCAGCCGGAGAAATTCAGCAGGAAGTCCTCCAGAATGTTGAGCGTGATGATGTCCAGGTCATTTGTGGGCTCGTCGAGGATCAGGAAGTTCGGATTCTTGATGAGCACGCGCAGCAGCTGCAGGCGGCGCTTTTCGCCCCCGCTGAGCTTGCTTACCAGCGTGTACTGCTGGGCCGGCGGAAACTGGAAGTGCTGCAGAAACTGCGAGGCCGTGACCACGTCGCCGTTGGCCATTTCCACCACTTCGGCCACTTCCTTCACAATGTCGATGACGCGCTGCGACTCGTCGAACTCCAGCTCCGACTGCGTGTAGTAGCCGAACACGGTGGTCTGGCCCGCGTCCACGGTGCCGGAGTCGGGCTGCAGCTTGCCGGTGAGCATGTTCAGCAAGGTGGACTTGCCGGCCCCGTTCGGCCCGATCAGGCCAATGCGGTCCTTTTTCTTGAACACGTAGCTGAAGTCGTCGAGCACCACCTTGTCGCCGAACTGCTTGTGCAGGTGCTCTACCTCGATGATTTTGCCGCCCTGCCGGGTGGTTTTCACCGATAGCTCCAGCTGCGGGCCACCAATCTTGGTTTTGGCCTTTTCCTGCGTTTCGTAGAAGGCGTCGATGCGGGCCTTCTGCTTGGTACCGCGGGCTTGGGGCTGGCGGCGCATCCACTCCAGCTCCTTGCGCAGCAGGTTGCGGGCTTTTTCCACTTCGGCCACTTCCATCTGCTCCCGCTCGGCCTTTTTCTCCACGAAGTAGGAGTAGTTGCCCTGGTAGCGGTGCACGCGGCCCTGGTCCAGTTCCACGATTTCGTTGGCCACCTTGTCGAGGAAGTACCGGTCGTGGGTAACCATCAGCAGCGTGAGGGTGGGGGAGGCCAGCCGGTTTTCCAGCCACTCAATGGTGTCCAGGTCCAAGTGGTTGGTGGGCTCGTCCAGAATCAGCACCTCGGGCTCCTCGATGAGCACCCGCGCCAGGGCCACGCGCTTGCGCTGCCCGCCCGACAGGTGCCGCACCTGCCGCTCCAGCAGCGGCCCCAGAATGCCCAAGCGGCCCAGAATCTGCTTGACCTGCGCCTCGTAGTCCCAGGCGTTGAGCGCGTCCATCTGCTCCATGACCCGCTGCAAGTCCGCGGACTTGTGGTCGGGGTCGTTCACCACGTGCTCGTAGTCGCGGATGGCGGCCAGGGTGTCGTTTTGCGAGGCAAAGATGGTTTGCTCCACCGTCAGCTCCTCGTCGAACTGCGGCTGCTGGCCCAGGAAAGCCACCCGAATGCCCTTGCGTACGCTCACCAGGCCCGTATCAGGCTGCTCTAGGCCGGCCAGGATGCGCAGCAGGGTAGTTTTGCCGGCCCCGTTGATACCAACCAGCGCCACGAGCTGCCCTTGTTGTAGCCCAAAGGCCAGGTCGCGGAACAGCCAGCGGTCCGCGTAATTTTTAGAGAGATTTTCGCCAGAAAGCAGATTCATAGCTGCAAAGGTACGGCAGCCTAAAGCTAGAATACAGCGGCTGACGTAACTAGCAGCCGTAGGCTCTGAACCACCGCGTTCTTAATGCGAATAGATTTCGGCAAAAGCATTAAGCCAGGTTCCCTGCTCCGCCGGTGGTCATTGGGGTTGGTACTGGAATACTTATGGTATCCAGTTGTGCTAATCCTGCTTCTGCGGGGGCAGCCCTAATCCTGCTACGCATCCCAATGGGGCATCTAAAACTGAACCTCCTGGCAACGGTGGTAGCACTGGGAGCCTTTGGGGTTTGGTGCGGCCGCAACTTTACGTGTAATGCACCGGCTTACGCGCCTAGGTAATTCCATGACCAAACGTGCGCTACTACTGTGGCGCAGGGAGCAATTCCACATTGGACCCTGCACCAGGAAACGCACGAGCTATGGATTTCCGCGGACACCAGGAGCAACCGCCTGTACATTTTGATAATACCGGATGGTTTATTTGCCAACCTGTTTACCCTGACACGAGGCGGCTTTCCTTCGCCCTACTATGCACTCACAAACTTTAAGCGAATGGCCAGACTTAAAGCGTTATTTAGTCTCCGCAGGGCAAGCCTGTAAAGGCAGGAACTCAAATCACCCGCACCCGGTCGCGGTGCACGTCGTCGCGCAGAATTTCCAGACCGCGGTAGGCCAGCGGCCGGCCGGTGTTGGTGGTCAGGTCGCCGCCGTCGGCGTGTAGGCCCGCTACGTCGAGGATGAGCTGGGTGTATTTCCGCTCGCCCAGCTCAATGGCGACCGGCCGGCCGTGGGTGGAATCGTAATGGGCCAGCGCCTGGTCTATTTCTTCCAGAATGACGCTTCGGTGCATAGACAGCGGAAGTGGTTGGCTTAGCAACTTACTAAATCAAGACGAAATCCGGTAGCGCGGGGATTGATGAGCCCGCCAGACCCACTCGTTTTTGGCCGGCAGGCACCGGCGCGGGGTAGTAGCTTCAGCAATGGGAGCAGCGTCACCGCACGCGGCCGGCCACCCGCTCGAATTCGGTATTCGCCACTTGCCGTACCTTCGGCCCCATGTCCGTATCCGCACCCGTTCCCTCCGCCGACGCGCGCCCCATCGGCGTATTCGACAGCGGTATTGGTGGCCTCACCGTGGCCCGTGCCGTGAACCACCTGCTGCCCCAGGAGCGACTGGTGTACTTCGGCGACACGGCTCACCTGCCTTACGGCGACAAGAGCACGGCGGCTATTCAGGCTTACTCCGTGAAAATCTGCGACCTGTTGTTGCGCCAGCACTGCAAGGTCATCCTCATTGCCTGCAATTCGGCTTCGGCCGCCGCCTACGAGCTGGTGCGCGAATACGTAGGGTCCAAGGCGCGGGTGCTCAACGTCATCGACCCCATTGTGCGGCACGTCGGCGAGCATTATGCCGGCCGCGAGGTTGGCCTGATTGGCACCAAGCAGACAGTAGGCTCCAACGTGTACCGCAAGAAGCTCGACGCGCTGGACCGCGGCATCAACCTGCACGCGCTGGCCACGCCCTTGCTGGCACCCATGGTAGAAGAAGGCTTCGTCCGCGGTGAGGTGAGCCAGAGCGTCATCAACACCTACCTCTCTGACCCGGCATTGGCCGGCATCGACGCGTTGGTACTGGCCTGCACCCATTATCCGCTGATCCGGGAGCAGATTGCGGATTATTACAGGGGGCAGGTTGACGTGCTCGACCCGTCGCACATCGTGGCCGAAGCGCTGCGGGAACAGCTGGCCGCCCACGGCCTGGCCGCCCCGGTTGCGGAGCGTGCGCCCCAGCACCACTTTTACGTCTCGGATTTTACGCCCTCGTTTGAAGAAAGCACCCGGCTCTTTTTTGGCCAGGAGGTCGACCTCGAGCATTATCCACTCTGGGAGTAGCGCCTCAGCTGCTGGACTGTCCGGTGCCGTGAAGCTTTAGGTGGTGTGCGGGGCCGGACTTGGACCGGCTCCGGTAGGGGCGGTGCTGCAGGCCGCATAGCTACTAGGCAGATGGCCTGAGGAGGGGCAGAGGTTGATTTGGGGCCGTCTTGGTCCGGTATGCTTGGTAGAGACATTATGAAACGGCCTATTGCTCCGCTTAAAGTTTTGATTGAACAGCTAAGCTGAGTGGTGAGAGACTCTGCATCGGTCAATATTATTGGATAAGCAATATAATTAAAAAGAAGTGTGATATTTTATTCCATTTTCATTGGATAATACTTTCATATAATTACATTTGGTTGATACAGGGGCTCCGGGCAACTAGGCGGCTGCTCCCTGCGAATCAATCTTTCCACGCGTGCGGTTCAAGCCAACGCCACAGCCTCCGCGCGCCTTTTTTCCACCATTATGCGACGGACAGCCAAACCTGTTCCCCCGCCACCACCGGTATTGTGGTGGCGGCCCTGGATGATTGCGCTCGGGTGTTTCCTGCTGCTCCTGCTGCACCTCGATACGGCGGCGCAAACGCCTGGCAAACCTGGCTCCGCGGCTTCTCAGCCTGCACCGGCCCGGTCGTATGAAACGGCCCCTCCCAAAGAGCAGCGCGTGTCGGCGAAGCAGCTGGAGGAAGTTCTGCGGCGGGTTTTGCGGCCCGATTCAGTGCAAACGCGCAAGCTGCGGCCGACCGAAATCGAAGGCCTGATTGTGGACCAGACCATTACCAAAGTGGGCCACGACTTCTACGACGTCTTCTACACTCACTGGGAAGCTCCGCCGGGCACTTCTGACTTCACGGTGGTGCTGCGCGAGCGGCCCGCCCGCGGTACGGCCACGCTGGTGGCGCTGGAGGTCAACGATACGGAACTGCTGGAAATGCCTCTGCAGCCCAAGTTCGACGTGGTAGAAGCCGCTGCTCAGGAAGCGGTAGCCGTTGCGCAGGATTTCCTGATTCGCTCGCAGACCGTGAAAAACCAGCTCGACGGCGCGGACCAGTCCGGCACCGGCCTGTTTTGATGCCTTCTCCACCTTTTTTCTCCACGCATTATGAAATCCAGTCTACTCATTCGGGTGGCCTTGCTGCTGGGCCTGTTGCTGCTGGGCGCCCGGCACCAGGGCAAAGCCCAGGACCTTGTGTACGAACCCAAAAATCCATCTTTTGGAGGCGGCAACACCTTCAACTATTCCTGGCTGCTGAGCTCGGCGCAGGCCCAGAACACCATCGAGGACGAAGGTGCCAAAACGGGCTTCGAGCGCGACCCGCTGAAGGAATTTGAGCAAAGCTTGAATCAGCAGATTCTCGGGCAGCTGTCGCGGCAGCTCATCAGTACGCAGTTCGGCGAAGGCGGCATCAAGGAAGGCACTTACAACATCGGCGCCTACCAGCTCAACGTGACGCCTACCGGCACGGGCATTTCGGTACAAATCACCGACTCGGGCACCGGCAATCAAACGACCATCGTCATTCCCTTCTTCTAACCTCGTGCCCGACTGAGGAGCCCGCCACGGCTCCTCAGTCGGGTTTTGCGTTTCTCCACCATGCGTATCATCGTTTGCATTGCCCGCGCCGCGGCTTGGCTGCTGCTGGGCGCAGCGGCTGGCTGTGCGCCGTATTTTCACCAACCGTTCACCACCGAGCGTGCACGCCTGGGGGCCGAAGTAAGGGCCAGCGAAACGCTGCGCAGCCTGCCCGCCCCCCAGGAGCCGGTGGTGGTGGCCGTGTATAAGTTTCGGGATCAGACCGGGCAGTACAAGCCCACGGCCAACGGCTCTAGCTTCTCCACGGCCATTACCCAGGGCGCCACCAGCATCCTGCTGCGGGCCTTGGAGGACTCGCGCTGGTTTGAGCCGATTGAGCGTGAAAACTTGGGCAACCTGCTCAACGAGCGGAAAATCATCCGCAGCAGCCGGGCCGAATTTTCCGAGGCCAGCGGCCAGAAAGAGCCGCCGCTGCCGCCGCTGCTGTTTGCGGGCGTGATTCTGGAAGGCGGCATCATTTCCTACGATGCCAACATGCTCACCGGCGGGGCCGGGTTGCGGTACTTCGGCGCGGGTGCTTCTGGGCAGTACCGCCAAGACCGGGTAACGGTGTACCTGCGGGCCATCAGCACCAGCAACGGGCAGATCCTGAAGACGGTGTACACCACCAAAACCATTCTGTCGCAGCAGGTAGATGCCAGCCTGTTCCGCTTCGTGAGCTTCAAGCGCCTGCTCGAAACGGAGACGGGGTTTACTTACAATGAACCCACCGAAATGGCGGTGAAGGAGGCCATCGAAAAATCGGTGCAGGCCCTCATCATCGAAGGCATGATGGACGGCCTGTGGGTACCGCGCAACCCTGCCGACCGCAAAGGCCGGGCGGTGGTGCAGTACCTAGCGGAGAAAGACGAAAACGCCACGACTGACGTACTAGGACGCTCCCTGCGTGAACGACGCAGCAACTTTGGCCTGGGCCTGAGCGCGGCGGCCCTGCGTTACGGCGGCGACTTTCGTAACCCGCAGCTGCAGCCCGGCGCCGAACTGACGCTGCGCTACGGGGGCAACGGCCGCCTGGCCGGCGCCGTGAACCTGGGCCGCAGTACCCTGGCCGCCGGCGATTTTTACCGTGAGACGTTTAACTACGCGGAAGCAGCTATGCACCTGCGGCTGTTTCCGCAGGAGCGGCTTACGCCTTTCGTACTGGCGGGCGGCGGGATTACCAGCCGCAGCCGCAGCGTAGCGGGTGGGGGAGAAGTGTTTCCGCACGTGCTGGCCGGTGCCGGCGTAGAATACCTTCCCACCGACCGCCTGGGCGTGCAGCTACTCGTCGACAACCACTATTACCTCTCCGATAAGCTGGATCAGGTCGTCCAGGGTAAGTACAACGATTTTTACTGGGCAGGACGCGTGGGCGTAGTCTGGTACCTTGGCCGGCGGCAGCCGCTGCTAAACGCGCCCCTGAAAAAGAAGCCTTAAGCAGCGGTAGCTGTCCTGGTGTTGCCCGCGGCGCTGCCAATTCAGCAGCGCCGCGGGCATTTTCATACAATCACGGATGACTACACTGCCGCAGACCCACCTCCAGATTCAGTTGTTCTCTGGAGTCTATTCTCCTCTTACCCCAAAGACCTGACGGCAATAAAGCACCCACTTAAGGCTTACGGTGAAGGTATAAGAGCGTGTTGGGGATTAGGTAATACGATTTAGACAAAGAGCGATGTTGGCCCAGAGCACCCA